>PHAI01000003.1 GCA_002840305.1 Candidatus Falkowbacteria bacterium HGW-Falkowbacteria-1
AGTGGATAGGAGACCGACCTGTCTTACGACGGTCTGAACCCAGCTCGCGTGCCGCTTTAATGGGCGAACAGCCCAACCCTTGGGAGCTTCTCCACCCCCAGGATGCGACGAGCCGACATCGAGGTGCCGAACCACGCCGTCGCTGTGGACGCTTGGGCGTGACTAGCCTGTTATCCCCGGAGTAGCTTTTATCCGATGAGCTTCCACCATCCTACATTGAATGGTCGGATCACTAAGTTCCGCTTTCGCGACTGCTTGACTGGTAGGTCTCGCAGTAAAGCTGGTTTATGCCTTTACACTATCTCTCGGGTTTCCATTCCGAGATAACCAACCTTTGTAAACGCCTCCGTTACATTTTGGGAGGCATCCGCCCCAGACAAACTACCCACCAGACACTGTCCCCCGTTAAACGGGGTTAGAATTAAAAGCACACAAGGGTGGTATCTCACTGGCGCCCGAAGGCTCCCACCTATTCTGAACATGCATACACCTAACTCAATATCAAGCTGTAGTAAAGCTTCACGGGGTCTTTTCGTCCTACTATGGTTAACGAGCATCTTTACTCGTATTGCAATTTCGCCGAGTTCTTCGTTGAGACAGTGATCAAGTGGTTAAGCCATTCGTGCAGGTCGGAACTTACCCGACAAGGAATTTCGCTACCTTAGGACGATTATAGTTATCGCCGGCGTTCATCCGCGCTTCAATTCAGAGCTTCTCCCGTCGAAACGGAATAACCCCTCCTCTTAACGTTCGGACACTGGCCAGGCTTCACCCTCTATACATCATCTTTCGATTTAGCAGAGAGCTGTGTTTTTGTTAAACAGTCCCTTGATCTCTTTAGCTGCGGCCCTGCAAGCAGGGCAGGCCTTATCTCTAAATTACGGCCGCTGTTTTGCCGAGTTCCTTAACGAAGATTCTCTCGTACACCTGAGGCTTCTCGCCTCATCTACCTGTGTCGGTTTTAGTACGGATACTATAATCTTTAACCCTAGAAGTTTTTCTTGGCAACTCTTCAACCTAAATTGGATCCACCGAAGCTTCACCTTTAGACGGTTTCTTGACTTGTGTGATCCGGATTTGCCTAAATCACATCTTGAAACAATCAACGCTCATACCAATAAAGCGCTTAAATCTTAGAATTGCGTCCCTCCATCAGAAATTACAGTAGTGCTGGAATATTAACCAGCTCATCCATCGACTTCTCTTGCACTACACAAGATACGCCTTAGGACCGACTAACCCTGGGTCGATTTACGTTGCCCAGGAAACCTTAGATTTTCGGTGGGCAGAGTTTTCATCTGCCTTTTTGCTACTCATGCCAACATTCTCACTTCTATTCACTCCACCAAGACTCACGACTTGGCTTCAACGCGGAATAGAACGCTCCTCTACCGCTCTATCTTAAAAAGATAGAACTCGCATCTTCGGTAATATACTTAGCCCCGATAAATTTTCGGCGCGAAACAACTTGATTAGTGAGCTATTACGCTATCTTTAAAGGATGGCTGCTTCTAAGCCAACCTCCTAATTGTCGTGGTCACAACACCACCTTTTACACTTAGTATATATTTAGGGACCTTAGATTGCGATCTGGGCTGTTTCCCTTTTGACACATGAACCTTAGCGCCCACGGTCTGACTCCCGAATTATACCTACTGGTATTCGGAGTTTGGTTAAAGACGGTACCTTGCGGCCCGCCCTCATTCAGTGCTCTACCCCCAGTAGTCAACATTCGAGGCTAGCCCAAAAGCTATTTCGAGGAGAACCAGCTATCGCCGAGTTCGATTGGAATTTCACCGCTAACCACAGCTCATCCCCTAGTGTTGCACGGCTAGTGGGTTCGGTCCTTCATGTGGATTTCTCCACACTTCAACCTGGCCATGGTTAGATCACCCGGCTTCGGGTCTTATCCATGCGACATATCAATTATCATACCGAAATAAGAAGCATCCTATTCCGATAAGATAACTGAAGCGGGCTATTAACCCTCGCTTTCACTTCGCATATTCTCCATAGGAGCTTATGCAAGCCACATAGAATAAACTCGTTGGCTCATTCTTCAATAGGCACGCCGTCACCCCAATAAATTGAGGCTCCGACTCCTTGTAAGTATATGGTTTCAGGTACTATTTCACCTCCCTCATCGGGATGCTTTTCACCTTTCCCTCACGGTACTTGTTCACTATCGATCATAAAAAGTATTTAGCCTTGGGTCATAGTCGACCCGGATTCATACGGGATTTCTCGAGGCCCGCACTACTTAAGAGCGATCACAGTAAAGAAATATTTTTTTTACTTACAGGGCTATCACCTTCTTTGGCTGAGCTTTCCAGCTCATTCAATTAAAAATATTTTTTATGACTTTACCTTGCTTTATTCAAGAAACAAAAGCAATCGTCTTGCAACACCATATAAACATGTGGACTTGAATCCTTCCGCAATATCTCTTTCACAAAAGCAAAATTAATAATTACTCGGTTTATAAAGTTTAGGCTCTTCCCCTTTCGCTCGCCACTACTAAGGGAATAACTATTGTTATCTTTTCCTCCGGCTACTAAGATGTTTCAGTTCACCGGGTGCTCCCCCTGCTAAAGCAGGGCACTCTATCTTCAATAGAGTAGGTTTCCCCATTCGGATATCTTCGGATCAAAGGTTGCTTGCCACCTCCCCGAAGCTTATCGCAGGCTGCTACGTCCTTCATCGTCTTTTTATGTCAAGGCATTCACCATATACCCTTAACGCGATTTTCCCACATTTTTAATTTTAAAATTAAAAATGGATTCTCTTCTTTTCTTTTCTTTTATATTTTTTAACTTAAAGTTGAAATTGCATAAAACAATAAGTTATCTTTCTATTATTAAAGTTCGGAATAAACATCAATAATTTGAAAATTAAATTATATTAATTTTCAAATCTTTAACATCTATTTTCTAGGAGCTACTTCTATGACAAACAAAAAACCGCTACAAAGCGGTTTCCAAAAAAACTCATTCGAGTCTGGAAACCACATTAAAAATTTTTTAACATTAAAAGGTTTGTAAACATAGAACAATCGTTTTTTAAAACTGTTTCCTATTATATATTATTTTAAAAAATATGTCAAGACCTTATAAATAAAGGAGGAAATAAGCAATTTTTTAAAAAAATATTTTATTTTTATTTATTTATTTTTAGAATAATTTACATCAAAAGAATCTTTAAAAGCCTGAACCAGAAAAGGAATATCAGAAATAATAATTGACTCATCGTTAGAAAGAAAACCAGCCGTACTCCAATTATTGGTTCCAGCCAAAACTATGCTGTCGTCAAGTATCATTGTGTGTTGATGTAAAAAAGAATTCAAACCATCTTTGTCCAGGGCAATCATATCCTCCCGCCTATTCTCATCTGTTATTATTTCCAGATTATCATTTGAATCTTTTTTTAGAATATCATTAAAAACCGAATCCTTACTAAAAAAATTAAAATCGTCCGTAATTATTTTTGTATTTCTTTCCTGAGAAACCGCCAACATTTCCCCGGCCAATTTTTTATCAGTCCAAAACCAAATGATTATTTTTATACTTTCTTTAGATTTTCTCATCAATTCTATCATTCTGTCTCTAATATTCACCTTCACGTTACCAGGAGAAAACCAAACCTCTATAAAACCATTATGATAATTAATTTTAGCAGCAAAAGGATTAACTCCTTCTTCTATTTTTTTCCAACCATGAATTCCATTATTTATTCTTTCAAATTCTTGACCAAAAATTTTTATTAGATACTTATCGCCAGTTTTCAATAAAAAACTAGGATCATATTTTTCTTGAAAATAGGTAAAGTTATAAGACCCAAAAAATAAAATTTCATCTTCTGTGTCCCTGTCTATAATTATAAATTTATGATGCATTAAATAACTCTTATCGACTTCAGGTAAGGCATAATGAGGCACATCCAATCTTTTAACTTTTTTTGACAAATCTTTGAATATGACATCGTGAGTATCTTTTCTTTTATCAGAAAGAATCAAGGAAATATCCACTCCTCTTTCGGCTGCCCCATTTAAAGCCTCGACCAATCTCAAGTCGTTCATAGCGTAGATTGCCACTTCTATTTTTGACTTAGATTCATTAACGGCCTTAATTATTTCTTCAGAAAAAATTTCTCCACCTAAATAATCGTTAAAATAAACATCTGCCAAAAAATCATAATCGACATCAATTTCTTCTGCCGCCGAAAATCTAGAAGTACTTTGTTTGAAAACTTTTTCCCTCAATACAAACAAAAAAGAAAAAATCAGCAATATCAACGCCACAAAAATAAGGATAGGCGCAATGTTTTCTATCAGTCTAAAATTATATTTCCTTGATTTCTTTTTTAGTAATTTCATATTCTTTGTTATAACTCAAAATTTCGTTTTTTTCTTTGGAAAAAATAATAAAAATAGACGACTTCAATTCCTCACTCAACAAAATTATCATTTCTTTTATAAGCTCATAATTTAAATCAAGCCACAAATTGTCAATAATTATAAGTTGCGGTTTATTCGCCAAGCAATAAGCACAATGAGCAGCAAATGAACGAATTGAGTTGTTAAATATAAGACTTAGATCCATGTTATAGTTACCCTTTGTTGACAAATTATCGAAGATCAACTTAAAACTAGAAACAACTTCTATATTCCTTTCAATTTCCTCCATCAATATGTTTTCCTTGTCTTTTCCGCAAATGAATTCAATCAAGGTCCTTTGGGATTTAAAATTAGGATCAAAAAAATAAGGCTTTATTCTTGAGTTTTTCCAAGCAGAATAATCGAATCTCTTGCCATCAATCTTGATTTTCCAGCTCATCGGATTGTCGGTATACAAAGAAGAAAAAACCATGGCCAAGGATGTTTTACCAGAAAAATTATTCCCAAAAAATAAATATTTTTTACTCTTTTCAAAATTAAAAAATAAACGACGATAATAATTCCCCTCTAAAAACAACCTAGTTTTTCTATTATGAAAAGAAATGCTATTTTTAATAAAAGCGTCAACTTTTTTAGGGGGACGTTTCACTGGAAAAACAGACAACATAATTCCTAACTTAGCCGGATACATATAAAGGCCAGCAATAGAGCTTTCATAAAAAGACCGAGAAAGGTAAATAACTAAAAAGACAAAAAATAAATAATTAAAATCACCATTATATAAAAAATTAAAACTGCCACCATCCCAAAAATTAAAACAGAAATAAATAACTATAACTAGCAAAAAAACAATTTTGGCTGCTAATCGAAACCAAACATCACGCCGTATCCTAAAATAAGAATCAAATTCCACTAACTTATCAAATTTTCTCAAAAACCCACCTTCAATCGAAAATCTTTTAAGAAATTGGGCATCTAGAATATTGAAGCTAACGTGTTTTAATATTTGAGAATAAAAAGTAACCTCTCTAGAAATATAATGTCTAGAAGCAAAATAAGAAATAAAAAAAACAACAACGGAGACAAATAAATAAAACAAGATGAAATAAATTAACTTAAATTTTAAAAAATAAACCAAAAAAACAAAACAAACAAAATAAAAAAACCATCTTACAAAAGCAAAAAACACTTTACTAAAAGATGATGACAAGAGCGGAAGATGATAAGATATTTTAGCCATTAAATCTGAGTGAGTTCTGCCACCAATCTTAAATTCCGATCTACTCAAATAAAAAGAAATTATTCTCTTCCTAACATCGTTGGCAAAATAAACAGATAAAGTTTTTTCCTTCTTGAGAGCCAAATATGAAATTAACAAAAAAAACAAAGATAAAAATATAAAGAAAAGCAATAGACCCGACCTATCCTTGAAAATATTAACACTATTTCTGCTAATCACTAAAAGACATAATTCAATTATTATCTGAAGAACAAGCAAAAATAAAGTTAAAGAAAACAATACCTTGTTCTTTTTATAAAAGCCTTTAAAATAAGAAAGATAGAACCAGCGATCATACAATCCCTGATAACGAAAATCGTTCTTTTTGACAGATTTAAATTCTTTAATATTTTTTATTTCTTTCATAATGAAAATCTAAAAAAAATTGATACAAAGATTTGATATCAATATTGTTATCTCTCAACTTAATAGTCAAAAGTCTTCTGTTCCTGGGACTATACTTTGTAAAAATAAATTCAGTGAGTATTTCAAAAAAATATTCAGATAACTCCTTTATTTGTTCAGAATCATTAAGTTGCGGCTTGTTTCTTGTTAAGTTTAAAAAATAATAATTAAAACTACTGGATAGTCTGTCGGCTCGTTTTTTAAGAATAAAGATTTTTTTATTTTGACTATAATTTTTATAAACTAAAATACTCCTAAAATCGCTTTTTATTTTTTTAACATAATTATGGGGCAAGGATATCATCCCATTCAAAAAATCATAACCTAAAAAAGAAAAATGATCGCAGGCACTACCACAAGAAATCTTTTCTTTATTTAGTTCCAGCTTTAACTCTTTTACATCCTCGAAAAAACTATCCCTAAAACTATCAATTTTCTTTTTATCGGGGTCAAGCATTATCAAATCATCGCCAACGCGAAGATAAAATTTAAGCAAAGAGGAGTACTTCTTATCAACATCACTTAAATAAAAATTGGTCAAAAGCCCAAAAATTGGACAACCAATAACCAACCCTTTCTCGGGTTTGATGAATTGTCCGTTATAATAAAACTTATTATTTATAAATAAAGATAATAGTTTTAACACTTTTTTATCATCTATAACGCTTGGTAATTTTTTGAGCATTATTTCTCTATCAATTACTCCCGAAAAATTACTCAAATCAGCCGTAAAAACATAATCATTTCTAAAAAATTTACGGTATCTTTTAGCCACCAATTGAGCTGCCCTATAGGGAGACTTGCCTGGACGATAAGAAAAAAGTCGCGACGAGAAAATTTCTTCAAAGCGACTGATGATAACCCTATATATAGCCTGGGCCTTTACTCTTTCTTTTATGCTATATATGAATATTTCTCTATTTTTATCCGGATTGCTCTTTTTGGGAATAAAAATATTTAAAGCTGGATCAATTTCCTTAAAACTTTTTATTTCTTCTATAATCTGCCAAATCAAATCGTTTAAAGTAAGATCAAAAGAAGGGATGTTCAAGCCATCCAATCCACTGTAAACATTATTTTTACCATCAAGATAAAAACCGCTCAAAACCTCGAGATAGGCTTCTTTTATGTTTTTTGCTGATGTTATTTTATCAAACATTGAAATAATAAAAATTACCCTCAATATTCTCAGCGACAAAAATCACCAAGAATTAATTATAATTTTAATTGATACCCCCTCCACTTAATCGTGACATAACCAATTTTCATATCCGGTATTATCGGAATAGACAAAATAATTGATTTTTAATACCTAAAAAAGTTTTGAGGGTAATTTTTTAATTATCTGATTAGATTATAATAATAAGTAAGCAAAAAGTCAAAAAACAAGAATGTAATTTAGAATTAATTTAATATACTTTTAAAAACTTTACTTTATAATTTCCGGATGAAGCTCAATTGTAAGAAGAATAAAATAATACTTTTTGTCTCTACGTTATCGTTGTTATGCGTTTATTTTTTTTGGTCTTACTATTCATTTAGAGAAAATAGAAATTTAAAAGTTTATTTCCTCGACGTTGGGCAAGGCGACGCAATTTTTATCCAAACCCCCAATAAACAAAATATTATCATTGACATGGGAAGCGAAAAAGGAGTGAAAGAATTAAATAAAATAATTCCCTGGTGGAGCAAAAACATAGATATGGCAATTATAACTCACCCCCACGACGATCATATCGCTGGCTTTCCCTTACTCATCAAAAAATATAAAATAAAAAAAATAATCTTTACTGGGGCATCCTATTCTTCACCTCTATACCAAGAAGTGCTTAAAATTATTGATGAAAAAAATTTAAACCTGTTGATTCCTCAACCCGAACAAAATATAAAGATTGACGAAAATTGTTATTTAAAATTTCTATTCCCAATCGATAGCATGGCCGGGAAAGAAATGGAAAGCTTAAATAATTCCTCAATTGTTATTCAGCTTATATGTAAAAATTCAATATTTTTATTCACTGGGGACGCCGAAGAAGAAATTGAAAAGAAAATATTAGAAAAAAATTATGATTTAAAAAGCGACGTTTTAAAAGTTGGGCATCACGGATCAATTAGTTCTACTAATCAAGAATTTCTAAACAAAATTGATCCAAAAATAGCCATAATAATGGTTGGAAAAAATAATAAATTTAATCACCCCAGCCTTAGAACAATTAATAAGCTAAAAAAAATCGGAGCAGAAACCTTCCGCACCGATCTAAACGGTAATATTTTGATAATAAGCAATGGCGAGAAAATATACAAAAAATAAATACTAACTAGAAAATATTTTGTTTGATAATAAATTTTTGGCCGTATCAACACTAATGACTCCCCTGTTTGCCAGATCTTTGATACTTCTCTCGAAGCTAATCATGCCTTCGCTAGATTGAGTTTCTAGAACGCTTTTTATCTGCGCTATTTTTTGTTCTCTTATTAAATTAGAAACAGCTGAATTATTAAGCAATACCTCTCTTACTGCCACTCTTCCACCGTTAGTATCTGGGACTAAAACCTGTGAAATAACGGCTGACAAAATTAAAGACAACTGAGACTTGATTTGATTTTGTTGGTGTGGTGGAAAAATATCAATAATTCTATCTATAGTTTGAGAAGCGCTACAAGTATGGAGCGTTGCTAAAACCAAATGACCGGTTTCGGCTAAGGTTACAGCCGTTGAAATAGTTTCCAAATCTCTCATTTCTCCAACCATGATAACATTTGGATCTTGCCTTAAGACATAGCGCAACCCACTCGCAAAAGACGGCATATCAGTTCCTAATTGTCTTTGACTAATAATACTCTTTTTAGGACTAAAAACAAATTCTATGGGATCTTCGAACGTTATTATATTACAACTTCTATGACTATTTATATAATCTACCATAGCGGCTAAAGAGGTAGACTTTCCAGAGCCAGTTGGCCCAGTCAAAAGAATTAATCCTTGACTTAAATTTAATAAATCATAAACACGCCTAGGCATGTCCAACCCCTCCATCGTAGGAAGGTCTTCTTTGATAATTCTAGCTGTCATTTTTATATTTCCCTTCTCAAAAGATAGGTTGGTTCTAAATCTGAAATTTTCAAATTGATAAGAAAAATCCAAATCTTTCTTTCTGTAAAATCTTTCTAATTGTTCGGCACCCAAAATATGTTTAATGGCTATTTGTAATTGCTTATTGGTAACTACTCTCAAGTCATAGGACTCCAACACGGAGTTAATCGAAGACGAAGGTTTCTTTAGGCTGTCACCGCTTACCAACTCATCATCTTCTGATAAAAAATATTTATCAACGGAGTTACCAGTGTCTTCATAAGAGTCTTCGGCGACAGCATTAATTAATCCCTCCTGATTCAGAGTCGACTCAAGATTGTTGCTTTGTTCAAAACCGGGAATAGAAAAATTAGCATTATCTTTGAAGCCAGATTCGGGAATAAATTTATCAATAGAAACAAGAGTCCCATTTATTCTAATTATCGGACTCAAACCATTCATTAAATGGATGTCAGAAGCCCCCTGGCTTACTGCAATTCTAAAAATTTCTTTTATATCCATATAGGTATATTGATTACCAATTTTTTAATGTTAAGCCTTTTTCAGCGGCGTCAACTTGCGCTTCTTGCTTAGAACTACCAAATCCCATTGAAACCATTTCTTCTTCTAAAAACAAACCAACTGTAAATTTTTTATCATGATCAGGACCCTCTTCTTTTAAAACCTTATAAACAGGGGTAATGCTGGCCTTTTCTTGTGATGATTCTTGAAATCTCGACTTGGGGTCCAAATAAGATTTACTCTCTATTATATCTTTTAAATTAAAGACTATATTTTTAAACACGAAATCTTTTGATTTTTCGATACCTTGATCAAGATAAATGGCCCCTATTATAGCTTCGATCGAATTAGCCAAAATATATTGACGAGCTTTTGAATTTTTATCCTTGGCCTCGCCCTTAGAGAGGAGAATAAATTCTTCTACTCCCAAATCTTTAGCAACTTGATAAAGCATTTTAGAATTAACCAAGCTAGCTCGCCAATTAGTTAAGTCACCCTCTGGATTATTTGGGAAGTTTATAAAAAGATATTCTGTTATAATTATTTCGAGTACCGCATCTCCTAAAAACTCCAACCTCTCATTATGACCAAGATGAAAATCATGGTTCTCATTCAAATAAGATCTATGTATAAGAGCTTGCTGCAGTAAATTTTTGTTATCAAAAAAAACACCAATTTTCTCTTCCAAATCTTTTAGCTTTGACATAAAAAGAAAATTATAAATTTCAAATTTTAACTAATTATTTTCTATTGTTAAAAAATAAACAAATTATACTTTAACAAAATTTAAAATTTGGAACTTATAATTTAAAATTAAAATATTAATAAAAATCTTAAAAATTTATTTCTCCTCGCTCGCCACAACTGACTCTTCTTCTTTGTTTTCTTTTTTGTTCTCTTTTTTCTCAGAATTTTTCTCTCTCTTTAACTTTTCCTCTTCTGGCATATTTGAATAAACTGCGCCCAAAACTCCATTTATAAATTTTCCCGAAGCTTCTCCCCCAAAATTTTTAGCGACCTCAATAGCTTCATTAATAGCAACTTTAGGGGGGACGCTAGAACCAACTGCCAGTTCATAAATACCCAAACGCAAAACATTTCTGTCCACAATGCTTATCTGTTCTATAGGCCATTCTGTTGCATATTTTTTTATATAAGAATCTATAAGCTCAATATTTTCAAGAACGCCATTGGCCAAAGAACTAGTAAATCCTTGATCATCAAAATCTGGAGCAAAATCATCAAAATTTTTGCTAATCACTTCTCCGATATTTTTTCGACCATCATTAAAATCCCACTCAAACAAAGACTGTATAGCGATTGTCCTTGATAAATGCCTGTTAGCCATAAGATTATCTTTAATTAAAACAAAGCACAAAAGTGCTTTATTTTTTATATTTTATTTCTTGTTTTTTACCTTATTTTCAACTTTTAAAACAGCTTTGCCCTTGTAAGTTCCACAGAAAGAACAGGCAATATGCGGCCTTACTGCTTGACCACATTTTGGACAAGAACCTAAGGTTTGTTTTTTTAAAGAATGGTGAGATCTTTGCTGTTTAGTAGATGAACTCGTTTTTCTCTTTTTTGGTACTGACATAAATATGTTTAGTAAATTTATAAATTTAAATTTCTGATTTTATATTATATTTTATAAAATTATTTGTCAATAAGAATGAATTCTAAAACTACCTATAAATCAATATATTATGAAAACCAACGGCTATGGCCAACTCCGCATTAAATGAGATATCGATAGCTGACCATTGAGAAGCTTTGGCGGAAGAATCTACTGTCCACGAATCACCGAAGTCATCGGATACAAAGACTTCGCCATGAGACAATGCCATCATCTTTGATCCATCACCAGAAACAGAACAATAATACAACTCATTAATGTCCAAAGCATCGGAAGTGGTCCAACTCTCGCCGTAATCATTTGAAATTTTAAGAGAGGTTCCAGCAGTAACCAAAATTCTTTGTCCATTATCAGACATCCCCACCCTGGCCATATTGGTATTTATTTGTCCGGCCGAAGTTTTAGCTTCCCAGGTTTGACCAAAGTCATTTGATATATAAACATAATCCCATCTAGCAACCGTTACCAGCGTTTGTCCGTTGGATGAAGACGCTATAGAAAACCACTCTCTTGAACCAACATCGGAATTTTCTGTCCAGTTTTGCCCATAGTCGGAAGAGGTATAAATATATCCGTTATAAACAACAGCCGCCAACTTACTGCCATCAGCCGAAGAAGACACAGAGTACCAATTTCTTATCCCGGAAGAACTTTGTTCTGTCCAAGTTTGGCCTGAATCTGAAGACGTATAAATATAACCACCTTCAACCACGGCTGATAAATAAGTTCCATCATCGGAAGAGCTTATGCCACGCCAATTTCTAGAACCAGCCGAAAATCTTTGAATCCAGGTTTCGCCATAATCCGATGAAGTATAAATATATCCATTATAAACAGACGCCACTAATTTTTGCCCACTGCCAGAGGAAGAGGCAGTAAGCCAGGCTTTTCCGCCCACATCCAATTTTTCTGACCAAGACTGACCAGCATCAGCGGAAACATTAATATATCCAGCGGTAGAAAAAATTTTTTGTCCATCATCAGAAAAGGCCACGCTATTCCAGGCTCTAGTCCCGGTTGAAGTTTGAGCTGTCCAGGTTTGTCCATAATCGGAAGAAGTATAGGCATAATTATTATAAACCACAGCCACCATTCTTTGTCCATCATCAGAACAATCAACCGATCGCCAGGCTCTTGAAGATGCTCTCTGCGTCCAACTTCCACCAAAGTCATTTGAGACATAAATATATCCAGTAGAGGCCACTGCTACCAGTATTTGCCCGTTAGCCGAGGAGGCTATTGATCTCCAACCCCTGGATCCAGCCGAAACTCTTTCTGTCCAGTTTTGACCATAATCCGAAGAAGTATATATATAACCATAATTTTCAACAGCTGCTAAATTTTGTCCATCGGATGAAGAAGCTACTGAAAACCAAACCCTAGCACCAGAAGAAATTTGTTCAGTCCATGTCTGACCGTAGTCAGAAGATGTGTAGAGATAACCACCATTATAATCATTTTGATCAGCGGCCACCAGTCTCTGCCCATCGGATGAAGAAGCGACGGCGTACCAAAATCTTTTTCCAGCAGAAGTTTGTGCCGTCCAAGTTTGACCTGAATCAGAAGAAGTATGAATATAGCCACCACTATCAGTACCATTATCAACCACGGCCAATCTCTGACCATCGGCCGAGGAAACAATTGAATACCAATAACCAAAGCCAATGGAACTATTTTCTGTCCAAGTTTGACCAGAATCAAAAGACCTATAAATATACCCACCACTAGGAGCGGCATACACTTTTGTACCGTCAGATGATGAGTTTATTGAACTCCAACCAAAATATGGCCAAGCCGGTCCGGACACATCTGAGCTAGCGACAATCCTCCAAGATTTTTCCTCTTCCTCGGCTTGATTCTCTTGATTACTATCAAAAGCAATTATTCCTCCGGGGGTCATTTGTTTTGCTCCTTCTGGCATGTCTGATATTTGTTTGCCTGTACAGAAGTCTATGGTGTAACTAGCTCCACTATTTTGGGGTGTGTAGGTGTAAGTATTAGAAGCGGACAAACAGTCTCCGTCGGCAGGAGATGGAGCAATAGGAATGTTGTACATAAATACTTCTCCCGTAGAAGAAGATACTATAGAACCGCTTTCCCACTCTTCTGTCGTTGGATATCTACCATTTTCATTATAAAATAATTCTAAAGCGGTTTGAGTTTGTTTCATATCAGCTAAGCGCTTGCTATCGCGAGCTCTAGATCTGGCTTGTTGAAGGGCTACCACAGCTAAAGTAGCAAGAATTCCTATAATGGCTATTACTACTAATAATTCGATTAACGTAAAGCCACGTAAAAACGCTTCGCGTTCACGTGGCAAGGCTTTTTGTTTTATTTTAAACATAATTTTATAATTTAATTAATCATATTTATATATCTTTATTATAACAAAAAACCAAAAGAAAGACGCCTGCTAATTTTTTTATTTTTTGAACTCAACTATTCTTTCAAATTCATCTTTTTCGATTGTTTCCTTTTCCATCAAAACCTCGACTATCTTCTCCAAATAATTATTTTTTTCTTCCAATATTTTTTCTGCCCTCTTCTTCGAAATTTCAATAAAATTGGAAACTTCTTCATCGATTTGCTCGGCTACTTTTTCGCTATAATCGCGTTGTTCATGAATCTCTCTACCTAAAAAGATCATTTCTTCCTTCTCACCAAAAGTACGTGGCCCAAGTTTATCGCTCATTCCATAATCGGTAATCAATCTTTTGGCGATACTCGTGGCCCTTCTTAAATCAGAAGTAGCGCCGGTTGTAACTTCTCCAAAAATCTTCTTTTCAGTTAAATGCCCAGCTAACAAAACTGCTATTTCGTCTAAGAAATAGTCCTTGCTATACATTCTCTTGTCAGCTGAAGGAAGTTTCAACGTATAACCTCCCGCCTGACCACGGGCAATAATAGAAATTTTGTGCACTGGATCGGTATTGGGTGAAAAATGAGCCACCAAGGCATGCCCAGCTTCATGATAAGCTGTAATCTTTTTTTCTTGATCGCTAATAACCCTACCTTTCCTTTCTGGGCCCATCATAACCTTTTCAATGGCTTCAAATAAATCTTCAGTATTTATAATTTTTTTGTTTTGTCTGGCCGCAAAGATCGCCGCTTCATTTAGAACATTGGCCAAATCAGCTCCGCTAAATCCCGGTGTTCTTTCGGCTATTAGTCTAATGCTTACATCTTTAGCTAAGGGCTTCTTTTTAACATGTACATTCAATATCTCCTCTCTATCTTTTAAGTCTGGTAAATCAATGACTACTTGACGATCAAATCTGCCGGGTCGAAGTAATGCTGGATCTAAAACATCAGGACGATTAGTAGCGGCCACAACAATAATATTGACAGTTGGATCGAAGCCATCCATTTCAACTAATATTTGATTTAAAGTTTGTTCTCTTTCATCGTGAGATCCGCCCAAACCGGCCCCTCTTCTTCTGCCGACAGCATCAATTTCATCTATAAAAACTATGCAAGGTGAATTTTTCTTAGCTTTTTGAAAAAGAGATCTTACCCTAGAAGCACCAACTCCGACAAACATTTCTACAAATTCAGAACCAGAGATACTATAAAAAGGAACATTAGCTTCCCCCGCAACAGCCTTGGCCATTAAGGTTTTGCCGGTTCCCGGGCTACCCAAAAGTAAAACTCCTTTTGGAATTTTTGCTCCTAATTCATGAAATTTTTTAGGAAATTTCAAAAAATCAACTATCTCACTTAATTCCTGCTTAGCTTCTTTTGCCCCAGCGACGTCTTTAAAGGTCGTTTTATTTTTTTGATTATTGTCAAATTCTCTAGCCTGAGATTGACCGAACATCATAGCTTTGGAGTTGGCGCCGGAAACGCCTTTCATCATGAAATAAATAAAAACCACAACCAAAATAAAAGGTATTAAAAATGGTAAAACTGACATCAAAACAACTTTGAAGCCATCATCCTCTTTGATGCTAATGTCCATTTTAGAAATCTTTTCAGAAGGAACTGAAAAATTGCTTAGCAAACTAGAAAGTGACTCCCCTTCTTCTTTTTTGACATTTTTTTTGTCCCCTGATTCCAAGACTATATTTAATTGATTGCCACTAACAGAAACGCTACTCACTTTCTCGTCATTTATAAGAGAGATAAAGCTATTGATACCAATGGTTTCCGGGCTAACCGTTTTTTCTGAAAAAATACTAAACAAACTAGCAATAACTAAAAAAATAAATAAAAAAACTAAAAAATTTTTGGTCAATGATTTCATATTATATAAAAATTTAATAAATTAAAAAAATTCGATAAAAATCGCTTATTTTTATTATATAATATTTTTATTTTTAAAACAAATGTATACAAAAAAAGACGAAGTGTTTCTTCGTCTTTTTTGTCAGTATTATTTTTTAGCTACCTTCTTGTTTGCCTTTTCCTCTTTAGTCTCTTCAATTTTTTCCGTATTATCCTCCTTCTCAATCTTTTCTACTTTTTTAATTTCAGCCTCTTCTTCTTTTTCCTCTTTTTTTTCTTCAACATCATCATCTTCTTTTTTCTTCTTTGTCTTTTTACCGTCCACTAATTTTAAACCCAAACGATGATCACTAGGAGAAATGGAAATAATTTCAAATTCTTTTTCTTCCCCAATTTTAAACATCTCGGCAATCTTGTCTTTTGAATTAGCTCCCAATTGAGTAACGTGAGCTAAGCCATGAATTTCATCATCAAGTTTTACAAACAAACCAAAAGGATTTATTTTCAAAACTATTCCCTTTACAATTTGCCCAATGCTATATTTCTCAACTGCCTTTTTCCATGGATCTTCAACTATTTTTTTAGCACTTAAAAATATCTTATTATTATCAAGATTCACGATTTCAGCTCTTATTTCATCTCCCACTTTATACATCTTGTCCAAAGAATCAATTCTCTGCCAAGCTAATTCGGAAATATGAACTAATCCTTCCATACCCTCACCAAAGCTGATAAAGACACCAAAATTAGTAACAGCTGAAATTTTACCATCAACAACCATTCCTAATTTATACTTATCAATAATATGTTTTTGTTTCTTGTTCCAAACATCCTTTTCACTAAATATAATCTTGTCAGACTCTTCTCCCAAGTTTATAACATTTACTTCCATTTCATTACCGACAAAAGATTTTAATTTCTCCAATATTTTTTGTTTATCACCACCACTAACTCTAGGATAATTCTCTGGTGATAATTGAGATACCGGCAAAAATCCAGTAATTTGATTATGCTTAACAAGCAAGCCTCCCTTATTGGCATCCAAGACTTTAACCTTTATAAGTTCCTTGTCTTTCAAAGCCTGTTCTAATTTAGCCCAAGCCTTTTCTTGCCCAGCCTGTCTAAATGACAACTCTAATTCTCCCATTTCATTTTCCTCATCAATAACGGTTGCCTCAACTTCTGCTCCTGGTTTTAAGCTATCAAACTCATCGTCATCAAAATACAATTCAGGACCACGAACAATACCAGTGAAAACACCGTCAATATCAATTCTAACTTCTGATTTTGAAGCTGAAATTATTTTTCCAATAACAGTATCCCCTGTTTTTGGAATTTTTATTTCATCTTTCTCCAACAAACTTGCTAGCAAGCTATTGTTTTCTTCGTTGATATTCATAATAATTATTTTTTTATCTGTAATTGGACCTAAAAGATTACAAACAAAAAAAGATTGAATTAACCTTGATCAATTTTAGATCAAAAGCCCCTTGGGCACCTAAAAACCAAGGATTTTTATAAAAGGCGCATATTAAATTTAAATTCTGTTTATATAATATATTATAATTTAAAAAAATGCAAGAACCTAAACCTTTAAATATTTCTTTAAATCAAATTTAAAATCATCCCCAATAACAGCTAAATTTAATCTGTCATTAGTAAAAATATTTTTTGACACCCTCATTATGTCTTCTACTGAAACTTTTTTCATCTTTTTTAAAAATTCATCTGGTGATAAAAATTTGTCTGAAAATGGAAATTGGCGACCATACCAAGAAGTAAAATCATCAGTGCCCTCCAGTCCTAAAATCATTTTTCCTGACAGCAAATCCTTGGCCTTGGTTATTTCTTCCTTGGAAACCATCTCTGTTTTCAATAGTTTATACTGATCCAAAATAACTTCCATTGATTCTTTAAGTTTATTTTTTGGAATTCCAGCTTGTACACTTATGTATCCACTATCACTATAAAATTCAGCGCCAGAATGAACATAATAAGCCAATCCCCCTCGTTCGCGAAGCTCGATAAACAAACGAGAACTCATCGATCCTCCTAAAATAATTGATAACAACTTTAAAATCATTTCATCTTTGTGCCCGGCAGGAAAAGACCTAAACCCAAGAGAAATTGTCATCTGATCAGTTTTTTTTCTCTTAACCTTGAAGCATGGTTCTTTCTGTTTTTCAACAACTTTTATTTTATTCTTATAATTGTTTTTCTTAATCCCAGCAAATTTTTCATTTAGCTCTTTCTTTATATTCTTTTCTTCAAAATCACCAGCCACAAATAACCCCATACTCTTAACCCCGTATTGGCTAGAAAAATAATTCAAAAAATCTTTCCTCTGTAGCTTTAAAATATTTTCTTTAAAACCAATAGTGTCCCATCCAGCCGGAGTATCTCCATAAAGACATCCCTCGAAAACATCTTCAATATACATCATTGGGTTATCTTCGTACATGTTCAGTTCTTCCATAATTACACCCCTCTCTCTGTCTATTTCTTCTTGCTCAAACTTAGAATTAATAAGCATATCGCTCAAGATGTCTAATGCTATACCAAATTTTGCTTTTTGAGATTTAACATAATAACCAGTATATTCTTTGCCCGTGAAAGCATTGAACTCCGCACCAATAGAATCAAGTCCGCCAGAAATTTTTAAAGTTGTTGGCCTCTTTTTAGTGCCTTTAAAGAACATATGCTCCAAAAAATGAGACAGTCCAGAATTTTTTCTGTTTTCATATCTTGATCCAGTTTTATACATGGCCAAAACAGTGGCCGACTTAGCCTTAGGAATTTTTACCAAAAAAACAGGCAAAGAATTTTTTAAAATAATCTTTTTAAATTTCATAGATTTAAAGTATAAAAAAAGTATAAGAAAAATTTATCTTAATGATAACAAGTACATGATATAATAAAAAAAAATGAAAGTCCATTTCTTTCAAATAAACCAGTTATTAAATATTTGATATGTCTTACAAAATAAAAAATTCAAACATTATAGTCAACCGTAATAAAAAATACAGCATAACAACAGTACGAGACAGGGAAAAGAATGATAGGCCGAGAGAAAAAATGTTGAGGCTCGGAGCCGAAACACTCTCTTCGCCCGAGCTTTTAGCTATTATTCTAAATACCGGAACAAAAAAAGAAGAAGTTATAAATATGGCCGATCGCATCCTCAAGGAATACGGAAAAAATTCGATTATCAATGAAAAAAACCCAAACAATCTTGAAAAAGAATTTGGTTTACCAATAGTAAAATCTTGCCAAATAGTAGCCTGTTTTGAATTGGGAAAAAGATTTTTCAAAAAAGAAGGGCTTGAAACAACAACTATCAGGAATGCCAAACAGGCCTTTGACCATCTAAAAGATATGGGCAAACTGAATAAAGAACATTTTCGAGGTCTTTATTTAAACAGCAGATACAAACTAATTCATAGCGAAATAATATCCATGGGCACTCTTGATACTGGCATTATACATCCAAGAGAAGTTTTTAGACCAGCCCTAGAATATTCCTCTAGTGCCATAATTATAGCTCATAACCACCCATCAGGGATATTAAAAGCCAGTAGCGAAGATTTGGAAGTAAACAAAAAACTTAACGAAGCGGGAAGAATTTTGGGGATTGAAATTTTAGATCATTTAATCATTTCTAAAAATAAATTTGTAAGTTTACTATAATGAATGAAAAAAAATATAAAATAAAAAATAATACTCTGATAATAAGAGATCGAAAAAGCGCCAAGACACACATCAAACAGGGCGATTATTTTGGCACTATAGCTACCATTTTGAATCTTCTAAGCCAAGACAAATTTATAAAAAATACGAAAGAGCTCAAAAAATATCTAAAAAAAATAAGCAAAGAACTTGAATATTTGCAAAAAAATTTTGACATAAAAAAAAGCCTTAAGTGAAATCCTAAGGCTTTACGAAATATTTTGAAACGTTTAGCTGTAATGCCTAACGTTTTTGTTTTTCCAAAAAAGCTAAATGCGAATCAATCGCTTCGGCCAGCTCTATTGGATTAATTTTAGAAGGTGAAAAAACCGGACTCTTTCTGCTCCCTCGGCAAAACAATCTCCCATCAGGATGAGCAAACCATTTTTCTCCATCTCCGATTTCTTCGCCATGAGACAAAACAAATTGACGAACGAATCCATCATCAGCTTTAAAATCATCTCCCCTGGTTAAAATTCCCATATTAAATTCATCTACATAAATAACCGCTTTAAAACCATGCTTGTTTAAAAGACTGCTGTTTATGCGAACTTTGGGATTCCTGTTCAAGGCAACTTTACCGAAAACCTCAATTGATTTTTCAGTATTTTCTCTTTCCTTCCGAAATGAGACCTCCAGGTTTAAATAATTATCGAGATTATCAAAAAATCTTGAACAAATCTCATGATCATTATACCTAGTGTGATAACCATGTAAAACGGTCAACAGGCCAACAAAAGAAAAAAAAGTTAACTTGTTTTTTTCAGGGACGTCCATGTCCCGCCAAAACTCAACCCCATCAGAATCGTGACCATCAATAAAGCGAGCCAAGGGACCCAAAACCTCTTTTTCCTCATTTTGAAGATAGGTTTTTTTAAAAAGAGCCATGAAACAAGATCCGGCTTTACCGTTTCTTCTTTTGTTACCCTTTATCCCTTTTCCACCAGCATTAATGTCTAAAGCATAATCTCCCTTTTCCATTTCTTTGCCGTCCCAATTTGCAGGTTTAAAAATGATGTCGACCTCTTTTTCAGTTTTGCCCAAGATAAACCTAAGCGTAAACCAAGCAGAAGCCGCCGCATCAATATCTACCGATATGTGCGTAAAGACTTTTGTCCTTTTTCCTTCCATGATATATTATTTTTGTTTATATTTTCAATGAACAACTCTTTTCAAGTCTAAAAAATACACTAAAAAACCGCTCATAAAAGAGCAACTGACTATTGTATCATATATTTAAAAAAATGTCAATACCAAAAAACAAAAACCAAGATTAACTCCTCCCTCACAATTGAATTATAATATAAAAAATGATACCATCTAAACAAAGACTGCAATAAAATATAGTTTTAACAATAAATTCTAAAGAATAAACATTATGTCAGAAAAATTAATAATAATAGACGGCAATGCAATAATTCACAGAAGCTTTCACGCAATACCAACCAGTCTCCAAACAAAAGACGGCCTATTAACTAACGCCGCTTATGGTTTTGCAGCTTTTTTAATAAAAGCGTTGTCCGACATAAAACCTCAATATGCAGTACTGACCCTGGATAGAAAAGAAGCAACATTTAGACACGAGAAATACAAAGAATATAAGGCCACCAGAGTAAAAGCGCCTCAAGAATTATATGACCAAATTCCAATGGCCAAGGAAATAGCCTCGGCATTTGACATACCAATTTTTGAGTTAGCCGGATTCGAAGCCGATGATTTAATCGGTACAATAAGTAAAAAAATAAATGAAAAAAATCCTAAAATTGAAGTCATAATTATAACTGGAGACATGGACACCCTACAATTAGTAAATGAAAAAACCAAAGTTTATACTATGAGTAAAGGCTTGTCCGAGTCTATTCTATACAACGAAGAAAAAGTTTTAGAGAGATATAGTCTGAGACCAGAACAAATTGTAGATTTCAAAGCGTTAAAAGGTGATGCTAGCGACAACATTCCAGGAGTTTCTGGCATAGGAGAAAAAACCGCTACCGATCTGTTGATAGAATTCGAAAATCTAGACAATATATACAAAAATATAAAAAGCCCAAAAATCAAAGAACGGACTAGAGAACTGTTAATCAGAGACAAAGAAGTGGCATATTTAAGCCAAGAACTAGCCACTATAGAGATAAATGCCCCAATAAATCTAGACGTAGAAAAACTAAGAATAACAAATCTTGATAAAAATAAAATAAATCAAGTCTTCAGTAAACTAGAATTCAAGTCTTTGTTGTCCAGGGTACTAAATTTAAACTTTATCAAAAACAAGGACAAAATGAGTAGCGAAATCGGGGAGGATGGCCTAATCCAAAAAACAGAAAACAAGTTTGAACGCAACAAAAAAGACCTCAAGTACAAACTCATAAACAATGAAAAAAATTTTAAAAGCTTTATTGACAAAATAAAAAAAGAAAAAACATTTGCCATTGATACTGAAACGGATTCACTCGACCCATTAAAGGCCAATTTATTAGGCCTCAGTTTCTCCTGGAAAAAAAACGAAGCCTACTTTATAAGCTTGAGATTAAAAAATAAAAATAATCTTTTAATAGAAAAAACAAAAACCCCGAGCCTCTTTGATAACGATAAAAACAAAATAAGCACAGAGAACAGCAACCCATGGTTAAAAGAATTAAAAAAAATAATCGAGAACCAAGAAACTGAAAAAATAGGACACAACTTAAAATACGACCTACAAATTCTTCTTAATTATAACATTGAAATAAAAGGAAAAATATTTGACACGATGATAGCGTCTTATCTTATTAACCCAGAAAACAGACAACATGGATTAGATTCTTTAAGCTTTTCAGAGCTCAATTGGGAAAAGATTAGTTCTGATGATTTATTAAAGGACAGCCCCTATAACCACGCCGCAACAGGCATAAGCGAAAAAACAAATAAAAAAGAAAAAATGTCTTTTGAACAAGTAGACATTGAAAAACTCTCTCTTTACTCCTGTGAAGACGCTGATTGCACTTTCAAATTGGGCGAAATTTTTAAAAAGAGACTAAAAGAAGAAAAACTAGAAAAAGTATTTAAAGAAATAGAGATACCCTTGATAAAAATACTAGCGAACATGGAAAGAAACGGCATAACTCTTGATTTTAATTTTCTAGGAAAATTAGGAAAGTATTTAGACTCAGAAATAAAAAATACAAAAGAAAAAATATTCAAAGAGGCCAAAACTGAATTTAATATCAATTCCCCAAAACAACTAAAAGAAATTTTATACGAAAAAATGAATCTAGATTCTAAGGGAATTAAAAAGACCAAAACTGGCCTTTCAACTGCCGCCGAAGAATTAGAAAAGATAAAGAATTTAAGTCCAATAGTCCCCCTAATCCAATATTATAGAGAGTTAAGTAAATTAAGTTCTACCTATGTTGAGTCTCTGCCCAAATTAATAAACAAAAACACCGGAAGAATACATACTAGTTTCAACCAGACAATTACAGCCACCGGACGCTTGTCTTCTTCCGACCCTAACTTACAGAATATTCCAACCAGAACTGACTTAGGTCAAAAAATAAGACAAGCATTTGTATCTCCTGCCGGTTCTAAACTTTTAAGCATCGACTATTCACAAATAGAATTAAGAGTAATGGCTCATCTATCAGGAGATAAAAAACTAATAGAAGCTTTCAAAAATGACCAGGATATTCATCGTGCCACGGCAGCTTCTATTAACAATTTACCAGTAGACAAAATTGATTCTAAGCTTAGACATCAAGCAAAGGCCATTAACTTCGGCATACTTTATGGCCAAGGCCCACATGGTTTAAGCCAAAATGCCGGAATATCCTATCAAGAGGCTAGAAACTTTATAGAAAAATATTTTCAAGTTTATTCTGGAGTTAAAAAATACACAGAAAAAATAATAGAAGACGCAAAAAAGAAAGGCTACACCGAAACAATGGCGGGAAGAAAAAGGTCAATACCAGAAATAAACTCTAGCGAAATTATGAAAAAAAAGGCGGCAGAAAGAATGGCCATCAACAGCCCCATCCAAGGAGCTGCGGCAGATATCTTGAAAATGGCCATGATAAAAATATATTCAGAAATAAAAGACAAACAAGACATAAAAATGCTTCTTCAGGTTCACGATGAGCTAATTTTTGAAATAAAAGAAGAAAAAATAAACGACTACTATCTTCAAATAAAAGAAATAATGGAGAATATAGTTGAACTCAAAGTACCATTAACAGCAGAAGCTTATATCGGAAATAATTGGGGCCAAATGGAAAAAATAAAAAAGGCTTCATAAATGAAACCTTAAAAAATTTTTTCCTTTAAATAACTTTAACCCCAGAATAATCAAAACTACTATAAAATAAACGAAAAAGAAAAGAATAAAGCTGAACAAAGCATAAATTGATCCGCACAAAAAGATAAGGACACAAACAATAAATATCAATATAAGAAAAAGTCTGTTCAAATTGTCACCAATAAATTTGTACTTATCAATAAAAACATCCAGAACAAGATACAAAAAGATCAAAATGACCCACAAAAAAGGGTCGAGCCAACGCGAAATCGAATATTTCAGAAATGATAAAGAGGGAAAAACCTCTAAATCCTCTTGAGTCATACTTGGAACATCCCCTATTTTATAGTAATACAATAACCAAAAAAAACAGGGCCAAGACACAAAGAGGGCGGTTAATAGGAATTTTAGAAAAGAAAACCCGCTCCTAACTCTTTTCACTCCAATTCTTCTAATTAAAGAAATAAAGAAAATTCTATTCTTTTCCTTGCTCAAAAACAAAGAAGAAAGAGATAGAATTAAAAACAAAAAAACAAATATTGTAATCATGGCAGAAACCTCCTCTTCTTTAGTTTTGTTTTATTTTTAATTTTAGTTTTCAAATAACTAATTTTAATATATACTAATACTATTAATAGAAAAAATCAAATTTAAAAAATATGAAAAATTTAGAAAATAAAAAAATAGCATTGTTAGGGCTAGGGATAGAAAACCAATCGCTTTTAAAGTTTTTACTTAAAAAAAATAAAGACTTAGACATAAGTATTTGCGACAAAAGAACGAAAAGCGATTTAATAAAAATTTTGCAAAAAATAAATATTAAAAATTGGAAAAAAATAAAATTTCAAACAGAAAATAAATTTAATATAGAGCTAGATAAATTTAACATACTTTTCAGATCTCCTGGTTGGCCAATATTATGCCCAGGGATTCAAAAAGCAATAGAAAAAAACGTTGAACTTTCAAGTGCCATGAATTTGTTTTTCGAACTATGCCCTTCTAAAAACATAATTGGTGTAAGTGGTAGCAAGGGAAAAGGAACAACGGCCTCATTAATATATGAAATAATAAAAAACTCTGGAAAAAAATGTTTTTTAGGTGGGAACATAGGCATTGCTCCATTTGATTTTATTGAAAAAATAAAAAAGAATGATTTTGTCATCCTAGAACTTTCCAGTTTTCAATTAGAAGATTTAAATTATAGCCCCAAAATAGCCGTACTAAGCAATATCTTCAAGGAACATCTTTCCCCCGCCGATCCAAATAACCCAAATTTTCACAAAAATTTTGAATCCTATACTGGAGCAAAAATGAATATCACCGCCAAACAAAGCAAAGGTGACTACCTGGTGGCCAACCAAAAAATAAAAATAATAGTTCAAAAATATAAAATAAAAAGTAAAATAATATATTTTACCAAATCAAAAAGTAAAAACATTTTAGCTGGTGACTTCAACAAGGAAAATATTGCTGCCGCCGAAAAGGTAGCTACACTTTTAAAAATAAATAAAAGTATAAGTCAAAAAACCATAAAAAATTTTAAAAATCTAGAACATCGCCTGGAATTAGTTAGAATTTTAAAGAACGTTACTTATTACGACAATAGCTTTTCTACCACCCCAGAAAGTACCATTGCTGATTTACAATCTTTTAAAAAAAATATAATACTACTAGCCGGTGGGTCTGACAAAGGCGCTAATTTTAAAAAACTGGCCAAAGAAATAAAAAAAAGAGTAAAATTAATTTTATTTTTCCCCGGCCAGGGATCGGAAAGAATGCATAAAGAATTAAACAAAATTAATTTCCCAAAAAATAAAGTAAAAATGATAAATAGCATGACAGAAGCTGTAATTTCGGCCTATAAAAAATCACAAGAAAAAGATACAATATTGCTTTCAACAGCCTGCGCCAGCTTTGGAATCTTCAAAAATTACAAAGAAAGAGGAAATTTATTTAAAGATGAAGTTAAAAAATTATGATTATCTTTCTATACGGCGAAAATGATTTTAGAATCAGCCAAAAATTAAACGAAATAAAAAATAAATTCATAAAAGATGTTGACCAAAATGGCCAAAATATTTTTCAATTTGATGGTGAAAAAATTAAACTAGAAGATTTAAGCGCTCAAATAGGAACATCCTCTCTTTTTAGCTCCAAAAAGATGGTTATAATTTCTAATCTAATAAAAAACAAACAAAAAGATTTTTCAAAAAGATTTTTAGAATACATTAAAAAAAATCATTTATCTGAGTCTTCTGAGATTCTTGTTTTCGTAGAAAAAAGCATCAGGAGTAAAGGAGAAAAAGGACTTTTAAAAAAAGTCGGAAACAGAGAAAATCCTTTAACTATAGCCGAAAAAACATTATTCAATTTTTTAAAAGAAGAAAAATATTCCCAAGAGTTAAAAAATTATACCAATTTAGAACTGGCAAATTTTATAAAAAAGGAATTTGATAACTACTCCCTAAAAATAGACAACCCAAGCACCCAGCTATTAATAAACTTAACCGCCGGTGATCTCTGGACAATATTTAATGAAATAAAAAAAATAAGTAACCTAAAATTGTCTAACAAGGAAAATAAAATAATAACAAAAAGCGAAATAGAGCAAAACGTATCCGCCAAATTTCAAGAAAATATATTTGCCTTTACCGATGCTATCAGTTCCAAAAATTCTAAAACAGCTCTTGATATTTTAGAAGAGCAATATTTATCAGGTTTAGAGGCGGAATATATACTCAGCATGATGATTAGACAATTTAAAATATTACTTCAAATCAGAGAAGCGCTAGATTTAAACTACGGTACCCAAAAAATGGTCTCAAATCTTAAACTTCATCCCTTTATAATTAGTAAAGGCATAAATCAGGCCAAAAACTTTAGCAAAGAGTTTTTAATAAAAATTATAAACAATCTAATAGACCTTGAACACCAAAGCAGAAAAAGCGATCCCAATCTAAAAGCCTCTTTAAATTTATTAATCATTAACATCTAATTACCCTTGCGCTTTTTTTATTTATTTGTTATATTTGTTTTAAATAGATTTTAATTTTATCTGTTTTGTTTTTGTTGCTTTTAAAATAGGGCAATTAGCTCATCGCGCATAGTCTACGGCACGCGATTGTTAAAAAAACATGTTTTTAAAATTAAACATTGTATATTGCTAATTGTTAATTAAATATCGGGCAATTAGCTCAGTTGGTTAGAGCGCAACACTGATAATGTTGAGGTCGGAGGTTCGAGTCCTCCATTGCCCACGTCAGAATAAACATAGCGGGGTAGAGCAGCTGGCAGCTCGCCAGGCCCATAACCTGGAGGCCGTGGGTTCGAGTCCCACCCCCGCAACAATTGCCTCGGTAGCTCAGTGGTAGAGCAAAGGATTGAAAATCCTTGTGTCGTCAGTTCAATTCTGACCCGGGGCACATTGGGATTTTCGGGGTGTGGCCCAGTTGGCTAGGGCGTCTGGTTTGGGACCAGAAGATCGTGGGTTCGAGTCCCACCACCCCGACAGAAAAAATAATTAAGAGTTTAATAATAAACTTAATAACATAAATAAACAATATGCCAAATAAAAAATCAGCAAAAAAAGAATTAAGAAAAAGTGTAAAAAGAAATAAGGAAAATAATTCCTTAAAAAGCGGAGTTAGAACTTTAATCAAAAAAGCCAAAAAAGACATTGAAGGAAAAAATTCCGAAGCTAAAAAAGATTTCAACAAAGTCGTTCAAGCTATTGATAAAATGGCCAAGAAAGGTATTATCAAAAAAAATACCGCAGCCAGAAAAAAATCAAGATTACAAAAAAAAATTAACAAACTTTAATTACCAACTAATTATTACCCACTCTTGGATCCTGGCTATTTATAAACCATTTCTCGGATTGGGACAAACAAAATGTTAGAAAAAAAAGCAAAAGAAAAAATTATTAAAAAGTTTCAAACTCATCCAAACGACACTGGTTCTTCACAGGTTCAAATCGCTATTTTAACAGCAGAAATCGAAGAACTCACAGAACATCTAAAAAAACACAAACATGACTTCTCTTCTAGACGTGGTTTACTTAGAAAAGTATCCGAAAGAAGAAGACTGTTAAAATATCTACAAAAAGAAGACCAAAAAGCTTTTCAAGACTTAGCTATAAAATTAAAATTAAAAATAGCTAACAAAATGATCCAAGAGGAAGAAGAAAAAGCCTTGAAAGAAAAGGAGTTAGAAAGAATGATAAAAGGTGAAACCGAAGATGAAGAAGAAACTGAAAAAGCTAAATAAAAAGTTAGCTCTAGTTTAGAAAATAAAAACATATGATAAAACACAAAGAACAAAGAGTCGGAGTATTAATAGATGTATCAAACATGTACCATTCCGCTAAAAATTTGTTCGGGAAAAAAACAAACTTCAAAGAAATACTAAAACAAGCAGTCGCAGGCAGAAAACTTATTCGGGCGACTGCTTATGTTATAAAAACAGAAAAAGAAGAAGAGTTTCCATTTTTCGAGGCTTTAAGCCAGCAAGGCTTTGAAGTAAAAATGAAAGACTTACAAATATTTGCCGGAGGAGCAAAAAAGGCTAACTGGGACATTGGAATCGCCATTGATGCTGTAAAATTAGCTGATAAATTAGACGTCTTAGTAATAGTATCAGGGGACGGAGATTTTTTGCCTCTAATGTCTTACCTACAAAACAATAAAGGATGTTTAGTGGAAGTAATGGCCTTTGGAAAAACAACATCAAATAAATTAATAGAAGAGGCTGACGATTTTATTGATTTAGGTAAAAATAAAGATTTTTTAATAGACTAATTTTTATTCTGTAAAACTGCCAAAAAAATTATTTAAAATAAAATGGCAGATTTTTATAATTAATTAAATTTGGCCATTAAATACAGAGGGCTGTACAAGATACAGTGCTTAAATTTAATGGCCAAAAAATAAAACTATGAATGAAGAGAAAAAAGTTTCCGGGAATTGGCTCGGAAGAGAATTAACAATTAAAACTGGCAGGTTGGCTAAACAAGCTGACGCCTCAGTTTTAGTCCAATATGGAGAAACCGTAGTTATGGCCACGGTTGTTCAATCCAAAACAGAGAGAGACGGAATTGATTTCTTCCCTCTCATGGTCGAACTTGAAGAAAAATTATATGCAGCCGGCATAATAAAGGGTTCTCGCTGGATAAAAAGAGAAGGTCGTCCAAGTGATCAATCAATACTCACAGGAAGAATGATAGACAGATCAATTAGACCTTTATTTAACGATGACGAAAGAAAAGATGTTCAAATCATCTTGACCGTACTATCTGTTGACGGTGAAAATGATCACGATATAGTCTCTCTTATAGCAGCCTCTGCCGTTTTAAGCATATCAGGGGTAGATTGGAGGGGGCCAATTGGTGGAATCAGAGTGGCTCTTATCGAAAATAAATTAGTATTTAATCCAAATTATGAACAACAAGCTTTGAGCGAGTTGGATTTAATCGTGGTTGGTACAGATAAAAAAGTAGTCATGATAGAGGCTGGAGCCAAAGAGATAAAAGAAGATTTGATGTTCGACGCCATAAAGATGGGACAAGAAAACTTACAAGAAGCTATAAATATTGTCAAAAAGTTCAAGAATGAGGTTGGCGTCAAAGAAAAAGAAGAAAGCAAAAAAATGGCCAGTCAAGAAGACGTCAAAAACAAAGAAAAAAAAGAGGAATTACTTAAAATTGGCGAAAATTGGCTTAATGAAAATATTAAAAATATTCTTTTTGAAAAAACATACTACACCAAAGGTGAGCGAAAAATGGCCGTTAGAATCATAAAAGAAGGTTTAAATGAATATTTATTTTCTCAAAATATTGAAAAACCGGACAGAGACTTTGTTGTAAAAAAGTTAGCCGAAAAAATGATTGAAGCCGAAGTAACTAGAGGAATATTAGAAGAAAAAAGAAGAGTTGACGGAAGAGCCTTAAATGAAATACGAGAATTATCATCAGATACTGGAATATTACCAAGGAGCCATGGAAATGGTCTCTTTAATCGCGGAGAAACACAAGTTCTATCAATAGTAACATTGGGATCTCCTGGTATGGAACAATCATTAGAAGGAATAGAAGGACAAAGCAAAAAAAGATATATGCATCATTACAACTTTCCACCATTTAGCGTGGGAGAGGCAAGCCCACTTAGAGGAACTGGCCGCAGAGAAATAGGCCACGGAGCTTTGGCAGAAAAAGCATTGATACCAGTTTTGCCAAAAAAAGAAGATTTTCCATATACTATCAGAGTTGTGAGCGAAACACTAGGGTCAAACGGTTCATCATCTATGGCTGCCACCTGTGGCTCAAGCTTAGCCTTAATGGACGCTGGTGTTCCAATAAAAAAACCAGTAGCCGGTATTGCCATGGGCCTAGCATCTAACGACGACATGAGTAAATGGGAAGTTTTAACCGATATACAAGACTTAGAAGATGGAAAAGGTGGCATGGATTTCAAAATAACTGGAACCGACGAAGGATTAACAGCTATTCAGTTAGACACAAAAACCGACGGTCTAAGCGAAGAGATAATCAGAAAAACACTAACAGAGGGTAGAAATGCCTTAAATAAAGTATTGGAATCAATAAAAAGCTCGCTACCAGAACCAAGAAAAGAAATGTCTCCTTATGCCCCAAGAATTATCAGCTTCCATGTTAATCCAGAAAAAATTGGCTCAATTATTGGTCCCGGAGGAAAGATAATAAACAAAATAATAGAAGAGACTGAAGTAACAATAGATATAGAAGACGATGGGCTAGTAATGATTTGCTCAACTAACCAAGAAAACGCTCAAAGAGCAGAAAAGATGGTAAAAGATTTGGTTAGAGAGTTTGAAGCTGGAGAAATATTCACTGGCAAAGTGGTAAGATTAATGGATTTCGGCGCTTTTGTCGAGATTGCTGGCGGACAAGACGGCATGGTACATGTTAGCGAACTAGCTCCCTACAGAATAGGGAAACCATCAGATTTTGTAAAAATAGGCGATGCTGTGCAAGTTAAGATAAAAGAGATAGATTCTCAAGGCAGAATAAACCTTACTATGAAAGGCTTGGAGGAAAATGAAATCCTATGGAAAGATAAAAAAGGTGAATCCGCAGGAGATCAAAATGGCTTTAATCGAAAACCAAGCTTCAATAAAAAGTTCTAAATATTGACTTTTGCAATTAATTAGTATAATATAAAACAATTAATGATTAAATTCCTGTTTTTATAGGAATAACAATAATATAGATATATGTTAATGATTAAACTAGCCAAAGTAGGCAAAACAAACAAAAAAGTTTTCAAAATCGTGATTTCAGAAAAAACCAAAGATCCTTACGGAAAAGCTTTGGAAATTCTTGGGTCTTACAACCCTTACAGCAAAGAATTAAAAATAAAAGCTGATAGAGTTAAGCATTGGATATCTCAAGGTTCACAAATGACAGAGTCAGTCAACAACTTGTTTGTCGACAACAAAATCATTGAAGGAAAAAAGGTAAAAAATTCTAGACCAGGAACACCAAATAAAATAAAGCAGGCAAAAATTGAAAAAAAATCTGCCGCCGCTAAAGCCTTGATAGAAGAAAAAGAAAAGGCCAAAACAGAAGCCGAAGAAGCTAAAAACACCAAAGAAGCTGAAACAGTTAAAGAAGAAAAAGCTCCAGAAGAACCTAAGGCTCCAGAAGATAAACAATAAAGCTTCATTTGACTTTTGTAAAAAATAGGTTTAAAATTAGAACACGGATCAATCATTGATCTCACCGCTTAGGTGGTTAAAAATTAAGAAAATTCTTACAAATCTGCAAATATCAAAAAGCAATTTGCGAGAATAGAGCGACAACTATGTCGGAAAATCAAGACAAGAAGTTTTTAGAAACAATCATCACTGCTATTGTAGGCAAGCCAGAGGCTGTTTCAGTAGAAAGAACAGTTGATGAAAGAGGAGTTCTTTTGACATTGAAAATTGACCCTAGCGATATGGGTTTTGTAATCGGTCGCCGTGGACAAACAGCTCAAGCTATCAGAACTTTATTAAAAGTTGTTGGTGCCAGAAATAACTCTAGAGTAAATTTAAAGATTTACGACCCAAATGGAGGAGTTAGACCAGAAAGAACAGAAAGAACAGAAAGAAGAGATGAATCACCAATCGACACTTCAGCTATTGATGATTTAAAAATTTAGTTCTTAACTAAAGTTAAATACAAAACAAAAAGCCACACATACGTGGTTTTTTGTTTAGGTGCGAGTTTTACCATCTCGACCGAATAATGAGGAGCAAAGAGACACCTCCTCTTTGTCACCTCCACCGAATGAGGAGCGCGGCAATATATCTCTTTGTCACCTCCACCGAATGAGGATCGCGGCAATATATCTCTTTGTCACCTCGACCGAACGAGGAGCAAAGAGACGCCTCCCTTTTGTCACCTCGACCGAACGAGGAGCAAGGCGACGAGTAAGTGGAGAGGTCTAAAACATTGAGAAATAGATCTCTCCGCTCGCAAGTTGCTCTGCAACTTTCTCGGTCGAGATGACAAAAAAGAAAAGCTCGGTCGAGATGACAAAAAAGAAAAGCTCGGTCGAGATGACAAAAAATAAAAGCTCGGTCGAGATGACAAGGCCAACAAACTTTCTCAGTCGAAATAACAAATTATTTAATTCACAACTTTATGAAATTTAATATTATAAGCATCTTCCCCGAAATTTTTTCTTCATATTTTAACGAAGGAATAATGAAAAGAGCCATAGAGAAAAAAATTATTAAAATAAAAGCTCACAACTTACGTGATTTTACGGATGATAAGCGCAAAACAGTAGACGACACAGTCTACGGCGGCGGAGCCGGAATGCTCTTAAAAATCGAGCCTCTTTATAAAGCTATAAAGAAGATAGCTAAAAAAAGAAAAATAGCTGGACAAAAAATAATTTTATTATCTGCCAAGGGAAAGAAATGGGATCAACAAATGGCCAAAAAATATTCTAAATTAAAATCTATAACTCTAATTTGCGGACGCTATGAAGGTGTCGATGAAAGAATAAAAAACTTTATCGACGAAGAGATATCCGTAGGCGACTATGTTTTAAGTGGCGGAGAAATCGGAGCGATGGTTATAGTAGACTCAGTAAGCAGATTGTTACCAAAAGTTTTAGGAAACAAAGAAAGCATAGAAGACGAATCTCATCAAAAATCGGGTGAATTAGAGTACCCACAATATACTAAGCCCGCGACATTTAAAGCAGGCAAAAAAGAATATAAAGTACCCAAAGAATTAACGTCCGGAAATCACAAAGTAATAGAAGAGTGGAAAAAATCTCACAAAACAAAGACAGCTTAACACAATTTTTCTCATAAAAAATCAAGTAGCACCAATAAAGGCCCAAAAAAATGGGCTTTTATTGGTATTGACATTTATTTGTTTATATGATATAATACTAAGTTATGCGTTCTTTGACAAAAAGTTAATCAAGTTAATTATTAAGTTTGTCTTACCCCTTTTCATCTCTACTGCCCCCCCCCCATTTTGTCATCTCAACCAAGTGGAGCAAACGTAGAGATCTATAAATTAGACCAATTTAATAATTAACTTGATGTTTAACTTAAAAACAAATAAAAATGAAAAGGAATAAACTTTCTTTCGCGGCCAATATCATATTGGCAATTGTATTATCGATTTCCTTCTTTGGATGTGAAAAAGATTATGACATGTTTGAACCCGAACAAGGAGTTCAGCCACCCTTAGGCACTATTAGTTTACACTACTCAGTATCAACACCAACCACAAAAAGCACAACTAGCACTAAAAACAGTGGCGGTTCATTAACGTCTGGACAAACCATTTCTGGAGACAGCGCATATTACTTTTCCTTTTGGCTGGAACCAGCTGAAGGCGATAACATTGCCGATGGTATTTATCGAATAACAGATAACACCAACGGAGCAATAGTTTATGGCCCATCGGCTCAAGCTGAAAATGGAATTGATTTTCTTTTTCCACACAGCAGAAATTACACTTTGCGGGTTCAAGGAAATTATAACGGCACAGCCTTTGATTATGATAACATAACAGTTACTGTAACTGGAAGCGGAGGAGATGGTGATGACGACACAATACCCCCTACTTCACCGGTTAGACTTTATAATTTCAATATCAGTGGAAACAATGCTTCTGTGCAAGTTGCAATAAGCAAAAATGAGTATGCTGCACAAACAAGTTCAAATTGGTTCCATATTTATAGAGCCAACGGAACTGGTTTTGTAACAAATCAAACAGTTACTAGCGAAACTGACAGTGTTAGATTTACGCTGAATTTTTCAGCAACTACTAACACTTATGTAGAATTCAACGCCGCCTATCATGACGGCACAGCTGGAGGCATGTGGCTAACACCATCGGCCGGAGAAAACCCAAGTATTTTATACTCGGGGAGTCAGGATATTCCATATAACAATTCTGGTTCATTTTTTGGCTTTAGATTGCACATAATATCTACAAGTCAGGCAGAACTAAGAACTTATAGTGGAGTAACTGTCGCCACTCTCGGAACAACAACTAACGTTGATATCCCGGGAGAAAACGGAGATGGACCAGCCAATGGTTATACGGTAAGGTGGAGTGGTTACAAGCACTTCATTAAAACTGCTATAACCAGCCCAACTTTTCGATACAAAATCGGAACTAACGGTACTTGGACTTTCCTGTCCCTGACGCAAAATGTTAACCCTGAATATAGGGAATTAACTTTTCCAAACGGAACAACAGGAGAACTTCAATTCCAATGGGGTACTGGCAACACCAATACAACATTTGTTCCAGCAACAACAGAAATGTCTACCAGTATGTACTGGTCAACAACTCTGATGACCTTGGTTAAAAACATATAAGTTTAACCCAAGCAAATACAAAGAAGACTGGCTCTTTCTAAAAAGCCCTTTGATTAATTTCAAAGGGCTCTTTTTTTATCCAATCCTCTTTGTCATCTCGACTGAGAAAGCTGTGAAGCAGCTTACGAATGGAGAGATCTATTTTACTGAATTTTAAATCTATTGTTCTCTTTTACAATTTTACCCTCAACCATAAACCCGGCCGCCTTTTTATGCCCTCCTCCGCCAAAATAAGAGGCTAAACAAGCAACATCTATGTCCTTGTCGCTAGATCCAACCCTTAAGCTTCCCTTTATTTTGCCGGGCTCTTCTTCTCTTAACAAAAGAACAACATTTGCCTCTGACAAACTGCTCATAAAAGCTACTATGTCCCCAAAAATATCAGAACTCAGATCTTGAGAAATGTTTCTGAATAAATTCAAGTCTTCATAGCTTAAAACCGAAAAAGCTATATTATATTTTTTATTTATCTTTAAATTATTAAGAGCTGTTCCCCAAATTTTCATTTCTAAAAAATTTTTATTTCTCCAGGTACTATTTAATAATTTCGGAAATTGCGCACCCAGGCTCATCATCTCAGAAGATATCTCCAAGGTTTTTTCATTCACCGAAGAATATAAAAAATTACCAGTATCGGTTAATATTCCGGCCAAAATACAATTGGCCATATTACGATTTATTTCTAATTTGTTTTCTTTCAAAAAATAATACAACAATTCAGTGGCAGAAGAAAGTTGAGTTTTTATTTCTATATTAGCATAAGTTTTAACTGGCAAATGATGATCTATTTCAACAATAAAAGTTTCCAGCATCAAATTTGCAGCAATGTGAATATTTTCGCTTATAAAAGTTCTCTCTATTGATCCACAATCAACTATAATAACTAAATCAAAATATTTTAAAAAATCTTCTTTCGCTTTTATTCCTCCATTAAATTCATCCCCAACTCTTCCCAGTAGTTCGTCTTTGTCCGAAATTACATCCTCAAAATTAGGTAAATAATGATAATCGTCGCCTTTCTTTTCAGCAAAGGCTATATATTTTTTATTATAAGTTTTTAAAACCTCTATCAAAACGCCCAAAGAGGAGATGGCGTCAACGTCAGGATTGATATGTGATACTAAAAGAATTCTATCTGATGATAAAATTCTTTGCCAAACTTTATTAAATTTTTTTTTATCTAAATTTGAAATCATACATCCTCCTTCTCTATTTCTTCAAAAATATCGCCTATCTTCTTAACAGCTTTAAAGCTAGCATCTATCGCCCAAAAAAGTTTAGGAACCCTAACCAACCTAGCCTTGGTTTTTAAAATTTTTGACAAATGGCCAGATTTGGATCTAAGTCTTTTCAAAGCTGTGCCAGAAAAATTCTCAGGCAAAATAGAAACAAACACTTTAGCCGTAGACAAATCGGACGAACAATGAACCTCGGAAATTGTAATTAAAAAATTTGGCGATTCTATTTCGCTAGTAATAATTTCCCCCAAATAGGATTTTATTATTTCATTTAACTGATCAGCTTTGGCCATATAATAATTTTAGATAAATTTATTAACTACAAAATTTTACAACGATTTGTTCAACAGACAAAGATACTGGAAAAGCTCTCCTAAAAATATAAACAAAAGATTAACGAGAAATATAAATATATCCCCCAGACTGAACTATGAAAATTTTATTGTTACTTATAAAGCTAGCATTCCAATAGGCCAAACCTAGATCCGTCTGTTCCTCCCAATTATTGCCATAATCACTAGAAAAATAAAAATACGCCCCTACCCCCGTGCCAAAAGTATCTCTGATGGCTAATATCTTTTTTCCGTCCGGAGACATTGCGACCCCCCTCCAACTATAAGCATTGTTCAAAGAAACAACATTACTCCAAGTTAACCCAGAGTCAGTGGACAATAAAACATATGGACCATTTGATTGAGTGACAATAATTCTTGTCCCATCAAGCGAACAAGCCATATTCCGTCCATTCAAAAGACCGGTCTTAATCGCTGTCCAGGTTTCACCAAAATCATAAGAAGCGTAAATCGTAGAACCATTAGAGGCAAAAAGTTTTGATCCATCAAAAGAAGAGCATATTGATTGCCAGTTTCTTAATCCAGATGAAATTCTTTCTATCCATGTCACACCATAATCATTAGAAGTATAAATATAACTACCATTGGTTCCCGCAGCTACTAATTTTGAACCATCAGATGAAGACGCCAAAGCAGTCCACCATCTCAACCCGGCAGAAGTTTGTTCTGTCCACGTCGCACCAGAGTCAGGCGACGTATAAATATATCCGCTAATACCAACTATGGCCGCTAATTTGGTGCCATCAGAAGAAGAGGCGACTCTCGTCCAATTTTTTGAACCAACCGAAGTTTGCGCCGTCCATGTCACTCCAGAATCAGAAGAGGTATAAATATAACCAGTTGTAACGGAGGCCAATATTTTTGTACCATCAGCTGAAGAGGCTATTGAATTCCAATTTCTTGTAGTATCATTAAACACTTCGTCCCACGATATTTTCCCGCAATCAATAGGTGATATTCCTCCAGGAGTAAGACATTTATCACCACTGCTCAAATCAGCCACCTGCTTACCTAAACAAAATTTAATATTATAACTCGTATTATCATCAGTGGGAATATAAACATAATCGGCACCGCTAGAACAATCTCCGTCAGTTATATTTGGCGCAGAAGGAATCTCATACATAAATACTACTCCGGTAGTGGAAGAGCCTATTATATTTTCATTCCACTCGTCAGTCGTGGGGTATCTGCTATTTTCATTAAAAAACAACTCTAAAGCTGTATGTATTTGCTTCATATCGGCTACTCTCTTGCTGTCTCTGGCCCGAGATCTGGCTTGTTGTAAAGCCACTACGGCAAGTGTTGCCAATATTCCAATAATAGCTATCACTACTAGAAGTTCTATGAGAGTAAAGGCTTTACGGGTTGTTATCTTTTTAAACATACAAATATATTTTAATTATATAAATATTTATATTCCTTTGTCATCTCGGCTGAGCTTCTCCCCTTTGTCATCTCGACCGAGAAAGTTGCAGAGCAACTTGTGAGCAGAGAGACCTATTTCTCAATGTTTTAGACCTCTCCGCTCACTTGTCGCCTTGCTCCTTATTCGGTCGAGGTGACACAAAGAGCTAACAAAAATTAAGCAGAAATGTCATCTATTTCTTCCTCCTCCTCTTTATAAAAATGTAATATATCGTCAACTTGAACAAGCGGCTTACCTTCATATTTCAATCCACATTCTTGACCTTTCTCCACTTGATTAACATCTTGCTTACCGGCTTGAACTTTCTCTACCTTTCCCTTGTCAATAAATTCTTCACCCCTCCAGATTTCCACCAAAGAATTTGACTCTATCACTCCTTCTACAACCTTCCCCCCTACTATTTGTAGAGAATTTTCTGTTCTAAAAATAGCCAAAACCTTAACTCGACCCAAGTCTTTTCTTATCACCTGAGGTTTATAAATATTTTTCATCTCTAATTTTACATATTTAATCAAATCATAAATAATGCTAAAAACATTTACTTTAACATTTTTTTCCCTTATCAGATTTTCAGTTTGAGGCTGAATCTTAACGTTAAAACCAATAATTTGAGCATTGGAATCCTCCGCCCTTTTAACATCACCCTCATTAACATTCCCTAACCCCTTATGCAAAATTTTAACTTTAATTTTTTTAGTATTAATTTTCATTAACGATTCTTCGATAGCTTCAGCCGAGCCCAAAAAATCAGATTTAATTATTAGATTTAATTTACTTGAGTCGTCCTCGATTTCTATGTTTGATATTGTTTGATTTTCTGATTTATTTTTGGCAGTAATTTTTTTAACTCTAAGTTTTTCTCCCTCACCAACCTCCAAAACATCTCCAACTTCTGGCAACATTTTTAAACCTAAAACTCTAGCCGGAGTCGAAGGATCAGCCTCTTCGATTTCTTCTCCTCTATAATTTTTTAAAGATTTAACCTTTCCATAAATTACACCATTATAACAAAGTTGATCTCCAACTCTAAGTGTTCCATTTTGAACTAAAACTGTCGCCACTGGCCCAGCTCCTTTATCTATATTAGATTCAACTACCGTTCCAACAGCCTTAGAGTCTGGATTAGCTTTTAAATTTGAAGCTTCCATTTCAGCACTTAAAAGCACCATATCTAAAATATCATCTATTCCGGTCTTCTCCAAGGCTGAAACTGGAACGCAAACCGTCTTCCCTCCCCAGTCTTCTGGTATGATATTTAATTTGCTTGATAAATCTTGTTTAGTTTTATTAATATCAGCATCTGGTTTATCTATTTTGTTTATAGCCACTATAAAAGGAATTTTAGAGGCCTCAATTATACGAAAAGCCTCAATAGTTTGAGGTTTAACTCCATCGTCAGCCGCTACTACCAAAATAGCAATATCAGCCACCTTCGCTCCACGACTACGCATGGCAGTGAAAGCTTCATGACCCGGAGTATCTATAAAAGTTATTTTTTGATCCTTTCTGACAACCTGATAAGCGCCAATATGTTGCGTAATGCCACCCGACTCTCCTGCAACCACGTCAGTTGATCTAATAGCGTCAAGTAATTTAGTTTTACCATGGTCAACGTGCCCCATAACAACAATTATAGGAGGTCTATTTATAAGTTCTTCGTCTTTTTCTTTAGAAATAAGACCAGCCAACTTTTCTTTTCCTCCACCCGATTTCATTTCTTCTTTACCCTCTTTTAATAAAACTTCTAGCCCCAAGCTGGAGCCGATAATAGAGGCTGTATCAAAATCTATCCTTTCATTCATGGAAACAAAAACACCATTTTTCATCAACTCCTTCAAAACTGTATTCACTGGCAAATCAGCTAGAACCGCTAATTCTTTGACGGTTACAAATTTGTTTATTTCAATTTTTTTTATTTCTTTTTCAACTGCATCTTCCTGCTCACGCTTTAAAGCTTCTTCCGCAATTCTTTTTTTCTCAATCTGAGCAACAAAAATAGGCCAATTTTTAATAATTTTTTTAGCTATCATTTTGTCTACCTTGATAGCCTTTTGACCAATATTAAAACCCATTTGTGGCAATAAATGACGCAATTCATAAGGAGAAACCTTCAATGCTCTGGCTAATTCAGTTAAATTCATGATTTTATTTATAAATTATAACAAAAACCGACTAATTTACTTTTAATCTATATTTATATTATCTCATTTTCAGGCTTTAGTCAAACAATACTTTAAAAAATTGTAACAAAAAAAGCCATATTTTAAAACATGGCTTTGACTTCATTTTTAATCTTATTTTCCTAAAAATCATAAAAAAACTTAGGAAAAAAGATATAAGGATCAATGTTAAATTCTACAAAAACGCCGCTTGTCATTTCGCCGTTATCACCAAATCTTTTCTGATAACAAATCTTCAATAAATCAAATTTAGCTTTCTCAAACGAAATAGCCAAGCCAATAGAAGCTAATGGGTATTTGTTTATAGAAATTCCATTGTCTTTAATTCCAAGCCCTAAAGTAGGCGAAAAAGAAAAATTTTTAATTTTAGCCATCTGAAAAACATTAGTATTTAAATCAAGATTAACACTAAATTCAGAGGCATAAGGATTTTTATCTTTGAAATAAAAACCAGAAACAAAAAATTCGGTTTTTTTAAAAAAACGAGCATTGCGCCGATAAAACAAGTCAGCACTTAAAGAAAGACCGTATCTATCGATCCTCTTTGACGCCGGAATTCCAATTTCATCAATTTCAAAAAAAGTATGTTCATTAATAAAGGCAAAAGAAATTGTTCCTATTGGAATTTTAGCGGCCACTCCAATAATCATTTTATTCAAAATTCCCGACCGATAATAAAGCACACTATCAAGAGTTTCGAAGTAACCAATTTCACCCTTTAAGTTAGTAACAGTAGGCCCGAGGGGTAAGCCGCCAAAAAAAACTACAAAACCCCAAGAATTAAAATTACCAACGTTACTCCTAAGTAAACTTTGACCAAAATCATTATTATCAAAAACTTCAAACCATTGCATTTTAAAATCAATGCTAGTTTTGAGTTTAGTTGAATCAGAGGACAAGTATCTATTACCATAAGTGTATTTGCTAATTGCAAACACATTAAAAATAATCAACAAAAACAAAATTTTTCTTTTCATTATATTGATATTTTTCGTTAGATGTTAAGGAACATTACTAAATCGTGAAATTGTATCATATTTTTTAAAAAAAATCAACAAAAAAACACCAAACTTAAGAAGGTGTAATAATTAACGCGCGCGACTAACAAAACATACAAAATCAACGAGCAAATTCGCACCCGCAATATTTCTGACGATAAAATTCTTTCGCCTTGGCTAATTCGTTAGATTTTTTATACAAATCAGCTTGATCAAAATCAAGTTTCAAAAAGCTTAAATCATGTTCAAAGGATAAACTGTCCCCAAATTCATTTATTTTTTTAGAATCTTTATAAGGGCTCACCAAAAGAGTAGTGTAAAAGTTTTTTATAGCCAAAACTTTAGCCTTCTTTGCTGTTTTTGACAATCTGTCATAATAACAAACAAAACAGCGAGCGCCTTTTTCCGGTTCAGATTCCAAGCCTTTAGCCTTCGATAACCAAGCGTCATGATTGTAAGGCTCTATCTCTAGTTTTAATTTATATTCTTCAGATATTTCTCTGACAAATTTTAATCTTTTATTGTATTCCTCTAAAGAATCAATATTAGAATTATAGAAATATAAAGTTATATCAAAACTTTTTAAAAGAATCTCCGAAATTAAATAAGCCCCACAAGGAGCACAGCAAATATGAAGTAAAAGTTTTTCTTTTTTAAACTTCTTATTTCTATTTTCCAATAAATAAAACCCAATAATTAAGGCAAGCATTAAAATAAGCAATCCCCCTAAGGCCAAAAATTTGCCCTTACTCTGTAAAAATAAACCAGTTAAACCAAAAAATCCCGAAACAAAATAGAAGAAAAGAACTGCTTGTTTTTGACTTAAACCCAAATCAATTAGACGATGATGCAGGTGTTTTCTATCTGAAGCCTTAAAAGGATTCTTACCAGAAATAATTCTTCTAACAATAGTCCACAAAACATCTAAAGCCGGAAGACCAATAACTAAAAGCGCTATGGCAATTTTTCCACCAGAAATTATAGCCAAGACGCCTAAAATATAGCCCAAAAGCAATGATCCACTTTCTCCCAAAAATATTTTAGCTGGATTAAAATTGAAAACTAAAAAACCACAGAGAACTGTAAAAAACAAAAAGGACGCCAAGGCAATATCTGGTTGGTAATACTTTGTACTAATAGTAAATAAAAAAATAACCAAAGCACCAATAGCCGAAACACCAGAGGCTAACCCATCCAAACCATCAAGTAATTTGGTGGTATAGGTCATCCCCAAAAGCCATAAAAAAATTATAGCCGAACTTAAAAAAGTTGAAAAATAAATTAAATCACCAAAAGGATTACTAATTTTCTCAATATTTACACCTCCCAAAACAACCGCCATTGAGGCTAAAACGGGCCAAACAATTTGCCACTTAGCTGGCAAATTATATTTATCGTCCAAAAATCCACCAACAACTATAAAGACGGCGCCAATAAAAAAACCAAACCAATGACTAGGCTCTAAATTGCCGGATAGAAGATCAGCTCTAAAAACAAATAAAGACAAAAAATAACTAAAAAAAATAGCCACTCCGCCTAAAAGAGGTGTAATTTTTTTGTGTATTTTCCTGTCTCCATCTGGATTATCAACGATATTAAATCGCAAGGCAATCTTTTTAATAATAACAGTAAAAATAACAGAAATAAGGAAAAAAGCTATAAAAATTTTAATATATAACATAAGCTATTGACTAAAAACTCAAAATCGTATATAATTAACGTGTTCTTTAACTAAAATATATATATTTTATGGCAGCGACAACAATCGAAAAAGCTGTTCAACAGGCTCAAAGGACTGTTAGAATAGGTGATTCAGGATTGATCGAAAAAGATCATCAAGAGATGTTAGCAAGAGTTAAAAATGTGAGCGACCCGTTTTTAAAAAAAACGCAAATGTTACTACTAGAGCAAAACTATGTAGACAACAAAATCGCTTACAATAAGGCAAAAAAATTTCTTGACGAGTTCCGTGATCACCAAAGGTCATAAAAGAGCCTTTACAAGAAACAGCCCTCATTCACAAGAGGGCTTTTTTTATTTAAATTTTTCTGCCCTTCTCAATTTCTATATTACCATTTTCATTAATAAAAATAGTGTCCCTTCTTTGCAATTTTCCACCCAAAACCAAATTAGCAATTTCATTTTCAATTTTATCTTGGAGTAAACGACGAAGTGGTCTGGCACCAAATTTTGGATCATATCCCATCTCGGCTAATTTTAGTAATCCATCATCATCGTACATCAAAGAAACGCCCTTATCCTCTAATGACTTGGCAATTTTTTTAATCATTATTTTGGCAATAGAGAAAACATTTTCTATGGTCAAGGGTTTAAAAACTATCAAACCGTCAAAACGATTTATAAGCTCCGGCCTCATTATTTTATTTAGATGTTCATCTATCAATTCTTGTTTAATAACAGCCATCTCAATCCCATCTTTAACAGCCTCTTGAATAAATAAGGCACCAGCATTAGAAGTGGCTATAATTATAGAGTTAGTAAAATTTATAGTCCTACCCTGCCCATCAGTTAGGCGCCCATCATCTAGTATCTGTAAAAATAAATTTAAAATATCAGGGTGAGCCTTTTCTATTTCATCAAACAAAATTAAAGAAAAAGGTTTTTTTCTAACTGCTTCAGTTAAATATCCTAAAGTTCCGTCAACATCCCCTAGCATTTTTTTAACACTGTCAGAAAGCTGATATTCACTCATGTCAAGGCGTATCATATATCTTTCATCTCCAAAATAAACCTCAGAAACTGACTTGGCCAATTCTGTTTTTCCAACACCGGTAGGCCCCATAAATAAGAAGCTAGCAATAGGCCTATTTCCTTCTCTGATTTGAGCCCTAGACCTTCTCAGGCTGCCAGAAACGGCCACTACAGCCTCTTCCTGGCCAATCATCCTCTCGTGTATCTTGCTCTCCAAATTTATCAATTTTTCACCCTCGGATTGACTAACCTGAGAAACTGGAATGCCGGTAGTGTCACTGACAATCTCGGCTATATCCGATTTAGTACAAACTTGTTTGTTTGGATCCTTTTGAGCTAATTTTGAATTCCTAACCGCTACCGCCTTAATAATATTTACAGCTTTTTCTGGCAAAAACTTATCATTGATATATTTACTAGATAAAGTGACGGCCTCTTCAAGGGATTGGTAGTCAAAATAAACTCCGTATTTATTTTCTATCCAAGCAATTTTGCTTTCAATCATACAAATAGAATCGTCAATATTCGGCTCCAATATTTTTATCGGCGCCATAACATCGGCTATCGCTCTTCCTTCTAAAAATTTAGAATAATTTTCAGTAGTAACAGAGGCTATACAATAAATATTTTGTCTACTCAAAGTTTCAGCCAAAACTTCAGATAATTCAAGACTTTCTTCTGAACCGGCTGTTATACCCATCAAGTTCTGAATATTTTCAATATACAAAACAATATTTTTTGATCTGCTTATCTCATTAATAATAGAAAGCATTCTTTCTTCGGCCTGAGTAGGAGAGGCTCCACTTATAAGACGAGAAAGGTCTAGTTCAACCAATCTTCTATCTTTTAAAAACGCAGGAACATTTTCCTTCACCATCAACTGAGCTAAGCCCTCAACAACAGATCTCTTGCCAACTCCAACTGACCCGATGAGCAAAACTCCGCTTTGTTCACTTTCAAAGGCCTCAAAAATTTGTTTTATCTCTTTTTCTCTTGAAACACAAATCTCAAAATATCCATATTTGGCCATTGCGGTTAAATCTCTAGAAAAATAATCCAAAGTTGGGGTGGCTATGGCCGTATAAGATTTGTTCATATTATTACCAGGCTTTAAACGGGCCATCTTTTTAAAAACCCGATAATTATCCATGATTTGTTCGTTTATTCTAAACCATTTGATTGCGTTTTGAATTTTATTTTGAGAAATTTCTAGCTCATAAAGAATTTCCTGCAAAATAGGGTTTTTTTGGTAACAAAACAGAATAACATTCAGAACGCCAATGCTTTCCTGTTTATTAACATAAGCATCGTAAAAGGCCGACAATAAAATTTCCTGAACATTATCAGATAAAACTATATTTTTATTCTCATCTCTTTGAAGTTTTGGATTGTCTAAATATTTTTTTAAAATTTCAAGCAATCTTGGAATATTAATGTTTAACCTAGAAAGTAAATTCTTAACTTTGGGCGAGCTAGTAAGAAGCCAAAAAAGATGAAGCGTCCCAAGTTCTTTTTGATTCAATTTTTTAGCTAAGAAATAAGAATCTTCCAAAATTAATAAAAGTTCCTCATTCAAAGAATTTGCTATATCAATTTTTACTAATTTTTGATAATCAATCCTTATATTTCTTTTGCTTTCTTTTATTTTTCTTATCTTTTTAAGCGATGCCTTCTTTTCGCTAATCCTATAAACGACAAACATATCAAAAAGCAAAGAAAACAAGAAAAAAGAAATAAAAACGGAACCATCCTTCCAAAAGTAAAAAGTTTCTAAATTGTCTATGTTTATAGTCTCTACGTTTAAATAAATCCAATAAAGAAAAGACAAAAGGCCAGCTACAGCCAACAGATAAACAAACAAATCTATCAAGCGATTTATTTTCTTTTTAATTCTTCTAAGAAAAATAAGTGTGGCCCTGAAATCTAGGCCAAAAAACAAGACATGATTCAAAAAAACAACGGAAGTCTTCCCATTTTTTTGTTTAAAAAAATCGTCAACATCAAAAGTGTTTTGATCGATAGGTTTGTTTTCTAAATTTTCTAAATTATTTAACATAAATGATTAAGTAAAAATACGAGTAACGAGAAGATAAACGACAGTAACCGGAGCTAAAAGCCAAAAAATTATGGCGACTAATGATAACATTATAAAAAAAATAAAAGCAATGAATCTAAATATTATTTGAAAGATCCTAACAAAAAAACTAATGGCCCGACCAGTAAAGTCTCTTTGCCCATACATCGGAGTAAACAAATTATTAATCCAGGCACCAGCACCAATAATAATCCACTGCTCATTCAAAAAAGAAGCAACAGTCTTCAAGAAGCGCCAAAAACCGACGCTATACCACCATAAGGGGAAATAAACGATATCCCAAATAATACTGATTGATATTTTGCTTAAATAAAAGAAAAAATTGTTGTTCATATTGATATAATAATAACAAATTATAATGTTTTTGGCAAAAAAATAGACTCTTTTACAAAGAATCTATTTTTTATCTTAAAAATTTTAATTATTTCAATATTAACCCTACCTAACGGATACCAATATATTATCTTTTGTGCCAATATCTATAGTAAGTCTATCTCCATCCTTTACCTTGCCCTCAACAATATTCAAGGCCAATTCGTCTAAAATCATGCTTTGGATAACTCTTTTAAGAGGTCGAGCGCCAAAACTAGAATCATACCCCTTGTCTGATAAATACTTTTTAACCTTAGCGCTAATTTTAATGGTAATATTTTTGTTCTTTAATCTTTTTTCAACTTTATTCAGCTCTAAATCAACTATCTTCTCCAAAGACTCTTTGCCTAAATTTTTAAAAATAACTATTTCATCAATTCTATTTAGAAATTCCAATTTAAAATAGTCTTTTAATATTCCATCTATTCTCTCTTTCATCTCGTCTTCTCTCAATTTAGTATTCTGCTCTTCATTTTGTCCGCCACCAAAACCGATAGAATATTGTTTTATAACTTCGTTTCCCAAATTTGAAGTCATAATTATAATAGTATTTTTAAAGTTAACTTTTCTGCCCTTAGAATCGGTTAAAATTCCGTCATCCAATATTTGAAGCAAGATGTTAAAGGTTTCAGGATGAGCCTTTTCTATTTCATCAAATAAAATAACACTATAAGGACGGCGACGAATTTGATCGGTAAGCTGACCACCTTCATCATGACCAATATACCCAGGAGGAGAACCTATGAGTTTAGCAACGCTATGTTTCTCCATAAACTCACTCATATCCAAACGAACCAAGGCATGCTCATCATTGAAAATAAAAGAAGCCAAAGACTTGGCTAGTTCAGTCTTACCAACGCCAGTAGGTCCAACGAACAAAAATGATCCAATTGGCTTTTTCTCTTCATTTATACCCGCCCGGCTACGACGAATGGCGTTAGATATGGCTTTTATAGCTTCCGTTTGACCAACTACTGTTTTTTCAAGCTCATCCTCAGCTCGAGACAATTTTTGAACTTCACTTTCAAGCATCTTATTAACTGGAATACCGGTCCAACGAGCAACAACCTTGGCTATATCTTCTTCATCTACCTCTTCTTTTAAAATATGATGGCCCTTTTTTTGAATTTTTACTAATTCCTCTTGTTGTTTTTTAACCTCTTTTTCTAATTGAGGAATAAGTGAATATCTAAGTTCGGCAACCTTAGTTAAATCATCGCCACGACGCTCAATAATATCGGCTTCCATTTTTAATTCATCTATTTTTCTTTTGGATTGTCTAATCTTGGAAATTATTTCTTTTTCATTTTTCCAATGAATTTCTAATTGATTAGCCTTTTCTTTTATTTCTTCCAACTCCTTATTTAATTTATTTTTTTTAACAGAATTGTTTTCTCTCTCATTAGCGCCCAATCCCGCTTTGACTATTTCCATTCTTTTTATTTCTCGCTTCATATTGTCTAATTCTTCTGGCATTGAGTCAATTTCCATTCGAAGTGCAGATGTAGCCTCGTCCATCAAATCAACAGCTTTATCTGGCAAAAAACGATCAGTAATATAACGGCTAGATAACTTAGCCGTTGAAACTAAAGCCTCATCGGTTATTCTAACTCCATGATGAACTTCATATTTTTCTTTTATCCCTCTTAAAATAGAAACGGTATCTTCGATGCTAGGCTCCTCAACCATAATAGGCTGGAATCTTCTCTCTAGGGCGGCATCTTTTTCTATATATCTTTGATATTCCTTGGTCGTTGTAGCGCCAATAGTTCTGATTTCTCCTCTAGCTAGAGCTGGTTTAAGCATATTTGAAGCATCCATTGATCCTTCACTAGCGCCAGTTCCAACAAGGGTATGTAGCTCGTCTATAAATAAGATTACCTTTCCTTCTTGTGATTTTATAGTTTTTAAAACTGATTTTAGCCTATCTTCGAACTCACCTCTAAACTTTGCCCCAGCAACTAAGGCCCCTAAATCCAAGGAAACGATTTCTTTGTCCTTTAACATCTCGGGAACATCACCACTAACAATTCTCTGCGCTAAACCTTCGACAATGGCCGTTTTACCGGTTCCAGCATTACCAATTAAGACTGGGTTATTTTTTGTACGACGAAGAAGAACCTGCATAATACGACGAATTTCGGTGTCACGACCAATTACGGGGTCTAGTTTTTCTTGTCGTGCCATCTCGGTCAAATTCACGGTATACTTCTCTAGAGTTCTAAATTTATTTTCTGGATCTGGATCGTTTATTTTTTGGTTTCCTCTTAGCTCTTTCAATATATCCAAAATTTGTTGATAATCAATTTTAAAGCTCAATAAAATATCTTGAGCCGGTGATTTTACTCCAAGCAAAGCCAAAAAGATATGTTCAGTTGATATAAACTCATCTCCCATGCGATCTGCTTCTTTTTTAGATCGATCAAAAATAGCAGCTACTTCACCAGTACCCTGAACAGATTGTACAGAATCAAAATCATTTCTAGGATTTGCCCCTCTTTGATTTTTAAATTTAGGCAATTTTTTTATTTCATTAATAGTATAATTTTCTATTAACTCTGGGTCTACTTTCAATTTATCCAAAATAACCCTAACCAAGCTCTCGCTTTGTTGGTTTAAAGCTAATAACAAATGAAGGCCCTCGATATATTGCTGACCAAAGTCAGTAGCAATTATTTGGGCATTTATAATCAACTCCTGTGATTTATTAGTAAATTTATTAAACATAATAATTTGAAATTAATTCTTTTTAATTTAGCACTCCAGGCGCTTGACTGCTAATATTATAGGCCAATTATAAAGCGATGTCAACTATTGACTTTTTAAATTTTAAATGTTATAAATAATGAGCACTAAAAAATAAAGAGTGAAAACAAACGAAAATCTAGGGCTAATAAGAGAAGCCCAAAAGCTCGTTGACGCCCATTATGACAAAACAAAAGAGATGATAATGGATGAAAAAAAAATCAACGAAAAACATCTGAAGAAAAGGCTAGAAAGTTTCAAGGAAAAGCTCAAAAATGATATCGACACTGATAAAATGAGTGATCTAGAAATCTATAAACTAGCCAGAAGCCTAGTAATAAAAAACATAAAAAAAGGCTTGACGCCTCTAGCGCAAAACCTTCTTTAATTAGAAGGTTTTTTTTGTGCCAACATTTTTTCGGATAAAAGAGTCAAGTCGGAATACATTTTAAATGCCCAATCGGCTATGTATTCCCTTTTCCCCTGAGGATCTTTTGGCGCTCTGCTTAAATCTATAAAAAGGCCATGCTTAAAAGGGAAACTGAAGTATTTTCTCAAGGACATAAGATTTCTAATTTTGTCAACGGAGAGCCCTTTTCTGTCAGTCATTTTAGATTCCGCTTCCAGTCTATCATCTTCTGGAAAATCTTTATTAAAGTTAATATTAATTAAACGAATTAATATTTCTATATCAGAAATTAAAGTATTATGATAAGATCTGCGAAGACTATCGGCAGTTGAAGTAGCGCTTTGATATTGTTCTAAGCTGTCATGCATTTCTTTTTTTTGCAATTCTAAAACAGAAACTTGAGACAAATATTTTTTTATATCCTCCAGGACTCTAAAAAAATAATTTGATATAAAATCCTTTCTGTTGTTAATAACCTTCCCCTCCTCTTCATTCTCGACTCCGGGCTTTAAACCAGCAGAACGAATCAATTCAATTGACTCAAAATACTTAGAAGAAGTTGGCCCCAAGTTTTCTTTTAAAAAATCTCTTTCCTTTTTGTTTTTATTATTCTTATTATATTCAACGATCTCTTCCTTTTCCTCCCGGCTCAATCCTTGCCGATAAATATCAGGGTTTTTATATAAATCACGAAAATGTTTTAATTCATTCATATTATTTATAATTAAATCTATTCTAAATAATAACATATTTACAAATACTTGTCAAAGGCCTTATAGACAAATTCGAGGAATTAAACTCATGCCCTAAAGAACTGGGAATTATTAAACTGATTCGCCGTCATTGACATTTTGTTCTAAGTATGATATAATATTAATGTTGAATTTCAGTTTAACTTAACACCTTAACAAATGAACGGAGATTTAGTTGTTTTCGGGGGAGAAGAGGCTATATGCTATTTCAACCTCCAACCAATCGAAGGTCGATGGTATGTAGATGTTATATTCATCGAAAGCAAAATCGGTGACCTAAGAATCCATACTGTTCCTTGGGCCGAAATAAAATTTATCGGTGATAAAGATAACAAAAAGAAATGGGGATATATGCAAGCGCATATCGCCTCTCTAAGAAGAGCCAGAAAAATAAAGGATGTTTACGTTCGTGTTACTGAGGGAATAAAAAACCTACTAACAGTAGAAATACTCACAGAGAATCTTCTCTGGGGCATGAACTAAAAAATCAAAAAACAAAAAAGCGGAAAAAATTCCGCTTCTTTTTTTATCCTAAAGCATATTGCTTAAAACTATTTATTCTCTTTGTTGGGAAAAACTATTTTAATTGCTTCACTTAAATTTTTTACAAATACAAAATTCAACTTTTTAAAATTTTCTTTTAGCCTGTTTTTCTCTAGCTGACTTAAAAAATCGCCCAACAAAACTTCCGAAAAGCCCATCTTTTCAGCCTCTCTAAGCCGCATATCAAGATAGGAAACTGGCCTAAGCTCTCCTCCCAAACCAAGCTCGCCCAAAATAACCATTTTACCTAATATCTCTTTATTTAAAAAAGAAGAGGCTATTGAAAGGCAAACCGCTAAATCCAAGGCTGGATCGCTAGCCCTAAATCCACCAACAATATTTAAAATAATATCTTGATTCATTAAATCCAGTTTTTGTTTTTTGGAAATAACAGCCGATAAAACTTGCAAACGATTTAAGTCAAAACCAGAAGATTTCCTTTGCGGATAGCCAAAAACGGTTTTACTAACCAAGGCCTGAACATTTATTAAAAATGGTCTGTTCCCCTCTATAACACACGAAAAAGTTGAACCCGGAAAAAAATGAGACAAATCACTGTCCAAAAAAATAGAACTAGGATTTTTTACTTCTTCAAAACCGGAGCCGGTCATTTCCAAAACACCAATTTCATTAACACTACCAAAACGATTTTTAGCTGACCTAAGAATTGAATAAGCACCTCGTCCATCGTTTTCCAAATACAAAACCACATCGACTATATGTTCCAATGATTTTGGTCCAGCAATTTGACCATCTTTAGTAATATGACCAATCAAAAAAACCGGAATATCATATTTTTTGGCCAATTCCATAAACTTAATAGCAATAGTTCTGATCTGGCTTATTCCACCTGCCTCACCAGGAATCAATGTTGAATATATAGTTTGAATAGAGTCAACAATCAAAAAATCTGGCCTAGCTTTTACGGCCGTAGAGATTATTTTTTCCAAATTTGTCTCACCTATAAACTTAAATGATTTTAAGTCACACTTTAGCCTTTCCAGTCTTAGCTTAAGTTGCCCGGCAGACTCTTCTCCCGATATATACAAAACCTGAGAAAATTTTTTATTATTTTTAATAATTTTATCGGCCACTTGTGCTAACAATGTTGATTTTCCGGCACCAGGTTCACCACTAAGCAAAATCAAAGAACCAGAAATCAACCCTCCTCCCAACACTCTATCAATTTCAGAAATATTTGATTTAAAACGCTCGGCTTTAAAATTAGAAACATTCTCTAAATCAACAATATCTGCCGATATTACCCTCGACAAAATATCACCTTCCGCCTTCTTTCTTAAATCTTGGATATCCTCATTTAACGTTCCCCACTGGCCACACTCTAAACAACGCCCACTCCATTTTGGAAATTGGGCGCCGCAATTTTTACACTCGTATATTGTTTTTATTTTATCAACCATAAATTATTTTATACTATCAAGTTCGTTTTCAACAATTTGATCCAATTCTGATTCGCTCATACTACCTATAAAATCTTTATTATTTACATAAAGAAGAGGAACGCCGGATATTCCCAAGTTTTCAGCTTCTTTAACATTTTCAAAAATCAAATTATCAACACTGCTTCCCTCCATACAATCCGAAAAACTCTTAAGATTTAAATTAGCTTTTTCTGCCAAATTTAAAAACAACTCATTTTTTAAGCTTTTAAAACTATCCCTCTCTTTATAGAGAGAGTCACTGTAATCCCAAAAACTACCTTGATGTTGAGCACAACGAGCAGCTCTGGCTGCCTGATAAGAAAAATCATCAAAATTTGTCAAATCAGGGTAGTCCTTCCAAACAACAACTATCTCATCTTTATACTTTTCATAAATATTTTTAATAATTTTTTCTTGCTCAAAACAGAAAGAACAATCAAAATCAGAGAAATAAAATAACTTTAACTTCTTAGATGATTTCTCTCCTAAAAAAGGATCGTTATTATTATCGACAGGGTTACTTTGAGAAACCTCCTTTACTCCTTTGGAATCAACAAATGGGTCATTTGTCGGACTAATCTTTTCAACTGCTTCCGATCGAAGAAGACTAAGCTCAACCATGTCCTTAGCCGAAAACAAAGAATTTTTAAAATAGGCTATAGAAAAAATCAAAACCAAAAACATCAAAGAAGAAACCAAAACAAAGACAACTCCAAAATAATCTTTTTTTAATCTTGGACTACTTTTTTTAATTTTAATTTCTTTATTTTCTTGTTCGTTACGACTTTTACGTTGACGAGGACTACTTGTTTTTTTACTCTTTATACTTTTATTCATAAAATTATATTAAATTAATATTATTTCCAAACAGCGCTATCAACTAACCACTCCCCGCCTTCATCAATATAAGTAATCAAAATATCTTGATTAAAAGTCGTTTCCTCTCCACTGCCCTTATTTTCAAATCTCTGTAGAGATACTAAAACATCAACAGATCCGCTTTCTGGGGAAAAATTTTCAATTTGAGCGCCAACAAAAGCCTTTGAAGTTATGCCGTAATAGCTACCAGAATAATCTGAATTGTTTTTTAAATCTCTTACGTAAGAATCAGCCCAGGATTTCATTTCTTTGGTCATTGAGCTCGTTAAATCGGAAACATTTTCATAATTACTTTGGTTGGAATAAGACCCAAATCTTTCAGCAAATGAAGTTGCCATTTTTTTAAAATCATCTTCGTCCCAAACTCTAGAGCTCTCTAGCTTTTCGTCAAAAGTATAAATAATTTTATTTTTTTGACTTTCAACCATTTCATTAAATTCCTCCTCTGGAGTCTTGGTAGTCTCCTTAACCGACGGTCCTTTTGTAAAAGGCAATCTCTTGTTTTTAGAAAAAAACAAAAAATAAACCACTAAGGCCAACAACACTATAAAAAGAAAAATTAGAATTTTTTTTATTTTTTTACCATCTTGATCTTTCATATTTTTTATATAAATTTTAAAATTTTATTTTTGTTCTTGTTGACTACGAGCGAACTCTTTTTTAGCCTCTTCTTGCTCCAATAACTGTCTAGGATCTGATGTTATTAGCTGATCTTCACTGTATGAAGCCACCACCTTAATAGCTACGTGCTTATTACCGGCGAAAAATATCCCCTCTCCAACTCCACATTCTAAAAGCAAAAATTTTTCTCCTTCAGTCAACATAAAAGTTTTTTGAACCAAATCAATAGCGGCCGGGGATTGCTTCAACAAAATCTGCAAAGAAGAGTTAGTAACAATAGCCTTTCCATAAGGTGATGTTAAAAAATCATTTACATCCTGCGTAATCGTGGTTACTCCTAAATAATACTTACGACATCTCTTAACTAGGGCAAATATAAATTTAGCACTATCTTCATTTTGCATCATCCACCAAGCCTCATCAATAATTAAAACCCTTCTCTTGGTCTCGCTCCTAACAACGTTCCAAATATAATTAATAATGGTATAAATAGCCATTGGACGAAGTTCATCTTCCAAATCTCTAACCGAAAAACAAACTAATTGATTGTTCATTTCAACGTTAGTCGGATTATTCAAAATTCCAGAGAAAGTACCTTCGGTATATTTTTTTAATCTTTGCCCAATATCTGAACCACCTTCCATTCCGTCTAGAACTTGTTGGAAATCAGACAGAGTCGGAGGATCTATTTGGGACAAATCAGAATCAGGAGTAATATCTTTTTTAGCATAAGTTTCAAGGAGTGCCCTGTCAACTATAGAATCCTCATCATAATTCAAAGCACCAACCATTAAACGCACCAATCCCTTCAAAGTTATAACAGCACTTCTAATAATATCCTTCGGCTTTACTTCGCCACCTATTCCTCTTGGTAAATCAAACGGATTTATTTTATTTTCACTGGATAAAGAAATATTAATGTAAGTTCCACCAACGGCATCAGACAAATGTTTATATTCGTATTCAGGATCAATAACTATAACATCAGAACCCATCATCAAGGATCTTAAAACTTCTAATTTTATACAATAACTTTTTCCAGCTCCAGAGGTAGCAAACACCACGGAATTAGCATTTTGCAAACTAAATCTATCAAACAAAATTAAACTGTTATTGTGCCTATTTATTCCATACAAAACCCCTCTGTCACTGGTTAGTTCACTGGATATAAACGGGAAAGAAGAGGCTATAGGAGACGAATTCATATTAAAAGTAATATAAAGATCGTCGTTACCCAATGGCAAACAAGAATTAAAAGCTTGTTCTGCTTGATAAAATGCTCTCTTGGAATAAACAAGACGAGAACCAAAAACATCCTCTACTTGATCGGACAACCTATCTAACTCTTCCAAATTATCAGCATGAATAGTAATATACAAAGCAAATTGAAAAAATTTTTCAGTCCCCTGAGTAAGAGAATCTCTTAAGAATTCAATATCGCGAAGAGCGGTTTCTCTAAGTGGGTCTCTGGGAGCACCTTTTTCAGAATCTGACATAATTTGAGCCTCCAAATTTCCAACCCTGCTCTTTAATTGTTTCAAAATAATTGCACTTTTCACTGGGTAAAAAAACATTGAGACATCAAAACACTCGTTTAAATTTATAATCGGGGCAAACCAACCAACGCTTATATATCTAGGGTAAGTTATAACAAAAATAGTTCTCAAAAACTTTTGACCCAAAACCAAATAAGTAGGATTAACTTTAAAGCTGGCAGGAGAAATTAAATCTCTAACCGAAAGCATACCCCTTAATAGAGTTTTTTCCTCTTCTATAAGCTCCCTGGTTATATTGATGTCTTCTTCTTTAACACCAACCCTTTGAAGCTCTTCTTCAATGATTCCTTTCTTCTTCTTTTTTGAATCAAGTTCTAGTCTTTGGCTTTTTAAATCTATCATATTTGAAAAAAATTATTTTACAATTCTACCTGCAATTTTCTAACATCTGCGAGCAACTGATTTTGGGCCGTCTCTGGATTATATGAATTATAGTAAAGCTCTATCAACTCTTGCGTGTTTAATTGTTTGACGTCAACACCCAAAGAAAGTAAGGCCGAGCTTATACTGTCAACTCTTCTAGACAAGGATTCCTTGTATTTTAAAAACTTAGTTTCTTTTAACTTAAAAATTGTCGCTGGTTTAAATGCCTCCGCCAACAAAGAGAAAAAACCTTTTCTTTTGTCAGAAAATGGGCTAAATGAAACAACAACAAAAAACTTTTTATTCATGATTTTTCCGATAGAAACTAGTTCTTTTATATATTCAATATATTCAGCTGTCTGAATCTTCAATAATCTATTGGTCTGTTCTCTTTCTTTTATTTTTAAATGATCTAAATAATTTTGAATATTCAAATCTCTAGACTGAACAACTATTTGAATAGGGGTATTTATGTTGTTTAAAAAACTTATATAAGATGAAATTATAGCGTTTTGTTCATCTTCACTTTTTAAGGCAAAATTAATACTAGAGACTGACAAAACAGCCCTAAGTGTTCCATCTCTCATAACAACCGTATCATATTTTATCTCTGAGATGTCTAGATATTGTTGTGTTGATGGCGCCTGGTTTTTACCTTTCTTTTCGGCCATAATTTATATAAAATTTAATAATATTTAATTTGATAGATTCATGCATCCGCCCTAATTAATCAAAATATAGTCAGATAAACCGAAATAACAAGGGAAAAAACTAAAAGTCTACTTCATCCGATACGAGCTTATCGCTATCTTCGCCTTTATACCTTCCCTTAGTATCAACCACTAAGGACAACTTGGACAATTTAGCTTGATTTAAGTATTTCTCTTGGGTTACTATATTTTCATATTTAAACTCCTTTTCTTCTTTGTTTTCAACGCCAGAGTCTTTATGATTCCAAACTCTAAGCCCCGGTTTCTTAAAAGTCTGCACTAAATTTAAAATAAAATAATGAAAGGGCCTCCCGTTAATCTTTAAAAAGGCGAATGTTCCAGAAACTGCAAAAATAAAAACACTAACTAAAACAAAACCAGTAAAATCAAGAGTCTTAAAAGCAAGAAACATGAAAAGAGCCGCTCCCAAAAAAATAAGAAACTGTCTAGCGGTAATAGGCCCGATAATTTTGGGCTCAACATCTATGAATTGTGGGACGGTAAATTGTTGCATAAAAACTAAAATCTTAAAGTCTTGTTGAACTCAAGTATAGCATCTAACTCTTCTTTGCTCAAATAATCTTTGCCATAACTTTTGAGCTCTGAGATTATTTGGTCTACTCCAACACCCCTGTCTCCAGCATTTAAAAATATTTTTAAATAAAGCTTGTGGATTGAACTTTGACGCCAAGCTTTTATTCCTTCTAACATCTTACCATAATCAAGACCCTCTAATGTTTTAATCTTTTCTCCAATCTTCGCCAAAGCCTCCTTGGGTTCCTTCGCCAAACGTCTAAAGTTGACTAAATCCAAATAACGGATTTCATCAATTGGCCCCATTATCTTCATTTTTTTGACATCTGACATTTTTATTTTACCGGTAGCAGAGTCTATATCAGCTATCTTTTTTGGTATATTCAAGGGTATAAACACGCCTTCTGCTTTTTTATTTTTTTCATCAACTACAATTTTGTCATTCACTATTTCTTTAGCAACGACAGGAACAACGGGAACGACAGGAACAGCGGGAACTTCAGCAATAATAGGTGGTTTCGTAATCACGGGAGCTTCAACCGCCGGTATCTCTTTTATTTCTTCTTGCTTTAAATCTTTTTCTACAGCGGGTTCGCTTTTTGGCATATTGGAAACAAGAACTTCTTTTTTATTCGAAATTACGGCCGGATGTAACGGAGGCAAAATATTTTCGGGCTCAGAAGCCTCTATCATCTTTAATTCGTTTTTGCCATAAGAGACTCCATGGCTCAATCTATTTATTTTGTCTAAAACATCTCTGTCTACGCTTGAACTGCTTTTCACTTCTTCATATTCCTCTTTTTGCAAAGAAGCGGCTATCATAAAAACATTGCTAATCATCTGATCGGCCAAAGAGAATCCGCCCATCTCTTTTGATTTGGAAAAAATTTTTCTTATTTCTATTTTATCTTTAAGTCCTCTTAGATATTTTATAAGCAAATCTAAAAATTGTTTGCTTTTATCATCTTCGTTAAACTTTAAATTTAAAATTTTTATTATTTCATTAGCTTGATTTTTTACCTTGTCTACATGATCATCCTTTAAATAGTTGCCCAAGATTTCCTGCTCTTTTATATAAGGTTCACTGTTTAAATTGTCCACGTCCTCTCTAATCTCTCCTGCTTTGTCATCTCGACCAAGCAAGCCATGCTTCTCCTCCTTGTCATCTCGACCAAGCAAGCCATGCTTCTCCTCCTTGTCATCTCGACCAAGCAAGCCATGCTTCTCCTCCTTGTCATCTCGACCAAGCAAGCTCTGCTTGCGAGTGGAGAGATCTATTTCACTTTTATCGATTTTAAAACCTAAATAATCAGCTATTTTAGAAAAAATTTTGTTTTTTAAATCTTTAGCTAATTGTTCTGACTTTTCTTGATTTAAATTTAATTCAGTAAAAAATATTAAGGGCAAACTTTCAATATTTATTTCTTTTATAACCACTCTCATAACAATAGAGGCTAGCTCAACGTTATATTCTTGTTCTATTTTTTCTATAGCCTTAACGGCTTCATCGCTGTCAACAGCCATCTTTATGTCGTCACTTAAGTTATTAAATTTATCCAAGTAATCAAACATAATATAGTAATTATTTTATTTTGTTTTTTTAAGTTTTTTAATTTCGTTTTCGATGGCTTTTCTCTCTAAGTTTTTACCAGAATATTTACCAAGCATTAATTCTAATTCTTTTATTTTTTCAATATCTGTCGTATTATTTTCAAACTTTTTTGTCTGTTCTGTTTTTATATTTTCATATGAAATTTTTAAACTACCGCCAACTAACGATTCGCTTGGCCTTATCTCCTTCTCCTTGTCTTTTTGCTTTAAGGCTTCTTGGGAAAAAGAGGCCTTTCTAAGCTTCGCCATGCTATCATCTGAATAAACGCTATCTTTATCTACAGGAATAATTTCCCATTCTTCCATCGGAATATTTTTCATTGAATCTGGGAAAAAAATCAAGTTTCTATAAAGTCTTAAGGTTTTTCTGACTAATTTTCTCTCGTCATTATCAATACTCAAACAATTAATTGAACTGGTTAAATATTTGGCCAAAATTATATTATTAAAAAGATCACTACCGTTTTCTTTTACAAAACTTTTTACCCAATTAGCAATAGTTGGGTCTTCTTTTTTACCTTCTATAATCAATAAATTTTTCGTTAATTTTTCTTGATTTATCAAAAAAGCTCTGGTAAATTTACTCAAAGAATCACTTTTATTTATAAGTAAATAGAGTAGAGATCCGTTTACTTTCTGAGAAGCCGAAGGATCATTGTTTTCTAAAATTTCTACCAAATTTTTCTCCAAAAAATAGGCAGACATTCTTTCTTCTTCATTTTCATCAAAATCATTTTCAAATCCTTCTAAAAAATCACCAAGATTATCAAAATTTTCATCATCAATCAGGTCGTTAAAATCATCAATATACTTTTTGTAAACATCTACCTGCCCTTTGTATTTCTTTATTTCTTCTTCTACCTTAAAATCTATAAATGGACCAACAGGTAAAAATAATTTTCCCAAGAAATCGCAAACAAAATTGTTTGAATCGTTTTTATTAATAATTTTGTCAGAAATATTCTTGTATAATTTTTCGATCTGGAAATCAAAAATAAAAAAATCAATTAAAATATCATGGACTAAATCTAACTCAAGATTATATTTATCCGCTAACTCTTCTATAATTTTAGAATTTATATCTGAAGAAAAATAAATATTTACCTCTTCTGGTAAGGATTTTAGTTTCTGCAAAAATTGTAAACTTTTATTTTCCATATTTATTAAAAATATAATCTTTTATCACAAACAATCAAAATTAACTCTTAATACTCTGGGCGATTGAATCCAACATTGCCTTGTGAGCATTACTTGTATTGAACTGCATATTTTTTGTAATCATATTCATCTCCGCCCTAAACTCCTCATTTTTGCCAGCGTTAACCAAGTCTCTATACTTGGATAAACTACCTGATTCTTGAAAAAATTGTTTAAGACTTTTTAACCCATCGATTGAAGAAGTCAAATCTTGCATTTGATTAAGATTGGCTTTCTCTAAATACTGTGCCTTCTCGTTTGTTCCCTCCAAAGGAGAAAGGTCATTGTTGATAGCTGCTAATTTAGTGCGAGCATTAGGAGTCCCGGACGCTTTCAAAGCTACTTTTAGCTGTGCTCTCTTTTCTGTTGTTTGTCCATCATATACACCCTTAAAATTCTTGTCAGTCATCGTTTTTGACAGTTCCGGCATAATCAAATTAAGAGATTCTTGATCATCAATATTGGCTATTTTTATAGTACCATTAACAACTCCACTGACAATTTTCTTCTGAACTTTTTCGTGTTTGTCTTTGGTGTCTTGGCTCCGACTATCACCCCCCGCCGTAGAATGAAGCTCGGTAAATGATTGGGTTAAATTTTGATAATTATTATTTAAAACTCCGTCTAATTGGTTTTTTACCTTTCCGTCATGTTTATAGGAATCTCTAATTTCACTACTTTTGACACTAGCCTCTTCTTGAGACAGCTCCCCTCTTTCCATCAAAGTCATGGTAGCAGCTGTTCTTTCATGCCCAGTCAAAGAATAATCATTCATTTTCTTTCTAATATCTTCTTCTCGTTCGTCTTTCATTTTTTCCTTATATTTTCCAATTTGAGAACTATTATGATTGGATGCAATATCCAAAGCGCCCTCTCCGGCATGTTTAAGCTTGTGTCTGCCCGTCGCACCTGCAACACCACCAATAATGGCTCCTGGGATTCCTCCGCCTAAAAGAGCCCCTGTCATAGCGCCCGCAGCAACAGTGCCCCATTTTCCAACCTGTTCTGATCTTTTTCTTTTTTTAGCTATTTCCTTTTGACCTAACTCTATCTCTTCACTCTTAGATTTAATCTCTTTAGTTTTGGCCATCACCGCCCCTTCTCTCTCAGACTTAAATTTATCTTTTCCTGTTCTAACTTCATCAATATTAGACACCTTTTCGCCAGTTACCTCGCCATAAGTATTAATAATGGACTTTTCCTTTTCTTGTATCTTTTGGGAATACTCCTTATCCGTTCTCTTGGCATCAGCTTGTAATAAAGATATTTGTTTAGGGTCCTTTTCTCTCTCGAGCTTTCGCTCAAATTCTTTTCTATTTTCTTGTTGTTTGGTCTTTAGGCCGTCCACAACTTTTATTTCACCATCGATGTCAAACTTCGCCAATTCTTCCCTTCTAGCACTTAGAGCCTCTTTCTCTCCCACTTTATTTTTTATCACATCTTCCTTTCTCTTAATTTGTTTGTCAGACAAGCCACCTATTGCTTTCAACTGATTACCGACAAATCCTCCGGCTTGTTGAAAAGGCTTGGCTACGCCTTTCTTGAGCTTACCTTCCATTTTCATCAATGAACCAGCGTCTCTCTGAGCTAACTCAGATCTTTTAGTCTCTTTCTGTTGTTTATAGGCTTTAATAGCATTCTCAGCTCTTTCAACACCACTGGCTCTTTTTGCTCCTTTTATAGCGCCGTCTCCCATTTTTTGTAAACTGGCCATACCTTTCCCCGCTATTTTTCCAGCCGCTCCACCCATTTCTTGAGCAATCATAAGACCACCTAAAAGCATGCCTATGGAAATAATAAATTTGGTTATATTCTCAGAACTTCCAGCTTCAGTTATGGTCGCGGAATCAGAACCGCCAGCGACCTCTTCTCCACCTGGATTGTCTCTTTTCATTTTAACAATATCACTACTTCCCTCAACACCCCCCAAAGACGCAAAAGACAGCCAAATAAAAAAGGCCAAAACTGGACCGACTATTAAATTTTTAGAAAAATCAGACCACCATCTCTGAGAATAGGACTGTCCTTGAGGAAATGAGGCTAATAAATAGGCCAAAGGGGACAAAACAACATAAATCCAAATCATTATAATCCTCATGGCCAACATGACAAGCATTGTCAAAATAACTACCACCGAAATTATAGAAAATATTAAAGCTAAAATTATTGAACCTAAAATTGTCCAGCCGGTTACATCCTCTGAGCTACCTTGATCGAAGCTAAGAATTTTTGTTACTCCAAGCATTTCCGTTAAGTTTCCGCCAGCCATATCCTTAAAAGCATTTACGAAGGTAAGCATTACTATCTGAGCAACGTCTATGAAGGCACCACAAATTAATTTAGAAAAATTAATTAAAACCGCCATCAAAAGCAATTTCGGCAACCAAGTTTTTAAATTATATTGTTCTACTCTTAAAATAGTTGCAAAAGCAATAATCAACAGAATCAAAATAAAAAACATATTGCAAAGATCCCTGACTAAGGCCCAACCAATCTTCACCGCGTTTGAATCTATGAAGCTATTGTATTGAGCAATACCAATCAACACATTCATTAACACTAAAAGTATTTTCCCTAATATCCAAATAATTGGATAAAGCACCCAGCCCAAGACAGTAGCAATGGTTTCGCCGACTCCTGCATGAACCAAATTGGGAAATAAAAAAATAATCCCAACTAAAAGAATGGGAGCTAAACTTATAAATATTTTTTTATTTTTTGTAAAAAATTTCATTTGAAAATAATGATATTTAGTAAAAGCTCTTTGCGAATTAGAACCAACTTGAAATATAATCCCAGGCAAGATATGCCGCAAGAAAGAACGATATTGGTGGAGTTAACAAAAAAACCGCAAAAGCTATGATTATCAGAAAAAAGTGCAAAAAACAACAACATCCAGTAGCGCCCGTCTCCACTATGCCCAACTTATTCCCCATTTCTTCAGCAATCTTCGGCGATGTTTGCTTCAACTCTTTCGGCGCCCATTCATGCCCTAATTTACAAAAAAACTTTGGGGAAATCATTCCTAAAAAAACATGAATATAAACCCAAAAAGCTGATAAAGTAAAAGTCGGTACTATATTTAACCAAGCGTCTTTTAAAAATTGGTCAAAAAATTCTTTCATGTCCGGTTTCGGAGATTCATCTTTCTTCAGTACGCTCGCATCCTTAGTCTTTAATTCTTTTTTGCTATTTTTATCTTTCTTTTTATCTTGACCCAATCTTTCGGCCATCTTGTTTTCATCTGTATTATCTTTATTGCTGTCACCACCGCTTTGGTTATTATTCCCATTACTTCCATTTTCCGAATTGTCACCACCCTTCTTTCTGTTGTGACCGCTATCAACCGGCAAGGTTTGTTGTGGTTTTATTGGGGCACGCCCCTCATTTCTAATTGCTTGTTTATCTCTATTTAAATCATCGGCCAAACCAAGCTCTTTTTTTATATCTCTCGGTTTTTCAGTCTTATTATTAATATCTGGAATTTCTTTATTTTCAAAATTCTGTTGATTCCCTGGATTTTGATGACTTCCTGGTTTTTCGAAATTCTTTTGGCTCACCGAGCTACCCATGTCATTTCCACTAACGCTCTTATTTAAATCTTGCATTACAGAATTTTTTGAACTCATTTTATCGGAGTTCAATTGCTCTTTTAAGTCCTCTTCTGTAAACTTTTTTTTGGCCTGTTCTTCGATGTCCCTTTCTAATGTACTCGCCATTTCTTCTTTATTTTGAACTTGTTCTTTGATTTCTCCGGCCATAAAATAAAGATAATAATAAAACAATGGCAAAACAAAAACTGTTTATTCTCTGCCTATATTATACAATAAAAAAAATATTTTGCCAACATTTTAAGATTCTATCTTTTCTAATTGTTTTTCAATTTCTTCCGGCTCAATTTTTTTATATAAAACTTCTAAATCACCCACTTTTAAAACCCCTTTTTCCGGGTATTGCCATTTCAGGTCTTTCGAGTTCATGCCCAGGCTGTGACAAATTTTAGCCGAAGTTTTTGGTAAAAAAGGATTAAACAAAACGGCCAAAGATTTTATGGCTTGACCAAAAACAGCCAAGTCAACAGCAGCTTTGTCTGGATTGGTTTTAATACTAGTCCAAGGGGCTGATTCATTTAGAAAACGATTACCATCTTCCACTATTTTGAAAATTGAACGCAAAGCTTTTTTAAAATTGCCATTTTCAATTTCTTCACCAACAAGTAAAAACGTTTTTTCAATTTGATCCAAAAATTCGGTTGATTTTTCTTCAATTTTTTCGGGGTATTTCAAGCCCTCAGGAAAATTTTTCTTAATAAAAGATAGGGTCCTAAAAACAAAATTACCAAAATTTCCTATTAATTCATTATTGGTTTTAGCCATAAAGTCATGCCAAGAAAAATTGGCGTCAGCTGTTTCTGGCCCGCTGGAAATCAAATAATATCTCAAAGTTTCGGAGTCAAAATCACGCAAAAAATCGTTTAACCAAACGGCATGATGGCGACTCTTGGAAAACTGCTTACCCTCAAGGTTCAAGTATTCGGTTGAAAAAATTCTATCGGGTAAATGTAAACCGCCATAAGACATGAGTATCATCGGCAAAATAATTGAATGAAAAGGAATATTGTCTTTTCCATGAAAATAAAAATGAAGAGCATTTTTGTTTTGCCAAAATTCCTGCCATTTGTTTTCGTCCCCCGTTTCCTTGGCCCATTCTTTGCTAGCTGACAAGTAACCCAAAACAGCTTCAAACCAAACATAAATTCTCTTTGTTTCATAACCTTCAAGCGGAATAGGAACGCCCCACTGAGTATCGCGAGTAATAGCCCTGTCTAATAATCCCCGGCTAACGAATTCTAAGGAAAAATTCTTGGCATTCTGTCTCCAATTTGAACTTTTAGAAATAAAAGACAAAATTTCCTTTTGCCAAGCCGAAAGTTTTAAGAAAAAATGTTCAGAAGGTCTCCATTCAGGAGTACCTCCGCAAGTTTTACATTTTGGATTAATAAGATTTTTAGTATCCATTAAATTACCGCAATTATCACATTGGTCCCCGCGGGCAGAAGAAAAATGACAAATAGGACATTCACCTTCTATATACCTGTCCGGTAAAAACCTTTGACAATTTGAACAATATGGCAATTCCTCTTCTTTTATATAAATTTGGCCATCCTTATAAAGTTTTAAAAAAATTTCTTGAACGGTTTGATAATGATTTTCAGTACTAGTTTTAGTATAATTATCATAAGAGAAAGACAAACCATTCAAAAAATTATCGCTAAATTCTTTGTGATATTTTTCAGCTATTTCCGAGGGGTGAACGCCTTGTTTATCTGCCTCAACCGCTATTGGCGTACCGTGACAATCGCTTCCAGAAACAAATAAAACATCATCGCCTTTTAAGCGAAAATATCTAGCACAAACATCGCTACCAATAAGACCGGCAACATGACCAAGATGGAGAGAACCATTGGCATAAGGCCAAGCAGTGGCAATAAGGATTTTTTTATTCATATTTAAACAGTTTAATGGTTAATATGCTCTTATCATATCATTTTGACTTTATAAAATCAAATAATATTGATTTATTTTTTATTTAATTTTAGCTTATTAAGGAAGCCGTAAAATAATATTCCGTCTTTATCACTGTCACATTGTTTTCCTCAACATTCCAAAATTTTTTTCTTATTATTTCTGAGATTACCTTTTCTTTGTTGTTCTATTGCCTCTACTTTGTCATTCCCGCGAGCCACGTTCTACGTGGCGAAAGCGGGAATCCATTCAAAAAAACATGAAAAACCATAATTACTATATATACATATTAGCAAGTAAGAAAAACGGCACGCTATACATAGGGGTGACTAATGGTTTATTTAAAAGAACACTTCAACACAAACTAAAAGAAAACAAGAAAGGCTTTACCTCAAAATATAACGTTAATAAATTGGTTTATTATGAAAATTACAAGTATATCAAAGGCGCCATAGCGAGAGAAAAATGTTTAAAAAAATGGAAAAGAAAATGGAAATTAGAATTAATAGAAAAAGAAAATCCAACTTGGCTAGATCTGTTTGAAGACATGAGTTAGGTCTGACTTCCCGCTTTCGCCACGTAGAACGTGGCTCGCGGGAATGACAAAGGGGTCTGGTCCTCGTTTTCACGAGGATGACAAAAAATGAGAAAAATAAAAAACCCGTTGACTGATCAACGGGTTATTTTGAAAGCATGGGCGCTTTCTATTTTTTTATAAATTTTTTCGAAGCAATACCCTCGGATGTGTTTACTTTTAATATATACATCCCAGTAGGCAAAGCAGAAATATCTACCTCTGAATTATCTTCAAAAAAATTAGAGGACATAATCTGGGCGCCAATTACATTGTAAATAGCTACAGATTTTTGACCACGAACAGGAAAATTAATCGATAAACGATCAACGGCTGGATTAGGATAAACTGCCATTTTTGAACTAATATCAATTTGATCAACGGATGTTAATCCGGTGAGTTCAAAAAGAGCTCCACCAAGATTGCAGAATAAAGCTCTGTTGCTGTATTTATCGTAATATCCACTTAGCACCTTGGGCTCATTCCAATCCATGTAAAGGACATCAGATTCTCCAGTACTAACTTTTATATGCTTAACTCCACTCTCTCCGTAAATAAAAACATTTTCATTGTTTGTACAAATTATACCAGAATTAAACATCCAATGATCTTCGCTAGTGTAAGAATAAATCTTAGTCATCTGAGAAGAAGAGTCGTCCCAGCGATAAACATCACCTCCATAAGTTAAAATGAAAAAAATGTTTTTATCGTTAGACCATATTCTCGTAACAGATCCTCTATCTAAGTCAAAGGAATATAAATCTACCAGCTCGCTTCCATTATAACGAAGAAGCTTGTTTTCGGACAGAACGTCTTGAGACACAGCGTTTTCCGATAAAATAAGCACATTATTTTCACTTTTAACATACATGTCCATAAAGGACACGTCTTGTCTCTCGGCAATTTTCGCACCACTACTTGCGCCATCCCAAAGATACAAATGAGCTTTATTGTCGTCGTTTGTTCTTTTATGGGTACAAACATAAATCTTATTTTCCGCTAAAACAAAACTTTTAGCAACAAAAGTCATTGCAGTAGCAAAAAAATCAAAATTAGTAATGGTATTATTCCAAACATAACCTTTCGCGCTCGTGTGATGAGCAACAAAGGCCGTACCGTCAGCCTTTTTTATTCCATGTATGCGACCGGTGCCTTGAGAAATTGGTTGATTAATATAATGCCAAGTAGCACCATCAAAATAAATTGGGCCATTGCTCATGGTTGAAGCCCAAATTTTTCCATCCAATAAAAACAAATTATTAAACCCAGCATAATCTTGGTTATGGCTAATCATTTCTAGACCAAAATTTTGACCAAAAACACTAAAGCCAAATAGAATGCTAAACAAAAAAGATACTAGTTTTTTCATGGTTTTTCCTCCTATTTTAATTTAAAATTTTAACGTACATTTTTATTAACCTTCAATTATAATACTTAAAAACAATTTTGTCAATAGGGTTAGATATTAAATAATCTAAGGAGTTGGGGGGCAATAGAACAAAGCACCTGCAAAATAGGGTGAACCACAACTTGAGCAAGACGCGGCATCTAAAGTTGTGCCTTCACAACAAGTTTTACATGGATTAGCGCCTCCATTAAAGCCAGCTATACCCGAACATCTATAAAAACCCCAATTATCCTTAACTTTTATAGCGATTATATAGTTGCCAGGAGTCAAAAAGCGAATTAATTTGTGTGGATCACTAGCATTTGGTTTGTTGTCTAAACCATTTACAATTATTGAAGAAGTGTCATCCCATTCGTCACCAGTTTTCTTTATTTTTATTGCCAATTCTTTTATTGGAGCTTGTTCTTTGTCAACTATAGTATTAAAAGATATTGTATAAAAACCGGCCACGGCCACGGCGTAAACATTGCTATTGGTTTCGGTTTGGCTTAAATCACCATTAGGACCACTGATTTTTATATTTTTAATTTCAGGATAAACCGAACAAATACCATTATTATAATTAGTTCTTGGGGGGCAACCAGTATTACCCGTAGGAGTGTTGCAAGCCGGAGCTGATGAAGGGCCATCTTTTAAATGCGAATAATTATCGGCACCGATTAAGCTAGCAAAAATATACTTTAAAGCATTTCTGACACTTGTCACGGGAAAATCACTGTATTTTTTATACTTAGTCGTCTGTGATGTTGAAGTTGAAAACATAACTTCACCATTAGCATTATAATACAAAAGCTCACAGGCATTATAAGTGGTAGTACTTGATCCTGGTCTAATGGTTCTAGCGCTGGTGCAAGAATATGGTAAACCATAATAAGGGTAATTCGTATCATTGGTATAATTTACGAAGACAGTAATGCCAGGCACTGAACCACTATTAATATTTACGGCGCCAAAGGGAGGGCTATAGGAACCAAGACTGCCAGAACTATTAAGTTTGTAATATTGAAAATAAACAGGCAAGGAAGAATTATAAGCATAAAGACTAGAGGTGGTTACTTTTAATCTGTCGGCCCAAGGAGTTGTCCCCTGGATAAGGGAAGAACACTTAGGAATATAATCAGAAAGATTCATTAAGCAAGCTCCAGTAGAATTTCCGGTACAAATAGTTGCGGAGCACTGTCCGGTAGAACTGCCCTTTGGGAACCATTTCTGATCACCCTCTACTGTTGAAAGAGCATTACACTCTGCCTGAGAATAATTATAAACCAAAAGTTTTACACCCTTTTCAGTCTCTATGCCAGCGTTTAGCGAGCCGTTATATTTGTGCCAGCTGCTAGTACCATAATCCTTAAAACACATATAATTCTCCACACTACTGTTCGTATAACATGACGTGTGAGAATTAACGTAACAAAGATTTCTGCCACTCTGATTACATACTCTCGTATCATAAATATTGCCATAGTCGGTAAAACAAGACGCACCATTGTCCCAACAATAAGCGCCATTCTGATCCCAACAATAAAAGTGAGCAACACTCTGTACTGACACCGATGCCGTCACTAGCCTATCACCCGTGTCAGGATCTTCAATGCACCAACATTGTTTCACCCAATCATTGTCAAGCCCAGATCTACAATTATTATAAATTTCTCTAACCGCGCCATCTACGTTTTTTGTAGAAACATAGCCACTTGTAGTCGGACAATTGCTGCAAGTCCTATCTTCTGCTTGGCCTTTAGTCCCCTCGGCCATGATATGAACATTATCAATAAAGGTCTGTCTAAATTCTACGAGATCAAAGTCAGCGTCCATTTGAGCACAATATACAGGTTTTGGACCGGTACTTGCAAAACCAGTAAAGGAAGAAGACAAATTATCAGACCCACTACCAAGAACAGCGTCAACTGGATACCACAACAAACAAACATTTTCGTTGGCAGGATCTTTCTGCAAGCAATATCCCTCCCATCCTTGTTCTACAAATCCATAACCTCCAGCATCACTAGAGCAAGAAACGCTATCCTGCTTCGGATACAAACGACAAATAGGAGAAATATAATTAGAATCAGAAACCTTTAACGCTGGGCTTACCTTTATATCGTCAAAATATAACCAACCGTTATCAACCCACTCAGCGTCTCCTGGTTGTAACGCTATTTTAAATCCCTTTACCCAACTAACACCAGTAGTGAACTTAAAGGTAACTCTTTGCCAGTCTTTTCTACCCAAATCAACTCTAAATTCCGCTCCTGCTTCTTCTGTGTTGTCGTTTTTTACTCCAATAACCTTGGCCACAACTTGAGTAGGGGTGGCACCCGATTGCAATTGAAAATTAGCGGCATTGACCAAAAAGTTTAAATAATAATCAGTGTTAGTAGAGGCTAAAGTGGGAGAGACCGTTGTCCATCGCCATTTACATAAAGTTCCACCGACTCTAATAAATTTAAAATTAGAAGGTGAGGGATAAACGGGGATAATTGATAAAGCGTTTTCATCTTTCAAATCCGAAGCCTTGGAAACAAGGCAAGAAGTCGTAGGAGTTGATGGCGTGCCACTCGATGTCTCCTTTCTTTGCCAATCACCCAAAGAACTGTCATCTTCAAAGTCATAAGGACCAAAGACGGACGCCCCTTCTTGCGTCATGCTGTCAAAATAATAATTATTTAGCAGAGAATAACCACTAATATTAGCATCTTTAGCTGACTCAAAAGACCTATCCCCAACTGGAGATTTAATAAAATTAAGACAATTACCACTAGAATCCATTGAGGTACACTGACCTATCTGTAAACAAACATTTTTATCTTTACCCGCCTCATCCTTTTCGGTCATATAAGAGTAGCAAGAAAGCCATTTCCCACAAACCCTGTCTGGAGCTACCTTAATAATTTGATTAGCATCTTTATAGTCTCCATCATTAGCAGGAGTCGGAGAAGAATAATTTTTTGAATCATAACGAAAGCCAACAAAATTCGGATAACCACTGTTTGCGACGGTTCTTTCATTAAATAAAACACAACCATTATTAAAGTTGGCGCTACTACAAGTATTAAAATCAAGGTCGCCACTAAGTTTATAGTCAACTATAGCCTCTCTCCATTCTATGGAGATATTATTAACATTTGATCCATGATTTATTTTTATCGTTGAACTACAATTGTCTTCGCCATTATCACCAGAATAAAAAATTATTTTTTTGTCTTTATTATCTAAAATGTATCCATTTGTTGCAGCTGTAAATTCCAAGGAATTGGAAGGGTCAATCCTATAAACACCATTTCCGCAATTTATCTTCACCTCAGCCAGTCCATTATATTTAATAATATATAATTTATTTTTTTCAATAAAATAATTGTTCTGTCTAAAATAATAACTAGAGCTAGTCGGATCGCAAGATATGACTCCAGTACTACTAATGGAACAACTAGAGGTAGGTAATTCGTACCCGGCCGCGTTAACTATATTCCATCCGTCAAAATAACGACCATCTTCATCAATATCAGAAAACTCGGGATTTAAAATAAGATTAGGATTAAAAGAGCTCTCTGGATCGATATATTCTGTACAACCAGAATCATTTATCGGACAAAGACCGGCCCAATTCACATAATCATAACCAACACTTGGCTGTCTAATTTCTGATCCGTCATTCCCTATCGTTTTTAAACTATCTGTAGGGCAAATATAGTTGGTATTATCGAGTTTACAAACCTTATCGCCGCTACAATCAGAATCTGAACTACAAGGATTCGGAGCGTCGAGAGCAGAAGTTCCGTCTACTTGAACTGAAACTTCATCAACGCATCTCTTTATTTTTTTAGCATACCATTGATCATTATTGAATTGACAAATATTGTCCATTGGATCTTTAAAATAACTAAGACCAGAGTCAGAATTCCAAGAGTTGCAGCCAATAGCCCCCTCTTCACAAAGAATATTCTGATATTTGTCTGGGTTGTTTTTAACATAAACGTTCTGATATAAATAACTAGCAGTAGAAGAATATATATTAGAAGTAGCTTTACCCAACAAAGAACAACCTTTGTCAGCTGAGTTACAAAGCTTTCCCTGGTCATAAACAACTAAAGAAAATTTATCAGCCGGAATCTCTAAACAATCATCTTCGCCGACACAAGAAGTTAAAGAAGTATTCAACTCTCCAGCAACAAAGATGCTCTTGTCCTTAGGTGTATAATTGTTAGTATCTACCATTAATTCGCAACCAACAGCCGAAGAATCACATAATTTAGAAAACTGTCTTAAATTATGATTCTTGTTAAATCTATCGGTATAAGAAGAGCATCCTAGGTTGTAATTTACACCTTTATACTCATTAACTTGATTATAATAACAAATATTAGGTGTCACCCAAGAGTTTTTAATTAAGTAATATTTATTAGTAATTTCTGAAATAATTAAATCATCAATATTGACAGTATTAGAACCATTGTTTTTAAGGACTATCATCTCATCATCTAATACGTCATGATCTAGATTTTCCAAGTTAGCCCTATAAACCTGCCAGGAAGAACCATTGACTGCTATATTTGAATTAACTGAGCCATCAGAAGTATTGATTACTTCGAATTTCGAAACATCGCCCAAGCTGTTAACGAAGGAAATTTCCAGGTTAGAAGTAACTCCCGACAATGTTTTCGCCAAGAAACTAACAACATAAGACTTGTCTCTTTCTACCACTTTCCCTAAATTCTTTCCTACTGCAGAGTTAGGGTTAACTTTAAGCGATTTTCCGCCGTTTTCCAAGGCTTCAATCGACGAAAGACTAGTCGCCGCCGAAACTGCTTTAATATAATTAATTGGCGCTTTGCTTATTTCATCTAAAAGTTCATCCGAAAAAAGATCGTCTCCAACCCAACCAGAAGAGTCAGTTTCAAAATCATAAGAATCTAAAATTTGGATATTGTTTCCAGAATTTCCGGTATATTCCCTGCAACCATTTTCAGAAGCAGGACAAGGCTTTCCTTCTCCCGGTATAGCCTTATATAAACAAGCGTTTTGGTTTGTGTCCCAGATTCCACCATTTAAACAATGAAAACAAACCAAGCCATTTTCATCTTCGCCATCATAATTAGCAACAGAAGATTGTCCCCAGTAGGCGACTCTTCTGCCCCCAACATTCAAAGCATTACACTCACTCGGAGTGTTTATTTCCCTGTCTATATTTTTATCTGTCATCCTAAAAAGTTTACAATTGTCCGAACAGGATAAAGTCTTTGTATATAGAGCGTAAATAACATCTCCTGATTGAGTATAAAATTCTCGACAATCAGGATTATATCTTGGATCAGAAGTAGAATATTTATAAATTTCTCTGCTACAAACATCAACGCCGTCAATCATATGTTTGTAAGATCCGCCCAACGAAGAAAGAATCCCCGAGGTAAGCATCGGAATAGAATCGGCGGAGGCCAAACTAAAGGATCTCAACTGATAGCCGCTTTCATCGCTACCCTCCCAAGAATAAAAATTGCTACAAGTTCCATCGCCTGGTTTTATACATTGTCTCAAATAACTATAGTATTCAATTTTTTCTCCCCCACTGGCAACATCTTCCAAATTAGTAAATTGTGTACAAGCAACATTATTAACAGAGCATTTCTGAGCGGAACTAGGAATTAATCTGTATGGATAATCGCTCTCAAAAGTAGTTAATTTTTGAATATAAACGTCATAACCAACGCAAGAGCTCGGACAATAATCCTTGTCCATGGCTTTGGCCGCTACACTGCGTCCATCTCTCAATTTAAAAAGATCACAACCAAGTTCGTCGAAATTACATAATCTAGCGTACTTATAACAGGCCGACGGAGCATTAGATTTCAGTCTAAAATCTCCATTGTTATAGTTAACATAACAAATACCCTTCAAATATTCCGGAATAGTTTTAAAATAAGTTAAAGCGTTTCCTCTGTAATCAGAATAAAAAGTCCCAACAGTCCCTTTCTCCAATTTCAATTGGTCGATAACACAAGTTCCGCCCGCCCCAGGATTTATTGAGAAGGGGACAATGTTCCCAACCGCGCTATCAGAATATGTATACGAAGCAGATTGATAAGTAAATTCACTAGACGGAGAAATGATAACTGGCGTGGTCATTGCACCCACCGATACCGTTGAGCTTGCATTACAGGTGGAATAAAAAGAAAAAGTAAAGGTCTCTCCTCTAGTAAAGTTTCCACTAGGACCAACAATGGACGAGCTAGAAAATCCTGAAGAACTAGGGATGTTAATTGCTTTAGTGCCCTCATAACCAATTCCATTATATATGCTATGACCGCCCCAAGTATCTCCTTCTTCAAAGCTTCCATTTATTATAAAATTATGCCCAAAACCAGACTTAGTTCTGATAAACTCATTGCAACCCTCAGCGGTAGCAGGACAAGATTCTACTTTAGAATTAAAATAAATTAGGTTACTCTGGGCCGAACTCCAGTTAACGGCCGAATTATTAATATCGTATCCACCATTTTTTGAATATATGCTACAACCAGAATTATCAGCGGAACAAAAATTATAATCTATAGTATTTTTGAGTAGTGCTAACTTCTTTCCATCAACGCTAGTAAAAGACTCGCAAGTATTATAAACCGACGGACACGAATCGCTATTGAAATTCCAAGTTCTTTTCTCTTCTGTACAATAGCCATAGAATTGACAACTGCCATCATTGGCCTCCTTTATACAGGACCTTTCATCGGCACAATAAGTATCGCTTCTAATAACAAGGATATCGTCCCTCGCTGGCTCATCTCCGGCTTCTGGAATGGAAATAATTTCAGTAGATAAAACATGCCCACCATAACCTTGTTTAGCACAATAATTTAAAGGTGCCTTTAAAACCCAATTTGGGTCAACTAAGCCCTGGCACCAACTAAGATTTCCTCCAAATTTATCAATAGGAAAATTTTTACTAAATTGACTATATTCATCGCCTCCAGTCCCTTGACCGTCAAAACAAGAAACCATATCCATTATAGTATATTGCCCACCATGAGTTTTTTCCTTTTCAGATATTCTAACCAAAGCCTCTTCCCATCCCACAGGAACTATACGAAATTTTCTAAGGACCATCAAAGATCTCTCATTTAAAGTTGTTTCATAGTTTCCCTTTTCCGCAAAAAGCATTCCATCTGATATGTAGCCATTTTTAATAGCCTCTATAAGTGTATTTCGATTTTCAACTGCTCTACCGAAAGATTGTCCAATGATACAATTATTCGGGCCCGAATAAGTATTCTCGCCCTGACAAAGCATTAAGTCTGACAAAATACTGTAATCTGTTTTTTCTTTAGTTTTGACTGTTAAAATTTTTCTTAAAGATTCCTTTATAGTACTTTCGCCAGAATAAGCATCGGGATCAGCCTCGTAATTAGTAATAGGGTTTTCGTAAGGATTCTCAAATTCGGCATTTCGAAGATCACTCGCCATATCACGAATATGAGTAATCAGCCTATTAAAAGCTGCTATTCCTGCTTGATTAATAAAAATATTAGCAGCGTCCACCATTATTTGACCAGTGACCTTACCAAATCCTTGCTCTTGTAACCTAATTGCTTGTTGTGTTTGCATTGGGCCAGATTCTGGAACGGCAAGTGTTACTCCCGCGATGTTTCTATCACTTATCCAACCTCTTTCAGTTACTATCTGGGTTTCAATTTTTTTCGCCGCTTTCATTTCCTCTTCACTTGAAACCCCAAAAAGAGTCATAGACATACCAATGTCATTGCCAGTTGGATTCATAGAATCAGCCACAGAATCTAACCAATCAGCACCCGTCATCGACGTCCATTTATCATATTCATTAGCCCAAGCATTACCCATCTCTTTTAGCGAACACTTAGGCTCATATGTTGGTATTTTATGATCAACCAAAAACCCTCCTATTTTTAACTTCACGTCTATGCTAGGGTTACAAATTTGATCACCAAATTTCTCTGGTAACATGCTTAAAACTTCAGAAAAGGCTGCGTCTCCAGCATTTGAAGCCAAATCAGTAAAATAACCTTGGGCAAACATTGGGTTTTGTCCTTTAGCGCCACTGCCAACCCACGTTCCAAGATCGGAGGCAAGTGTGTTCATGGATACCTGCAAGGCTGACTGAAAAATCCTAGACGCCATATCCTTAAGTTTGTCTTTCCAATTATCTTTAATATAGTCTGTAACCTTTCTAATGACCGCAACTGGACCTCCAATGACGTCAGAAAAAGCTTGGGCTTTTTGAGGAGCAAAAAATAAACCAAAAACAAGAAAAAAAACCGAAAAAGAAATAACTACTTTTTTAAAAAATCGATTATGAATGGCCCTTTTTATCATAAAATTTATATAAATTTTTTAATTATTTTGAGAAATATCAGAATAAGCTTCGTTTAAAAGCTCATAATAAACGCCTAAAAGATCGTCATCACTTAACAGGTTTAAATCATCATCGGAAAAACCAGCCTTTCTTAATTCTGTTCTTATTTCATCTGGAGATATTTGATAAGATTGAGAAATAGAACTATTGTCCGTAGAGCTTCCACTACCAGAGTTTAAAACATTTAATATGTCACTATTGCCGTTAGAATCTAATAAAGGATTTGTAGTATTTTCGCTCTCCTGAGAACTTATCATCCCAGAGGAAGAGCAATTTTGGCCCTCAGGACAAAGTGGATCGGTTTTATAAACAGACGCTTCTTCATAGTCGGTCAAGTTATCCCCATCAGTATCTTCCAAATAGGGGGAGGTTCCATATATAAAAAGTTCATCCCAATCAGAAATACTATCACCATCAGTGTCAACAAGCTTCAAATCCATATTTTCAGCAGTCAAGCCAGATTCAGCCGAACAATTTCCGCTGCTACAAGTGCTATTGTCAGTGTTATTACTGGTGGCAGCAACATTTTTACCAGCATTAGGATCTCTTAATACAAAAGGAGATTGAATAAGACTTTTAATATTTAAAAAGGCTATGGTTATAATCAATAAGGAAAAAACACCTAAAACACCTAGGGCGATTTTTCTTTCTTTGTCTATTTTCTTAAAAGAAAAAGATCCTCCGCCCTCGCCTTTGTCGTCTCGACCGAGTGAAGCGAGTGGAGAGATCTGCCCTTGTTGATAATAAAGATTTTCGTCAAATTTTTCATTATCAAAATACTCCCGATATTTATTTTTATTATTATCGTTGGTCATAATAAAATATTATAATATTTTTTACAAAAAAGCAAGTAAATTTTCCCCTTTGTCATCTCGACTGGGCCATCCTACGGATGGCGAGCAGAGAGGTCTTTCCCCTTTGTCATCTCGACTGAGCCATCCTACGGATGGCGAGCGGAGAGATCTGTTTACAATAAATTAAAGTTAAATTTATGATCGGTTTTTTATAATCTTATTTATGAAAAATCGAGATTATAATTTTTATGTTTATATTTTAACTAATTATACTAAAAAAGTTTTTTATATTGGAGTAACTAACAGTTTAATAGCTAGAATAAATATTCACAAAGAAAAAATTAACAAAAATTCTTTTACCAGCAAATACAATTGTGTCTATTTGGTTTATTATGAACATTTTACTTATTATTACACAGCTTTTTTGAGAGAAAAACAACTAAAAAAATGGCGGAGAGAAAAGAAAGCCAACTTAATAAATAAATTTAATCCTGATTGGAAAGATTTATATGGTTTAATTACGGGATAGCCCTCTCCGCTCATTCGTAACTTTGCTTCTCATTCGGTCGAGGTGACAAAGGGAAAACATCGCCTTACTCCTCGTTCAGTCGAGATGACAAAATGGGGTCTATTTTCTCAAAAATATCCAACCAATTATCAATAGACAATTGTTCGGCCCTGCATTTTAAATCCAAGTTAAGGAATCTCAATATTTCTTCAATTTTTGCTTGTTCAATATTTAAAGCTGAAGATAAATTATTTTTCAGCATTTTCCTCTTTGCACTAAATCCATATTTTAATAAACGAAAAAATCTTTTCTCATCCTCATAATTATTAAAAACCGGCTTATTTTCTTTGCCGGAACGACAAAAGGGCCTCGGCTTTATTCTTATGATCGCGCTCTCCACCTGTGGAGCCGGATAAAAATTGTTTTTAGAAACTTCAGCTATTATTTCAGCATCGGCATAAAACTGAACTGAAATAGAGAGCAGACTCATTTTCGGTGGTTTGGAAATTATTCTCTCTACTACTTCTTTTTGCAAAAGCAAAACTATTAATTCTGGTTTATTGGCTATTGTCAAAAATTTTCTTAAAAAGATTGAAGTAATATTATACGGTAAATTGGCTACTATTTTATACTTTCCCAATTTAGAGACATTATCACCTTTGATTTTTAAAACGTCATTATTAAAAATCTTTATGTTTTTTATTTCTTTAGAAATAATTAAAGTATTTAATACTTCAGCCAATTTTTCATCAAGCTCTACTGCCAAAACTTTTTTTACTAATTTTGACATTTTAAAAGTAAGAATCCCAAGCCCTGGACCGACCTCAAGAACCACATCGTCTTTTTCTAAATTAGCACAAGAAATAACTTGATCGTAAACATCTTCATTAACTAAAAAATTTTGCCCTTTTGATTTTTCGGGCTTGATATCATAAATTTTACAGAGTTCTAAAGTTTGTTTAAGTAAGTCCATTGGCTTTATCTAACAACAATATTTATAAGTTTATTTTTAATAAAAATAATTTTTACAAGCTCCTTGCCCTCTAGATGTTTTTTGACATTGCTTCTTTCTCTGGCCAATTCTTCTACAACTTTTTGATCACTGTCAAAATCAACCTCAATTTCATCACGAAGCTTACCATTTACTTGAATGGCTATTTTTGCTTTTTCATCTTTTATTAAATTGCTGTCATAAATTGGCCAATCTAAATTACAAACACTTCCAACTCTTTCAGGATTTATTTTCTGATATAGTTCTTCACTTAAATGCGGGGTAAATGGTACCAATAATTTAATAAATATACTAAAAACATTTCTATTAATATCTTTTTTAGTTAATAAATGATTTAGAAATATCATCATCTGGGAAATGGCCGTATGAAATGAAATGTTTTCTATATCTTCTCCAATTTTTTTAATTGTTTTGTGAAGTAAATTCAAGGTTTCCCTGTCAGCTTCTTCTTCTGTAATTTCTTTTTCGGACAAACTCCAAATTTTATTGATAAATCTACCAATACCATTAATAGCCGAAGTTGACCAGGCAGATGTGTCTCCATAGGGACCCATAAACATTATATAGACCCTCATGACATCGGCTCCGTATTCCGCTATAACATCATCTGGGTTTATAACATTGCCCCATCTTTTGCTCATCTTTTTGCCGTCCTCGGCCAATATTAAACCATGTTGAACTCTCCTTTTATATGGCTCAGAAACAGGGACTATTCCTTTTTCATACAGAGCTTTATTCCAAAATCTAGAATAGAGCAAATGAACTGTCGTGTGTTCTGCCCCACCAAAATAAACATCAACTGGCATAAAATATTTTAAATTGTCTTGCGATGCTAATTCCTTATCATTATGCGGATCAATATATCTTAAAAAATACCACGAAGATCCAGCCCACTGAGGCATAGTGTTGGTTTCGCGCTTAGCTTCTCCGCCACACTTGGGACATTTCACGTTCACCCAGGAATCTATTTTGGAAAGTGGTGATTCTCCGGTTCCGCTTGGCTCATAATTCTCTACTTCTGGTAAAAGCAAGGGCAATTCATTTTCAGAAATTGGAACGTTGCCACAAACAAGACATTTTATTATTGGAATTGGTTCTCCCCAATATCTCTGTCTGGAAAATAACCAGTCTCTCAGTTTGTAGTTTATTTTTTTCTTTGCGAAACCTCCTCTTTCTCCTTTTTCTACCATTTTTTCTCTGGCCTCAAGTGATTGTAAGCCAGTAAACTCTCCTGAATCAATTAGAACTCCATCCTCTGTGTAACAGGTTTCGGATTCTTTTTTATTTTCCGGCAAAATTGCAGTTTTTATTTCTATATTATATTTTTGAGCAAACTCAAAATCTCTTTCATCATGAGCCGGAACGGCCATCACTGCTCCAGTTCCATAAGAAGAAAGAACGTAATCAGCAATAAAAATATCAACCTTTTCTTGATTAAAAAGGTTTATAGCCTTGATTCCATCTAATTTAATTCCGCTTTTCTCTTTATTTAAATCAGTTCTTTCTAAATCTGACTTATTTTTTATTTTTTTTATATAACCATTAACCTCCTCCCAATTTTTAACTTTATTTTTCAGCCCCTCTACTAAAATATTTTCTGGTGCTAACACTACATATGTACATCCAAAAATAGTATCAATTCTGGTTGTAAAAACATTTATTTTTTTATCGGAATTTTCGATGTCGAATTTTATTTCAGCTCCCTCCGATCTGCCTATCCAATTTTTTTGACTAGTTTTTATATATTCCGGCCAGTTTAAATCCTTTAAATCATTTATTAATTTATCAGCATAATTGGTAATTTTTAAGAACCATTGTTTCATGTTTTTTTGCTCAACAACGCTATCACATCTTTCACATTTTCCGTCTATCACTTCTTCGTTGGCCAGACCGGTCTTGCAAGACGGACACCAATTGATTGGAGCTTCTTTTTCATAAGCTAAGCCCATTTCAAATAATTTTAAAAATATCCACTGTGTCCATTTATAATATTTTGGATCGGTTGTGTCTATTTCTCTGTCCCAATCAAAAGACGGACCAAAACTTTTAATTTGTCTTCTAAAATTTTTAATATTTTCTTGGGTAAAATGATTGGGATGTTTTTTATTTTTAATAGCAAAGTTTTCGGCTGGTAGGCCAAAAGCGTCCCAACCCATAGCGTTCAAAACATTATAACCGTTCATTCTCTTATATCTAGCAAAAATATCAACGGCCGTTTGACCTTTGACATGTCCAACGTGAACGCCGGCGCCAGACGGATAAGGAAACTCCACTAAAGTATAAAACTTTTCTTTATTAGAATCTGTTTCGGTCTTATATGTTTTGTTTTCTTCCCAATATTTCTGCCATTTTTTTTCTATTGTTTTATGGTCATACATAATTTTATTTTATAAGATTTTCGGGATTCTTGAGACTTTAAATCAATATGCTTTTAAATAATCTTAAAAATCTTAAGTATCTCAAGTGCCCTATTTTTTTAATTTTATTCCTCCGTCATTTTTATTGCTTTAACTGGACATTCTTTGGCACAAAGACCACATCCCTTACAATAATCGTAATTAATAAAAGCTTTTTTTTGTTCTTTTACTTTCTTCATATAAGCCGCACTGTCTGGACAAATTTTAGAACATAATTCACATCCTATGCATTTATCAATATCTATTTCTGGCCTATAAGACCTCCAAGAACCAGTTTTGTTTTCTAAAGATGAATTTGGTTTTACTGCCATATTTATCATAATGAGCTATTACTCCGACGCCTTTAAATAAAATAAAGCAACAGGCACGAATAAAAAATCATTAATATTAAGAATTATAAACTTTTTTAATTACTAAAATATTCTTCTCAACAACATCTTTTCCTTTATCAAAAAATTTTTCTTCAATTGCTGAAATAGCAGAATCGATTTTTAAAAGCCCAGGAAATTTGGCCAAAGCGCCCAGCATTGCAGTATTAACTATATTTTTTCCAAAAACTTCTAACGCTATTTTTGTAGCGTCAACTGTTAAAATATTTTCTTTTTTAAAATTAACTGGCAATTGTTTTAGTTTTTCTATTTTCAAAAATATGTTTTCAACTGATTCCTTAGAATTAAAAAAAATCTTACTACTTTCTTTCAAACCAAAAAAAACGTCTGCCTTTCCTATTAGGCTGTCATCTTGAATAATTAATATATCAGGACTATAAACATGTTCTCTGGTTAAAATTTTCTCTTCGGAGACCCTTACAAAAGATTGAATAGGGGCCCCGCTTCTTTCTACTCCAAAATGAGGAAAAGCTTGAGATTCTTTTCCATCTTTAAAAAAGGCTATAGCCAAAATTTCAGAAGCAACCACGACTCCTTGCCCGCCCCTCCCATGAATTCTTATTTCTATCATATTTTTTTATATTAATATTTCTATTCTTTGTTGCCTCAACTGACTAAACTTTATTCTCCTTTGTCATCTCGACTGAGCCATCCTGCGGATGGCGAATGGAGAGATCCACCAATCCTACTCAACCAAAAATTTATCTAAAAATTTGGAAAAAAATTCAAAAGAAACAAATCCTTCTTGAACCTTTTCGCCATTGATAAACCAGGCGGGCGTTCCTTTTATCTCCAAAAATTGACCATCGGCTATGGATTGAATAACATAATTATAGTATTTATCACTATTTAAACAATCAGAAAATGATTTTAAATCTGAAATCCCGGCCAAGCGAGCAACAGACGCTAAGTCATCAAGCGTAAACTGCCCTTGAAGTTCAAATAATTTATAATACATTGGCCAATACTTATTTTGATCATTAGCGCACAAAGCTGCCGTGGCCAATGTTACTGATTCGTCACTGACAACCGCAAATTCCCTAGAAACTATCCTTATGTCTTTCCCGTATTTAACAGACAAAGAGGCAATAACATCAGACGCCTGCTTACAATAACGACAAGCAAAATCAGAAAAAATAACGATAGTAATTTCAGCATCAGGGTTGCCAATCTGAGGACTATTTTCTCCTTCAACTATTTTTAGCTTCATTGCGACAATTTCAGGGTCCTCTATTTGCTTATTCGTGCTAGAGGGTTGGTTCAAAAACAAATATTGTTCTCTAAAAGTAGGAGAAAAAATGATTTGAAAAATAAAAAAAACAAAAGCCACAGAAAAAATAGCTAAAAAATAAAGAACGGCAACAAGCAACATTCCCCACCATTTTTTATACCAATGACTTTCTCTTTTTCTTGTTTGGCCTTTTTCTCTTAAATATTCAATTCTCTCATCAAGATTCATTGATTATTTATTAAATGTATTGTAATATAATAATATAATATCACAAAAAAAATTGGATGTAAATTGAAAACGCCTTTTTTTAAAATACTTTTATGAAAATAATCTCCTGGAATGTAAACGGGCTAAGAGCAATAGCGAAAAAAGGGTTTGTTGATTTTTTAAATCAAGAAAAACCGGACATCATTGCCTTGCAAGAAATAAAAATATCAGAGAACAAAAGAAATTTGGAAAGGTTTGACTTTGCCGATTATGAAGAATTTTGGAATTCGGCAGAAAGACCAGGCTATAGTGGAACTCTTATTTTATATAAAAAAAATCTAAAAATTTTAGACAAAAAAATTGGCTTAAAAATTAAAAAATTTGACATTGAAGGAAGACTGCAAGCAATTGAGCTAGATAAATTTTATTTTATAAATACTTATTTTCCAAATTCAAACAATATATTAAGCCGACTACCATACAAGCTAGAATTTAACGAAGAAGTCTTAAAATATTTAAAAAAACTGGAAAAAAAGAAGCCAATTATTATCACCGGAGACTTTAATGTAGCACATCAAGAAATAGACCTAGCTCGACCAAAGGCTAATGATGGCAGCGCTGGGTTTACAAAAGAAGAAAGAGACTGGATGACAAAATTTTTAAACAATAACTACATTGACACCTTTAGATATCTCAATCCTAAAAAAATACAGTATTCTTGGTGGAGTTTTAGGGCTGGAGCCAGAAACAGAAATGTTGGTTGGAGAATAGATTATTTCTGTACTTCAAAAAAAATTATTAACAATATAAAAAAATCTTACATTTTAGATAAGGTTCTAGGGTCTGACCACGCACCAATCGGATTGGAAACAAAAATTTAATAAACATAATTATTTATTGTAAGCTTTTTCAAAATATTAATTTGCGACCATTAATTAATTACAAAAAATAAATTACAATTAAATAACTTTTATAATATTTTTCAAAACTTTCAACAAATAATTGCTGATGAAAAAATTAATAAATAAAATATTAATATAAATAAATATGGCCAATAAAAAATCCCAAGAATCCCAAGGATCCCAAATTTTAGAGGGTTCTCATGCTATAGCGTTAACCATCAAAAATATAAACCCTGATGTTGTCTCTGCTTATCCAATAACGCCACAGACACACATCGTTGAAGACTTAGCTAAAATAAAAGCCAACGGAGAAGCAGACTATGAATATGTCAGAGCCGAAAGTGAATTTGCCGCCGCCTCAATCGTTCTCGGAGCTTCAGCTGCTGGATCTAGGGTTTATAGTGCCACCAGTTCTCAGGGCTTATTACTTATGACTGAAGTTATTTATAACATTTCTGGATTACGCCTTCCGATTGTAATGACTTTAGCCAACAGAGCCATATCAGCTCCAATAAATATTTGGAACGACCAACAAGACGCGATGGCCATAAAAGATGCTGGTTGGATTATGTTCTTTGCTGAAAATAATCAAGAAGCAATTGAACAACACGTATTAGCCTACAAAATAGCAGAAAAAATGATGATTCCAGTTTTCGTAAACGTTGATGGTTTTATTTTAACTCATTGTTATGAACCAATAAAAATACCCCAAAAAAAAGAAATAGATAAGTTTTTGCCAAAATACAAAGCTAAAAAAGGTGAATTTCTAGATCCCACAAACCCGGTTACCATAGGAGCTTTTATGACTCCGGCTCATTATCAACAAAGCAGAGAGGACTTACACATTGACTTCACCAAATCAATAAAAGAAATAGACAAAGAATATTTTTTATTACAGAATATTTTAAATAATAAAATAAAGAATAAAAAAACAAACAATGGATTGTTTGAATACTCTGGGCCGGTAAAACCAAAGACAATTATAGTAGCTATGGGCTCCGTTATTGGCACGATTAAGTCAGCTCTAAAAAATAACAAACAAGTTGGAATCTTAAAAATCAAAACCTATCGTCCTTTCCCGCACCAAGAAATATATGATATAATGAAAGAAGCCAAAAATATCATTGTTTTAGAAAAAGCCTTGAGTTTCGGAACGCTTGGACCTTTATATTCAGATTTGTCTATTTTCAATAAAAAACAAAAGATTAAAAATTTTATTGCTGGTTTGGGCGGAAAGGATATAAAAGAAAAAGATATTATAAAGATCACACAAAAATTTGATAATTACGATAAGTTAAGTTTCATATAAATAAAGATAATAAAAATTAAAACAAAAATATGTTAAAAGCTATAAAAAGGGCAGCAAAAAGATTACACGAACATAAGGTTACTGGTTGGCCATATTTTTTTATAATGACATTTTTAATAATTTTTATGATGCAACTAATTATGTTAATTATTTTACTTAAACAATAAACTTATGCAAAACAAAAAGTCTATTTTAAAAATATTTTTAACTCTTTTTATTTTTAGTTTTTTAGTTATTCCTTTCTTGGTATTTGCTCAATCCTCTTCTAACCCAGTAGAGTTTACACCTCAGGTTACAATCCCTGGTTCCTCTTTTATAAAAGGAACTACTTACACGATAAAAGAGAGCACGAGCAGCATAGCCGAATATGTTAAAGCTATTTATAACTACCTTTTATCCATAGTTGGAATAACCGCAGCTATAGTCTTGATGGTTGGCGGTGTAATTTGGCTCACCTCTGGCGGTAGCAGCGAAAAAGTAACTCAAGCCAAAAGCTGGATAGGAGGAAGTCTAACCGGTTTAACACTAGCCCTTCTTTCTTATATAATTTTGCAAACTATTAATCCTCAATTAGTTAGCTTTACGCCGACAGATATTCCAAAAATAAGACCAATCAAAACTGGCTGTTGCCAATATCAAACGTTGGGTGCAACGAGATCGACAGCAGAGCAGACTACTGACGTTGAATGCTACAGAATACATCTAGAAAAAGCTGACCCAAAAATAGCAAGTATAACCAATGAGGAATTAAACAAATCACCATATAATGGAGAACTTTCTATCTACTTAGGCGACGATCGTTTTAACGCCAAAAAAAGAGCTAATTATGCTGACGGGATATGCGAAGAAACTGGATACTGCGAAATCTATGATGATGACTTTGCAAATCTAAATATTAGTGAAAGACGAGATAGCACGGTAGTAACTCAAATGTCGCTAAGACAATGCGGGGCATTAAATAACAAGCCAAACGAAGCTTCTTGGGCAACAGGAAAAATTATAGCCAGATTCTATAGCGAAGAACAGTTCAAGCAGGAAAATATGGCAATATATAGGACTGCCTTCCAAAAAACATGCGAGAACAGAGAGGGTGGTTCTTGTAATAATTCCGGATCATTATATTGTTATTGTTACGGAGGAGTAGCTTATGTTAACGAGGGATTAAAGAACGAACCTTGCGGAAATGATGGCGGTAAATGCATACCAGACCTAGATATTCCGGGAACAAACCTACCTAGTGACGAAGATGAATTTTGCGAAAACCAAGACATGGGATCGAGGGGTTGTTCTGATAGCCCAAAAAGTTTAATTTGTTGTGAACCAGGCGGAGTATGGGGTGGTTACAACCCAGGATTAACTTACTAGAAAAATATATGACTAAAGAAATAAAAAAAATATCATCCGGCCATAATGCTTGTGCAGGTTGCGGACAACTATCAGCAGTACAATCAGTTATGAGAGCGCTGGACAAAAATACTATTATCGCTAATGCTACTGGTTGTTTAGAAGTGACAACTACCGCCTATCCCCAAAGCGCCTGGGGTCTTCCTTGGATTCATTCTCTTTTTGAAAATCCAGCCGCAGTAGCGACTGGAATATCGGCCGCTCTCAAAAAAAGGGGCGAAAAAAAAACCAAGGTTGTTGTAATGGCAGGAGACGGAGGAACCTTTGATATTGGTATGGGAATAATTAGTGGTATGTGGGAAAGAAAAGAAGATATTTTATACATTTGCTACGACACTGAATCATATTCAAATACCGGTTTTCAAGCTTCCGGAGCAACGCCTTATGGAGCCTCAACTAGTACATCACCGAAAGGAGACAAAAATAAATGTCAAAAAATAAAAACCTGCGACTCGGTAAATGAAATTGGAAACGAATATCAAAAAAAGGACATGATAAAAATAGCCTTAGCTCACGATGTTCCTTATGTAGCACAAAGCACCGCCGGCTATCCCAACGACATATTCAATAAAGTAAAAAAGGCCCTTACAATGAAAGGCCCTGGATATATACAAATACTTTCTCCTTGCATCCCGGGGTGGAAAATAAAAACCAATGAAACAGTAGAACTAGGAAAACTAGCTAATTTAAGTAATTTTTATCCCTTGCTTGAATACGTAAACGGACAACTAATTTCCGGAGGATTAAATTCTGAAAAAGATGCTAAAAAATTCAAACAAGAATATTTAGGTAAACAAGGAAGATTCAAAGATTAAGATTCTTGTGATTATTGGAATACTTAAGACATTTGGGATAAAAAAAGAAACGCATAATTTGTGTTTCTTTTTTTGAAAATTTTAAAACCCCAAAGATTCCAAAAATCTTAAGCATAAGATTGCCCAGGTTTCAACCAAAACATCAATTACGCCCTTCTGTCCATCGCCAAATTGGCCAGACGATCAGCCTCTACATTTTTCTCTCTTGGAATATGGACAAATTTTATCTCTTTAAATTTTTGGGACAAATTGTAAACCTCTAAAAAAAGAGGTGCTAAATCTTTGTTTTTTACTTTGTACTCTCTGTTTAATTGTTTGACAACCAATTCACTATCCAAAAAAGCCTCTATCCTTTCAGCCCCTAGTGCGTTTGCTTTTTCCAAGGCAAAAATTAAGGCTTTATATTCAGCCTGATTATTGGTAGCAACTCCCAAATATTTTGAAACTTCGGCAACTTTTTCTTTTTTTTCATTATATAAAACCGCACCAACTCCGGCTGGACCAGGATTCCCTCGAGCACCGCCATCAGAAAAAATTGTTATATTTTTGTTTGTCGAAGACATATTCTTATTTCTTGATATCAATAATCTTAAATTGTATATCATGATTACCATTAAAATTATTAAACTCAAGAGTATAAACCACGCTTACTCTGTCACCAACATTTAATTCGGAATATTTATTAGCTCCACCAAAAGAAATTCCCCAAAAATTTTTCATACTGCTTTTTGTATCATCTAAAAATCTAAACTTTATATGCTGATTTTCGCTACCCATATTAACAATATCAATTATTTTTACATCAAAAGAGGCCATTTTTGGAGCCGGGTTCGCTTGCCCAAAAGGTGCCATTTGTTCCAAACCTTCAACCAATAAATCGTTTATATCTTCAAAATCAAGCTCTAAATCTATTTTTATTTTAGGAGTAAGGGTCTTCTCGTCTAAAATCTTCTCAGCTCTTTCTTTTATTTTATCCATAAATAAAAAAGCGTTACGATCTCCAATAATAGAAAAACCACCAGCCATAGGATGTCCCCCATATTTATACAAAATATCTTTATTTTCTTCCAAGCCCTCAACCAAGTTAAATCCTTCTATGCTACGGCCGCTACCTTTATACATATCCTTTTCAGATCCATTGTCGTCAATAAATTTTTCACTTGTTTTCATAATAACCAAAACTGGTCGGTAATACTTTTCTGAAAGCTTGCCGGCCACTAGACCGATAACTCCTTCATTCCAGGCATCTTCTTTGGAATTTTTAACAATAATAATTTTTGACAAATTTTCTGGATCTATTTGACTCTCAGCCGATGACATAAGCTCTTCGGTTATTTTCTGCCTTTCCATGTTCTTATTATTTAAATCTTCAGCCAACATTTTTGCCTCATCTATATCTTTACTAATTAAAAGATTTAAAGCCGAATTGGCATGTTTTATTCTGCTAGCCGCATTTAATCTCGGACCAAGTTGAAAGCCAATATTAAAAGAAGTTAATTCCCCGCTTAGACCAGCAACCTTTATGAGTTCGCGTAATCCCAGTCTCTCCGTTTCGCTCAAAACCTCTAATCCTTTTTTTACAATCAACCTGTTTTCGCCCAGAAGAGAAACCATATCGGCTACTGTTCCCAGGGCGACTAAATCAAGATTTCTTAAAATTAATCTTTTCTTATCTTCCTCTTCCAATTTTGATTTTTTAATCAAAGCTTCTGCCAATTTAAAAGCAACGCCAACTCCAGCTAAATATTTAAATGGGTAAGATGATTCGGTATCGGCTGGATTTATAATTAAACAATCGGGTAATTCTTCTCTCGTTTCTGGCAAAGCATGGTGATCAGTGATTATGACATCCAAGCCCAAACTTTTAGCATAGGCAACTTCTTCTTTGTTTCTAATACCATTATCAACTGTGATTATAAGTTCAAAACCATTTTTCTTTATTTCATCAATGGCCGGTTTATTCAAGCCATATCCTTCGCTGACTCTATCGGGCAAATAAAAATCTACCTTTGATCTAAAAATAGAGAAAACATCATAAAGCAAAGCAGAAGAAGTAACCCCGTCAGCATCATAATCACCATAAATCATTATTTTGCTACCTTTTTTAATATGCAAAATAACCAAGTCTACGGCTTTTTCCATGTCGTTAAACAAAAAAGGATCGAAGAAATCAAGTTTGTCTAAATCAAAAAACCAACGAAAATCATCGTTGTTTTTTAAGCCACGATTATAAAGAAGCTGTAAAATAAATTGATTTTTATCTAAGTTCTCACTCAAAATCTTATCCGTAATTTTCGGATAAAATTGCCAAATTTTTTCCATGATTATTTAATTTATTATTAAAATATTACTATTAAAAAATATTCTTTCAACCATAAACAACAATTTAGCCTAACAAAAAATGCTAAAAGTAATAAGCACGACAAGAAATTTAATAATAAAATTTAACAACAAAATATGCAAACTAGAACAAAGAAAAAGCCAATGTCCAGGCAACCATAGAAAATATAATCATTATGCAAAAAATTGACCAAATTATTTTTACAATTTTCTTTTTTGTTTTTTTTCTCATATTGTCTCTATCCCTGCTACTCCTCAAAAAAATTAGGGGTTGTATTCCAGAGATTTATAAACTTTACTTTTTTAATATTTTAACAAAAGTATCAGGAGGAATATCGACACTGCCTTTGCCGGCAGCCATCATCTTCTTTTTACCTTTTTTTTGTTTATCTAATAACTTTCTTTTTCTAGAAACATCACCACCATAAAGCTTAGCTGTTACATCCTTTCTCATGGCCGACAATCTCTCGGCAGCAATAACTTTTCCTCCGACAGCAGCCTGTATTTTTAAAACAAACATTTGTTTTGACAGAGAATCTCTTAAAATATTCACAATCTCCTTTCCTCTTCTATGAGCATCATCTCTATAAACTATAAGAGACAAGGCTTCAATCGGTTCTTCGGCTACTAAAATATCCATTTTAACAACATCTGCTTCTCGATAATCTAAATATTCATAATTTATTGAGGCGTACCCAGCGCTAGAACTTTTTATTTTATCATAAAAATCGGTTAATATAGCCGACATGGGAATGTCATAATGTAGAATAACTCTTTGTTCGTCAGTACCAGAAGAAATATACTCAGTATTTTTATAAATACCTCTTTTTTCTTGCGTTAATTGCATAATGTTCCCCATATACTCTTTAGGACTAACTATATCCAAAGAAACCCAAGGCTCTTCTATCTTTGAAATTTCTGTTGGATCTGGCAACCTTTGTGGCGTTCTTATAATAGTTTCTTCGCCGTTTTTTCTGTAAACTTTGTAAGCAACGCTGGGGATGGTTACTATCAAATCTAGGTTATACTCTCGTCTTAATCTCTCTTGAAAAATCTCTAAGTGAAGCAAGCCCAAAAATCCACAACGAAAACCAAAGCCCAATGCGTCTGATCTTTCTGGCTCATAAACTAACGCGCTATCATTCAACTTTAACTTTTCCATGGCTTCTCTTAAATCTTCTAGGTCACTACCTTCTCTAGGAAAAATACCAGCAAAAACCATAGGTTTGACCTCTTTATAACCAGCCAAAGGCTTGACCTCTTTATCTTTAAGGCATGGAAACGTAAGAGTGTCTCCAACTCGGCATTCTCCAACCTCTTTAAACCCGGTAACTATATAACCAATAGATCCTGTATCCAAAGAACCAGTCGGGAAATAATCTGGTTTAAAAACTCCAATATCCAAAACATCGCTTTCGGCTTTAGTGGCTACTAATTTTATTTTATCTCCTTTTTTTATTTTGCCATCAAAAACTCTAACATAAGCCACCACTCCTTTAAATTCATCATATTTTGAATCAAAAATTAAAGCTCTCGGGGTATCTTGTTCGGAGTTTTTAGGATGCCTTCCAACTTCAACTACTTTTTTTAAAATCTCCAAAACACCTTCGCCGGTTTTGCCAGACGCAGCCAAAATGTCTCCTTCATCGCAACCCAATAATTTAACGATTTCTCTTTTTGTTTTTTCTGGATTAGCTGCCGGCAAATCAATTTTATTAATAACTGGAATAATTGTTAAATCTTGTTCTAGGGCTAAATAAAGGTTGGCCAAGGTTTGTGCTTGAATACCTTGAGTACAATCAACTAAAAGCACGGCCGTCTCAACGGCCGCCAAAGAACGAGAAACCTCATAAGAAAAATCAACATGACCAGGAGTATCAATCAAATTTAGTTGATAACCATCATAGTTCATCGTTACTGGTTGAAGTTTTATAGTTATTCCTCTTTCACGCTCAATGTCCATGCCGTCCAAAATTTGATCTTTCATCTTTCGTTTATCAACCGTATTGGTCAACTCCAACATTCTATCAGCTAAAGTTGATTTTCCATGATCTATATGAGCAATTATACAAAAATTTCTTATTTTATCAGTCATAACAATTTTAAAAATTAAACTGGAATCGCGAATTTCATTGTAATACATTAAAACAAGGAAATCAAGTTAAATATTTTTTTCTGTATATTATTATAAGCCCCTGGCCTCACTTTGATCGCCAATTTCTTCAATTTTTTTCACTTTTTTACCAAAAGGCAGCTTGTTTTTTATAAGTTCTAAAAGATCCAACATTTCCTCGCTCTTCATAAAGTAACATAATAAAAAATAAACCAACAGACCAAGAATGCCAGCCACCAAGCCCTGAGTTAACACACCCAAAAACTTGGTCATATCAACAAAGGGCCAAATAAACACTTTTCCGGCCTGAATAAATAAACCAGCGGCTAAAGCTGACACGGAAAATTTTATAACTGAAAACATTATTTTTCTTTGATCAAGGTTTCCAATCTCGAAATAAAGCCACATCCATAGAGTCATGAAATTAAAAACACTAGACAAGGAAAAAGCTAAGGCTAGCCCAGCCACGCCCATTCTCTTGCCGAAAAACAAAGATAAAAAAACGTTCATAATTACAACCACTAAACCAATATAAAATGGGGTTTTTGAATTTTGTCGAGCATAAAAAACTCTTACAAGCAGTGGAATGGTAGCCTGGGCAAACAAACTTAAAGCAAAAAAACCAAGAGAATCAATTGTAAGCAAGGTATCCCTCCAAGAAAACGCACCCGTTCCTAAAACCACACGAATAATTTGTGCTCGAAGTGTTATGAGTAAAACGGTCGAAGGAATTATAAAAAACAAAATCTGTCTAAAAGCATAAGAAAAATGGCTAACAAGTTTTTTCTGATCAAAGGCCGAAGCCGACAAGGCAGGAAAAGCAGCAACCGCAAAAGAAATACCAAAAATACCAATAGGAAAACTTTGCAAATTATTGGCAAAATTAAAAACAGTTAAAGACCCACTGGTCATAGTTGAGGCAATAACGGTTATAACAACTAAATTAATTTGAGCAATTGCCAAACTCAGAGTTCTAGGGACCATCATTTTTAATATTTTTCTCAAGTTCTTGTCGTAGACATCTATAAACAAACGCCAAGAAAATCCCATAAATTTAACGGGCGGGACTTGGATGATCATGTGCAAAAAGGCGCCAAAAACAACCCCCCAGGCTAAACCGGAAACACCAACAACTGGCACAAAAAACAAGGCCCCACAAATAATACCAACATTATAAAAAACTGGGGCCAAAGAAAAAATTAAAAAACTTTTGAAAGATTGCAAAACTCCACCAAAAATACTTGAGATACCCAATAAAACTGGGGACAAGAACATTATTCTGGTTAATAAAACGGCCGTTGACTTAAGCTCTTCGGAGAAACCAGGAGTAATAAGTGATATAAAAAATGGAGCAAAAATAATCCCAATAAGTGACAAGACGGCCAATGCTAATACTAATATATTTAAGATATTGCTTACTAAGTTCCAAGCGATTTTATTATCATGATCGGAAGAACAAAAATATTGTTTGTCATCGCACTTCATGTTTTTTATCAAAGCAGAAAAAACAGGAATAAACCCAGCTGATAAGGCCCCTAAAACTATTAGATTATATATTAAATCAGGGATACGGAAAGCTGAATAATAAGTATCTAGAATTTGACCGGCACCAAACTCTCCAGCTAAAATACGATCTCTAAAAATTCCTAAGAATCTAGAAATCAGAGAAAAAAGACCGACCAACACAGCCGCAGCGGCTATTCCCTTGGTTTTCTTTTTGAAGATATTTTTTAACCTTGAAAGCATTATCTAAAAAATTAATATAATAAAAAATCTATAAAACAATTCTGACGTCTGTAATTTTGGCTTTACCTTCAGAAATTAAAATTGGGTTCAAATCAATCTCCGAAATTTGTGGATTTTCTCTAACCATTTTAACAAATTTCAGAATCAACGAAATTAAAGAGTTAAAATCAACGCCCTTTTTACCTCTAGCACCTTTAAGAATAGGGTAAGATTTTATCTTCTTTATCATTTCTGTAATTCTCTTCTTATCAACATCAATAAGCTCAAAGTTAATATCTTTAAAAATTTCTGTGTAAATGCCACCCAAACCAAACATTATTATATGCCCAAAGACATTGTCGTTCTTCAAACCTAAAATCAATTCCAAATCTCCCTTAATCATTTTCTGAAAAACGGCATAATTATCGGAAGATATTTTCTCGCTCTTTATATCCTGGTTGAATCTATCTATTATCTTTTTAACTTCAGACGAATTTTTAATATTTAAAAATACGGCGCCCTTATCGCTTTTATGAATAAAGTCAGGCCCAACAAATTTAATAACAATTGGATATTTAATTTTATCCACATTCTCACGACCGATCTTCTTGGTTTCAACAATATCAATTTTGTATTTCTTAAAAAATTTAAAAGAATCTAAATAATCAACAACAATTTTTTCTTTTTTGTAATCTAGCGGAAACTTATTAGGTTTATTTTCATAAGACACTAGCGACTTTCTATTTTTATAATAATTCAAAACTTTAGCCAAAACAGAAATAGCATCTTCGACTGAATCAAAATTAGAAACCAAATTATCGGCTAAAACTTTCTTGGCCTCAGACACACCAACGCCGCCCAGAAAACAAGTAGTTATTAATTTGTTTTTATATTTATTTTTTAAATCAACAATAACTTCAGCGATGTTTTTGGCATCAGTCATGCTTTGAAGTGTTAGTAATACTAAAATGCTTTCCACTTTTTTATCACTCAAGACAAGATCCAAGGTTTTCCTGTATCTATTCGAATCGGCATCACCCAAGATATCCAATGGATTTTTTATATGAGCAAACCCCGGCAATTCCTTCTTCAACTTTAGACCTATATCTTTTGAAAAATTATCTAACACTAAATTATTTTCGAAGGCTTCATCGGCCGATAAAACAGCCGGCCCACCAGCATTAGAGACAATAGCCAGGTTGTTCGAACTTATCTCTAAAGGGCCCTTCATAATTCTCATTAAATTATATATCTGGCTAATATTCTCTAGTACGATAGCGCCCGATCTTTTTAGGGCTGTCAGGGTAGCCTCATTTGAACCAGCCAAACTCCCTGTATGTGACATAGCCATTTGGCTACCAACAGAAGTTCTGCCCGCTTTTAATATAGCTATTGGTTTTATTTTGGCTATCTTAGAAACAATTTCTAAAAATCTTCCCCCATCTGATATCTCTTCTAAATATGCGACAACTAAATCAGTCTGCTTGTCCAAATAAAAAAAATCAAAAAAGTCATTTTCATTCAATATGGCCTTATTGCCCAAACTAACAAAATAAGACAAGCCAATGTTTTTATTTTTTAACCAGTCTAAGACCGCGCTACCAATAGCCCCTGACTGAGAAATAAAAGCTATGTTATCTTTCCTCTTTATTTTTTTATCTACCAAAAAATCACTGAAACTTAAATTTAAATTATTTTTATTATTTATAAAACCCAAACAATTTGGACCCAAAATATTCATTTTATTTTTTTGGGCAATTTCAATGATGCGATCTTCCATTCTTTTACCGCTTAAATCAGCCTCTTTGAATCCAGCACTTATAATAACCACATTTTTAACTCCAATTTTGGCTGCCTTCTCCAATTCATCGGCAACAAATCTGGCAGGAATAGCAACAACTAACAAAAGACTAGCAAAATTTTTTAAAGGCAACTTTTTTATATCATCGTAAGCTTTAACTCCGGCAATATTTTTTTCTTTTAAATTTATAGGAAAAACTTTAAAATTTTTATTTTTCAAAACATTATCCAAGATTTTTCGCCCAACTTTACTCTTGTCATTTGAAGCCCCCAAAATTGCAATAGATTCTGGGCTTAAAAAATTATTTAATCTCATACAAGTCTTAAAAATTATAAAATTAGCATGAAGTAATTATAGCACAAAAAACAGAAAAATTAATTCTCCTTATTACTACCAGAGAAAATAATAAAAATAGTCAAAAAAAGCCAAATAATTAACAAAATATTTAAATTAAAATAAGTTATAATAATTCCAGGAAAAAGCACTTCTAACAAAAAAGATACTAACAATATTTTACTTAAAAAATAGAAAAACTGATAAAGATAGTCTATTTTTATTTTTCCGAAAATATTAAAAATCATATTTTATTTTTTATTAACAAAATAATCTAAAAGTTTGGTCTTTAAACTTTTCCCAAAAAGTTCTATTTCTATTTTTTCTATTTCCAAATATTCGCTATTATTTAGATTATTTAAGAAAGGTGCTGAAATTATAAAGCGATATTCACCGTCTTCTCTCCAAGCATTTTTTAAATCAACATCAATTTCTGAGCTATAATAATCACCTTCTTTTTGAGGGGCTTTATAGTCGGCAATAATAAAATTTAATTCCTCTAAATCACCCGCAGACTCAATGCTCGAAATCGAAGGATTAAACAAAGAATTTCTATCAAAAGAAAAAAGACCATTATTCTCAATGAGTAAGCCACAGGAATTTGATTGGACAAAATTAACTTCTTGACGAGGAACATCAAGGGAAAATTGCTTATATATTTTATCAAGTAAAAAAATTTGATTATTTATATTTACCTGGTTCAAACATTGAGCGTCGAGAGCCTTTATTTTAAAATTGCTCTTGTTGGAAAAAACATAAAAACCATCGGAAGTATTGAATAAATTTATTTTATTTAAAAAAGAAATTTTTTCTAAATAAGACTTCATGCTCTTGATTACAAAGGAATCATTGGCCCTAATCTCTACTTTATAAACTCCTTCTGGTAAATATGGCAAATCTAAAGAAAAATTTACGCCTTGCTTATTTTCAAATTCACTGGAATCAAATGATTTACTAAAAATAACATTATTTTCCGAATAAACAAAAATGTCCAGATTATTTTTATTATTTTGATCAATATTCTCAAATAAAAAGTCAATTTTTAAACTTTCATCTTTTAAATAGGCATAAAAAATGTGAGATCCAAGCAAGGATGGAAAAGAAAAGCTATAACCTTCTTTCTTGTTATAATTATCAATGAGATAATTATTAGATAAATAATAATTATAAGTAGCTAGAGAAGAAAAATCTTTACTATTTAAAAAATCGCTCAAATTTTCAAATTTTTCTTCTTTTTGCAAAAAAGTGACATTATTATATTCCTTACAACTCCAATTTTCTAAAGCAAAATTTAAGGCACTATTATATACTGGATATAGCCTATAATTCCAAGACTCCTTATCCAACAAAACGCCAGCCTGGATGTTTATAAGGCTATTAATAGCCAAAGATGCTTCGCTAATTTTATATTTAATTTTCAGTTTTGCAAGATCAAAATTTCTAGAAGTTCTTAAATAAAAATAAGATGGCTCGGCAATTATTTTATTCTTATCATAAATTCTGTCAGCCGGACCCAGCTTATAAATAGCCCCCTTGGCTAGAAAAACATTGGAAAACCTGCTTTTAAAATCTTTCTTGTAAGTAATCTTGCCAAAAGGGACTATATACAAAAACAAAAAAATAAAAACAAAGATCAATAAAACAATGTTTAAAAAAAGTTTAAGTTTTTTTACCTTTATATCTTTCATAGTTTGTTGTTTTCTCTTATATTATGGCACGTTTAGAAACAATTTTCAACGTTACATTATTTTAACAACATTGCTTTTTCCAAAAAAATATGCCATAATTTAAAGTTAACAAAGTTCTTTAAAAAATAACCCAAACAAAAAACGAGAAACCATGACAAGGATTACTATGATTATTGTATTTATTTCACTATTTTGTGGAATAAGCAAGGCAAATGCCCAGAAAGATTCTATAATTATTGAATCTGGGATAGTTGACGAAAAAGATGTCGTTCTTATGTATGAGGCAATGGACGACCACATTAAGAATGGAAATCTTAAAGGGGCCACGAACGCTGCTGAAAAATTAGGAGAAATGTTGAGCTCGAGAAGCTTGGAAAAAATTATAAAAACAAACATCAACAAAGGACAAGCAGAGGTAGCTTTTCAAGCTGCTAGAATGAACAAAAGAAATTTAAGCTTTAAAGAAATTTTAACCGCTCTCAAAAAAAAGAACGCTCCCATTGATTCAATATCTAAATATATAAATCGAAATATTACTCCGAAGGAAGCTGGCAAACTTCAAAAAATATACATAAAAAACGGCGACCTAAAGAACAGTGAAAATGCTTCTTTCATCTCCGAGGTATTTCTCAAAGAAAAAGAATATTTAAATATTTACCTAATTTGCATACAAGAAGAAAGAATCGATGATGGAATATTAGCGGCAAAAAAAGCAGGACAAAAAGGCAAGGAAGCGCTTAGCACTTTATTAAAAAGATTCACAAATCTAAGGGACATGACAACTTCTATCAAGATTGCAACTGCAATTGGCGGAAAAAATCTTACAAAAAGAGAATGGACCACAATAAAAAAGCTTATTCCTCCGGCTAATGAAGAGGAAATAATAAAATTCATAATGGCGGGGAAATAAGCAAAACAAGAAATAAAGTAAAAACCATCTTTTTCAGATGGTTTTTTTATTTTTCCTTGAATAATTAGATCAAAAATGATTATTTCAAATCTCCTAAATAATAATCTACGAGCAACGCCTTAGTCTTCGGATTGTGTTGCAAATTAAAAATTTCACTAGCATCTTTACCACACCATTTTAAAATTTGGCCCTTCCCTCCTGGGTGATTTGGAATATAAGAAACTAAATTATATACCTTGCCATCAACTATTTGCCAACAATCACTTTCGTTATTGTGCACCATTACCTCCTCAAGAGAATAGACAGCACTCGCATCTCCCGGCGATAAAGATTGCGCTTGATTATTTGGATCAGTTTTTGGAGTTGTTTGTGATGTTTGAACATTTTTACCACAAGCTACTAAGAAAAAACTTAAAAACAATACTGCAATAATTCTAAATTGAAAATTTTTCATAATATATTCTTTTTTTATTAACTTTTAAACTAACTAAATATTTTTTTATTATAACCGACTTTTTATATGAACCGCAGATATACACATCCCTTTGAGCAATGTCTGGAACCAAAGACTCCATGGACTCCTTGGTTATTTCACCGAATTTACAATCATTATCCCCCCTGATTATATAATACATTTTAAATCTTTCAGCATTCTTATTCATTAATCCCTCCAGCTCTTCTTTAAAAATAATCTGTTCTCTATTTTTGGCACTATACAAAAGAACAACGTCCTTGTCATCTTTCAAAAAATCACCGATTAAGGGCCTGACGGGGGTAATGCCCACGCCTCCAGCTATAAACAAAATTTTCTCACTTTGTTTTTCCTTCTTAGTAAACACACCAATCGGTCCATCTATTAAAACTTTTGTACCGATAACAAGATTTTTCATTTTAGAACTAAAATCACCCAGGTTTTTAATAGTAATTCTAATATAATCTTGGTTAGGCTCTGATGAAATAGAGAATGGATGGGCCTGCCAAGCCATACTTTTATTTAAAAATCTCAACATAATAAATTGTCCGGCCATGTACTTAAATCCCTCTATGCTTGTTCCTTTAATGTAAAGAGATATTGTATCCTCGGTTTCGCTCTTTATTTCACTTATATAGAATCTAAACTTATAAAAAGAATAGAGTTGCCAAACAAATCTATAAAAAATAAAGTTTGCTCCAACAAATAGATAAAGCAAAACCCAAAAAAAAGCAAAAAGATTGCTCGCCCTTAAATCGTGGCCCAGCTCTAACTGATGTCCATAAGCAAGTATAATGGCAAGATATGACATTAGATGAACATAGTACCAAATTTCATATTTTAGTTTTTTCTTGGCAATTGAAATAGAACTTATAACTACCAAAATAAACAAAACCACGGATACCGTAGCAGGAAATAAACCTTCCCAGTTTAGATTAAAATCTCTAAATTGTTGCCATAAACTTAATTCATTTAAAATTCCATATCCTAAAAACAAAAAAACAAGATGAGCAACAATAAAAACAAACGCGATAATACCAGACCAATGATGAGCTACGGACAATTTATCAAAACCGAAAACGCGTTCTAACCACTTTACACGGCCAATAAATAAAAACTGTAATAAAATAAAATAAACCGCCAAAAGGCCGGTTATTCTTCCAAGGACAACATAAATAATACCTATGGACGGGTTATTTAAAAATACGTTTCCAGACCCCAACCACCAAAAAACAAAAATAAGAAAAAAACTAACAAAGAACGATAAATATAATAAAGGCTTTTTCATAAAAATATGATTTAGAAATTAGTAATTTTGCTGCTACTTGCACTAAATAAGCAAAAACACAAAATTATTGCAATCTGTACTATTATACACCAAAATCATAACTATAAAAATAGCTCAAAATACAGAGAAAAAACCATTGTCCTTTTGTATAAATTGGAAAACAAAAAACAGAGCCAAAAAAGACTCTGTTTTTATAGAAGAAAAATGCTATTTTTTAAATATCATATCTCTTACGCGCTTAAACATGTCATTGATATTAATATCTTTTATCTTAAAATCTTTATTGTCTTGCTGCTCTTTTCTAGTTTCCCTTATTGTTCCCTTGATTTCTTGTCTTCTTTCCTTGCTAATTGTTGGCATATCAGTATTTTCAGCACATGTGTCAACCTGCGCAACTTTCTCTTTTATACTATTATTGTTTCCCGGTCCAAAACCAGCTTCGTTCATACAAGTCTTCATCCCATCAATTTCGTTTTCTAGTGCCACACGAGCCTCATCAAGAGACAAGCTATTGTCTTCAGCATAAGCATAAACAGCATATCTAAAAGCCTGTTTGATCCTTTGTCGAGCATTGTTTCTAATTTTTGCTAAATTAGCCTTATTAATACCCAGGCTAAAATCACGCATAAGCTTATAAGCAGCATCAAAAGTTCCAGTATAATAAGCTCTACAATTTTCTGGATAAATCCAATAAGCCTCTCCGTTAGCTTCTGCTCTAATTACTATTCTACCCTTTAAACGATTGTTTAAAACGGAGTCTTTGCAAATATTTGTATCATCTTTGTTTTCGCCTAACGATAATTTTGCAAAATTTTCCTCTGAAATGCCAAGTGCTCGACGTTGAAGCAAATTGTACGCAGCTGCACCATCGGCTAAATACTCTTTTCCCCCGGTTACTGGATCAACGTAGTAAACCTCACCATTCCCTTCAACGTCCAACAACATGCGGCCAAACATACGTTCAGTTAAAACAGAGTCAGGATTTTCTGCTGGCAATTCACTAGGCTCAGCCTCAAGCAATTCGTTATCGCTAATCTCGCTTATGTTCTCTTCGCTCGTTGCTAATTCTATAAGCTCTTCGTTGTCAACCAAATCTTCGGCCAAAACCGCTAGACTCATCGAACCAATTATCAAAAATGAGGCAAAAATAATTATTGATATTTTTTTTATATTTTTTAACATAAATTTAAATTTAAAAATTATTAATAAATTATAATGACCACATCTTTTAAATCGACCTTTATAAATATTTAATATTTACAAAAAAAGAGCCGCCATCAAGCGAAAAACGTAAATCATCTTCGCCTTTTGTTATATAGAAAGATTATATCATTTTTAGGCTTATTTTACAAACAAATTGTTATCATAAAAATAAAAAAAGCGCTTTAAATAGACGCTTAAAATAAATTAAAATGACATTATTCCTCCTTGTAAGTAGGAGGAATCAAATCCAACTAAAGCGAGAAAAATATTTTGTCTCTCCCTTTTGGTTCCAATCTTTGATAAATGCCTAAGGTAGAGTTCTGGCTCCTTTGTTTTATCCGGTATTTTATATGAGCCACCTTCTATTGGCAAAACCGGAAAAATACAAGGACCAAAATTTTCAACCATTCTCACCAACGGAATGACTTCTTCAACGCCAGCTAATTGATAAAAAAGGTTTTTGTTTTCTTCTTCATTCCACCCCTTCAAATAAAGAGCCGATTTTTCATCTTTAGCCTTGGCTGCTCGTAAATCAAAACTGCCAACCGACAATAAAGAAATATTATGCCAAATAGCTAAAGTATTGGCCAAACGCCCAGCCATTACCGACTCTTGAATTTCGTTAATAGCCAATCCAGTAGCTAGAGCCCCTTTATCCAGGGCCTCAATCATTGGGCTAAGATTGGTTGAAGAGAAATAAGAAAAAATTTCAGTTGAAGCGATGGCGCTATAATCAATACCGTTTCTTAATTGAATTCCTATGCCAAAATTCAAAATAGAACAAAAGATATCTCCGTTATGGAAATCGTGAACAAAAACATTTTGATTATTTTTAAATGCCTCTCTCACGAGCCCAAACGTTTCTCCGCAATCTTTTTCTGCAAAACCCTGATCATTCCAAACTAAAATATCTATTCTAGAAAAAATATTTTCTCCATCAATCTTCATAACTTCGGCCAATTCAACTATTTTTCTTAGTTGAATTATTCGAGAATCTACACTTTGAATCTTCGTAGAAAATGTTCTCAAAATTAAACCAATTTTCTGATTTTTTAAAAAATTTTTTACCATTATTTCCCCCTTTTTTAAATTATTAAACAACTAAAACTAAAAAATCAAAACGATTCTGACGGAATTATAACATAAAAATATTATATTGTCAATATGTTATACACCAAATTCAAAAAATGACACAAATACTAAAAATAGATATTTTTCAATAAAAAACCCCATTTTTTAAAAACGGGGTCAAAAACTTTAATCTAAGACGAAGTCTTCTGTCTCATAAAAAAACTTATTGCCATGCCCAAAACAGAAATTAATAAAGCAAACAATAAAAAAAGATAATTATTGTTTACAAATATTTCTCCTAAACTCCAGCTAACGAGCGCTACCAAAAGTGCGATGGGATAAAGCCTAAAACAACCAAAAAATCCAGAAACGCCAGCGCCAAAAAAAACAACAACTACAAAAGGGAAAAAATTAACCAAAGGATCGCTGCTTGTGGCATGCATTAGAAACATTCCAAAAGAGACTATTAGAAGAATAATGACTTCGAAAAAAAGGGTTACAAAAAAATTTCTGCTAAAGCCAATTTTTTTGAAATCAATTCTAGGAATTAAAACCCCGGAAATTAAAGACAACAACAAAATTAATACAAAAATACTTGTTTCCATGATACAAATTTTAAAGTTAAACAAATTAGACTAATTATCAAGGACATAAAGAATGTTCTTAATAATTAGCCCAATCTAAACTTGCTTTTTAAATGAACTAATAAAAATTCCATTTTAGAGAAGTATAGCTTAGCGAAACGCTAATTGTCAAATCAGCTCTCCATATATCAAGCTGATCGAAAATCAACAAAAACATGCTTAAAACGCACCATTACTACTTCAGCTTATAAAAATAATTTAAATTTTCCATTACAAACTGTTGACAAAAGTCCAATAGATATGCTATATTTCTTTGTTAATAAGCACATTAAAACAACCAAAAAGGAAAAAGCGATGCAATTAAAAAGCAACAGAACTTTCACCATGATCAAACCTAAAAGTGTTGAGCATGGTCACATGGGAGAGATAATTGACATAATTATCAAGGACGGTTTCAAGATTGTAGCCATGAAAATGCTACGGTTAAGCACGGCCGATGCCCAAAAATTTTATAATATTCATTCGGCTAAGCCATTCTTTGATGATTTAGTTCAATCAATGACAAATGGCCCGATTATCGTCGCCGTCTTAGAGAAAGATGATGCCGTAAATAATTACCGGCGCCTGATTGGCTGCACCAATCCAAAAGAAGCAGTCGAGGGAACTATTCGGAAAAAATACGGGATATCTATTTCCGACAATTCAGTCCACGGCTCCGACAGCGACGAAAATGCTGAAGTAGAAACATACTTCTACTTCTCTGAAAGAGAAATTTGCTAAAATTTATAAAAGGGATAAACAAATATCCCTTTTTTTATTTACTTATTTTAAACTACAAACAATATTCAAGGCATACAATATTAACTCATTAAAATTTTACCACCAATTTCAACCAGCAAATTGGAAGCAGCTTCTATTTCTTTTATTTTTACGCTAGAAAATATATCTTCACCTAAAATCTCAAATCTTTCCAATGCTTCATCAAGCTTTTGTTTACCACCTTCAGACAACAAAACAGATCTAACCCGAGCATCTTCGTCTATGGACCCACTCTTTATTAAACCTATTTTTTCCATGGGCAAAAGCATGCGCGTTACACCCGAAGCCGTCATGCCTATTTTCTCGGCCAAATCAATTCTGCGCATTTTTTGACTATCAGATTGATTTAAATAAAACAATATTAAAAATTCGCTAAAACCAACACCGTTCCCCATGCCCCTATCAAAACGCTTGGACATAATAGACTGCACCCTTGCTAGGTTTAATAAAAATTTAACATTTAAGTTAATAGTATTCATAAATTTTTTACTTAACATATACTTGATAGCTCAAGCATACATCAATAAAAACATCTTGTCAAGTTAAAAAATGTTTTTATATTTCCGCCCATGGATAGTTATGAAATAAAAATATTTATATTCTTATAAATTTTTAATCCAACTGTCCAAAATACCGTAGACCTCCTTCAGATGTTCTGATTCTCTAAAAGTATGAGGAGCGTTTTTAATAATGTGAATTTCTTTTTTACCAGGCAAAACATCAAATAAAATTCGTTGGTGCTCTGGCAAAGTACAATTATCAAGCTCTCCAACGATCATTAAGACTGGCATAATCAATTTATCGGCCTTTTTTATTAAATCATATTTTTCTTTTTCTTCCATATATGACCATTTCAATCTAATTTTACCTTGAGCCCCCCAATCTTCAACTAGCCAGCCAGTTTTTTCCCAATTTGCTAAATCTTCTTTGGTATATGTTTGCTTGCTGAGCTCTACATTGACAACAGTAGAAAACGGAGCCAAGGCCTTAACTTTTTCCGGATAATTTTCAGCATAAAAAGCAGAAGAAATTGCGCCTAAGCTATGGCCACATAAAATAAATGGCTCTTGATAAAAATTTTTGGTTTTTGACCAAGAAATAACATCCTCAAGATCTTCATAATAATTAGTAATGTTAGCATCCTCAAAAACACCATCACTCTCACCAAAAGTATTAGTAGTATCAAATCTGACTACTGTATAGTTATTATCTAAAAAACACTTAGAAAACTTTTTGATATGTCTTGAATCCTTAGAGTCCCCTAGGCCATGCATGACAAAAGCCAAACCTTTTTGGTCTTCTGATTCTTCCACGACAACTGAAATGTTTTGATTTTTGCGGTTTTTAATAAATAATTTTTGCATAAATATGAATTATTTTATTTTATTTAAAAATTCATCAATTTTTTTTAAATAATCTTTATCTTTTTTTCTATCATAATTCTTTACCATTTCTTCTTTCCATTCCTTGACTATATCCAAATTAGCAAATTTAAAATTATCCGCAACAACAGGATCAGAATGAATTTTATTAAAAAAATATTCACATCCAGGCCACAAAGAAGTCATGTCGACTTCAAGATCGTCTATAACAATCTTATAAAATAACTGCTCTTTGTTTTTATGAAAAGTTACTACCTTGGCCTTGTTTGGTATATCTTTTTTATTTTTTAAGCTTATGTCTAAATCATTAATTTTCCCGTTGAATTCAACAACACCCAATAAATATAAAGGGGCTGAACCAAAAACTACAAAATCGTCACCAATTTGTTCTTTAAGTTTTATTAAATATGGCCTTATATAAGTTAAAAATTTTTTGTTAATATCCATAAAAAAATCAGCTAATAACTTTGTGTTTTTCTATACTAATCAGCCTGGTTTGTTTCAATAAATTTTCTTTTTTCCATTTTTAAAACTTCCTCTAAGGAATACTCATGGAACTTTACCTTTCTATTTTTACTAAGATTTACATAAACTGGCTGGTTGTGCAAACCACTATCATCAAAACCATTCCAAGCATTATTATACCGTTCCTTAAAATTTTTAAAATTGTTACCCACAACCATCTCAAGGTGTTCTAATCCAGAATTAAAAAATACATGCTCTTGAGGGCCTGGTAATTCAATCATGGATATAAGATACCCGTCGCAAGAAAGAGGCTCCTTGAGAATAAATTTTGCAATAGGTCTGTCATGATGAATATTTTCTATATATCTCTGACTTATTACCATTAATTTATCTTTCATCTCCGCGTATTCTTCAATGGAGGAAACGCGATAACAAAGATGATCAATGCAATAATCTTCGATATCTATACCTATTGACTTGACTTGTTCAAGCAAGTCCTTAATAAAAAATTGATAATCACCAATTATGTCTTTTGCTTTCATAGTCTATGCTATTTTTATTTTATTACATCATCAAATTCAAAATCTTTTTGACAAATTTCCATTGCTAGATTAAGCCTCTTTAAGTCAATGCAATCTATTCCTAATAACGTTACTCCCTCTAATTTTTTCTTATTCATAAAAGCTTATTACTATCTATTAAACACCACAAAATCTCCTTCGGCCAAAGTATAAACTGGCAAATCTTCCTGATAATCTTTTAGCTCTTGCAATCCCTTATCCCAGTCAAAATTTAAATATTCATCCAAGTCAGAGTGCCAATGCGGAATAAATTTTATTGGCAAGAGTCCGAAGCCCACACCAGTTCTCGAAGTTGAACAAATGTAATAATATTTAGAAATAACCTCGGCTCCGGCCGATGTGCCAGCAATTGTTTTCCCCTCTAACCCTTTAATCCAATCACCAGATTCAGATAAAGTTTTCATTAACGGCTCGGTGTAACCTCCTTGTAAAAATACAACATCTGACGCTTTTACTTGCTCAACAAATTTTTTAGGGTCAGCTAAAATAAGTTCAAAATTGTTTATATATTTAGAAAAAAGATCCCTATTTTCCTGTAGTTTGTTCTCCCAGCCATCTCTATTCCTGGCAAACATACAGTTTAGAATTTTAATTGGTCTATTTTGGTCAAAACCTTTTATTAGTTCTTCGAAAAAAGCTTTACCACCATCTTTTGCCTTGTGCAAATATCCACCAACTAATATATATTTTTTCATATTTTTATAATTTAATTTCTTCTTTGACAACTTCTATCAGACGCCTTCTATCTTCTCCGTCAAAATTATGGTTACCATCAAGTTGAAGAACTTTTATCTTAGGGCTGAGTTCTTTTAAGTCAACTTTAGGCAGTAGTTGGTCTTGATTAGCGTTAATTATGGCTGTATCAACTTTTTTTGCAAAAGCATTGTATTCTGCAAATGGTTTGACGGCAATACGTTCCTGCCAATACTGAGCAGGGATAATTTTAGTTAAGCCTGTAGATGAAGGAATTTTGGAAATACCGTCTAAATTAATCTCAACATCTAATTTTAATTTGTATCGCTCTAATGTACGCTCGAGCCCCATATCAAAAATCGTAGAAATAAAAATTGCCTTTCTAATTCCCTCTGGTTTAGCCAAGGCCACAATAATAGTTCCTTGAGAATGCCCAATTAAATCGATTATAGCTTCTGGGTTAGATTGCCTTACCTCGCTCACGATTTCATTAAGCCTTTCTATCTGAGCGCTAATTGGACAAATAGTAATAGTATTCTCAATCTCATTTACTTCATAATAATCAAATAATACGGACTCAACTCCAGAAAGGGCTTCGGCAATATCCGTCAGAAGGCCAAGATCGTCCTTTCGCACCCCAAACCCATGAGAATAAATAATAATATGTTTTTTGTCTGGCATATTTTAATACAAATTTAATTACAAGCTTATTATACCTCAAAAACTTTAGATTTAAAACTAGCACTCAGGTTCGAACACGACTCACGTAAAATCATCACACCCCTGCCGCAAGCCACACAGGCGGCTTGCTTCCCCTCGCTCATTCAAAAAAAATAAAAACCAGAAAAATAATTAGTTAACTGTTTTTTGATATATTTTCTCCCGGCCCCACTTTTTAAAAACGCCTCTCTCTTCATGGCGTCTTTTTTAATTAGATAAGCTTCATAATAAATAAGGTACCAAGCATTTTTTTTAGATGTCGTCTGACAACCCTTGCCAATTAAATGATCTCTAATTCTACGACGCAAATTAGATGAATATCCCGTATACCAACTCTTATCATTTTTATTCTCTAAAATATAAATATAATACATCAAAATATTATACAAAATAATAAATGAAAATAAGATAAATAATATGTTTTTATTATCTAAATTAACTATTTATAAATAATATATCATTAACTAAACATGAAGCCACGTATAGATCGTTCGTCGCAAGCGACCTCACTCGCACGTGGCTCGCGTAAAGTATCACGCGGCTGTGCCACGTGATAAAAATGGCCACGTGAAGTGCCCTTCGGGCACAACGTGGCTCGCGTAAAGCCTACGGCCACGTGGCTTGCCTTCGGCTGCGCCGCGTGCAAATCAAAAAACACCCATTGGGTGTTTTTTGATTTGTTTTACGCGGCTCGGGGACAGAGATTCGGTCACGGTCACTAAGCCTCGCTTTCTCGCCTTGCTCGTCGCTCGCTAAGTGCCCCGACCCGGCCTCGCCCGTGCACTTCGTGCACATGGCTCCGGCTTTCGAGTCCTGCCGCAAGCCACGCAGGTGGCTTGCTTCCCCTCGCTCATTCAAAAAAACACACCACAAGGTGTGTTTTTCTTCATTCGCTCGGGGACAGGGACTCGAACCCCGATCGACGCCTTCAAAGGGCGCTGTCCTACCATTAGACGATCCCCGAATTTTAATTAACAAAAATATAATAATAAATAACAACTTATAAGTCAAGAAATTTACTAAATTCCTACTTTTTTATATTTATTAAAAAATATAAAAAACCATTTTATACTTTAGCATATTTACTAACTGCTATATAACTAGCCAAAACATTTACAAATGCGATTCCCACAAATTGCCAACCGAAAATTGTCCAAACATTATCCACAAAATAACTCACTATATTTATGCCATAATCAACAAAGAACATTTCTAAATAAGGCTGAATAATTTCTAGAAGAGGGAACGAAACGGAAATCATTATTAAAACAGCAACAAAGGTATAAATAACAGCCGAAAATAAAAATGGTAAATAAATAAAAGCGTTTGAAGCACCAACCAATCTCATAATTTCTATCTCTCTTTTGTGTGTATAAATAGCAACTTTAATTGAATTGTAAACAACCAATAAACTAGTAACAATAAAAATTATAATTATAAAAAAACCAACATCGTTTATCCTCTTGGTTATATTATTTATTTTTTCCAGCAAAGTTCTATTATCAGAAAAATCTCTAGACTCAATAATATCGTTGTCAATCGCACGTAACTCCTCAATTAAATCTGGAATCATATCAACGTTCTTTGGGACTATAACTAGGCTAGGAGAAAGAGGGTTTTTTCCTAATTCCAAAATCGCCTGCAAAATTTCTGGGTTATTTTTATTTTTATCTCTGAAAAAATCTAAGGCATTCTGCTTAGATATATATTTTACTGCCCTAACCTTATCCATGGAATTTATCTTGCTTTTCAATTCTAATATAGTTGTCTCCGGAGCATCTGTTTTTAAATATAAACTTAAATCAATTTTTTCTTTAATTGCAAGCACGGCGTCATCACTTATTGCTCGAAGAAGTATCAGAGTGTTTATAGATAACATGGCTAATATCAAAATAGTAACAGTGACTATCGAAAGCCAAATATTTCGACTGATATCTTGTAAACTAAACTTTAATATTCTTAAAAATGATAAAAGCATAAAATTATATTATATATTTTCCATGAGCTCTGTCACTCACAATTTTTCCGGCATCAACTGTTACAACCCTACGATTTAAACCATTAACAACGTCACGATTGTGAGTAACTAAAATAATGGTGGTGCCAAAATTATTTATTTTTAAAAGTAAATCAATAATTTCATTCGCGTTTATAGCATCCAAGTTCCCTGTTGGCTCATCAGCTAATAAAATTTTTGGCTGATGAACTAGAGCCCTGGCTATGGCAGCTCTCTGTTGTTCACCACCAGAAACCTCGTGCGGATAACGATTTTCTTTACCCGCCAGGCCAACTATCTTCATAACACTAGGAACTATGCGCTTTATTTTGCTAGGGCTTTTGCCGCAAACCTCCAAAGCGAAGGATATATTTTCACCTAATGTTTTTTTATCTAAAAGTTTAAAATCTTGAAAAATAACACCAATTTGGCGCCTTAAATAAGGAACCTCTGCTTTACCGATATTAGTAATATCCCAATCGCCAACCCAAACCTTTCCGGAACTAACCTTTTCTTCTCCCGTTAAAATTTTAACCAAAGTAGTTTTACCGGTACCCGACTGGCCAACAACAGAAACAAATTCTCCGGCCTTAACAGAAAGATTAACATCATCCAAAACCTTTACTTTGTTCTTATAAATTTTATTTACACCTATCAATTTAATCATAAACTATTTTTTATTCAAAGAAGCGGCAAAATCAAAAAGTTCTGTCATTTCCTTAAAACTTTGTTCACGAGTAGAAGCATTTAAAATAACAGCAATAAAATTTTCTCCATTTATTTCCGCCCTACTTACCAAACAATATCCAGAAGAATCATCTATATAACCAGTTTTTGAGCCGATGATTTTAAAATTTTTATAATTATTATTCAAAACTAAATCACTACTATTATAGCGTAATTTTAAACTATTGTCATTCCTAGTAAAAAATTTATAGCTTTTTGTTACGCTCGCATTACTAATAATACTGTTTTCGAAAGCTTTTTTAGAAATAAGAGCAAACTCTCTAGCGGTGCTGACATTTTTTGCATTTAAACCAGTTGGTTCATAAAAATGAGATGATAACAATCCAAGATCAGAAGCCGTATCGTTCATCTTTTTTATAAAATTTTCACGACTTAGGCCACTCACTCTAACCATTGTTTCTACTACATTATTAGCCGATCTAACCAAGGCGGAATAAACAACATCCTTAACAGACAATTCGTCTCCATGGTTTAAATTAATTCTGGCTACTTGCCACTTATCAAAATACTCTTGGTTATAATTTTCATCTTGTACACTATATCTTACTATTTCTTCCATCCTGTCTTTATTTTTATCATCAAGAAAAAAGGTTAAAGTTGACAATAATTTAGTCAAACTGGCCACTGGATTTTCTTGATCGGCATTCTTCTCATAAACAGTTTTCCAGTCTTTTTCACTAATTAAAATAGCTGAGACAGAATTTATTTCCGGCTGATTATTAACTCCTTTTCCGATTCCCAAAACTCTACCAAAATTATCGCCGGGAACAAACAAGGGTTCCACAAAAACATCAATAACTCCCTCACCTTTTCCAGCTATTTTTTTAAAAGCTTCATAATCCAAATCTAATATTCTATCAGGAAAGACGGCTCTTTCTGGGCCAAAGTCGTTAACCACCACATCAACAAACTTGTTATTTACTTTGTTATAAACTCTCAATACTGAGCCTTTCGGATAAATAGTAGAAGCAGTGAAATCACCCCCCTTATATTTATACCAACTAGCCTTGCCAGAAATTTCAATGTCAGGATAAGAAAAAACCGCTAGGCGCGCAAAAGGTAAATGAATCAAAGACCTAACAAATTTTTCCTCCGGATAATCTTTGGTCGGAAGCGGCCTCCAAAGATTATAATTTTTATCATAAAAAAATACTTGTTTATAATCAAAATCTTCTTGATCGTAAGAGAATTGAATATAGAATGGCTCTTGATTATTGTAAGAGTTTTTATTCACAAACTCAAACTGAACAGTGGAACTGATTTTTTTTAAATTCCAAGGAAGAGCCATTTCATCTTCTCCTATTTCTTCTATCGAAACATCAGTATTATCAGACAATATGCCCGGCACCAAGGATAATTTAAAATAATTATCAAAGGCAGAGACAGTATATCCTTTCATTATTGTTCCTTTATCTAAATATATCCCAAACTTTTTATTAACAACATTGTCCCTTTTTTCCGGAAGCACTTCACCTTGATTAACATAAACCGTTAAGTCCTCGTTGAGCTCAAAAGCCAAAACATTGTTGATAAAAACAAAAAAAAGACTTAAGGTCAAAATAAATAATATCTTTTTATTAAACATAATTTAAAAAATTAATTAATGAGCCCCTTGCCAGATTCGAACTGGCGTCTACGGTTTACGATACCATTGCTTTAACCAACTAAGCTAAAGAGGCTAAAATTATTTAAAAAAATACTTAAACCATTTAACAAAACACGACACCTCTTCTTGCTCTAAAACTTCTCTTTGTGTTGACGCTTCTTCTTCGCCATCAACCGATCTCTTTATAACTACAACAGTTTCCCCCTCTTTTTGCAAGCCAAAATTAACTCTGGCCCTTTCTTCCGCCGCTTGTTCTGAATCCAAATAAGAAACAAGTGTTTTTAATTCTTCGCCTCTTTGTTCATATTTTAAAATGTCGGCCTGGGCATTTAATATCTCTTCTTCTAATGCTTTTTGTTTTTTATACTTACCAAAATAAGGAATTAAAACTAAAACCAAAATTAACAAAAGGAAAAAGCTTAAAAAAAATTTTTTGACAATCTTAACTTTGGCGTCTGGACTAACCTTGCCTTTTTGAACATAATTTAATCTTTCGGTTGGACTGAGATTATATTTTTTTGACATATATTATTTATACTACCTATTTTTTGGAGTAACCCAAAAACCCATGTAACGCCCAAACATTAATCTAACTTGGGCATCAAGGCATGGTATTGCCCCAAATATGATAACAGAAATTGGAACAAAAATCCATTCTACTATCAATTTAATATTATTAAAAAATCCATAATTCTTTGGCCTTTTTGGTAATAGAATAGATGAAAGAACAGAGGTCAAAATTAGGCCAATCATGGCTATCGTCATTAATTGCTGAGTTATAATTGGTAAGTTTAAAAAAACAACACTCTTATTAAATTCGCTTCCACCAAAAAGGATGGGAAGCCAACCGATTCCTCCTATAATCAATGCACTGGTTGCCCAAGAATGAAAACCATAAATTTGTATCCAGACATGTCTCAAGGTGCTTGATTTTTTAAGATCCGGCCACTTTTTAAAAACATTAAAGATTAGATAAGGAACATTTTCGCTACCCCAGGCCCATCTTCTTTGTTGTTTATATAAACTTTTCGCTGTCTGCCAAAAATTTTTATCGCAAGTAGCATCCATTGAAACGGGGAAGTAAAGAGGCTCAACTCTATAATCTCCGTTGTAATATAAAAAACAATGCCAAAAAACTCTTGAGTCTTCGCTGACCATATTAGTGGCCCAAAAACCAATATCAACCAAGGCTCTAAATGTCATGGAATGAGAAGAATAAGTTGCTAATTTTTCTGGCCTAATTTGTTGCATCATTTGCCAAAAGGTATTAGAAGCTGAGGCAACTCTAGCAAAAAACGGCGTTTGCCAAACATTGTTATGATAAACTGGTACTGGTTGATAACTAGCTTGATAAGGATTTTCTACTGTTAAAAATTTATAAGACAAACAATGAAAATATCCAGGCAAGGCGACCGTATCAATATCAAAGACACTAACTAATATTTTATCGTAATCCAATCCTTCTTTATCAATAATTTCTTTCTTTACTAATTTGCCAGCAAAAGCCTGATTTGCCCCCTTTCCTTTAAGCTCCCCCTCTATCCCGTCGGGATGAATTGTTACTAAAAGGTTTTTGAAATAAGCAGAAAACTCTTTTTCAATAATCGCAGCTCTTTCTCTCGCTTCCTGCCCAGCCCTTTCTTCTATTGCTAATACAACTATCATCTTTTGGGTCGGATAATTATTTTTTACTAAACCTAAAAAACAAGTTCTAATAATTTCTAGATTTTCATTGAAAGTTGGCAAAATAATTAAGTGAATTATTTCTCTCCAGACCAATCCTTTTTTAGCCAAACATTTTTCAGACAAGCATTCTGGTTTATTTTCCAGGCTATGACATTTTTCCGCCCAATCAATACTCCTATTTATTTTTAACTTTTGGTAAGAAGTAATCAAATATATCCCCAAAAAAACAACCAGCAACAACCAATAAACATTAAAGGCAATCAAAAAATAAGCCACCCAAACTGGCTTAATAAAAGACAAAATTATTAAAACAAGTAGGCTTCCTATAGACAAGATGCCTGGCAGCATTTCCAAAAATCTATAAATTCTTCTATCACGACCAAAAAGTTCTGTGGCCTTAGCTACTTTTAAATAGTCCATAAATTAAATTATTTATCAAAAACTACATTTTCACCTTCTTCTATCGCTATTTCCTCCTTATTCTTGTTGTCAGAAACATTCTGAAAACTAGCAGAATCTTCTTTTTGTTTTATTTCCTTGCCCTTAAAATTTACCGGATTTAGAGACTTTAAAGCACCAAGACCAATTTCTTCAACTTCCGTTTTTTTTATTATTGGTTCTGATTTTCGTATTATTTCTTTGAGACTCTCCGTTTTATTCTCGGTTTTGCTATTATCTTCAAACGCCGGTTTTTTTGTATTTTGTATTTCTTTTTGATTGTTCACAATGCTCTTACCCTCCTTCTTTTTTTTAAAACATTCATTACAATAAACCGGCCTGATACCATCTGGCTTAAATTTCGTCTGTACATCACTAGCACAGGCCCAACAATAAGTAGAGTAAAGCTCTTCGTCATTACCTTTTTTACTAATAAAATTTTCTCTCTGCTGAGGCTTAAAGTTTGTATTTTTAAATTCCGAATTATTTGGTTTATTTTGACTAAAATTTTGAACATTTAATTTTGTTTCTTGATTCTTATAAAGACCAGTACTATTTACCGTTGGTTTTTCTATCTTTTTTTCTCCATCATCATCCAAATGCCATCTCATGATTTTTTCCTCTACTATCTCTCTCTTTGTCGCATATTTTTGACGAGAGTACTCTATGACCTTCTCAACATTATCTGTCTTTTCCTCCTCTAAAAGTGGGGGGAGCCCTTTGGCAGAAAAAGGATCAGAGGAAACACCGTCGATCATTAACTTCAAATACATTTCATACTTTGGTAAATTAACAATATCTTCTTCGGTGAAAACTGGTGTGAATTCTTTAACTAATTCTTCGGCGTCAGCCGCTCCAACCCTAAAGACTACAATCGTTCCAACATTACCAAAAACAGCTGGCTTAACTTTTTCATCCAACTGCTCTATATATTGATGGGCCATTATTAAATTAAGTCTATACTTTCTGGCTTCTGACAAAATATTAGCAAAACTTTCAGTAGAAAAATTTTGGAACTCATCAATATATAAATAAAAGTCGTTTCTATCTTTTTCATCAATATCTACCCTGCTCATAGCTGCTAATTGAATTTTAGTGATCATCATAGCTCCCAACAATGCTGAATTATCTTCTCCGATCCTTCCTTTGCTCATATTCATAATCAAAATCTTGCCTTCATCCATAATTTTTCTCATATCTACAGATGATTTAACCTGACCAACGATATTTCTCATAAAGGAACTAGATAAAAACTGCCCAACTTTATTTTGAATAGGAGACACCGCCTCGGAAGCAAACTTATCAGCATAACCAGCAAATTCTTTTTCCCAAAAAGATTTTACTACCGGATCCTTAATGTTGGTAACAACTCTTTTTCTATAGTCTTTATCGGAAAGCATTCTAACTACGCCCAAAAGAGTTGAGCCTGGAAAATCTAAAATAGCTAAAATAGCATTGCGCAAAATATACTCCAATCGAGGCCCCCAAGAATCAGCCCATAGTTTTTTAAACACTCCAATCAAGCCAGATGCTACTAGGTGTCTTAAGTGTGGCTCAACTTGTTCAACCAAATTGAAAGCAATAGGATAATTCATGTCAGCTGGATTAAAATAGACAACATCGTTAACTCTTTCCTTTGGAATGTATTTAATAATTTTTTCCGCCAAATCACCATGAGGGTCTATAACTGCCACGCCCTTGCCAGCCCTAATATCGTCAACTATCATATTTTCTAAAACCGTTGACTTCCCCATACCGGTTTTTCCAATCAAATACATATGTCGACGACGATCGTCAACCTTAATACCAAATTTTTTCATTTGATTTCTGAAATTCGTCTGAGCAAAATAAACAACCTCATTGTTTGTCATATCTAAAAGTTTAAAACTATCTTAAAAATTCCTGCAAGGCTTCTCCAGTATTTTCTATTCCGCTAGGAACACCGAACAGGTTCATAATAAATCCAAAAACATTCTTTAAAAACGGAGGAAAATATATAAAGGCTAGAAAAATCGGAACTAAAAATAAAAACAATTTTACCCAAATCATTATTTTTTTCCAATAAATATATTTTTTTATATATTTACTTAAAATCAAAATTTCCTCACTCACCTCTAAATTTTTCTTAACTAAGGCCTCAAGAGTATCTTTTTCTGCCGAAGTTTCAACGTCACCATTTGGAGTGTTGTTCTTTAAATTATCCATATTTTTACAAACAAAAACAATCAATAAATAGCGAAGTGCTACAAAAAAATTATACCAAATTAAAGCCTATAAATCAATAATCACTTATTTTTTTCGTAATTAAACTGCCAAACATCAACAAACGGTGAAACCAAAGAATTAATGTTAGATATAATAACTGATTCATCATTACCATAAAAACCATTGCCACTCCAATTGTTAGTGCCAAAAACAACAACTTGATCATCAATTATTAATAAATGATGATGCAAAAAAGAGTTTAAATTGTTTACATTAAAATTATTTTTAATCTCTTCATTGCGATTGGTATCCGTAACGATCTCCAAATCATTTAAATTATGTTTAATTTTCTCAGATAAAAGAAAATTAAAAGCAGATTCTGGCGAGTTATAATTAAAATCATCAGCAATAATTCTGACTTGTTTTTTTTGAGCAGCGGCCGCGATTTCAATTGCTAAGTCATTACTCGTGAAATTCCACATCATTAGCTTAATGTTGCTGTTCGACTCTCTAATTAGGTCAATCATACGCTCCTTGAGCCCTCTTTTTACCGGCTGGGGCCCAAACCAAATTTCCAAAAAACCTTCTGGATATTCAATTAGAGCCGCAAATGGATTAGAATTTAAGACTAATTTTTTTAAACTATGGTGACCATTCGCTATCTTTTTAAACTCCTCCCCAAAAATCATTATAATTTCTGGCCGAGTGGTCTCCAATAAAAAACATGGGTCATATTTTTCTTGAATGTAAGTAAAATTATATGACCCAAAAAATAATTTAGCCCCAGAATATCCTTGATCAATAAGTAGGAACTTATGATGCATCGAACCATCATCCGATGGAATGTCTAAGCGTTTGATATTGGTGGGCAAGTCTTTAAAAATTTGATCATGTTCGATTTGTCTTTTGTCACTAAAAACCAGATTAACGACCACACCTCTTTCTGTAGCCCTGTAAAGAGCGTCTCTAATATTGGTATTATTCATAGAATATACGGCCAATTCAATAGTATTTTGAGCCTCATCTATAGCTGAAATAATAATATCAGAAAAAATAGTTGTTCCCATTTCATTATTAAAATAAAGTTGACCGGAAAAATTGTCTTCAATTTTTATGTACCTGTTTGGCTCCGGACTATAAGCGCTATCACTATAAAACATAAAACTAAAAACATTTACAGACAATGAGACGACTAAAGCTAACAATATTACCAATGTCAAAAAAACCAATATATATATTTTATTATTAGACTTCGCTTGAAAAATTCTCATCCATTTCATATTTTTTTTGATAATTTAAATAATCATTATTATCTCTAGAGAAAATTATAATCGTGGACCGAGGTAATTTATCATCTAAAATCTTCAAAATTTCTATAATTTCCTCGTATTTTAAATCTATCCAAGCGTTATCAATTATAATAAAACATGGTTCATTGACTAAACAATGCAAAGCGTAAAGAGAAAAGGCTGACAATTTACTAGACAGGGCCATTTTGGCGCTAGAGTTAAAATTATTATTATGACTAACCAAGTTGGCAATTTTTTTGTTAATTTCCAGAATTTTCAAGGCTCTCTCGATTTGAGAAAAGTCAGTTGTTTCCTTGTCTTTACCCAATATAAATTCCATTAAGCTTTTTTCTGAAAAAAAATTAAAATCAAAATAACAAATTCCTTGTCCAAATTTTTGCCAAAAAGAATAATCTATACGATGATTATCTATTTTAACTTTTACAGCCTTGGGCGTGTAAGCTCCCAATCCAGCCAACAATTCAGCCAAAGCTGTTTTCCCGATCGCCCGACTACTGTAGAATAAATAACGACCACCTCTGGCAAGAGATATTTTAAAATGACTATAATAAACCCCTTCTTTAAAAAGTTTAAATTTACGACTAGTAAAGTTAACAGTTTGACCAAAAACCAAAGTTTTATCTCGTCGCACAACTGAGCCATTTTTCAAAATTGTTAAAAACATCCCGAGGCGAGCGGGATATAAATAAAGTCCAACCCGCAAGCTTTCGTTTATGGCCCGCGAAAAATAAATTAACAAGAATATAAGCAAAAATCTTGTTTCTGGCGTAATTAATTTCAACCAAGAAAAGAAGCCTGTCGAAAAAAAATTTATAAAAACTGACAATAAAAGTAAAACAGCAAATATCACTTTAGCGCCCATTTTCATCCATAAATCACGTCTTACTCGAAAAAATGAATCAAAATCTACAAGACGATCGAACTGATTTAAAACAGATTTTTCCTGATTAAAGCTTTTTAAAAAATGTTTTTCAGTTGTGTTAATGTCTATTTGTTTAATTATCTGAGAATAAAAAGTTACCTCCTGAGAGATATACCTCCTGGACACGAAATAGGCCGATAACATTATAATAGCCGATAATATTAAATTAGCCGATAAAACCAGCGCCCAATTTAAGCCACTCCAATAAGAAATAAAAACTGCTATCGTTACATAGATTATCCATCTCAAAGAGCCAAAAAAAGAGTTAGACACGCCCATGGAAGTCAGCGGCAATTGATAGGATATTTTCGCAATTAAATCAGTCTTTTTTTTCAAATTCATTTTTACTAAAGCTTGGTCAAGATAAGCTTTAAACAATCTACGACGAATACCATTACTTAGCCAAACGCCTAAAGTTTTTTCTTGACGAATAGAAAAATAAGAATTGATAAAAAACAAAATCAAAAAAATTATTAAAAACTGCCAAAAAAATGGAGCTAACCACAATTTTTGTTGATTTGATATTTGATAACGACTGAAGACTATTAACAATGTTTCAATAACACCTTGGACAAATAATAGCACTATCAAAATTAGAATAAACCAAAGATGTTGTTTAAAAAAATTTAAAAGATATTTGTAGTGCCAATCACTCAATTTTAATTGTTGATATTTACTACGAATAAATTTTACTTTTCTAATTAATCCGAATTGTCTCTTAATCTCGTTCATAATGAAATTTCTTGTAATAATTATAAAGCGATTTTATCCCCAATTCCCTAGTTCTTTCTTCGAGAAGCCGGCGATTACGAGGAGAATAACGTTGATAAAAAAATTTAGTTAAAATTCGCCAAAAACTTTCTGACAATTTTTTAATTTGTTCTGAATTGTTAACCAATGGCTTGTCCTTTATAATTCTTTGAAATTTAAAATTATAATTATTTTTTGGCTCTAACATTATTTTTTTTAATAATTGATCTTTTTTGTTATTTGATGAATTTTTATATGTTAAAATTTCTTTCCAGCCTAACTCTGTTTTCTTAACAAATGACTCCTCTAAACTAATCAGTCCATTATTAAAATTATACCCCAAAAAGGAAAAACTAGCGCGAGCTGGACCAATATACAACTTTTGCTCATTAATTGCTAGTTTTTTTACTAATAACTCAATTTTTAAATTACCCATAATTTCGCCTAACTTCTCTTTTTTCTTATCAAAAAAAGCAATGTCATCACCAACGCGAATATAAAAAGGTACTATATTTTGATATTTAAAATCTAAATCACTTAAATATAGATTGGCGAACATAGCAATAAGCGGGACTCCCTGAACCAAGCCCTTGCTCGGTGTCTCTATAGCTCCTTGACGATAAACTTTATTAAAAATAAATAAGTTTAAAACATCCAAAACGTCTTGATCAAAAAAAATACCCTTAAGTTGAGTAAACAATATTGATTTATCAATTAAATCAGAGTAATTCTCTAAATCTAAAATCAGGGCATAATCACTTAAAAAAGAGCGACGATACCGTCGACCAAAATTTTTAGCAGCTAAATAGGGCGATTTACCTGGACGATAAGAAAAAAGTCGGTCAGAAAGCCGCTTTTCAATTTCAGGTGAGAGGATTTGAAAAATGGCCTGAGCCTTAATTCTCTCTTTAAGATTATATATAAAAATTTCACGAAATTTTTTTGGATTACTTTTTTTAGGTATTTTAATCGACAGAGCAGGACTAATTTCTATTTTCTGGACCAGCTCCTTTTGGGCTATGTTAATCAATTTCTGTGGATCTAAGTCATAATCTTTTAACAAAAGATTATCTAGCCCATGGTATTTAAAATTTTTTCGATCGGCTGCAAATTGATCAATGATTTTTAGATAGGCTAATTTAAAATTAGCGTCACTGATTATTTTCTCAAACATATTTAAAAAATTATCCCCAAGATATTTAGTAGAGCTCCACTAAATATTGATTAAATCCAACGAGGCACCTGAGTGCTCTATATTATTTAACTTTGATCACCCGATATTAACGGGAAAAAAGAAAAAAGACAAATAATTGTTAATATCCCAAAAGGGTTTTGAGGATAATTCATTTAAAATAACTTAAAAACAAGAAATCATATTAGCGTTGGAAGCTTCAGTGTCATAACGACAATTAGCACTAACGCTATTTAAAAAATGGTCGCTCTGGAGTTCATTGGTAGCTGATCCTTCTAGACGGTATTTTATGCGAAAATAATCATTGCCGTCATCATCAAAATTATTTACTATAAACATTTTATAAGGATACCAGCCCGTAGTCCACGTACCAATTGGCAAATAATTATTTAATGGCATATTTCTTAAATAAACCGTACCACTGTCACAAGCGGTCCCGGCCGACACGCTAGAGTCATTAATATCTGCCGATAACTTAATGCACCAATTGCTTTGAGTCGGACATGGCGTGCTCGATCCATAAGTGCCTTGAATATATGCATGTTCTCCTTGTCTGACTGGTTCGCTGGTTACCGTTGAACAATTGGTAGACCGTGTGTCACTACCAACCAAAGAATTTCCATTATAATAAAAAATATTATACGAAACTCCTGGGTCAACAAGATAATAACCGTTAGCGTCGTACATTGTTTTCATAGCGGCCTCAATAGCCGAAATATCCGCCAATCTTTGGCTGTTACGTAATTGAAGTGGACTAGCACATAAATCCTTACTGTTTATTTCTTGACTCAACTCTGCCAAAGGAGAATAAACTGCCGGTCGATTATAGATGGTTTTACAAATCATATAACCAGTACCATTCTCTGAATTAACCTTAGGATCTGTTGGTATAGATGACAGATAAATAGTTTCATCGGTTAAGACTGATAAGTCGGCCAGACCGGTACAATCAATAGCGTCGGTACGACAAATTTCCAGCGGCATTGTATCTATTGCGGCTGGTAACTCTCCATTGTCTATAAGATATTGATAGGCGGCTTTTTGAAGAGTATTAACATCTGCATAACGTCGGGAATTTCTAGTTTGAGCTAGTTGACGAGCAGGATTAATAGCTAAAATTACAATACTGGCCAAAATAACAAGCAGCGCAACGGCCAACAAGATCTCTATTAACGTGAAAGCCTTTTTATTAAACATATTTTGGATTTGAAAATTCAAAAAATAAGAATTAAACTCCAATGGCGAAATTTTGTATCTTTACTGTATCACTTTATCACCCTTTATTCAAATCAAACTCTGAGCAAGCACTCCTTGACGGCCCTAGAACCAATTTTAACCATTTCTTTCATCTCGCTATCAGTAAGCGGATCTAAGTTCTTGAAATTATTATTGACCAAGTCAATGTCCGACTTAAATTTTTGCAAATACCAAAGATTGGCCCCCATAATATCTTTTGACATTTTCAAAATGTCTTCTTTGTCCAAAAGACCAGGAACAACAGTAGTTCTAAATTCATAGGGCAAGCTTCCTTCTATTAATATTTTAACACTCTTTTTTATTTTTTCTATGTTAGTCTTAACATTGACCACCTTCTCATAACTATCAAATGGGGCCTTTAAGTCCATAGCTATATAATCCAACAAACCGCTCGTAATCAAGTCCAAAACTTTATCTGGGTTTGTTCCGTTTGTATCTAATTTTATCTTATATCCAAGATTCTTAACTTTAATAATAAAATCCTTGAGATCACCCTGCAAAGTCGGTTCTCCCCCAGAAATAACTATACCGTCAAGCTTTCCAATTCTATCCTTTAAAAAAAGAAAAAAGTCCTCCTCCGGGATCAGAGAAGAACTTTCATCTTTTATATTCATCAATTCGCTTTCGCCAGAGGCGAAAACTAGCATGGGATTATAACAAAAATGACAACGGAAATTACAAGATTTAGTAAAAATAACAGCCGATAAATACCCAGGAAAATCAATCAAGCTAAGTTTTTCTATTCCACCAATAGTCATTTTTAAAATACATAATTACTTTGAGTTTTTTTATGGTTATTCTCAAAAAACAAATGACCAAAAAAATAAAAAACAATAATTATCTCAAATTAATAATAAACTAACGACTACAAGAATCAATTTTTTCCGAACTAAGCTTATAAGTTTTTCGATCGCGATATTCAGCAATCTTCCCGTTGTTATAATTTACGGTAGGCGTTAACCAACCAACAACTCGGCTATAGACGATGCATTCCGTTCTCTTGTTTGTTTCTATTGGACTCATATTCTTTACAATTGGAAACATTTAATGTTAAAAACATTTAAATATAACCTATATAAAATTAATAAATAAACAAATTTTAATCTAATTTTAATCTAACAATTGCATTCTTCGGAGTGCTGAACGTTTTGTTGATCCTGATTGTAAATAAAAACTCCCTGATTTTTCTCTTCGTCACATTTTGGGCAATATTTATGCTCGCCAGATAGATAACCATGAATAGGGCAAACTGAAAATGTTGGAGTAATGGTAAAATATGGTAATTTGTAATTTTCAACTATTTTTTTGACCAATCTTTTTGTAAGATTTATATCATTAATTCTTTCTCCTAAAAATCCATGCAAAACTGTTCCACCGGTGTATTTAGTTTGAAGCTCGTCTTGCAAATCTAAAGCAGTAAAGATGTCGTCAGTAAAACCAACTGGCAAATGGGTAGAGTTTGTATAATATGGATCAGCGCCTTTCTCTACTACGGATTGATTATTGGCACATAAAATATCAGGGTACGTTTCTTTGTCCTTTTTGGCGAAACGATAAGTACATCCTTCTGCTGGAGTAGCCTCCAAATTATATAAATTCCCTGACTCTTCTTGATAGTCAGCTATTGTCTCTCTCATAAAATTCATGATTTCTATAGCGAATTTATGACCCTGTACGCTAGTTATGTCGGATCCGAAAAGATTCAAAACAGCTTCATTCATGCCATTGATACCAATCGTATTAAAATGGTTTTGCCAATAAGAGCCAAATCTATTATTTATTTCTTCTAAATAATATTTAGAGTAGGGGTATAGCCCATCATCAGTAAACTTTTCAATAACTTTTCTCTTTATTTCCAAGCTATCTTTGGCCAAGTTCATTAGTTTTAGGAGTCTACCTTTAAAATCTTTTTCGTCTTTGGCAAGATAGCCTAATCTGGCCAAATTGATAGTTACTACTCCCAAACTACCCGTTAAAGGATTGGCCCCGAACAAACCTCCGCCCCTCTTTCTGAGCTCGCGATTGTCTAGCCTCAAACGGCAACACATACTTCTGGCATCATCCCTATCCATGTCAGAGTTAACAAAATTAGAAAAATAAGGTATACCATACTTTGAGGTCATTTCCCACATTGGTTTTAAACATTCTCGATCCCAATCAAAATTTTTATCTATATTATAAGTAGGAATAGGAAAGGCAAAAACTCTGCCGGAGGCATCTCCTTTGATCATTACTTCGGCAAAAGCCTTGTTGAACAAATCCATCTCTGTTTGAAAATCAGCATATTTTTCTTCCATTAATTTTCCACCAATTATAACATTTTCTTCTCCAGCCAATTTAGAAGGAGTCACGTCCATAGTAACGTTTGTAAAAGGTGTTTGAAAGCCAACACGAGTTGGAACATTAACGTTAAAAACAAATTCTTGTAACGCTTGTTTTATTTCCTTGTAAGACAGGTCGTCATATCTAATAAATGGTGCTAAGTAAGTATCAAAATTAGCAAAAGCTTGAGCTCCAGCTGCTTCACCTTGCATGGTGTAAAAGAAATTAACAATTTGACCCAAGGCGCTTCTAAAATGTTTTGGGGCTTTACTCTGTATTTTAGTGCTAACGCCGCCAAAACCTTTCAACAATAGGTCCTTGAGGTCCCAACCACAACAATAGGGAGCCAATAAGCCAAGATCGTGAATATGAAAATCAGCATCAACGTGAGCCTTTCTGATTGCCTCTGGATAAAGCTTGTTTAACCAATATTTTGCAGATATAGAAGAGGCTATGTAGTTATTCAAACCCTGCACCGAAAAACTCATGTTACTATTTTCTTTTAATCTCCAATCAGCTCGTCCTAAATAGTCCTCCATCAATTTTTCTTCGTTGCTATTATTTATTTCTCTAACTTGTCTCCTCTGATCACGATATAAAATGTAAGCCTTAGCAGTTTTAATTAATTTTTCTTCTATCAAAGTTTCCTCAACCAAATCTTGAACTTCTTCCACTGCCGGAATCGTATTGTGATGAAATTTTTTGGCTATTTTCTCTATTGCTTTGTCACCAACTTTTCCAGCTAGTTCTAAATTCTCTTCTCCGGCAGCCTCCATGGCTTTAGAAATAGCTAAAACCACTTTATCTTTTTTAAAATCCACAATCTCACCAGAACGTTTACGAATTTGGCTTATACTTTGATTAGACATAAATTTAATTTTTTATTAAAACTTTAGATTTTGAGCGAAATCTGAGGAAAAGACGAGAAGCGACATGAAGTGTATTTTAATACACTGAATAAGCCTAGCAGTCTTTGACAAAAAAGTTTGCCAAAATATAAAGTTTATTTACTTTTTTTATTTTTTAACAACTTATCCAATTCTTCGCTGAATTCCTCTAATCCTTCAAATGATTGATAAACCGAGGCATATCTAATATAAGCAACTTTGTCTGTTTTTTTTAAATTTTTCATTACAATTTCTCCGACCTCTATAGAACTTACTTCGTTTCTATTTAAAATTTGTAAGTCTCTTTCTATACAATAAATTAGTTTCTTAAACTTTTCTTCATCAAACCCTCTTTTTTCGAGAGCTTTTCTGAGGCCAGAAACGATCTTTTCTCTGTCATAATTCTCTCTACGATCATCTCTTTTTACAATAACAAGATCCAGAATCTCCATTTCCTCATGAGTGGAAAACCTGAACTCACACTTAAGACATTCCCGCCTTCTTCTAATCAAAAAACCGTCTCCCGAGACCCTAGAATCAATAACTTTTGTATCCTCAAAATGGCAAACTGGACATTTCATGATTTTCTTATAAACACTAGATATAGTATATTAAAATATATTATCACCACTATATCTTGTTGATTTTGATTATAGCAAAAAAAGAATGATACGGCAAACAAAGCAAAAATTAGCTAAAATTAAACAAATTGTTGTTAGCAAAACAGAAGTTTTTAAAGAATCTATGGATAAGCTGTGGATAACTCAAAAGCAAAGCCAAAAAAACACTGCTATGTAAATTCTTAATAAAAAAACAAACGCCTTAAACCAGTTAGACGAGGAACATTAGTCTTTTATGCAGCGAACCGAGCGACCGCCAGCACGATAAGCATAATTGATATAAGCATTCGAAGGACAATATAAAAGATAGGCGTATTTATTATACACAGTGGAACTCCAAACATAACCCGCAACACCAACCTCATAAAAGCTGCCATTACTGAAAGTACGGCTGCCGGCTGCCGGCCATTTAAGAACAGAAGCCATGGCCCCTGACGGATTGTTGGAAGCCCAGCTCAACCTTTCAATATCGAGTTCGTTTGATGTTGGAACTCGCCAGCCATCCGGACAGGGATTGTTTATCCCACTTACCCCTTGCCACAAACTATTTTTTTGAGGAACCCGCCAATCCTCGTTGTTTACATTAATGACTGCCTTTATAAAATTATTATGCCCTGGAGAATCAACAGAAGACGGGGTTGTCGTGGTCACACTAGTTCTTAACTGATGGCCATCAGCTCCTCTCCCCCATTGAAACAAATCACCATAACAGACAGGATCATTATAAGCCGCACAAACCTGAGATGCTCCTAAATTTCGATCAAGCCAGCACTTAATATTTCCTCCCCCATAATCTTTTTCAACCGTTCCATAAGTTACTACGCCGCCATTGTAATCAAAAGTAACATTGTTTCCACAAACAAAAACTTCTTCTTCCCAAAGAGCATAAACAGTTAAGTCCCCGGCTATACTATAAATAGTATTCGACACATAATTATCGCCACTACCGTCAGATTCAGTGTCCCAACCTTGAAACACATAGCCATTCCTTGTTGGGATAGGTAATTCTTCAACCTCCTGATTATACACAACTAATTTAGAACTCGGGCTAACTCCTCCTCCCTGGGCATTAAAGCTTAATGTATATGTATTAGCAATAAACTGAGCCGTAACATTTGTGTTTTCTTGAACATTGCTATCCATTCTAAATGCCGCAACCATTCCATCAGACCACTGAAAAAATGAATAGCCTAAATTGGCCTGTGCCTCCACAGGGCTTCCATCTTCTCCTCTATTAACTGTTTGATTTATATTGCCCATGATGATACCGCCGACATCAGCTGTGTAATTCAAAAAAAATACGTCCACCACTCCACCATCTGTTTCCCCAGAAACAGCCACGACTCCTCCTGGGGTTACTCTTTTCGCCCCCTCTGGCATATCTGATATTTGTTTGCCGGTACAGAAATCTATAGTATAACTAGCTCCACTATTTTGAGGTATATAAGAATAAGTATTAGAAGCCTCTAGACAATCGCCATCGGCAGGAGATGGAGCGGTAGGAATGTTGTACATAAATATTTCTCCGGTAGTAGAAGAGGTGATAGAGCCGCTGTTCCATTCATCTGTGGTAGGGTATCTACCGTTTTCATTAAAGAATAGTTCTAGAGTAGCCAGTATGCCTATGATAGCTATTACTACTAGAAGCTCTATTAGAGTGAAGCCACGTAAAAACGCTTCGCGTTCACGTGGCAAGGCTTTTTGTTTTGTTTTGAACATAAAATTATTTTTTTACTTTTTATCACCCCCGCAAAAACGAATGTGCACACAAGAAGAAGAATATATTAATCGTTTTTTGGTTATTATTAGTAGAATTCTAACCATTAACTATCTTGCATTAATGCTTATAAACAAATTTGCACTAGAGTTTATATTCATAAAACAAGATTAAGAAAAGAAAAACAGGAAAAACAAAAAAGAGATGATTTTCTTGAATGAATTTTTTTTATGAAAATGGCAAGAAAAAATATTTATCAAACCTCAACATTCAAATAATAATCATTCACATCTTCAAGGTCATCCAATTCCTCTAAAAAGGTATACACTTTATTCAAGTCTTCTTCCGATAAAGTATTTTTTTCTTTGGCCACATATTCAATCTCGGCTGAATCAATTTCTATCCCTTTAGCATCAATAATACTTTTTATTTTTTGCAAATCTTCAAATTTGGTAAAAACAAACAGACCGCCATCCTCTAATTTGAAATCATCAATATTAGCCTCTATCAATTCCAATTCCAGACCTTCTAAATTAACTTTTTTATTTTCTAACTCTTCCTTTAAAATCGAAATAACTCCTTTCTGTTCAAAATTCCACATGACAGAGCCCAGGCTTCCTCCGGCTTTAGATACGGCATGTCTAACGCTGGCGGCGCTACGATTCTTATTATCAGTTAAACACTTAATGATAATTTGACCATTGTTTGGCAAGACAGCTTCATAATACAACTCCTCAACCACATCTCCCGCTAATTCTCCGGTTCCTTTTTTAATCGCCCTTTCAATGTTGTCCTTAGGCATATTAAAGCCCTTGGCTTTTTCAACTATCGCCCTAAGAGAGGGATTTGTTTCCATGTCACCACCCTTTTCACGAGCAGCTATTGTAATAGTATTGGCTAATTTAGTAAAAACAGCTCCCCTTTTGGCGTCAACGACGGCCTTGGCTCTTTTTGTTGTTGCCCACTTTGAATGTCCAGACATATTTTTTCTACCCCTTGTTGATTCCAATGAAACGTCACATAACGATGACCAGGAAAAAAATTCCAGGGTTACTACTTATAAAATACAGTTATTAAAAATATATAGCTACCTTATTTTTTTGATAAAAGAATTATTTCACTATCAGCTCAAACTCACCTTTTTTTCCATAGGCTTTTGGTCCGTAATCTCTACAATAATTTTTTATATGTTTCTTGAAATAGGCCGGCTTTGACTCTTGAATTTTACCAATCAAATAATAAGTCAAACATAATATTAAAGCAAAGCCGGAGTCTTTTGGCAAATCTATTTGCCATCTACTCTTTTCTTCGCCAAAATATTTATTTTTTTCTTTTCCCAATGTTATCACTAATTCATTTTTATCACGAATCACAAACTTGGCATGACGAGCATGTCCAAAACCAAAGGCTCTGAGAGACAAAAGTGGTCCAAACAGCTCGCTTTTTTTTATATCAAGCATTGGAGTAATAAAGATAAATTCATCTGGAACAACAAAAGAATAAGATTTAAAATTTTTAAAACCTTTAAACAACTTAACTTTATTTATAAAACCAATAATTTTTTCTGGCTTTTCTTCGCTAACAGATAGTATCATTCCTAAGTAAGTTGAAACATTATAAGTGTAAGGTTCGGCAATTTTAGGATAAACAAAAACTTGATCAGCTAATTTAGCGGCTGTTGAATTAGGGGAGCAGGTCAATAAAACAGTCTTTAATTTATTTTTTTTAGCTAGTTCGATTTCCCAAACGGAATCCTTTTCTCCGGAAGCCGAGATTATAATCGCTTCTTTTATTATTTTTTTATTTATTAAACTTTTATATTTCTCAATGGTTTCTTTGAAGGTGCTTTCGTCGGCAATAACTGCTTTTTGTTTAGAAAATAAAATCTGGGCAGTATTATAAGCGTTCCCACTCCCCACAACCAAAGGAAAATCAAACTTATTTAAGTTTAATTTTGGCAAGTTGGACTTTACCAAAAAGCTTAAAGCAGTTAAAACACCCTGATCCAAATTAATTAATTCTGACATAATGTTTAATTTAAAATTATTTTTTTATTTTTCCTTGATTTTTAATATTATTCACCAAAGCTTCAATTTTTTTAGGGTCTCCCAAATAATAAGACTTTATTTTTTTGAAATTTTTGTCTAATTCATAAACAATAGGAACAGCATAAGGAAGGTTTAGTTTAACCACCTCCTCGTTTGTCAAATTATCTAAATATTTTACAATAGACCTAAGACTATTTCCGCTAGCCGAAATTAATATCTTTTTACCAGATTTTAATGCCGGAACAATATTTTGTTTCCAAAAAGGGATAGTTCTTTCCACTACATCTTTCAAGGACTCCGCCAAAACTGGGCTGTTAAAATCTCTATATCTAATATCATTAATCTGATTATAAGGATTGCCCTTCTTGATGTCCGGAGGGCGCACATCATACGATCTCCTCCAAATCAAAACCTGCTCCTCTCCAAATTTTTTTGCCATTTTTTTCTTATTTAAACCTTGTAGGTTGCCATAGTGTCTCTCGTTCAATCTCCAATTCTTAAAGACTGGAATCCACATAAAATCCATTTCTTCCAAAATGATATTTAAAGTCTTTATGGCCCTTTTATGGAAAGATGTAAAACACAAATCAAAAACAAATTTTTTATTTTTTAAAAGCTCACCCGCCTCCTTAGCCTGTTTAACTCCAAGAGCAGTTAAATCAACATCGGTCCAACCAGTAAACAGGCCCTTCTTGTTCCACTCGCTTTCTCCGTGTCTAATTAAAACTATTTTATACATAATTTTATATTTAAAGCTTAAATTGACTAAAAATATCTAAAATGCTACCATTTTATGGTAATTTATGATTAAAGTAAGAATCAAAAAAACATTAGCCGAAATACTGATATTTTTGATAAAAATATTGTTTTTACTCAAAAAAATAATCGCTTTTATTTTGTTTTATATCATCTATAAACCAATAAAGGCTATTCTTGGGTTTCTTTTTTTTAAACTAATCATCAATACTTACTATAAGTATATATTAATTTATAAAAAAATAAAAGAAATAAACAAAAAAAATAATTCACACCTATATATAATAAAAAAAAACTACCCAATTCTTATCTTGATTTTGATATCTCTTACTATAATATTCAATAATACTTTTAGAAAATCTGAACCCTTTTCAAACATAGCCTATAAAACAGTTCTGGCTCAGACTATAATGAGCGATTTTGGAAGCACTGAGCCAGAAGAACTAATAGTAGAAACCAGCTACGAAGAAAGACCTTCTGTTATAGGTCAACTTAAATACATAGAGCAAAATGATTCTATAAAAAACGTACCACGAGCTATGGTCGCTCAAAATGAAAATGAAAATGATTTAATCGTATCTAATTCATTGAGTAGGCCGGCAATAGCTTCAACCCCAAAGGCCCGGGATGCTCGCAAAGAAATAATTGAATATATAGTTCAAGCGGGAGATACCATAAGTAGTATCGCCGTTGATTTTGCTTTAAATGTTAATACTCTGCTATGGGAAAACAACCTAACCTCTAGATCATTAATTAAACCAGGAAACAGTATAAGAATATTGCCAGAAAATGGTCTCATGCATACTGTCGCAAAAAACGAAAACATAAGTAGTATAGCTAAAAAGTATAACGTCTCTAGCGATTCAATTATAAGTGCTAACAATTTAGATGTTGATGATGTGTTACAATTGAGCCAAAAAATATTCATACCTGGGGGTGCAAAAATAATTGTCTCAACCCCAACAAGTAGACCGAGTTATACTGGTACGGCAATAGCCCAGAGCATTAATACCAACCCATCAACTAATTACAACGGGGGCAAGTTGCTATGGCCAACGGTCGGCCACAGAATAACACAATACTACTCATGGAAGCATCAAGGTCTAGATATAGCCAATAAAACTGGTACACCATTATACGCCGCCGAAAGTGGAACCGTAGAAAGATCTGGCTGGAATACTGGTTATGGTTATAATGTAGTTATAAATCACGGGGGCGGCTTAAAAACGCTATATGGCCACTCTTCAAAGTTATTAGTAAAAGCCGGGGATACGGTGAACAAAGGAGATATAATAGCAGATATGGGGTCAACTGGTTGGTCAACAGGACCACACATTCACTTTGAAGTTATATTAAACGGAGTTAAACAAAATCCTTTAAATTATATACAATAAAAATACACATAAATAATTAAAACCAGTTATTGTTATTTACTACGCAACCCGCGAGGTTATAATCGCAGAAATAACAAAAACTGCACAACAAAAAATATGAAAATTTTGGGAGGACTTATTATGATCGCTATTGGCACGGCAATAATAATGTACACTGAATGGCTTTTAAAAAATTTTGGCAAAGTTGCTTGGTTCGAAAAAAATTTAGGTTCGGAAGGCGGATCAAGACTTGGGTACAAACTCATAGGATTAATAATTGTATTTTTAGGATTACTTATGACAACAGGAATGATGGACGGATTTTTAAGTTTTGTATTATCACCATTGACTAGAGGACAATTGTAAGAGGATACTTAAGACGCTCAGGATACTCGGGATGCTTGAGGCGCCTGGGATTATTGAAAAATATACTAATTTAAAATCACAAAAATCCTAAAGGTCATAATAACCTTAAAAATATTATAGAGCACTCTTGACTTATAATTTCTAATAAATTATTATACCTTTATGTTTGGGCCCTTAGCTCAGCTGGTTAGAGCACCTGCTTTGCAAGCAGGGGGTCAAGGGTTCGAATCCCTTAGGGTCCACTGAAAAAATAAAAATAGACCGAATGATCTATTTTTGCAAACTATTCTATATAATAAAAACGGACTTTTACAAGCCCGTTTTTATTATATACTCAGATATTACTATTGAATTCTTTTTCCAGGATTTTCGCATGTTTTTGTTAAACACTCATCAATCTTGCTAATCATTTCAGTTTCTAGAGTGTCAGCATAACCCACCCAATACTTATCACCAATGAATGTCATTGGCACGCCTTGGATAGTTGTATCGTAAGCCGCAGCCAAAGATTCTAGCATACCTCTATTATCAGTGTTATTCCAAGTCTCATAAGTTTTTATTTCTATGTTTGGATATTTCTCCAACCATTTTACCATAGCCTCTTTTTGCTTTGCGCAATAAGGGCAACCGTCACCCCAGAAAAAATAAATAGCTACTTTCTTTTCAGATTCGAAGTTTGCTCCCTCGTTAAATCCTTCTTCAGAAACAACATTACTGTCCGAAACAACCTCCGGACTTGTAGAGGCAACCTCACCACCCAAGTCCTTTTTCAATTCAGCCATGTCAAAAGCTTGAGGAAAAAATTTCTTGCCGTCGTTGCTTATGTAGGAATCAATGATTTCTCCACCCCCAACATCGATTTTTAATTTATACAAACCATCTTCCTCCGCCTCCTCAATGCTTACAACTTTTATTGGATAAGCAGGGTCAGAAAAATTGTCATTAATAAACTTTTCGGCTTTAACTTTAGCATCTTCTAATGACAATTCGTTTTTATTATTAAATGTTGGTTTAAAAATTAGAAAACCAGCGATAAGCAAAACAACTACTGCGGCCAAAACCAACAAAGGTTTATTTTTTTTAGCCATGCCACAACAACAACCACCATCTTTGCATTTATCCTTTGATTCGTGGTGTTTTTGATCATGAGAGTCATTATGTTCTTTTTTCTCTTCATGTTTTTGATCTTTTTCCATAATTTAAAAATTAATTATAAATTTTTACGATAAAAAAATAATAGCAAAAAAATAATAAAATAGCAAATAGTCTTTTAACCAGCTACCCCGTGAATTTTTTTATTTTTCTTAACAGAAACTCTAACTGGAGAACCAAAAAAATCAAAATCCTCTCTCAATCTATTCTCCAAAAACCTTAAATAGGAATCATGCAAATCTTCCTGGGACCCAATTCTTACTTCAAATTTTGGAGGGTTAGTCCAAGTTTGTCTCAAGCTATAAATCCTTGGATGTTTAACGCCCCTACCTTTTGTTGGTTTATGCTTTTTAATCATCTTAGCTAAAAATCTAGACAAACCAGTATCGCTTATTTTAATTTTTCTAGCTGCATCAATTCTCAAAACTAAATCAAAAATTTTATCAACTTTTTCTCCCTTAAGTGCGGAAACAAAAACAATCGGCGCCCAAACAATAAAAGGAAAATTTATGTTTATTTCTCTGGTCCAATACTTTGTGCTTCTATCTTCTATCAAATCCCATTTGTTGGCAACAATAATAAAACTTTTACCTTGATTCATAATCTCCTCTATTAGTTTAGAGTCTTGTCTGGTAATCTCGTCATTTATGTCTATAACCAATAAAATAATATCAGCTTCTCTCAGTGATTTTAGAGATTTAATAATCCCATACTTTTCTAGACCTTCCGACTTTTTCCCCATTTTATTTATTCCGGCCGTGTCGATTAAATTAATTAATCTATTTTTATACATAAGCTCAGTATTCTGTGGTTCCCTGGTCGTGTGCGGTATTTCACTAACAATAACTCGCTCATAACCCAGAAGAGAGTTTAGCAAGGATGACTTACCAACATTTGGCTTACCAATTATACACAAATTTATTTTGTCTTTATCTGCTGCAAGCTTGGCTTCGATAGATTTTTCGTCCTCTTTTTGTCCGTCTCCTTTTTTATTTTTTTCAAAATATTCAATTATTAGATCCAACAGATCTCCAGTCCCTGAACCCGTTAAAGCAGAGATCGGCACCGGTTCATTCAACGACAATTTATTAAACTCAAAACTTTCTGCTACCTGTCTAAAATTATCCACTTTATTAGCGACTAAAATTGTTCTTTTTTGATAATTTCTCTTTTTTAAAAAGCTCACAATATTTTTGTCTTCTTTTAAAAGACCAGCTTTGTTATCAACAACAAAAAGAAGCAAATCGGCTTTTTTAATTAATTCATAAACCTGTTTCTGAACTTTTTGTTCTATTCTTTTCACTCCGCCTTCCTCCACGTTCATTTTTTTCTTAAGAGCATAGGAATCAGAAACTCCAGCCGTATCAAGTACCTGGAAATCAAAACCCCTCCAATTCATTTTGTTTATATTAAAATCCCTGGTTGTGTTTTCTATAGGAGAAACTAAGGCCTGGTTTTTCTCAATTAAACGATTAAACAACGTCGATTTTCCAACGTTTGTTCGCCCAATTATAATAACTAATGGCAATTTTTCATCAATCATAAAAGCAAATTAAAAGCCAACCTTGCTGGCCCTCTCACCCAAAATAACTAAAAAATCTGGGCGTTCTTCTCCTTCGTTAACCTCGTTTTTTATATCTTCAATTAACCATAAAGGTAAATCAAAATAAACCTCAGCCTGTAAAAAATCTCTAATATATTTTAATGCTTCATTTTTTCCACCATAAGTAAGGTCATAAATAACAGTATCTTTAAAATCTCTTCGACTACAATTACTTACTTTTAAAACATCAAAATTTTTGTTCTCTAGGTCAATAGCGGTTTGACTGGCCAATCCGTTTATCCATGTTCCGTTTTTTATCTCTACTTTGGCGCTCTCTTGACTTTCAGACTCCATGGCCTTTAACTGTTCCTCTTTAGGGAAAAAATTATTTATTAAATATTTTATTTCTGTAAAATCGCCACTTCTCGGGGTTAGTATGTAGGCCCCAGCTTCACTCCTGCTAGCCACCAACAAACCATTAGGGCGGTCATCTAACACGTAGTTGCTAATATCACTATCCCCAACATCCTTGAACATTTGCCACAATTTTATAGCTTCCCAGATTTTCAAATTGAAACTTAGACTTTCATTTAATTCAGATATTAACCCAGAAATAACCGTAGGTTTAAAAAAGTTTTCCGTTTTTAAAAGTTTTTCTTTGACTGCTTGAATTATTTTTTGTTGTCTTCTGGCTCTAGCAAAGTCAGATCCTTCTATCCCGGACGCATATCTAGATCTGGCATATTTCAAGGCCAGTGTTCCGTCCATTTTTTGCCAACCCTTCTCTATATAAAGATGTTCAAAACGAGAATAATAATCTTCGTTATCTTCTTGCCCGGATATAGGATAATGATAATCCTCTAAAGTATTCTCCACTTCAAGTTCTACTCCGCCCAAAATGTCTACTATATTAACAAAACCATTAAAATCAACTCTAATATAATAATGAATAGGGATATCTAAAACATCGCTAAGCGCTTGAGACAAGGCCTCTCCGCCACTACCATCCTTTTTACTTTCAGCAAAAGCGTTAATAGCATTTATTTTTTGCCAACCCATACCTTCCACGGCAACGCTTAAGTCTCTTGGGATAGAAAGCATCGAAATTTTTTTGGTAGATGGTTTTAGACTAACCAAAATTATAGTATCCGTTAAATACCCCCCATCATGTTTTTGTCCCCCCATCCCTAAAAGCAAAATATTTATTCTATCCTGGTCTTCGCCTCTCACTTGTTTATCAGAGCTTTCCACTAGACCAACTATTCTTCCAATAAAGGGGATTTTACCAACCCAAGACTCCGAGCTGTCTCCAGAAATCAAAACAGTAACAGAAAATAAAAGAAGAAAAGCAAAAACAAAGGCCGCTATTTTCAGGCCTACTCTTTTCTTTGGCTTTTTTGGGAGCTCATCAATAAAGCTAAATCCATTCTCGGCTCTCATTTCTTTTTCTGTTTCTTCTCCAAAACCTATCATATGTAAAAATTTAAAACAAAATTAAAAAATACCAATAAAAAACGAAAATTGGCTTATTTCTATTATAATTTAATAATACCTTTTTGACAAGGGCTGGTTTTTGAGTAAAACACGCCCTTCCATTAAGCAAAAAAATGTGCTATAGTAAAAACAAGGAAGCCTTGCTTTTTATCAAGTTTTGGAACACCTATTTTCGGCTTTTTCTTGTTTACGGTCGTGACCGCGAACACAAAAGCTGAGGCAAATTCGTTTAAAAATTTATGAAAACGGAAGTAAAATTCTATTTTAATAGTTTTTAGGCGACTCCGCGTGAGTGGAGACTCGTATCGAGTTTGCCAAAATCTTGATAAAGCTAAAGCAAGGTTTTCTTTTATAATAAAATCCCTTTTGACTATAAATTTGCAATCAAAGATAAAAAGGCTATGGAGGCGGTTTCACTTCTCAAGACATAAGTATTAAGGCGAACGATTTCGACCTTATTTTTTTTAGCTAATTCAATCTCAGTATTTTCAAACCCACCCTCTGGCCCAATTATAATACTAACTTTTTTACAATTTTCTTCATTTTTTTTAAAAAATTCGGTAACATTAATTCCTGAGCCATCACCTAAAAAAGTTAAGCCCTCAACCTTAGACCAAATATCAGAAAATTTAAGTGGTTCAAAAATTAATGGCAGATCTAAACGACCACACTGTTCAACCGCTTCAATAATTATTTTATTTAAACGATCCAAATTAATATCTTTTTTTTCACTTCTCTTAGAAATAATTGGAAAAATTTTAGTAACACCTAGCTCAGTTGCCTTTTGAACAACCCACTCCATTTTATCTTTTTTAATTAAAGATTGAAAAAGAATTATTTCTCTTTTAGGCTTAAATTTATTTTCAATATTTTTTAACCAAATAAAAATAATTATCTTTTTGGAAATTTCCTCAATTTTATATAAAAATTCCATTTCTTGGTTAAAAAAAGAAACCTGTTCACCAACTTTCATTTTTAAAACATTTTTAATTTGGTGAAAAATTGGACAATCTTTTAGTTCAATTTTTTTTTCACCAATAAAATTCTCCAAATAAAATCTATTTAATCTCATATTTTTTATTCTCTTTAAAAAATTATTCTACAGTCACTGATTTGGCTAGATTACGCGGCTGGTCAACATTACAACCACGCATTACGGCTATATGATAGGCTAAAAGTTGCAATGGTATGGTCGTTACTAAGGGGTTCAAAATTTCCTCAACACTTGGGACCTCAATAACATGATCAGCTAACTTCTTAATTTTTGTATCCCCCTCGCTTACAACGGCAATTATTTTCCCTTTTCTAGCTTTAATTTCACAAATATTACTAATAATTTTTTCATAAATACTGTCTTTGGGCGCCACTACTATAACTGGCATATTTTCATCTATCAGGGCTATCGGCCCATGCTTCATTTCCGCCGCCGGATAACCTTCGGCGTGAATATAGGAAATCTCTTTAAGTTTCAACGCACCCTCTAAAGCTACCGGGAAATTAATTCCTCGACCCAAAAATAAACAATTATTAACATCCTTGTATTCTTGAGCTATCTTATAAACCTGGTCGTTAACCAATAAGGCTTTTTCTATTAATCTTGGTATATCTTCCAGGGCACTAAGCAAAATGCTCATTTTTTCTTTACTAATTGTTCCCCTGATTTGTGCCACGGCCAAAGCAATTAAGGTTAAAACTGAAACCTGCGCAGTGAAAGACTTGGTTGACGCTACACCAATTTCTGGACCAGCATGAGTATAGGCACCAGCATGACTTAATCTAGGAATCGAAGACCCAATAACATTACAAAGCCCAAAAACTGTTGCTCCTCTTTCTTTGGTCAACTGCATAGCAGCCAAGGTGTCTGCCGTTTCTCCGCTTTGGGAAATGGCAATTACTAAATCTTCTTGATAAACAACCGGATTGCGATATCTGAATTCGGAAGCATATTCAACTTCAACCGGCAATCTAGCAATTTCTTCAAAAAGATATTTTCCTACCAATCCGGCATGCCAACTAGTGCCACAACCAACAAAAATTAACCTTTTTATATTTTTAAGCTTCTCGCTATAATCCTGTAAACTTCGCATCTCTACCGAAACATCTTTTAAATTTATTCTCCCTCTAATAGAATCAAAAACTGACTTAGGTTGTTCATAAATTTCCTTCAGCATAAAATGAGGAAAATTGCCCTTTTCAATTTGTTCTAAATCCATTTCAAGTTTTTGCACAAAAGGATTTTTCACAACATTTTCTATTGTTTTTATTTCCAGTTTTCCTTTATCAACAACAGCTATTTCATTATCATCCAAATAGATAACATCGCGAGTATATTCTATGATCGGAGTAGCATCGCTTGCCATAAAAAACTCTCCCTTCTCTGAACCAAGTCCTATAACTAAAGGACTGCCTTTTCTAGCGGCTATAATTTTGCTTGGATTATTTTTATCCAAAACCACAAGAGCGTAAGCGCCAACAACCTGGCTGAGAGCTAATCTAACAGCGTCTGCAACGTCGATTTTTTCATTTTTTTGAACATGTTCTATCAAATGAGCCAAAACCTCGGTATCAGTCTCGCTGGCAAATTTATATCCGTTTTTAACAAGCTCTTCTTTTAAGACATTATAATTTTCTATGATCCCATTATGAACTATAACTAAATCGCCAGAACCAGAACTATGAGGATGAGCGTTTACATCGCTTGGCTCACCATGAGTTGCCCAGCGAGTATGCCCTATGCCAATATTTCCATTAGTATTTTTCTTGTTTTCTGAAATGTTTTTTTCCAAATCATCAACTTTTCCTTTAATTTTGTAAATATTTAAATCTTCGTCAATAATAGCGACCCCGGCACTATCGTAACCACGGTACTCCAGCCTCCTGAGTCCTTTTATTAAAATTGGGTAGGCCTGCTTTGGACCAATGTAAGAAACTATTCCACACATATATTTTTTAAATTAGTTTATTGTATTTTTATTCTTTTTGTTTATTTTTTAAAAAATTATTTTTGTCGGAATGCCCGGAATCGAACCGGGGCTACATGCACCCCATGCACGCGTACTACCATTATACTACACTCCGAAATTAAAACATAAATCTTTCTTAATTTTACTATTTATTTTTTAAAGGTAATATAATTTTTATTATTAGTATAAATTATTTCTAAGCCAACTTTCTTGGCAATTTCTTCAAAAGTCTTTAAATTATAAAAACCAATGTGGCTCACATCATTGATATACCACCAAGACTTAAATCTCTCATCATCGCTTGGATGAAATAATGTCATAACAGATAAAAGGCCACCATCTTTTAGCAATTTCGCAAACTCTAAAAAATAATCCAAAGGATTTTTTAAATGTTCAACTACTTCCGTAGAAACAATTAGGTCATATTTCTTACCTTCATAATTTTTTTCCGGAAAATAAAAAAGATCATAAATATCAACCGAAAAATTATAATCTTTTTTTAATATTTCTGCCAAAACCGGAGACGGCCCACAACCAAAATCCAAAACATTTTTTGTGCCAGAACAATACGGGATAATAGCTGTATCAATAAATTTTTTAAAATACTCCACATAGCCCTGATCATCTATCGAATTGTTATGCCTATTATACCTCGCCAACTCTTCCTCTGAACTAATTATAAATTCGTCACCCTTAAAAATAAAATCGCAAGACAAACACTGAAAATATTTTATATTAAGTTTCTCGTGAAATATTTCTCTGGTCTTGTCACCACAAATTTTACAAACATTTTTCATACCTTTATTTTTCCAAGACAATAACTTCGCGCCAAACTTTTTGTTCTTCTCTACCATAAACAATTGTTCCGTTTAGATCGCTCATGTCCAGAGATAAGGCTGTGAATTCTTTTTCATCAATATCTAGTGTTGGTCGAAAAACAAAATCATCAACATTCGGATTTATCTTCCAGATCTTATTTTCAGCTCTAAACTGTGGCCAAACCATAACTATCCTGCCGCCTGGTTTCAACAATTTAAACAAAACTTTTAAAGAACCGGAGTATAAAACATTTAGCTCTTCAACCACCTCGTCAAAATTTTTAAAACCTCTTTGTGGACCTAAATAAGGCTCGCAAACAATATAATCAAGAGAATTTTCTTCTAAATTTTTGCTCAAATTTAAAACATCAGCTTGAAAAATGTTTATATTGCTTTTATTTTTATTAAACAAATTTTCTATCCATTCAATATTTTTTTGACTATTTAAAACTGCTTTATCTGATAAGTCTGAACCAATTATTTTTTCAAAACCCATCAAATAAGCTTCCATTAGGATAGTGCCAGAGCCACAAAAAGGATCAATCAAAACTTTCTTTTTATACTTTTTGTCATCTCTCCTGGCCAAATTAATCATAATTTGAGCTAATTTTGGTGGAATCATACCAGAATGGTCATCGCGATTAGGTCGACCGAAATCTCTTTTAGATAAACTTTTAAAATCTTGCACTGCCAAAGTTTTACCTAAAAATACCTTAGTTTTGTCAACCATAAAACATAATTCTATGCCGTTTCTTAATAATTTATTCTGCTCCACTACTACGCTAGACAAAATCGGTTCTCTCGACATTACCATGCGACTAGAAATATCTAGCTTCTTTAAATCTTTTTTGACGGCAAGCCCAAGCTTAAAAAAGTCACCTGACAATTTATTTTTATTATAAAAAGAAAAACCAAAATTAAATTTGCCAGAAACATCGTCCTGCCGAGCGCTAGAAACTATTGCTTCTTTAACACTGTCTGATAATTTGTGCCTATTCGCTAAGCTGAAATCTGCTACGATTTCGCCTATTTTTATAGTTCCACCCAAAAGAAGCATCAACTCTTTGATGTCCAAGTCATCTGAAAAGTCAGACAAAACTATAGCCCCGCATCTCTGCCACTTATTTTTTGGAAAAAGAGCGTTTAGCTCGGCTAAAGACAAGTTAAAATTATTTCCTAAAGCAAAAAAGTATTTTTTCATTATTTTTAATGATTATTATTTTATAAAACAATTATAACACTAAAAAATCAAATAAAAAAGACCAATTAACACCTCTTGATTTTTTTATTTAAGTATTATATAATAAACTCAAATTAAACAACCTTTCCCATGTCCTTTATTTTTAAAGGTCAATTCTGCCAAAAGAGCAGAATTAAAGGTATTCTATAGAAACCCATTTTCTTTGAATACTTTGGGTTTTTTTGTTTAAAAAGCTCAATATTGAGCTTTAGAGAATTTAATAATTTAAGATAAAAATGTCATTTAAGCTTTAACTTTAATTTTAGTTAAATTTAAAAACATTTTGCTAAAGTTTTTATGTCAAAAACAAAAGCTTCTGGTCTCATCCATTATGAAATTTTGTTTATTATTCCAAACAAATTCACCGATGATGAGGCTCAAAAAGTTTTCAAGAAGGTTGGAGGGATAATAGTTTCCAACGATGGAAAAATTTCCATGGAAGATTATTGGGGAAAAAGAAAATTCGCATACCCAATAAATCACGAGTATTATGGCTATTACGGCCTTTATGAGTTTGATCTAGAAAGGAATTTAATCGCCAAAATAAACGACACCCTAAGATTGGATAAGGAGGTTGTTAGGTTTATAATTGTTAAAAAGGAAGTCAAAAGTGAAGAACAAATTAAAAAGGACAAAAAGATAAAAGAAAAAATAGAAAACAAGAAAAACGAAGAAATAGAAAACAAAAAAGAAGAAGTAAAAAAGGAAATCAAAAAAACTTCAAAGAAAAAAGACGGTGGTGAGAAACTAGATTTAAAAAATCTAGATGAAAAACTAGAAGACGTCTTAAATATCGATAATTTATTGTAAGCTTTACAATTAATTTTTATTTAATATAAGCTTTATATTAAATAAGCAAAAAATATGTATTCTCTAAACAAAGCTATGGTTATTGGCAATTTGACCAGAGACCCAGAAATAAGAAACACAAATTCAGGCCAAACCGTTACTTCTTTTTCTGTGGCCACTAATTTTAACTGGACTGACCAAAGTGGACAACAACAAAGCAAGGCTGAATTTCACAATATAATTGCCTGGAGGAAGTTAGGAGAAATCTGTGGGCAATATTTAACCAAGGGAACAAAAGTTTATATTGAGGGTCGAATTCAAACCAACGAATGGACAGGACAAGACAATGTTAAACGTCAGAGGACAGAAATAGTTGCCGAAAATATGATTATCTTGAGCCCAAAGTCAGGTGGAGGGCCAATCAAAGATGGCGGCAAAAATAATGAAATTGACGAAATTATCATCCCAGAAAGCGAAAGTGAAGACGAAATAAAAATAGAAGATATTCCATTCTAAATAAAAAATTAAATAAAAAAAGTAGCCTAAAAAGCTCAAAAAATAAGAAAATAAAACTATGAACAACAAAAAGAAAACAAAGGAGTGCCATTTTTGCACAAATAATTCCAATCCTGATTACAAAGACTCAAAAACTTTGTATGGTTTTGTCAATTATTATATGAAAATTATTGGTAAAAAAAGAACAGGCATCTGTTCTTGGCATCAAAGAAAATTAACCACGGCCATTAAAAGAGCGAGAAAAATGGCATTGCTTGGATTCACTCATAAATAAAAAGATATGTTAAGTTTAAACGAAATAAAAACTGGAAAAGTTTTAGACATAAACAACGAACCATACATAATAGTAAAAACTGACCATCACAAAACAGGAAGAAGCGGGGCCGTATTAAAAGTCAAAATGAAAAATCTTATAAACGGCACCGTACTGGAAAAGACCTACCAAGGAAGTGATAAAGCCGAAGAAGCCAAGACGGAAACAAAAAAAGCTAATTTCATGTACAAAGACCAGAGCGAAGCTTACTTTATGGACAATACTAGCTTTGAACAATTTTCCTTGTCCTTGGAAGACTTAGGGTCTCAAGAAAAATATTTAAAGGAAGAAACTGATGTCGATGTTTTATATTTCAACGACAACCCAGTATCAATCAGTCTCCCAATAAAAATGGATTTCAAAGTAGTTAGCGCTCCTCCTGGAGTAAAGGGAAATTCTAGCGGAAATGTTAACAAACAAGTAGAATTAGAAACCGGGGCGATGATTACTGTTCCTCTTTTTATAAATGAAGGAGACGTCATTAGAATAAACACTGACACAGAAGAATACGTTGAAAGAGCCTAGATAAATTTTTTAAATAAAAAAGCATCGCTTCTTAATTGGCGATGCTTTTTTATTTAAAAAGTTAAAATATAAACTACTACTGTTTTTCTTTCCAAGATTATTCTAAGGCAGGACAATCTCCGTTATAGAATTTTTCTACTGAACACTCTACTCCATCGCTCAAAACACAAACATCTTGTAGTTGATTGGATAGTTTACCTCCAGACCAGACGCAATATTTTTGATTAGTATTATTAAAACTATTTGTTTCAACGCCACCCACTGGGCAATTACCTCTAAATAAAGCCCATTCTTCGCAAGCCATATCATTTTCAAAATAACATAAACCATATTCACCTCCGTCACCGCGCTTTTCAATCACCAGATTGCCACCCAACTTTACGCAATTACTTGAAGCCGGATTAGCCAATTGAGAATTGTTGTTTGGTAGCGAAGGATCTGCATCAACCATATTTCCGATTTCGTTATCCTTAACAACATCACTCACCGAATTATCAGTCTTATTCATTTTCGATAAGACAACTAAAACCATTATCGCCACAACAAACAAGGCGACGAGAATTAATATTTTTTCAAATTTTTTCATATATTTAAACCTAAAATAATTTATTATTTTCTTTCTGTTTCTAGTAAGTCATCAAAGCCAATTTCATTGGACACACTTATATTTCCATCGCCCATTAAAACTGGCAAAACATTAGGTCCGTCAAAATTATTATAACGATCGAAGAACTCTTTAACGGCCGGGATAACTACGTTCTTCTTATAAAAATATGAATCTTTTGACTGCGAAATAACTGGGAATACATAAGCCGGGACATATAATTCTTGACTAATCATGGAATAATTATCGTAATTCCAAATCTTTACTAAATCCAATCTTGGTGCTCCCAATTCAATATCAATAACCTCATAATTAAAGTCATCTTCAAAATAATCATAATAAGGATATTCACCGCCCCTATAAACAAGCTCCATTATTTTATCTTTGTTCGTTTCAGTCTCATAGCTAGAACTTTCATACTGTTGATAAAACAAACCATAGAGTCCCGCAACTTTTTTCTCCCTAATATCAACATCAACGCTCAAGCCTGTTTTTTGACCATACTCTTCATAAACGGTCCTGCCTTCAATTGTCAAAGGATAAATAACGCTTATACTCTCAGGAATATAGTAAGAAGCTTTGTCAGATGATAAATAGTAATCTCTCATCCATTCGTTTTGAACTTCCCCTGGGCCATAATTACTTATATCAATTTTATAATTTTTTAAAAAATCATCACTAATCTGTAAAATTTCTTGATTACTTAAAACCTCATTAAAAGACAACTGATAATCTTCGAAGCATTGATAATTTTCCCAACCGCCGCATAAGGTTTCGGCCCTAGGCCATCTTTTCCAGTTTTTATAAAGTGAAAAACTTCCATCCTCTAAACCGAAGTATACACTATAGCCAAAATCTCGATCTTCAAGCAAGTTAAAATTGGATATTCCAACATCAGTAAATTTACTGAAATCTACCAAAGAAAAACTTTTGCCAATAAAATCATTGGCTAATTCTTTTGACAAATTAGGAACGGTTTTTTTAAAAACATCTTCTTCGGATTTAAACATGTCAAAATCACCACCGGTATATATGTAATTATATCTAACTGGCATTCGCATTACAGACATTTCATCTCCACTAACACCATTTTCAAAATTGAGGATATCTTCAGTTTGAGGCGCGCTGGCAAAGCTTCCACCAGCACCAAACCCAGAAGTATCGCTAGACATCATCTTGATGGCTTCGCTTGAAGCGCCCAAAGGACGAGAGGAAATAGCCGAAGATGATTCCTGAAAAGATGTAGATAAAGATGTAGATTGAGAATATAGAGATCCAAAGCTATTTTTGTCCTTCTTTACTATTTTAGTCTCACTTAGAATATCTAAATACTTATTTTGAAAATCATTTTTTGAAATATCTGGACTTTGCTTTTGTAATTCTACAAAAGAAAAACTAACAACCAAAAGCAAAAGAACCGAAACTATAACAAAAGAACGAGAAAGATCAAACAAAAAATTAAAGGAAAAGAAATAATCTTTGTTTTTCTTTTCTTCAATTCCTTTTTTTACATCTTTTTTGCTTCTAACTACATTTTTTTCTTCCATTTTTAACATATTCCTCAAGTCTTCGATAAATCTACTGTCCGGTTTAATTTCCGGTTGCAAAAGCAAAAGCTCCTTTATAATTTTAGCTATTTTTTTCTCATGCTTTTTAAATTCTGGATCGATTTTGTACAAATCGTCCAAAATATCTTTTATTTTTTTGTCACTTTTCATAAATTTAAAAATTAGTTTTTAATATATTTAAAAGAAAAATTAAAATGAAATATTCTAGCGGTAGACTTTCCTTAATTTTATTTAAGGATCTAGAGAAAGAAACTTTACAACTGTCCTCGCTATCACCATTTATTACCGAAATTTCTTTATAGCTCAATTCATCCCAAACGCGCATTATTACAATGTCTCTTTGTTTTGGGCTTAAAATATTAACCGCTTTTTTTAATGTTTCAATTCTTTGTTTTTTATCAACATCTAACATAAGGTCAGAATCAGAGGACAAATTGAAGGCTTTTTCTAGGTCAATGTCTTTTTTATTGCCTCGATAATGATCTATGAGCAAATTATAAGCTATTTTATAAAGCCAGGCTGAAAAATTTTTTTCAGAAAAATCAGCCGAACCAATGGCCTTTAAGGCCTTGAGAAAAACTTGGCTACTTAAATCTTCAGCTGTTTCCTTGTGACTAACACGATAATAAACAAAACGGTAAATTTTGCTCAGATAGGCATCATATAGACCTGAAAAAGCGGAAAAATCACCATTTTGGCACTTTTCTATTAACTTTTGTTCCTCTTGCATATTCATTTTGAAAGCTTAAATAAATCAATTGTTTTATCTGTCTGTAAAATAAAACGAACAAAAAAGACAAAGGTAACAGTTTCAAATATACCATAATTATAGCATATTTTGGTATATTACTAAAACATTGAAACAATGTAGAAGCAATATGAACGCAATAGTCAAAAAACGATTTAGATGTTATAATAAAGAAAAATATGAATTTTCTTATCTTGTTATATTTCTTATTGTTTACACTTTTAAGCAGGCTAAATTTAAAAATAGCCGTGCTAATTTTAATATTTGCACTGCCCAGCTATCTGATTCGTTTTTCTATATTTTCAATTCCAAGCACTCTGCTAGAGATGATGGTTCTAATTGTTTCTTGTTTTTTTATCTTTAATAATTGGAAAAAAATATTTAAAAAATCAAAAAAAGAAAAAGATACAAACAAAACGCCTTATCCATTTTCTTGGGAAATAATATTAATTCTACTAATTTCATTTATCGCCGTTTTTGTTGGAAGTCTTAATTTCTCAGCCTTAGGAATTTTTAAGGCTTATTTTCTAGAACCAATTTTCCTGTTTATTGTAATACTAAATATCTTCAAAGGAGAAAAGGACATAAAAAAAATAATATCAACATTGGCACTATCAGCATTGGTTGTTTCTTTGGTAGCTGTCTGGCAACAACTTACTGGCCAATTTATTTTCAATGAATTTTGGGCTGATATAAATAACAGAAGGGTTGTATCGTTTTTTGGTTATCCAAATGCTGTCGCCCTATATCTTGGACCAATAATTCCTTTAATCGTTGGCCTTTTCGTTTTTAATTTTAAAGAAAAAGGCGGTCTAACACTATTTTTAAACCAGTTTCTATTGTTTGTTGCTCTATTTTTTTCGTTCTTAGCTATTTATTTTTCTAAATCAAAGGGTGCTTTGCTCGCTTTAATTCTAGCCTTTTTAATAACCGGATTTATTTTGCTCAACAAAAAATTCAAATTAATAATCCTTGGTCTATTTATAATATTTAGTCCCTTTTTGTTTATTTACAAAAAAGACTGGATAGAATTAAAACTTTCGACTAGCTTATCATATCAAATAAGAGTAGCTCAGTGGCAAGAAACAATGAAAATGTTAAAAGACGGCAATTTCATTTGGGGCGCAGGACTGTCTAATTATCAAAGTAAAATACAAAGTTATCATCAAGAAGGAATATTTTTTAACAAAGACGCTGACCCGGACTTTGCCAGAAAAATAATAATATTTGATGATAAATATAGAGTCGAAAGATGGCAACCATTAGAAATATACCTCTATCCTCATAATATCTTTTTAAATTTCTGGACCGAATTAGGAATAATAGGCGCGATCGTGTTTATGTTTTTAATTCTTAAATTTTTGTTTATATCTTTAAAGCTCTCTCGCAAAGAAAAACACAATAAAAATAAATATATAATTCTTGGCTTATTTTCTTCAATGTTGGTAATATTAATTCATGGAATTTTTGACGTTCCTTATTTCAAAAATGACCTGTCTATTATTTTTTGGATACTAATCGCGCTACTATCAACATATCAACTTTCTTATAAACAACAAAAAAGGGTCTAAGCTTTATAAAATAACAATTAAATAACATGGAAAAAATAAATTTAACAAAACTAATAGCCGAAAGTAGCCCTTATTCGAGGCGGCAGGCAGAAAAAATAATAAGAATGGGGGAAGTAAAAATAAATGACAGAATTGCTTTATTGGGAGAAAAAGCAGACAAAAATGATAAAATAGAAATAAACGGAAAAGAAATAAAATTCCAAAATACAAAAATTTATATCAAGCTTAATAAACCGGTTGACTATGTTTGCACCAATAGAATTTTTCCAGGAGAAAAAAACATTTTTTCGCTTTTGCCAAAAGAAAATAATTTATTTTCAATTGGTCGTTTAGATAAAAATAGCCATGGTTTAATAGTCTTAAGTAACGACGGCGATTTAACTTATAAATTAACCCACCCTCGTTTTCAACATGAAAAAATATACTTAGTTAAACTAAAAGAGAATTACTTTTTAAAGAATAAAGGGCTATTGGGAGAAATACTTAGCAAATTCAAAGAAGGCGTTGACATAGGGGATAGAACCTTGGCCAAAGCGAAAAAAATTGAAATAATAAACGACAATACATTTAGAATTATATTAACCGAAGGAAAGAAAAGACAAATCAGGGAAATGTTTAACTATTTTAATTTGAAAGTGACTGATTTAAAAAGAACTGATTTTGCTGGCATAAATTTGGGAAATTTAAAAGAAGGAGAATGGACAAATCTAAATCCAGAAGAAATTAAAAAATTAAAAAATATTTAACAAAAATAAAAAACACAAGGAAAAATGATATTTAAAATTAAATAATAAATATGGAAAGGTGTCAGAGTGGTCGAATGTGCGGCTCTCGAAAAGCCGTGTCCCGCAAGGGACCGAGGGTTCGAATCCCTCCCTTTCCGCCAAGAATATTTAGTATCGGAAGACCCGAGTGCCTTTATTTTATTGAGGTTTCTGAAATGCTAAAATCGTTAAAAGTTCGAACCTTTGAGGGATTCGAACTTTTTTGTTTTTTAGCTAATTTTGTGGTAATATTTTATTATGAATATTAGATATACTATAAAATATATTTTGCATTATGGATATAGAAAAAGTTAGTATATTAATGAAAAATTTGTCCAAAGAATCGGATACAAAAAAAGAAACAGATATTGAAGGCACAAAACAAGACAAATCAGGATATGTTTCTGAGGAAGTAGTTGAAATTGAATCTCAGTCTTATGACAAAAGGGAGTATTTTTTTTCTGTGGCTGAACTAAAATTTTTTGAAATTCTCAAAGAAATTATTGGTGATAATTATTATATTTTTCCTAAAGTTAGAATTTGCGATATTGTTAACAGTAAAGAAAAAAGAAATTATTCTCAATTCAATAGAATTAAATCAAAACATGTTGATTTTCTGATTTGTACAAAAAGCCCTATAAAGTCCAAGATAGTTGTAGAGTTAGATGATAGTTCTCACAACTATCAATCAAGAATAGAAAGAGATAAGTTTGTTGATGAGGTTTTTGCTAGTGCGGGAATACCAATTGTACATGTTAAGGTTAAAAGTTTTTACGACAAAGAAGCTCTGATTAAAGAGCTTCAAAAAGCTTATAAAACTAAATATATACTTGTTAAAAAAAATAAACTTTCTCAAGACAAGGGAGCGATTTTTAAAGGTGCGGAAGGCTGTTCTTTTATGTTTGTTCTAATATTATTTATATCCTTTTTTATTTTCTTTGTGTAGATTTATATTTTTAAAAGAAAATCTATTTTTAAATAAAAAAGTTCCAACTACGTCCCACTCTCCCCGCAAATATTAATTATAATGTAATTAAACTATGAATAAATCAAAATTCTTTCCAGATGCATTTTACAGAGTTAGCGTCCGAGGGCTTATGAGAGATGGCGATAAATTCTTATTAGGACATCATCATGATGGAGATTGGGAGACATTCGGCGGCGGACTTGATTTTGGAGAAAACTTGCATCAAGCATTAAAGAGGGAAATTCTCGAAGAAACAGGATGCGATGTGCCATACATTTCCAAGCAACCAATACTTGCACTGCCACATATCGTTCATAACCTGCGGGGCATGGATTGGTTTTATAATTTTCCTATTTACTACGAAGTCATTTTTGACATTTCTAAATTTAATTCCTCATTACAATATTCAGAGATTAAATGGTTCACTTTGGAAGAGATACAAAGTCTAAAACTTTTTGAAGGCGAAGAAGGGATTAAAAATGGTTTAAAGTCCCTAATCAAAAACAATGAATAAACTACTAAAAAACAAACTTTTAATTTTATCGGCGATAAGCGTCCTCTTCTTTATTTTTTTACTATTATCTTTTTTTGTAATAATCATTGTCAAAAGCGACCTTCAAGACATTAGAACAAACAGAATACAGGCCGCAAACTTATTCTATGATTTAATACTTTTGATTATATATGCCCATTTAGGTTTTTCAATATTTTCTTATGTCAAAAAATACAAATATCTTAAAAAACAATAAAGTACTTCTCGGAATATCCACCAAAAAAGATGGAAACTTAAGATTATTAGGGAAAGATACCGTTATAAAAAATAATAGACAATGTTTTTTAAAAAAGAACGCCTTAAAAAAAGAAAACTTAGTCTCAAGTAAACTTATCCACGGCAACAAAATAAAAATAATTTCAGATAAAGATGAAAACAAAAATCTAAAAGGATATGACGGACTAATAACAAATATTCCAAAAATAATTTTAAGCATAACCGTGGCCGACTGTCTGCCAATTTATTTTTATGACTCAAATAAAAATGTTATTGGTTTGGCACATGCTGGTTGGAGGGGCCTAAAATCTTCAATAATAAAAAAAATGATAAAATCATTTAAAAGCGAATACCAATCAGATACAAAAAATATCAAAATTTTCATAGGACCGCATATTCAAAAATGTCATTTTGAAATTAGAAATGATTTACTGAAAAAATTCAAAGAATACGATAGCTTTATCATCAAAAAAAAGGACAAAATATTTTTAGATTTAGAACTAATCGCAAAACAACAACTATTAGAAAACAAAATCTTGAAAAAAAACATAGAAATTAGCCCGGAATGCACTTATTGTTTAAAAAATAAATATTTTTCTTATCGAAGAGACGGAGATAAAAATTTTCAAACCATGATGGCCTATATTGAACTAAAATAAGACATGAGCGTATTAAAAAAAGAACCACCAAATAAACCAGCGGTTCTTTTTTTAATATAAGTACTATTTACTATCCTTGATAATATAAACGAAATAGAAGCTAAACAAGAACAAAATTGCCATAAACAGAAATAAATATTGAACCTCATAAAAACTCAATATTAAAAATCCCAAACCGGATCCCACTAAATACCCCAGAGGGTAAGAAGTTCTGAGAAAGTTTATATGACTAACATTTTCGGCATCAACAATTTTGAAAAACCGAGATTCTCTCATTGCTTCAATTAGCGCAGCTCCTATGCGACTAAAAAATAAAATCGCACCCCAGACAAGTGGACTGCTTGATTTAACAAAGAAAAACAAAAGCAAGGAAACGATTAGAATGCCTAAACCGCTAAACATTATTTCTTTTTCTCCAATATACTTGTCAGCAATAATACCGGCTGGAATTTCAACCAAAACAAAAGGAATAAGCATTATAGAGAACATAATACCAAGGGTTGACCACTCAAAGCCCAAACTACTATGAAGATACATCGGAATAAAAACCACGGCCGAGTTAAAAAATAAATTTAGAAAAAAAGAAACAAAATACACTCCTTTTAAGTTTGCATTTTTCCAAAAATCAACAATAACATCTTTAATTTTTAACTTGTCAAAATTGACCAACTTACCAACACGCTTTTCATTAAAAACAATAATAAAATAAAAAAATAAAAACACAAAAGCGGCCGCCAAATAAACCAAATTATAATAATCATTTCCAATAACCAATTTTGAAGCCAATATAGGAGTAAGAATCCAACCTAGATTCATAAAGGTAAAATAAAAAGCTCTTATTTTGCCAGTATTAGCGTTCTCGGTAAAACTCTCTACAAAAATATCCATATTAATCCAAATCAGATTAGAGCTTACCCACATACAAATAAAAAACAAAAAAAGCCAAATAGGTGCTGGGCTCATCATCAAAACCATCAATGAAACTATATTTACAAGCATCATTAATTTGGCCGACATCAGATTACTTAATTTTCTAATAAGTGCAGGAAAGAACAGCATGGCAAAAAAAGTAACAATATTGGCAGCCACAAAAAACAAACCAACATACTTGGTATCAACAAAATTTTCAATAAAACTAGAATTGATATAGGCCGGAAAAGCAGTAGACACAGCCAATGCCGTCCCCGCTGCATATAAAACAATTAAGTTTTTATTAAATTTAATATCGGAAATTTTTCCAGAAAGATGAAATCTATACATAATTATTAATTATATTAATTTTTATTAAACATTTTTAAACTATAAAATTTGAACCCAAGGAACAAAAGCAAAAAAACTATAACAACGCTCATTACCTGAGGAAATCTTAAACCTAGGAATTCTGGCGCAAAATCAATTCTAACAAACTCCAAAGAAAATCTCAAAATCGAATATAAAATTAAATAAGAACTTGTCACAAAAAACTTTGTCGTAAAGGTTGCTTTTGATTTTTTTAATAAATAGAAATGAACAGAAAACAAAAAAATAAAAATTGCAAAAGATCCCAAAGACTCATATAAAAATGTCGGGTGAAAAAATTTAGAAGAAATAAATTCTATTGGTCTATTTAAAATGTTTATAGGAATTCCCCAGGGAAAATCAGTTGGTCGACCAAAAAGTTCTTGATTAAAATAATTACCAAAACGACCAATCGCCTGACCCAGGGCCAATCCTGGTACTATCAAGAAGGACAAAGAAAAAAAATCATCCCAAAAACTCTTGTTTTCCAAGCCCCTTATCTTCTTGTTTTTAACAAAAAAACACAAAACAATAACCCCTGCTAAAATAGCCCCATGAATAGCCAGACCACCTTGCCAAATTTTTATTATATCAAAGGGATTGTCAATATAATATCGCCACTCCAAAAAAACATCATAAATTCTAGCGCCAAACACGCCAAAAATAATTAAATAAAAAAACAAATCAAAAAGATCATCTTTGTTTATTTTGTATTTTTTTCCTAAAAATAAAGAAATAAAAAGAGCCGAAACAATAGCCAAAACCACAAAAAATCCATACCAATGAATTTTTATAAAAGCAAAAGAAAACATCAAAGAATTTGGCTCAAAAGTATGTAAAAAATTTATCATTTCAAAAATCTCAAATAAAAGTGTGCGGGCGGAGAGACTCGAACTCTCACAGATTGCTCCGCTTGCTCCTAAGGCAAGTGCGTATACCAATTTCGCCACGCCCGCAAAACTTATTGATATAATAATATAAAAACTTAATAAATTCAAGTCTTACAAAAAAATTTTAAAGAAACAAAAAAATGTGTTATAATATCCTTATCAAATTAAAAAATAATACGCCCTTGCTATCTCATTAAGTTATAACATTTTGTGTGATAACAAAAGCTATGGCGCAATAAAAAAATTTATGCCAAAACAACAATTTATAAAATTTTTCGACGAACTAAGAATCAAAGATGTCCCTTCGGTGGGTGGTAAAAACGCTTCTCTGGGAGAAATGTATCAGACTCTCTCTAAAAAAGGGGTAAATGTGCCATTTGGTTTCGCCACCACTTCATCCGCCTACAATTATTTCATGGATAAAAGTGGCCTAAAAAACAGAATTAGAGAGATTTTAAAAGACCTAAACACCAAGGATGTCCAAAATTTAATGACTAGAGGCAAAAAAGTAAGAGAAGAGGTTTTAAAAACAGATTTACCAAAAGATTTTGAACAAGAAATTATTAAAGCTTACAAGAAGCTATCTTCATTTTACAAAAGAGAAAACATTGACGTTGCCGTAAGATCGTCAGCAACCGCCGAAGATTTGCCGGATGCTTCTTTCGCCGGACAACAAGAGACATATTTAAATATAAGTGGACCAAGCGACCTACTCTTAGCAGTTAGGAAATGTATTGCCTCTCTATTCACCAATAGAGCAATTTCCTATAGAACAGACAAGGGATTTGACCACTTCAACATTGCTTTGTCGGTAGGTGTACAGAAGATGTCACGCTCAGACATAGGCTCTTCGGGTGTAATGTTTACCATTGATACTGAATCTGGATTCAAAAACGCAGTCTTAGTCCACTCTATCTACGGACTAGGAGAAAACATAGTTCAAGGAAAAGTAAACCCAGATCAATTCTTTGTTTTTAAACCAACAAAGAAAATAATATATCGATCAATTGGCAAAAAAAGTATAAAAATGATCTACAACAAAAGCCACGAAAATCCCGTTAAAGATGTCGCCGTTAGTCACAAAGACCAAATCAGACAATCAATTAGTGACGAGCAAGTAATAAAATTAGCTGAATGGGGAATGATTATTGAACAGCACTACAATAAAGCCATGGACATAGAATGGGCCTATGATGGACTAGATAAAAAATTATACATAATTCAAGCCAGACCAGAAACAGTAGAAAGTTCTAGGAACCTAAACCTCTTAGAAAGATACAAAATAAGCAAGAGGGGTAAAGTAGTCGCTCAAGGACAAAGCGTTGGAAACAGAATTGGATTTGGCACAGCCAATAAAATAATGAGCGTCAAAGATATTAAAAAATTTAAAGCCGGACAAGTATTAGTAACCGACATGACCGACCCTGATTGGGAACCAATCATGAAAATAGCCTCAGCTATAGTCACCGACAAAGGTGGCCGTACTTGCCATGCCGCTATTATCTCTAGAGAAATGGGAATCCCTTGTGTAGTTGGGACAAACGACGGTAGTAAAAAAATAAAAAGTGGCGGAAATTTTACTGTTAGTTGCGCCGAGGGAGAGGTTGGATTTGTCTATGAGGGCAAGATACCTTTCAAAATAGAAAAAACTGATGTTGGAAAACTAAAAAGACCAAAGACAAAAATAATGATGAATATAGCCGAACCGGACACAGCTTTTCTAAATTCTTTTATACCAAATGACGGTGTTGGGCTAGCTAGACTTGAATTTATAATTAACAACTATATAAAAATTCATCCCTTAGCCTTATTAAATTATAAAAAATTAGGGAACGCAAAATTAAAAAAGCAAATAGACGAAATTACTGCGGGTTACACTAACAAAAGCCAATTCTTTGTAGATAAATTAGCCGAAGGAGTGGCGATGCTTGCCGCTGGTTTTTATCCAAAAGACGTAATTGTACGTTTGTCCGACTTTAAAACCAACGAGTATGCCAATTTAATAGGAGGAACAAATTATGAGCCAATTGAGTCGAACCCAATGATAGGCTGGCGCGGAGCAAGTAGATACTACTCCAAAGACTTTTTACCGGCTTTCAAATTAGAGTGTCAAGCCTTAAAGAAAGTGCGCGACGATTTTGGTTTAAAAAATGTTAAAATAATGATTCCTTTCTGCAGAACCGTAGAAGAAGGAAAAAGGGTTTTAAAAATAATGGAAGAAAATGGATTAAAGAGGGGCCAAAACGGACTAGAGGTTTATGTTATGGCCGAAATTCCTGCCAATATAATTCTAGCCGAAAAATTTGCTAAAGTATTTGACGGATTCTCTATTGGATCAAATGACTTAACTCAACTAACTCTAGGTATAGATCGAGACTCGGGAGGAACATTAGAAGTAGAAGGGGTCTCAAATGAAAAAAATGAGGCTGTTAAAATTTTAATTAAAAATTTGATAACAGTTGCCAAAAAAACAAAAACTAAAGTTGGTATCTGTGGTCAAGCCCCAAGCGACTTTCCAGACTTTGCAGAATTTTTGGTAGAATGTGGCATTGATAGTATCTCACTTATTCCAGACTCTATTATTAAAACGACTATAATCGTAAACAAAAAGGAGCAATCAACAAAATCAAAGATCAAATTCTTAGGTATATTCTAACCCTATCATCTCGACTGAGCCATCCTGCGGATGGCGAGCGGAGAGATCTGTTTCCTTTGTCATTCAACAAAAAAAGGGCGTTAAAAGCCCCTTTTTTGTTGCACTTTATTGGGCTTGACAAATATTTTCAAATATGCTATAATCTACTTGTATAATAAAAACGATCTTTGACAAACATTTTTTGCTTAATTAGTTAATATTTAAAAGACTTTTAAGAAATAGAGGGCTTCTAAATATTAACTAATGTTTAATTAAAACTCAAAAAATCATGAAAAGAATAGGATTCTTACTGATAGCAGTCATGTTTATGGCCGTATCAACATTTGGACAACCTTCTTTGAAGATGGTTAAAGAACTTAACCGTCAAAGAAACACCGAAATCAAAAGAGCCGAAAAAGAAAACAAAGGCCCGATGAATTCGGAAAACAGGACAAAAGTAGTTTCTGAAATCAATGCTCGCTACGATGAGCAAGTCAAACTAGCCTTACAACAAGGCAAGGAAGAAAAAGAAGATAGCGTTATAGTCCCATTGACCAACAAAGAAGACAATGGTTCTAGAAAATTTTTAGGAGCTAATGTTGACCTCGAAGGACAAGGAAAATTTTCTGGCAAATCTTTATCAATTGATAGAGGAGCAAACGCTTACGCTACAGTTGTAACGGCAGACGCAAATGCTTATTTGACAAAAAAATATGCCGAAAATCTAAACTCTACCGGTGTCGTTTCTTCCAATGGCGGAATGAAAATTGTTATATCGAACGAATATCGATATGCAGATGCAAACATTTCTGTTAAAAACAAACAAACTGGTCAAGAAATGGCAGTATTTGTTCGCAGGGGTGGAAAAACATCAATTAACCTGCTACCGGGAGAATACAGCTACACAGCCTCAACCAACAATGGCATGCAGGCCTCCAATACAAAGAACTTTGTGTTAAAACTAAACAATTATTATGAATTTGACGGAGAACGCGTGGGATATTACCTCGTAATCGGATCAAGATAATTGCTTCTTCTAAACACAAAAAGCGCTTCTAAACAAAGCGCTTTTTTTATTAATGAAAATAATATTTACTACATTTATAGATTTTGAGGGTCAGTGGTCTGAACTTGATTCGAACCACCCGGTAAGTTCTTAAATATAAAAGCCGTAATCGCGTAAGCCATAACAACTATAATAATTCCAATAACTGCGTTTTTTATTCTACCCTTGGCCGTTGTAATTTGCTCTTCGTTTCCACCGGCCATCATCCACTGATATCCACTAAAAATCATTAAAATCAAAAAAATTATGCCCAAAAGAGACAGGGCTGTCTTAATTATGCTGGCAACTATGTTTTTAGCTTCAGCCGATTGTAACCCTGAAGTGCCCCTAAAAGCATCCGCTTGGCCCTTTATGTTGCTAGCGGCCGGCGCAGGAACATACCCAGGATTTGGCTTTGGATTTTCCTGAGCATTAACAAAAGAGACCGAAGTAAACAAAATTGTTAAAATTATTAAAAAATTCAAAAAAAACAAAGCTTTAATTTTCATAAGAATATATTTAGCAAATTAAATTTTATCTAATAAATATTTCTCTATTATCATCCAAAGGGCATACGAAGAAATAACGATGATTAAACCAATGACCGCATTTTTTATTCTACCTTGAGCGCTTTTAACGCTTTCTTCGTTTCCACCCGCCGTCATCCATCTATAACCACCGATAATTATTAAAATCATAAAAACAACACCGAGAAGTGACAGAACAGTATTAACAACGCTACCAATGGTTTTTGCTAAAGTGAGCTCGTCTGTGTCAGAAGAAAACCCGGCAACGGTTCCTGCTTGTTGGAGTCTCCCAGTCACACTACTGTCACTAATTTGGGCCAAAGCGAAAAAGGGTAAAACCAAAATCAAGGTTAAGAAGCAGACAAAAGCGAATTGTTTCAAAAATTTTTTCATAAATTTTTATATATATAATTTTTATAATTAAAAATATGCAAACCATTCTAATTGGGCAGGGTGAGACCTTGATTAACAAAAATATTTAAAATTAACCAACTCAAACCATAAGAAATTAAAACCACCAGCACTCCCACTGTGGCATGTTTTATTATTCTTTGAGCCTTTTCTACTTGTTGATCGTTGCCAGAAGCGGTCATCCACAAAACTCCACCATAAATAACATAAGCTAAAAAAATAATTCCTAAAAAACTTAAAATAGCAGAAATAACAATACCAACAACGCCCTCCACGCTTTGAGTGTTAGCACTAACATTAAAGCCCATCTTAGACGCTGACCAGCCAACCTTTGAAGGCTTAAAAGCGCTAGATAAATTTCCGGAAGCAAAAACATTCTGAACAAAAAAACAAAATAAGAATAAAAGAGGGATAATAAATTTTACATTTTTATGATTTTTCATTTGAAAAAATTATTGAAAACTAAACGACCTTATAACCAAAATACTAATGGCGTAAGCACTGACAATAATAACTAGTCCTATTATTGATTCCGTTATTATTTTTTTGGCTCTATCTACTTGTTGATCGTTGCCCGCAGCCGTCATCCACAAGATTCCACCATATACCAAAAGTATCATAAAAACAATACCAATAAAGGAAACCACTACTTGTATTATAATACCGACCTCAATGCTAATAGACTCACTAGGGTCAAAACTCAAGCTAGTTTCGCTAGTTATGTGCCCAGTTTCTAATGCCGCAGGAGCCAGGCCACTATCTTTCGTAAAATCATACCCAGCATCATCCTGAGCAAAAACAAAAAACGGCGCAAACAAAAACAGCGTTAACAGAGAAATTAAAATTGAATACTTCTTGAAAATCATATTAAAAAAACCTAATCTTGGCAATCTCCGGAAACAGGTCCGAGACGACAACAACGACACGCTGGCGAGCTATAAAGATCAAAATCAAAACTATTATCGCTAAAACACACAGGGCATTGCAGCTGTTCAGGGGTCAAAAATTCTTCTTCGGGAGGAAGACCCTCTTCGGATGGGAGAATCTCTTCAAGGGACCCCTCGGGTACTTCTCCGGGCGGTGACGTTGAATCAAAAGTCGGTTTCGTTAATTGCGCTCCTATAAATTGAACTAAAATAAAAGAAATAAATACAATCACGATTCCTACGGCCGCCCAAACCATTACGTTTCTAGACTTTACCACCTGTTGATCGTTGCCGGAAGCTGTCATCCATAAAAGACCACCATAAATCATTAAAATTAAAAACAACAAGCCAACAAAAGACAGAAGAACTCCCGTAACACCACCAAGCTTATCAACTAAATAACCCCCGGCATCAGAACCGACTGGTCTAAAGGCCTGTTCAAGTTTTCCCTGCTTAGAGGTGACATTTAGACCATAATCAATCGACTTGGCCGAAACGAAAGAAAAACAAAAAAATATGGAAAACAACGATAAAAGCAAAAAAAGTTTTATTTTCATATTTAATATATTTTTTTATTTTATTATTTTTTATTACTACACATTCTTGATTTATTCCGAAGAACTAGGGAAAAAAACTCCACCGATGAGATTAGTGATGGCATAAGCAGACAGAACTATGACCAAGCCTATAATTGCCTGAATGATTAAACTTTTTGCCTTTTCTGTTTGTTGTTCGTTTCCTCTGGCCGTCATCCATAAAAGGCCGCCATAGATTATCAGAACCATAAAAAGAACTCCAATAAAAGAAAGAATTGATCCAATTATTAAGCCGATTCTACCAGACAAATAAAAACTAGAGTTATTTTCATATTTGTTAACTTCTTCGGTGTTAAAAGCGCCTTTTAAATCCGCCTTATTGTTCACAACGTCGTCTAGCCCCCAACTTCCAGCAGCACTAACAGTTCTAGAAGAAAACAAAAGAAAAACTAAAAAAATGAATATCTTAAATTTTTTCATAAAGAAAACCATTATTCTCGACACAATAATTTATGCCGAGAAGAATGGTGCCTACAAAAAATAGGCACCAATTTCTAAAATCGAGTCTAGAAACTAAAGAACTTATTGTGTCTGCTGCATTAATGCGTTTAATACGAAAGTTGTTATTCCCCAAGCTGCTAAAATTATAACCAAACCGACAACGCCAGCTCCTAATAATTTTTTAGCTTCAGAAATTTTTTCTTCATTACCAGCGGCAGTCATCCATTTAAAACCTCCAAGCAATACTATAACAACAGCTACTATACCAAGTAGAGTCAAAACTGTGTTTATAATACCAGCGGCCATAGTTCTTGGATCTTTGTTTCCCAAAGCAATACCATTATCACCACCAACGAAGTTTAAACCGAAAGTGTCGTTAGCACCAGCATTGTTAGGTAAAGCCAATGTTATAATAGGCAAAACAAACAAAGCTACAAGTAAAAAACTAATAATTTTTTTCTTCATAGAGTCACCACCTTTCTAGTTTCTAATTTTTATACTAAAATAATAACATACATTTTAAAAAATAACAATATTTGATACAATGATATTGAACTAAAAAATATGGCCAAAATCAAATTCACTAAAGTGTTTACAATAGTCTTTTATATCCTCATATTTTTCTTGCTATTAAAAAACTCATTGAATTATCTCGACCCGGATCTTGGCTGGCACCTAAAAGCTGGGGAGGAAGTAGCCATCAGCAAGAACGTAAACAGCATAAATCATTATAACTACGTCTTTGAAAGTGGCGATACCTGGGTTAATCATGAATGGCTCTCAGATTTTATACTTTTTTCAGTTTATGACAATTACCCTTATTTATTCTTAAACATAATTTTCGCATTAATAATAATCTTGGTTTTAGTGCTTGCTAAAAACTTTATAATAAATAATTTTACCAAAGACAAACATTCTGTTTATATTGTTTTGCTCTTAAGCCTCTTCGGAGTGATAGCATCAAAACCACATCTCGGGATAAGAATACAAGAAGTAAGTCTGTTGTTTTTATTTATAGAAATTACAATCTTACACTTATTCGAAAAAAGAAGCGTTGAAAACAAGAAAAACAACTGGACAATTCTTTTTTGTTTAATTCCTCTTCTTTTTCTTTGGGCCAATATGCATGCTGGCTTTCTTTTGGGAATTTTTGTTCTATTTTTTTATTGTGGTTTAAAGATATTTGAAAAAATAATATACAATTTTAGAAACCAAACCCCATTAATCGAAAAATTCTCAAAATTTTTTACTTTTAATACCATCCTGGAGAACAAGGATGTGAAAATATTTTTTGTTTTTACAATTTTGGCCAGCCTCTCTACGGCACTAACCCCCTATGGACTTAATTTGTTCGAATTTTTAAGCTCATACCAAAATACTGCCTACTTAAAAATAATTTCCGAATGGTTACCACAATATTATTATCCTTTTTCATATTGGCAAATAATTTATATTGGAGTAACCATGGCTTTTTTGATTTATTCTTTCTTTATTGAAAAAAATAAAAAAGATATAAACAATTTGTGGAATTTTTTTATTATTTTGTTGTTTGTTGTTTTATCAATAAAATCAAAGAGACATTTTCCCTTGTTATTTATAGTCTCGCTCCCTTTTTTATCGACGGTTCTATATAACGAAATAAGCCCAATACTAAAGAACATAAGCATTAGAAAAACAAAAATAGACAATTTTATAAAGGTATATCTATTCTTACTCTTCGCCTGTGCTATATCATCTATAATATTGAGCACTAAAAAAATAGAAGATCCATTCACTTATTTTTGTGACCGATACCCTTGTCAAGCCTTAGAATTTTTGCAAAAAGACAAAAATCTTGAAAACGCCAGAATATTTAACGAATATAGCTGGGGTGGCTATTTAATTCATCAATGGCCAGAAAAAAAACTTTTTATTGACGGTCGCTTACCGCAAAAAAAAATAAAAGATCATAGCTACGTAGAGGAATACAAGCTCTTTTTCTCTGAAGAAAAAACAATAAGCGAATTAATAAATGAATATCAGATAGAGTTGTTCCTAATAGGGAACCAAGAAAAAAAGATAAAAATAAATTGGATAGACAAAAACATTTTTGGAATAAAAGAAGAAAAAGTAAAAGATGACAAAAATAATTTAATAAATTTCTTAGAAAAAAATGATCAATTTGAAAAAATATATGAAGACAAGGTTGGCCTTATCTATCATAAATTATAAAAAACATAGATTCGAAATATTATATTATTTTCTCTTACTATTATTAAGCATCTTTTTCCACTATGGACACGCCTTAAATGCTGACGAGGGCGTCGTCTTAAATGGAGCCTGGAATCTTTTAAATAATCAGAGACTATACATTGATTTTGTTGAAATTATTCCCCCTGGAAGCTTCTACTTAATATACTGGGGATTCAAAATATTCGGGGCCGAATATTATGTGGCCAACATTATCAGCTTATTACTTGTTTTTGGATCCGCTATCGGCATATACAAATCATTAAATTTAATCAAAAAACAACAATTTAATTTATTGCTTCCAATCATTTTTGTATTATCACTCGCCGGGCTACCAATAATCAATCATAATTTATACAATAGCTTTTTTATTATTTGGGCTGTTTATTTTTTTATCTTGGGGTTAAACAAAGAAAAAACGCTACCATTCTGCATGTCTGGTTTTTTTGGCGGTCTAGCTATTATTTTCCTACAACAAAAAGGACTTGCCTTTTGGGCAGCGTCAATTTTATTTCTATTCATATATTGGATCATAAAAAAAGAAAAAGAGTATTTTATAAAAATAATAAACTACGTTATTTTTTCATTAATACCAATTTTAGTTGTTCTTTTAAGTTGGCCAATCAACATTCTATACCATAATTTAATAACCTTTCCAATGTTTAACTATTGGGACGTTAACAAGACTCCTTTGTATGTATTTTTCATTGTCTTGTTAATTTTTTTATACTTTCTTTACCAATTAAAAAATAAATCTCAAGAGATCAGCTACTTACTATTTATTCAATTTTTTCTATTAATGACAACACTGCCGCTTCCAGACTTCTATCACGTCGTTCTAATTGTTTTTCCCCTATTAATTTTAAGTCCGACGCTATACTCCGTTCATAATCGTTGGCATAAAACAACAGTGGTCATTATTCTACTGGCATTTACTGTTTTGAGATTTTTATACACCCTTCCAACGTTTGAGTTTTTCTACAACTACAAAAAAGATAATCCCAATTGGATGGAATATATAAAAAAAGAATGTCCAGGAAAGTATATTTATAGCGCCCCCTTTTTCCCAAACCTATATTTCGAAACTAAAAAAATTAATGCCACTCCATTTGGACTCTTGATTGAGGGCTATTCGACCAAAGAGCAATTTGGTGAAGCATTGATATCTTTTAAAAGAAACAACCCTGATTGCGCCGTTTTGATTTATTATCCAAGCATCGAAAACAAATTCAAACATCAAGGAAAAAATGTTTTGGAAACCTACATTATAAATAACTATGAATTTATTTCTAACGAAAATGACATATCCATTTATAAGAATAGAAATATTTACTACCAAAATGAATAATGGTAGATAGAAATAAGCGCCTAGAATAGCAAAATATATGAAAACAAAAATGATTACATTTTTCACGCTAGCCAATCTGAAAAAAAATAAAATAGAGCTATTACTAATTGTCTATTCTGCACTATGGCTTTTTTTCTATTTGGTAGAACCCATTAGAAAAAAAATACTGCGCGAAGAAAGCCAAACTTTACAAAACAATTCTTTATTCATCATTATTGGCTTATCATTACTTGTTTTGTTGATTTTTTATTTTTTCATTTTTTTAGAAATAAAAAAAAGGGTTAACTTAAATTTCAAAAAAATATTTTTTATAAGTATCATTGTGAATCTATTCTTGCTCTTTGTTTGGCCAATAGCATCCTGCGATCTTTTTCATTATATACAACACGGTAGAGTCCTTGGGGTTTTTAGAGAAAATCCTTACACAAACTCTTACTCTAATTTTAATCATGATCCATTCTTCAATAAGCTCGAAAACAAATTAATGACCCTAAAGTCTCCGTATGGGCCCCTTTTTATAATTATAAACGGCGCAATTTCACTAATTTCTAAAAACAACATAACCTTGAACCTATTTTTGCTAAAGTTTTTCTTTGTGGTCTTAAATATATTCACCGGATATTTTATATACAAAATAAGCAAAAATATTGTTTCTTTCTATTTATACGCTTTTAATCCCCTGATTTTATTTGAATTTTCTATCAACGGACATAACGACATTCTGCTAATATTTTTTATTATAGCCTTCTTTTTATTTTATAAAAAAAGTGGCATAAAAAATAATTTAATATCTTTCACGTTTTTAGTCTTGTCATTTTTAACAAAATTTATACCCATTATTTTTTTGCCAATTTTTATTCTAACCGTACTTTCAAAGTTAAAAACTAACAAGGAAAGAATATATTTTTCCTTGGCATCGTTGTTAATCTTCTCTTTATTAACAATTGCTTTGTACGGACCATTTATAAAGAGTCCCGAAGACATAATAAGGCCAATGATACTCCAATCAAAAACAATAGGGATATTTATGTCCCCTTTGATTATTTTGCTAATTGGCATTCTTAGAAAAATAACAACAAATCCCATCCCGGCCTCTATAATTATCGGGAAAATAGCTTTTGTCATTTTTTATTTTTTTGTTATAATAAAAATAATCAAAAACAAATTTAAACAAAAAAACGAGAAAGAAGAAAATATCTATGAACTTTTTGGAATAACCATCTTGTTTTTTTATTTAAGTTTCTTTTCTTGGTTAATGCCCTGGTATTTCACTTCGATAATATTAATATTTGCCTTAAATTACTGTTTTCGGCCAAAACAACAATACTTATCCTTACTCGCTATTTTTGGATCAACTTTTTATGGTCTCCTTTATTATCTTTTTTTAAGGTAATAAAACAAAAAAACGTTGCCAAATCTTAGCATTTATCCAATAATCAAAAATATGACAATAGATTTTATTATCCCAGCCTACAACGAAGAACAACTGTTAGAAAAGAACATAACAAAGCTTTTTGATTTTTTAAATTTGCAAAATTATAACTTTGACTGGAAAATAAATATAATTATTAATGGTTCAAACGATAATTCAGAAAAAATAGCCAAAAAAATAACAAACAAAAATATAGGATATGAAGTAATAAAGGAAGCCGGAAAAGGAAATGCCATAATAACGACAATGGACAAAAGCAGCGCCGACTTTTTTGTTTATATGGACATAGATTTAGCGGTATCATTAGAAAATATAAACGACTTAGTGAAGGAGTTACTTTTAGAAAACGACTTTGTTATCGGCTCTCGCCTGTTGGCGAAATCCGTAAGAAAAAGATCTCTAACCAAAGACATCATATCCAAAACCTATGTTTTGCTATCTAAAATAATATTAGGGCACAATTTCTCTGATTTACAATGCGGTTTTAAGGCCATAAAAAGAAGCGCCTTTATTAAAATACGCCCCTTCATTGAAGACAATAAATGGTTCTTCGATACTGAATTTATTATTTTTGCCAAACTTCTAGATTTAAAAATAAAGGAAATACCTGTCAATTGGTCTGAGAATCGCTATGAAAAGAGAAAAAGTAAGCTTAAATTATTAAGAAACTCTTTATTATTTACAAACAACCTCTTTAAACTAAAAAAAAGGCTAAATAAAATAGCTTCCGAAAAAAAACGCACAAAACGTTAGAATAAAATATTTTTATAATGCTTTATATCTACCATCTTTCTCTTCGTGTTAACCATAATCATCAAAAAATCCAAGCTAATCTTCTCCACATTTATTTTCTTATAATAACAGTAAAGGCCAATAGCTTTTTTCAAATTTTTAATTTGTTTTCTTTTTAAGTTTTCTTCGTCCAACTCTAAATATTTTGTACTTCTGGTTTTCACCTCAAAAAAAACAAGCCTCCCTTTAAAAGAAGCTATAATATCAATCTCTAAATGGCCAAAACGACAGTTGCATCCAACCATCTCATAACCAGCGCTTAATAAATACTTTTTAGCGACACCTTCTCCCAACTTCCCGAGGTCTATTTTATTTTTTGACTTATAATACATTTTTTAATTGTAAAAAACGCATCATAAAACTATAATAAAATATTTTTAAAGTCTATTTTTTCAAAAGAAGTCCATAATGATACTCTCCAGCGTCAAAGGCGTCAACCGTCTTTAAGCCTAAAAAATTGACAATCTTTTGAATATCGTTTTTATCTATTTTTCGATCATTTGACAAGATAAAGGGCGAATCAATTTCGTTCCACTCCACTATTAAAACAAGAGCCCCGGGCTTTAGCATTCTAAAAGTTTCCTTCAGGATATCAATATATTTATTTGATTGGTGTAAAACATTCACAAGCAAAGCGGAATCCAAAGATTCGGACTCTATTTTTGTCCCATTTAGCACCTCCAGGTTACTCCAAATAGTTTCTACCTGAGTTAAGTTTTCTGTTCTGGCTCTTTTTTTTATAGATTCTAAATTATCTTTTATAATATCAACCGCATAAATTTTGCCACTTTTGCCAACAATTTTGGCCAATAAAAACGTAAAATAACCAAAAGCACCACAACCCAAATCAGCCACGAAAGACCCCTGCTTTAATTTAAGTCTTTTCACTAAAGACTCTATGTCTAATAAATTATTTTTAGTTAAAACCATATAGATATAATTTAATTCTCAACCAATATTTGTTTAATAATAATATTTTCTCGACTATACTTTTTTTTAGCTGAAACAGTTATAAAATTAATTCCGGACTTCAAATAAACCGTTTCTGAAAAGTGACCGTTTTCATCTGTTAAAATTATTTGCCCATTAATCAAGACATCGCTTTCCGCCTCGGTCTCGCCCTCAATCAAAATGGATAAACTTTGAACGGTCTGCTTATCTTGAATGTTAAATATTTCTAATGATGGCGGAGCAAAAATATTTTTTAAGTAAAAAAACAAATAGAACAAACAAACTAAAATAACAGCAAAAATTAATAAATCCCTAAAAATTCTGGGCAAAGAAACAAAACTTTTCCAGCTTACGATTTTGTTAAAAAAAATGTTTTTTTCAAAATTTTGTCCTCGATTTTGTTCTTTTACAAAATCATTTACTATGTTTTTGTGTCTTATATCTAAAAAATCAATATATTTTCTAAAGAATATTTTAGCATAAACACCTTTTGGCAAATCTTTATAATTACTTTCTTCAATCGCTCTCAAATATTTTATACTAATCCCAGTTTTCAAAGAAGCCTCTTCTATTTTTATATCCTTTTTCTCTCTTATTTTTTTAATATAAATACCAACCGAGTCTTGGTCTAAAAATATATTCTTTTTAACAAAATCAGCCATAACTCTTTCTGATTATTTAGATCCTAAACCCCTTACTATCTTCAAACGTTGAGCTTATTAGCGAAGAACTGCCGTTCCAATTTACACCCAAGGCCTTCATGGCAAACTGTATAATTATATAGCTCATAAACACGATTATCAAACCAATAGCCGCGTTTATAATTATTCCTTTTGCCTTCTGAACCTGTTCGCTGTTGCCAGCCGAAATTAAAAACATTACTCCCCCATAAACAAAAAATAGTAAAGCCAACGACCCGACCAGACCTAAAATAATTTTTGTAATTCTAATTCCAACCTCTAAAGCATCATTCAATTTATAATCCCCATACTTATACTGATCTTGATCTGGTTGCGAACTCCCCGGGACTAATTGAGCCGAAGATTTTAAAGCCGGGAAAAAAAGAAAAAAAGAAACAAAAACCGTTAAAACTCCTAATAAAAATTTTCTTCTATTTAATGTTGTTTTCATAAAAAAAATAATTAATTAACTGTCTGTTGAATCCTGTTAGCGTAAAGGCTCATGATCTCAATGGTCTTATCTTCTACGTCGCTTAAAACAGCCTCTATCATGTCCGCCACAAAGCTTTCGGCCAAAGCGGCATTTTTGCCCCTATACCAACTTTTAGATGTTAAAACCTGACTTGCAAAAACGCCGATGTCTAGATCGTCTTTTTGAGAATTTATCAAAGACCTTAGCGCTGTCGGTTTTTTTGTTTTACTCAAATAGCTGCCTGCGTTTTCGGCACTTGTCATAAACTGAATAAAGTTCCAAGCTTCGTTCTTATATGGACTCTTCTTAGAAACAACTTCGAGCCAATAATTGGCCATATTTATAGGGACGGTCGCGCCTTCAATCTGTGGTAGAGGCTCAACCAAAAAATTTAACTTTGGAGCTCTAGATTTTATAATTGGTAATTGATAAGAATATCCCAACATAATAGCTAGTTTTCCGGACACAAACATATCTAAAGAGTTTTCAAGATCATTGTTCCAACAATAAACTTCCTTTATCGGATTGGCGAAATCGGTATAAAAACGAAGAGCCATTAACCCTGGATTGTATCCCTGTCCCTGGAAGATGGCCGGTATTGTTTGAAACAAAACTTGTCCAGCATCGCTCATCATGACTGCTCCGTTTTGCATCATTAAAACCGACAGAATATCGCTATATCTGTCTATATTTTCACTGCCACCAAGGGCTATCCCTGATTGCAATATATTTCCTTTCAAATCTTGCTTGGTTAATTTTTTAACTGCTTGCTGAAAGTCCCTATTCCAATATCTAGGCAAATCCGTTATGCCAGCCTGATCAAATAAATCTTGGTTATAATACATGGCCAAGGTATCGACAGATAATGGCAGGCCATAAATTTGATTATTCACAACAGCGTCAGCATAAACAACGTCAGCAAAATTTTGCTTTAAATCTTTCAGTGTCAAACTGGCCATAACTCTTTTTTCTGGAACAACCTCTTTTTTGATTGTTCCTTGCAGAACCGGAAAAATCATAGTCGTTTGAGGGGGCATCGGTTCTAGTTTGCTTTCATATTTTCTAACCCAAGTGTTATGAATAGAAAAAATATCAGGACCTCGATCTTCAGCAAAGGCATTTAAAAGGGCCTCTTCATATTCATCCGACCTAAGCATCCTATAGTTTATTGTCACATAAGGATGTTGCTCATTATATTTACTTATAATTTCAGCAAAATTGTCTCTACCATCAAAAACTCTCCAATAATTTAAGGTTATTGGAGTTGCGGTCTCTTGCATTGAAGGCTGTTTACATCCAATGCCGGCTGTAAGCAAAAAAACAAAAACGAGTGACAATGCTATTATCTTTTTTTTCATAAAAAAATGTTTACTTCTATTACTTACATTATAGCAAATTTTTAAAAAAATAAAAGAAACAAAAAAGGACGAAGAAGTTATACGCCCGAATGATAAAATAAGGCCTCGGCTATATCGTCTATACTGATCTTTTCATCTTGTCTTAAGTCAGCTATGGTTCTTGAAACTTTTAGAATCTTAAAATAAGCCCTTGCCGATAAATCAAGTTTTTTAATGGCTTTTTTTAAAAAAGACAAACAATTCTTGTCTAGATAACAAAATTTTTTTACTAATTCAGAATTCATTTCGGAGTTATTAAAAATATTATAGGGCCTGAACCTCTCTAGTTGCAATTCTCTAGAAAGCAAGACTCTTCGACCAATCTCTTCCGAATTCTCTTCTTCTTTTTTGTTTATTAACTCTTCAAAATTTAGTCTTGGAACTTTAATATGAATATCTATCCTATCTTTTATTGGCCCCGAAATCTTTTTTCTATAATTGTTCAATTGCCCAGAGGAACAAATGCATTCTTTTTCTTTATCACCAAAATAACCACAGGGACAAGGGTTCATGGCGGCCAGTAACATGAACTTGGCAGGGAAAGAAATATTCCCCGCAGTTCTGCTAATATTTATAACACCGTCCTCAAGAGGCTGTCTCAAATTCTCTAATATTCCCCTAGAAAATTCTGGCAATTCATCTAAAAACAAAACACCCCTGTGAGCCAAAGAGATTTCTCCCGGACGAGGCCATGTGCCTCCACCTATAATAGCTGGCGCTGAAGCAGTATGGTGAGGGGCTCTAAATGGCCTAGAGCAAATAATACCATTTTTTTCTAGCTTGCCAGAAATACTATAAATCTTTGTTACCTCTAAAACCTCTTCCAGAACAAAATCTGGCATTATGGAGATAACCGATTTGGCTAAAATCGTTTTTCCCGAACCAGGCGGCCCAAACATTAAAACGTTATGTGATCCAGAGACAGCTATCTCTAGCGCCCTTTTGGTTTGTGCCTGACCTCTAATATGAGAAAAATCAAAAACATTGTTTTTCTCAACTAATATATTAATCGAACCCTGTTCTTGATTAATTTTTTTCTTACCTAACAAAAAATCAATTAAACCTTTCAAGTTTTTAATAGGAAAAATATTTATACCATCAATTAACCTAGCCTCTAAAGAATTTTGAGATGGCAAAAAAACATTTTTAATTCCTATGTTTTTAGCAAATGATACTATAGACAAAATTCCGTTAATCGCTCTAAGATCTCCATTTAAAGCTAGCTCTCCAACAAAAAGTGAGCTCTCAACTTCTTCTCTAAATTTATAAATATTGGACAATATACTTACAGCAACAGGCAGGTCATAAGCCGAACCATATTTTTTAAAATCAGCGGGGGCTAAATTTACAACAACTTTTCTCCTGGGAAATCTAAAGCCAATGCTATTTATAGCGCTTCTCACCCTCTCTCTGGCCTCCGAAACAGACTTGTCTGGCAGACCAACAATAGTAAAAACGCCCATATCACCACCGCCGAAACAAGCCTCTACCTCTATTCTTTCTGCTTCAAGTCCCAATAAACCAGCTGACAAAATTTTTATGCCCATACATTTATAATATATTTAAAAATAAAATATCATAAACATAATAAAAAAATAAGGATAAATCCTTATTAAATAAAACATAAAAACATATTCTATTAATCCCAGAACATAAAAAAAACTCTACTGAGAATATTCGTCAAGTTTTATGCTCAACAATTTACTAACTCCATCCGCGCCCATGGTTATTCCATACAAAATATTAGCCCTCTTCATTGTTGCTCTATTGTGAGTAATGGCTATAAATTGAGTTTTATCTGACAAATCGTCTAAAATTTTCGCCAATCTTTCAGAATTTGCTTCATCTAAAGCAGCGTCAACCTCATCCAAAACCACAAATGGAGCAGGATTAGCACTTATAATAGCGCAGATCAAGGCAATGGCAGTTAAAGCTCTTTCTCCTCCGGACAACATATTAACTGAAGCTATCTTTTTTCCAGGAGGAACAGCTAAAATATCAACACCAGACAAACCAACTGCATTATATTTTTTTAGATACTTTATCTTTTTGAGGTTTCTAAAAGATTGGGACTCTTCGTTTTTTGTAGACCCTTCGGAATTTTTACTATCAAGCTCATTGTCAATTTTATCCAAACCATTTTCGGTCATATCTTCTTTAATTGGAAATATTTTTGCCTGTCCACCATTGAATAAAATTTTAAAATATTCATTAAACTTTTCCGAAATAAGCTTAAATTCGGATTCAAAACGATCTTTAATTAAAAAATCAAGTTCAACTATAACTTTCTCAAGTGATTTAATTGTTTTGTTCAGATCGTCCGTTTGTTCGAAAAGAAAGTCATAACGTTTTTTTGTCTCCACATATTCTTTTTCAACCTCGGGGTCTATACCGCCAATAAGTTCGAGTTGATTTTTTATTCTATTGATTTCCGCCCTTAAAACATCAACATTAATATCCTCTCCCGTCTCTTTATAGTTCTTTATTAAATTAATTTCAATTTTATCATTCAAAATATTATTTTCTAGATCCTCCATTCTCGTTTCCTCTCTCGCTAAATTAATCTGACTGCTATTTAGATCATTATATATAGAGTTGAGCGTTAACTCCAGTTCGTGAATTTCTTTTTGTAAATTTAACAAATATTCTCTCTTTTTTTCCTGTTCTTGATTAAAATTAGCTGACTCCAATTCCAAAGACTGCAAAAGGCTCTTTTGTTCATCTAAGGTTTTGTTTATAAACAGCTTTTCTTTATCTAGACTTTCAACAAATTTACTATCATCAAGTTCTCCAGACAAAAAATTATTTTTAATAGCATCTTCCAAATTCTCTAACTTTGCTTGATTTTTAGCATCATTTGATTTTATAAAACTGATCCTAGAATCTATTTCATTTATTTTTTCTTTAACTTGTATTAAGCTTTTTTCTGTCTTTTCTTTATTTTGTCTTTGAGTTTCTTTTTCTATTTTTATCTTTTCTAACCGCAATTTAATATCTAAAATAGAGTTGCTCAATTCACCTAATTCTTTTTCGAGATTATTTTTTTTAGTTTCGACGTCAGAGAAATTCTCTTCCTTCTTATTAGAGCTTATTTTCTGTTCTATTTCTTGAAGATCTTTGCTCAATTTATTTATATGCAGTTCTAATTGAAACTTTTTATTTTTTTCAATATTAAAATTTAATCTAATTTCAGACAAGGCTTCACCAGCTTTTTCCCTCTCTTTCTTAAATTCAAAAATTTTAGAATTTATTTTTTCTATGGTATTGTCAAACTTCTGCCCAGAAACAAAGCCTATCAGATTACTAAGGCCATCTTTAATATCGGAGACTATTTTTTTGAAAAGATTAAGGTCAGATGATTCATTTACATCTTTTATTTTACTCAAAAGACTCTCTAAATCTGAGTTTATTTTCTGAACATTAGAAGGATTATAGTCAATTCTGGCCCTTTTTAATTCCTCTTCTAGCTCTTCTATTTTTAAAATAATTTTTTTCTCTCCTTCAGCATCCTCGTTTAATCTACTTTCTTTATCTTTTAAATCTAGGTCCAAAATCTCAAGAGCCTCATTTGCTTTAAGCAAATCACCCTTAATTTCGCTTTGTTTTGAAAATAAAAAGGAAATATCAAAGTTGCCAGATTTTTCAAGCTTAAGCTCCAACAAGGCCTCAAGTTTCATTAACTCTTTTTGCTTTTCTTGTTTTTTATTCTCTAAATCCAACATTATTCTTTGTGTTTCTTCAAAATTCTCAGGCCCATCTATCTTATTCACAAAAACAAGCAACTCCTTATTTAAGTTTTCTAACTCCAAAACGTGCTCATTTTTCTCTTTTATTAGAGACTCTATCTCGTCACTATTTTTATTTTCTAGTCTTATTTTTTCCCAGTTAAAAATGTTCTCCTTTTGATTTTCGTTTCTACTTATTATTTCTTTAACCTCAGAAAGCTTTGTTTGTAATTGTAAAAAAACTTCATTAAGAGAAGACTCTGCATTTATAGCTTCGACTTTTTGCTTCTTTTTTTCTAAATCATCTTTTAATTCGTTTCGACTATTACTGTCGTCTGTTATTTTTTTATTAAAAGCCTGTAGTTTGGAATCTGCTTCTTTCCACAAAAAACTATAATATTTTAATTGATTTTCCTCCAATAAGCCTTCTAAGCTCTTTCTTTTTTTAAGTTTACCAACTTGGCGAGTAAGACTGTTCAAGCGAGGTTCTATTTCATTCAAAAGCATTTCTACTTGGCCCAAATTCTCCTGGCTAGTCTCTAGTTTATTTAAAGAAATATCCCTTTTAATTTGGTACTGTTTAACTCCAGTTGCCTCATCAAAAAAAGCCTTTCTTTCTGTCGGGCTGGTATTTAAAAAATTTTCAACCATTCCTTGTCCAATAACACTATAGGTTTTTTGGCCAAAATTAGCCTTGGCCAAAAAGATTTGGACATCACTTAGACGAACCTTGCTATCGTTTATTAAATATTCGCTGTGGCCATCACGATAAACTCTTCTGGTGATTGTTATTTCTGAGAGCATCAAAAGCGCATCGATGTTATCAATTTCTCCTCTATCTTTGTTTTCTTCTTCTCCATTCTCCAAAAAATCTCCCTTAACACTCTCCATTTCTCTAAATTTAAAATTTGGATTTTGGTTATTTAAAAACAAAGAAACCTCAGCAAAATTAAGCCGACTCTTTTTATCAGAACCCATGAAAATGACATCATCACTCTTTTTACTACGAAGCATTTTAGAGCTCTGCTCTCCCAGAACCCATCTAATAGCATCGGCAATGTTTGACTTTCCAGAACCATTGGGGCCGACCACGGAAGTTATTCCTCTTTTTTTGTCGCTTAACATACCAGAAAACACCAACTTATTCTTATTGGCAAAAGATTTGAATCCTTGTATTTCCAGTTTTTCTAAATACATAAGCTAAATAAATTTTTGAAAAATAAACACTAAATATAAAAATTGACACAAAACTACTATATTATAAACTTTTTATTTTACAAAATCAAATTTGAAACTCCAACAAAAAACAAAAGCGCCTAATAATCGAGTAGCGCTTCTGTTTTTGGTTAAAACTATTTCTTTTTTGCAACTTTCTTCTTTGCAACTTTTTTTACGGCTTTCTTCACAACCTTTTTTGCAACTTTCTTTTTAGCTACTGGTTTTTTTGCAACTTTCTTCACAACCTTTTTTACAACTTTCTTTTTAGCTACTGGTTTTTTTGCAACTTTCTTTTTAGCTACTTTTTTCATAATTTTAAAAAATTATTTTATTCTTAGAATAGGAACCGACCAATCCCTATATAATTTGAATTAAATCTAAATTAATTATAACACAAAAAAAACAAAACAACAATAAAAAACGAGTCAAAAAAATAAAAAAAATGTCATTATAAAAATTCCAAAAAATCACCAACTTTAATTTTATTTTTGTCACAAAAGCCACCGTTCAATTCCAAAACTTTATCAACCGGATAGAGTGATTCATACAAAACGCCCTGGCTATCTTCGTCAAAGGGAAGGTCTTTATAAATGCTTACTATTTCATTTTTATCAATAAAAACAATATCAAGAGTAAACCTCATGTCTCGCATAACAAAGGCTCTCTCCTCTTCGTTTTGAAACAAAAATAACATGCCCGAATTTTCCAATAAAGAGTCTCGATAGCTTAATCCCAAGTAATGTTCGGCAGGGGAGGATGCTATCTCAACGTCAACAACAGCCGCCCCAATTTTTATCTTCCCTGTTTTTTTATCCACAGGCCGACTATGAATAAAAAAAAGAGAAAACAAAAAAATAAAAACCAAGAGTACTAAGAAAGGCAAGGATGTTTTTTTATTAAACAATTTTCGAATCATCTTTCTTGAATTTTCTTTTTAAAAACTTAAATAATTCCATGGACCACAAGATTGAAGAAGCTATCAAAAACAAATAAAACCATTCCTCTAATGACACCGGTCTCGTCTGCAAAGCTCTTTGCAGAAAGGGATTATAGGTCGCAAAAATGTGCAGACTTTGGGCGGCTAAGATTCCAAAAAATACGACCAAGTTTTTTTTAATAGCAATTTTAAAAGTAGAGCTTATTTCCGATCGACAATTTAAAACGTGTAGATTCTGAAACAAGACCATCAGCATCAAAAGGAAATTTCTAGCGGCGCCTTCTTCCCACTTCAAAATATTTAATAAATAATACCAGACCAAAAAACTAATCAGGCCCATGACCAAACCAGAAATAATTGTTTGTTGGGTCATTAATTTATTAAAAATTCCTTCTTTTGGCGATCTTGGTGGTCTTTCCATTGCGCCTTCTTCTCCAGCCTCAAAAGACAAGGATATATCTTGTATTCCATTAGTTACAATATTAATCCATAACAATTGTGCCGCAAAAAAGGGCAATGGCATACCAAAAATTATAGCTACTAAAAATATTAATATTTCGGCAACTCCACTGGAAATCACAAAATAAATAACTTTACGAATATTATCGTAAGCGAATCTTCCTTCTTCTACTCCGCCAACTATAGACGAAAAATTGTCATCAAATATAATCATAGTTGAGGTTTCCTTAGCAACATCAGTTCCGGACCCCATCGCAACGCCAATATTAGCCTGTTTTAAGGCGGGAGCATCATTAACACCGTCTCCAGTAACGGCCACAAAATGACCACTATTAACCAAGGCTTTTACTATCTTTAATTTCTGTAGCGGAGAAACACCAGCGAAAACACTAAGACCAGAAACCCTATCCAAGAATTGTGGCGTTATCTCAAGATTATCATCCCCTAACTTATCTCCAGTTACAACATCTTCTTTTGAATAAGCAATTCCTAATTCTTTAGCAATAAACAAGGCGGTGGCAGGATGATCTCCTGTCACCATAACGACTTTTATACCAGCGCTTTTACATTTTTCAACGGCCTGCTTAGAGCTTTTTCTGAGAGGGTCAATAAAACAAATCAAAGACAAAAAATTCAAGTCCTTTATTTTTTTTTCATCAAATGTTTTTGAACTTTCTCCATTAAAATTAAATTCTCCGCAAGCAAGTGCTAACACTCTATATCCCATAGAAGCCAGATTCTCTCCTTCTTTCTTTATTTTATTTTTGTCTATAACACTTGAATTTTCATATGAACCAATTTTGGAACAAAAATCTAAAACTTTATTAACCGATCCCTTCACAGCAATCTTAGTAACCCCGGAATCTTTCTCCTTATAAATTTTGGCCGAATATTTTTTTTCTGATTCATAAGAAATTCCTAAAAGATGTTCAACTGAACTATTTATTTCCTCAAAATCAAAACCAGCCTTATACGCCATAGATAAAAAGGCCACGTCCATAGAGTCGCCATGATGATGCCAAACCTTTTTTGACTTCCATAGTTTGCCCTCGTTGGCCAAGATAGAATTTTTAACAGTTTCAAGTATTTCTTTTTTTGTTTCTTTGCTAAAAGTTTCTTCATCGGATAGAGAGCCGACACCATTATATCCTTGCCCCGAAATATTTATTTTTTTGCCCGAAGACAAATAGATTAATTTAGCTGTTTGTTGATTAACGGTAAGAGTTCCTGTTTTGTCGCTAGCAATCATAGTACAACTGCCCAAGCCCTCAACGGCAGTAAGCTTTCTGACGATAACATTTCTTTTTGACATTCTAGTAGTCGCCACTGACAAAGCAACCGTTAAGGCAACCGGTAACCCTTCGGGAATAGCAGACACCGCTAAGGCAACCACTAAAAAAAAGATTTCTCTGGGATCCATTCCCTTGTTTATGGCTATAACTGCCAATAAAACACACAAAAATAAAATTACAAAAGAGATTTTTTTGGTAAAATTTTCCATTCTAATAATAAGGGGCGGTTTTGTATCTTGAGAAGATGAGATTATATTTGCAATTTGGCCAACCTCTGTATTTAAACCGGTCTCGACCACTATTCCCCAGGCTCTACCAGATATAACCGAAGCCCCAGCATATACCATGTTCGTCCGCTTGTTTAAACCAGTGTCCTTTTTCAGGGTTTCAATATTCTTCTCTATTGGTCTGGACTCTCCAGTTAGAAAGGACTCATCTACTAATAAACTTTTTAAACTTAGCAACCTCAAGTCGGCCGGCACTTTCACTCCCGATTCTAAAAAAACAATATCTCCAACAACCAACTCTTCTGCGTCAACATTCTTTTCGATGCCATGTCTCTTTACCCTGGCGCTTATTTTAAGAAAATTTTGAAGTGCCGCCGCGCTTCTTTCCGCCTTATTTTCCTGCCAAGTCCCTAATATAGCATTAAAAAATATAGCCCCAAAGATAAAAGAAGCATCAGTAAGCTCTTTTAAAAATAAAGATATCGAACCGGCAAATATTAAAATATAAATTAACGGATTCAAAAACTGATGAATAAAAATAATAAAAATACTTGGAATTTTTTTTCCCGGTAATTTATTTAGCCCAAATTCTTCTTGTCTTAAAAAAACTTCTTGTGAATTAAGTCCTGACTCAGAAGAATTTACTTCTTTAAAAACATCCACAAGATTCAAAGCGTGCCAATTTATCTTTTTTTTATCTTCCATAATTTATATAATTTAAAATAGTAACACTAAAAAATTTAGGTTTCACTCACAAAGTAATTTTCTTGTATATACTGCTGAAGCATTCTTTCTGTATTAAAAAAGGAAGCATTAATAGCAATGGTATGTTGCATCGTTTCTTGCCACTTCCTTGGATTTCCATAATAACGAGGTAAAATATTTTTCTCTAAATTATAATACAGACTTTCGGCGTCCTTTTTGTTCAATTCAATCAAATTTGTTCCGTTTCTTTTTTTGCCTATAGCCCAGCCAGTTTTATCCTTTATATACCCTTCTATCCACCAACCATCCAAGGTACTAAAATGAGGCACCCCATTATGAGCCGCCTTCATTCCGCTAGTACCAGAAGCTTCGTTGGGCGGGAGAGGCGTGTTTAGCCAAACATCAACACCAGAAATCATTAGTTTGGCCAGTTTCATTTCATATCCCTCTAAAAACACAATCTTTATCTCACTCTTATATTTATCTTTTATTCTAAAAATTTCTTTTATCAAATTTTTACCATCATCATCGTTCGGATGCGCTTTGCCGGCATAGATAATTTGAATCTCTCCAACGTTTTTATGTATATGTAGAAGTTTTTTTATATCCTGAAAAAGAAGATTTGATCTTTTATAACCAGTAAACCTCCTAGCGAAACCAATTGTGAAAACATTTTGCTCTAGCCTTACCTTTTGTTTTTTGTAAATATAATCTAGCAAGGCTTTTTTTGACTTCTGATGAGCCTGCCAAATAGTAGACAGGGGAATATTGAAAGCATTTCTAAGAGATAAGTTTGAATTTCTCCAATTAGGAATATACTTATCATAAATTTTGGCAAAAGCGGGAGACGTCCATGTTTCTGAATGAACCCCATTAGTAATAGCATGAATAGGATAATTTGGAAACATTTTATTGGAAACCTTCTGATGGCTGAGTGCAACGCCATTTATGAAGTTACTAAAATAAAGCCCTATTTTAGTCATGTTCACCTTTTTATCTTTGTCTACTAAGCTTTTTAATTTATAAGGAAAATCTTTTTGGTATTCAAGTATAAATTCTAAGGGAAAAACATCGTGCCCAGCAAAAACGGGCGTATGAGTTGTAAAAACACATTTTCGACGAACCTCATCCAGTTTGTCAGCCGTGTTTTTTTCTTTAGAATTCAGAAACAACTCAATTGCAGCCAAACTTCCATGCCCCTCATTAATATGAAATTTTTTTATATATCTATGTTTCAATGATTGCAAAATTTTAATTCCAGCTCTTCCTAAAATTATCTCCTGCATTAAACGATAATCCTTTCCTGGGCCATATAATTGTCCTGTAAGGCTAGAATATTTTGGTAAGTTTCCTAAAATATTAGTATCCAATAAATAAACAGGAACCAAATACTCCCCCTGGCCCTGTATTAAATATTCCCAAACCCCAACAGAAACATCGTCTCTCCCTATTTTTACTTTTACTTGATTTGGCAGTTTCTTTAGTTTGGAAAAGTCATAATTTGACACCAGCTCTTCTTGATCTCCTTTGTCATTAATTTTTTGTTTAAAATAACCAAGGTTATTTAATAATGTAACTCCCAACATTGGCAATCCCAGGTCAGCCGCCGACCGTAACGTATCCCCAGCTAAAACTCCTAGACCTCCAGCATAAGTTTTTATACCATTTTCCAAGGCTATTTCCATACTAAAATAAGCGACTTTGTATTTTCCTTTTTTTGATGATAAGTTTTTCATAACAAATTATATAAATTAAATAATAATTTATTTATTTCTATTTTATTCAGTAATCTTATCATAATTTTATCTTTTTTAAAAATTTTGCTACGATATAAACATATGATGAGCGGTATAATAAAAAAGACCTTAAGCGAAAAAGAAGAGGTAAAAAAATATTTTTCTGTTTGTAATAGATACATAAAGATTAGAATAGTAGCCGTTTTCCTAAAATGGTTGATTATTTTTGCTGTAATTTCCATTATTCTATTTTTTATTGACCAAACCCAAGTTTTTGCTATTCCCGAAACAAAAAAAATAATAAACGATCAGGCAGGTCTCTTTTCTGAAAGTCACGACAAATACGGAATAGAAAATAGTGTCTTAAATTTTTCCCTAATTGACACCAACGAAATAAGCAATTGGATCTTAAACGCATGGATAATATTAGCCTTAATCTTTTTTTTAATAATAGTCCCTTTTATAATATTTTATAATATTTTCTATATTAGAATATCCAATGAGTTTGTTTTTACCGATCAAAGAATAATAGTAAAGAGAGGCTGGATAGAAACCAATGTCAAAACCATTTATTATAATAGAATAACCGATATAAGCGTAAGTCAGTCATTACTAGAAAGAATTATAAAAAGTGGGACTATGTCAATTAGCACTGCCGGAAGTGACGGCTATGAGGTTGTTTTATGGCACATAGACAAGCCATACGAATTGAAAAAACTTTTATACGATGTAAAAATGACAAACCAAGAAAAGTATCCCTCTCAATATAATGAAATTAAACAAAAAAACGAAGATGGTGAATAATAATTTTGGATTTATTCTAATAAACAAAATAGAAGGACCGACTTCTCATACCATAGTAAACCAATTAAGAAGAATAACCTGCATAAAAAAAATCGGCCATGCCGGAACATTGGACCCCTTCGCAGAAGGACTAATGATTGTAGCTATCGGCAGACAAGCAACAAAAAATATTATCAACTTCGTAAAACTTGATAAAAAATATGAAGCTGAAGTATTCTTGGGAATCAAAACCGACACCTACGATAAATGTGGAAAAATCATAAACGAATATGAAGGGCCAAAAATAAAAAAAACCAACTTAATTTTAGCTCTTAAAAATTTGACGGAAAAAACAACTCAGACTCCTCCCATGTACAGCGCCAAAAAAATAAACGGGAAAAAACTTTATGAATTGGCCAGAAAAAATATAGAGATAGAAAGGCCTCCGCAAAAAATAAAAATATTCTATATAAAATTAAAAAAATACAATTGGCCCAAAGCTAAAATAGAGGTTCATTGCTCAAGTGGAACATATATTAGAACTATCGCCAATGATTTAGGAAAAGACCTAAAGTGTGGAGCCCATTTAAGTCAATTAAAAAGAACAAAAATAGGAAAATATGAATTAAAAAAATCCATAAAAATAGAGAAATTAAATAAAGATAATTGGAAAAAACGCTTATTTTATTTAGAAAACTAAAAAAATATTGACAAAATTATTTAAATATGATATAAAACAAAGATAGATTAACGCTTTTGTTATCTATATTAAAATTAATAAAAAAAATATGGGATTTGAATTAGGAGACGTTCTTGGTCCAAAATTAAAAGGAAAAGATAAGGAAAAAAGTAATTGGCAGGAATCATCTGCACAAAGAGACTTAAAAAAAATGATGGAGGATCCAAACTATGACCCAATTAATGAAAAAAGCTACTCCCATCATAAATTATTTGGTTATTTCAAAGAAAGCCCTGAAAAAAAATATTCAAACGCAAACTTAGACACTTTCACAAACGAAGACAGTTTTAGTGAATTTGTTCTCGAAAAAGAAGTAGAAGATCAAGAGAAAAACAGCTTTGAAGACGAAAACATCCAGGAGCATTGGTCAAAAAAAGTACAAGAAATGAAAAAAACAGAAATGAAAGAAGAGAAAGAATATTACAAAAACCTACCAGAATATTCAGATTTTGAAAAAAAAGAAATGATAAACGCTCTAGAAAATTGGCTAAACAAACGCTGTAGCCATTTTGCTGACGGTCAAAAAATGACACTGGAACAAACATTAGAAATGGTGAACGAGTTTAAGGATAATTTTCCGGAAGAATTTTCAAAAATGATTCACAGAAAAATAGTGACAAAAGAACTAGGTCAATTTAATTGGGAAGAAGAATCATATAACGGAAAAAGGTCAATTGTTAGCTACTACCCAAGCAAAGAAAAACCGTTCATAAAATATATAAACAACGACGTTGACTTCAAAAATTTAGACAAGGTTTTTGTAAGCGGTGCAATCGGAGGAAACGGAAAAACAATCAAAAACAAAAATGGCTGTATATTAGTTTTCTGTTCAGCCCCACTATATTACAAAGAAAAAGCATCAAACAAGAAAACAGGCCCAATACTTAAAAGCCAAAAACAAACAATATAAACAAAAATTCTAAATAAACAAAAAGGAAGGTCCAAAAAACCTTCTTTTTTGTAAATAAAAAATCCCGACTTATTTAAGTGCGGGATTGTAAAATCAAAACTTAATTACTCACAAGCGAATAGAAACAAACAACTTTCATTATATTGAACGCAAGGCCCACTGTTTACCGCCTCCAAATTTAACTTGTCAGAAGAACCTTTTCGAATCTCCAGCAAATAATCATTAGTAACACCGAGCCATGATGTAAAAGGCACTGGTTCGATACCTAAAGTACACTTAAAATTAAGCTCGGCACCCACTACGTCATAAGGACAAGCTCTCAAGCCCATCGCTCTAGCCTGCAAGCTTATATCTTTAAAAACAAAGAATCCCCCCTTTAGGCCAAGATCGGCTAAAGACAATCGAACTAACCTCAAAGATACTTTCTTCTCGGTTATTTTAAAATTATCTGACTTTAATATTCTTTTAGCAGTATCGCCAATCTGCATTCTTCCCTTTATTTTTTCTCCAATTTCTTCCTTGGATTTTCCTCCGATAATCACCTCTATAAAGTCCTTCATTTTAAGTTATTTTAGTTATACATTAGATTAATTATTAAAGCTACTGGTATTAATAGGTTTAATAATTAACCCAACTTTAACCTCTTTATGAAAGTTCTATACTATAACAAAAAAGTATATCATTTAGACATACTTTTGTCAAGCTGGGTGGCTAACCGCAAAAATGGAAAACTTTTTTGGTGGAATATTTGATAAATTGATATAAAAAAAGACCCGTGACGTTATCGCGGGTCTGCAATTTTTGATTTACTAAAATTTAAAATTTGACTGAACCAGCAACCTTTACGTGTCCGCCGCCATATCCGACTTTATAACTAGCAAATCCGATTAACATAACTTCATTATTTTCAACAGACGCTTCAATAGAGTCAACAAATAATTCTACGTTTTTATCACCATCTGTTAAAAATAGTTTTGTTTTATTGCAAATGGCACTAAAAAATAACATTTTACAAACATCGCTATCAACAATTGTGTTAACACTGTTGGTCAGCAAACTTTTTTTGCCTAAAAATCTTAAAAAGGCAGAAGCTCCTCTTCCTTTTGGTTTTAAAACAATTTCCATAGTTCCTATTTTTTAGTTAATATTTCAATGAGCTAATAACAAATGATTTTACTACAAATCTATTGATTTGTCAATTAGTTTTCATTCCCTCTAGGGGTGGGCTAGTTATAATAAAAAAAATACCCCATTTTATTGGGATGTTTTTAATTCACTTCTAGGGGTAGCTAATCGCAAAACTTGGAAAACTTTTTTGACGGATTGTTTAACAAAAGATAGCGATTAAACAATTATATCAATATTTTATATTAAACTGGTGATTAAATCAAAATCTATGAAGAACTAATTATATAAAAAAAGCGCATGTTTTTGCATACGCTTATTCGTCCGCCACAATTCTTACCATAAACTGTGGAATGGAGATAATGCCAAAAAAACATTCCTGAATTCTTTAGTAATAATTTTAGTTATAATTCCGCTCCTCGATGATTTTATTGAGGCGAGCATTATTACCCAAAAAAACAAAGAAAAGCTTACTGAATATTCTGGCGAAAAAAAATAAAATAATAAGGACACCACCGCTGGTAAAAGTCCATACAATGCGATTCCTAAATCAGAAGTGTAGTAGAAATTCCTCATATCTACCAAATAATATCTGATATCTTTCGCCACAAAAATAACTGGGGGCGCCAAAATTATAAACGAAATAACAACAAATATTGTTCCTTCAATTTTTAAGTGAAAAATAACTGAGAGAATTAACGCTACCCAGGTAAAAAATAAAATAACATTTTTCATGGTTATATGTTTTTTGATTATTAATATTTCAATGAACTGTAAACATATTATATCATAATTATGATTTTTTGTCAATTAGTTTTCATTCCCTCTGGGGGGCGCTATAAATATAACAAAAAAATACCCCTTTTTATTGGGATATTTTTTATTTTCTTCAAGGGGTCAGGCACTGTCGGGTCTTATAACAGTGCTCGAGGATAAAGAGTATATGGTTACTTTACGGGAAAAAATGAATAATATCAAGAAAGTTGCCAAGTTTTACAACTACGACCTCCTCCTAGCCAAAAAGTAAAACGTTATTGCCCCGTGTCTGCCCTTGGGGCAAGTTTTGTCCCCAGGGTAGACCTTTGACACCTCCTGCGACATGACCCAGCGGTTTGACGAAATTTGAGAGCTTGGGACGATTTGCTTAACTTCGGAAAAGTTAAGCAAATATGACTCCGCTAGACTTGTTCCCCGGGCAAGCGTATGTTCTTGCTTGCTATGGAGGACGATGACATTGAAGCGATCCTTGCGACCGCCAAAAACATAAGAATGCCACATCGACGCGGATCATTTAATCCGTTATCTTCTCTTCCGGAACCGAAAGCCACGATCAAACAAGCAATCAAGGAACGAATCAGACTCTTGGCTGGTGCTTATATCTCACTGGCCGGATTTGTGGAGGATGACGATATCCGGTTTGCCGGGGATAATCCTAAGTCAAAGAAAACACGAGCGATATATCTCAAAGTGCTCGAGGATATGGAAACGGCCAAGAAAGAGATGCGGGAGTTTAAGATTTTAGATTAAGTCCAGCGTTCTCAAAAACCAGTGCAATCTGTTTCCGGAATTTTCCTTGCTGGCCTGTGGCTGGAAACGGGATAGTAATATCCTTATTGGCAACATTAAACCCTGCCGATTTAAGTGGCACCATCAGTAGTCGACAGATGTTCGCTTTCACTAGAATTATAGGCACCTTTTTATCGGGAGTAAGGATATCCAAATCTTTCAGGAGTGATTTGTATCAGGCCATAATTGCACCGTCACGATATTTACCCTCTTTGTGGTGATTGACCGGAGTATAAGTTGCGTCAACGATAATAAATCCTTTTTTAGCGAATTCGACCAAACCGCTCGCCTTATCAATCGGCTTATAACCAATCAACTCCATCATTGCCTTAAAGAGTGGCTCGGTGGTTTCGCCTTCTGGATCATAAAAATATTTGCCTGATTTTGGCGGTGACTCCAAAATAAAAATTGTTTTGATATTTTCCGGCTTATACTTATTGCGTTTAGTAATATATTCTTTGTGCTGTTTTCTCTCTTCTGCATACTGGTCATACATCAATGCGGCCATCATGGACATCTCGTCCCTGATCTTCTCGACTTCCGCATCAGAAAGATTCGGATTATTTAAAAGTTTTTTTGCTCGTTCAATGCTTAACATAAAATTGATGACTATTTTTCTTGCTTTGATTTTTTATCACTGGATGACTTCTCTGGATCGGACAACGAAATTAGCAAATCCCAAAGCTGACGTACTCGGTCCTTCTTGTCAGGTGCTTCTTTATAAACCATTTCAACCTTAAATTTTGGATTTCGTTTTTTTCTCATTTGTTTTATTTTGCTCAGCTACCCTCTGTTTGTAGTCCTCGGCCCATTTAGCAACCTGCTGATCATATTCCTCCGACTCGCTTGGTGGCACATCTTTATCAATCTTTAGAAACCGATAATTATCCTCCCTTAAGAAAACGGTAAAGTGTGGTTTGCCGGCGTCATTTAAAATGACCCGAGCCTTAAGATCACCTTTACGAACAAGTGATCGAGCGGTGTTTTGATGGATACCAAACATATCCTTCAAGTCGTCGAATGAAAACCGTCTCGCTTTATTTCTACAAACCGAACTCGGAATGACTCCCTCTCTTAACGCTCTTTGGCAAAATTTACACTTATATCCAAATTTATCAAACCACGACTCCTGCATAGACATATAAAGACCACAAAAATTGCATGTACCCCATTCAGCATTTATTGCCCATCCATCAGGCTCTTTTTCCAAACGCAGATGATCCTGTATATCCTTAAAGGCCATTTTTGACAGAGTGTCGTAATAACCAACTAGATTGAAAGCGGCATCGTGCAGTTCCTGATCATTAAGATCAGCATTAAAATCCTTTTTATAAATTTGTCTTAATTCTTCAAGTCTTTCTTTGGAGATTTTCATAATTTACAAATTATAGAAGTTCCTCGAGATCGACGGCGTCGTCTTCATCCATACCTAAATCTTCCATTATTTCCTGAACACGCTCGGCCGTGTCTTTATCAAGATCATGACTTTCCATAAGCTCGACGACTTCCTCGTCCGGAGCTTCTTCTTGTTCGTTTTCTATTGGATTATTATCATCAGACATAATTACTTCTTTTTATTTTGATATTCCAACAGTTTCTCGGCCGGTGAAATACCACCAAGAATTTTGTGTGGAAAATAATTCCAAGCGTCAGTTACTAGTTCGAGAACATTGCTTAATTCCGAAGCATCTCCGCCTCGATCAAACATGGCGACAACTTTCATCATGTCGTCGTTATCTTCTTCGTGAAAAATAACATCTCGGATATGATCCAAAGTAAAATCGCTCTCGGTTTCTTTGAGCATATCCATGAGTTCCTGTTCAATCTCTTTCCGGCGTTCTAAAATTTGTTGTTTTGATTCGGTTTGCATAATTTATTCAAGAATATCCTTGGACTTATAGAAGGGATTAAACAATACCCCTGTCATGGCACGCATCATAGCTCTTTGCGTTGCAGTCACAAAAGCAATCGCCTTGCCATATTCACCATCTTTTATCATTTGTAGTATTTCTACTTTACTGTTTTTGAACTCATTAGACTCAAGAGTTCTTTTTAAGCTTTCAAGGATTTCTTCTTCCGTCTGATCTGGCATCGACCTGACTCCCTCGGCTAAAGAATTTGCATCTTCATTCGCGAGACAGATAGCCGAAATCTTTTTTGAAACCTCATCTGAAAATATAGCCCGAACACACTCAACCTGACCTTCATCAAGAAACCCTCCTGCCGGTGGACTGAAAGCAAACTTATCAAAAAGTGGTAAAGCTTGAAAAGACATGGGGAAATTTACCACAAAACCCATCGCCGTCAGACGAATTACCCTAAGTAATAATTCAGTACCTGTCTGCATACCAGTCTCACTGAAACTAGTAATATTGCTATTTCTTAGTGAAGTGTGAGTATGCAAAGCACCCTGCGTATGCATAAAACCAGAAAGCTCTTTATACAAAGATTTAACCTCTTTATTCCAGTCCAGTTTTTCATCAAGTATCTTAAAGCCCGGGCTCTTTTCACCAAGTTTTTGAAGCATGTCGCCAACTCCCGGGGTGTGATCTTTTCCGTTAAGCCATTTCTGAAAATTTTCCTTATCTTCATTTACGAAATTATAGAGAGCAAAAATATTTAATTCCAAAAAACTTCTTAGCGACCTGAAGCTGTCTTTGTAAAATCCCATCATCATCAACAAGATTGCTGAATCTAAATCCTGATCAGCTTCAAAAAATATATGATGCCATGGTTGAATTGTTTTAAATTCATCACCGGATCCTCCAAATATTGGGATTGCAAAAGATAATTGATTCAGGCCACCAAGAGCTTTATCTATATCGTTTTTAATTGAGCCATGCGACTCCAACCATGTCTTACTTGTCTCGACAGTAGATTCTAAACCTTTTGTTTGTTTTAAATAAATATCGAGCATATTTTTATAGTCCAAGCTTCATATACTTGTCGATCTTAAGACTCTCCAAATTTCAACCATCGCCAAAGTATCAAGGTGGCAATAATCTTTTAATGCTTGTATTTTCATATTTTTATCATCCTCAGAATATTCCCCGGACACAATACGATTCCAAGTATCTGAAGCAGTCCCACCTTCTTGAATATGCATGTTTTTATACGAGAGATGTGGAACGAGGGCGGGTAAAACATATTTGATCGATGCACTGCCTTTGAATTCGGGATGGTCGTACATTGTTGTCTTACCGAAAAATGGAATCATTAAATCAACAACACGATCGTTAACATTTTGCATAAAGTCCTTATACTCAGACAAACGTTCGCCGAGCTGTTTATTAATGCCTTGCTCGAATTTTTGATTCCACACAATAACACTTCCTGTCTTCGGGAGATGTTTTTTTAATGCTTCTGAAAAATATTCGTCTGGACAGTCTTGGTCTGTATAAATAAAGTCATAATGGACAGACTCGCTTTCTGGAGATTCAATCACATGGAGTGAAAACTGAAATGGAATCTGCTGGTATGGTCGATATCTATTATATTTTGGTATCGCAGAGGGGTATGTTTCGTAATCAAGAAAAGCTAGGGGGTATTTCATCGTCTCCAAAAATTCTGAAATGCCTTTTTTATCAATATACTCTTTGCCGGATTGTGCGGTATTTACTTGTCTTCGTTGGTTATCAGATAATTCAAAATCATCCGGAACATCGTGGATATTAAAAATATTATTATCCACCAACTCCGTCAGTTTTTTCTTGTGGATTCGTGCAATCGCGTGAACAGGATACTCCGGGAGATCTGAATTTGAATACCACGAAGTTGTGCAGTGAGAATTTCGTCCTTTTAATATACAATCACAATGTCCATGAGGCTCTTTTTCTTTAGACAACAGTTCGTGAGCACCTTCCATTTTTTGTCTGATATCCTCAAGGTTTTTATTTACTTGCTCGGTTAAATTTTCAATTAAAAATAATTCTTTCAAATTAATATCTCCAGTGCGGACATACTCTTTATTGAGTCTAATAAGATTGAGAGTTCCCACTTGAATACCTAAATCACTCAAAACATTTTTCTGGAAAGCCATGTCTATCAAATAATCTTCAGTCTTTCTTCCGCCATCTTCTTCGGAAGCTGTCGATGACTTTACCTCATATAGATCATAGATATTTGTATCTGAATTCCAAACAAAAATATCAGAAGCTGTAATGTATTTCTCGGTAGTAAAAACTGGCTGATAAATAACCGGCGTCTTGTCGGCCATAAGTTTATTTGTAAGTTCTGTGTCGTCGCGAGATTCAACAAACATCCCGTTGGGAAAAAGACCACGAGCAAGTTCGTCAATTTGATTGCCAGTATCAATGATATTTAATTCAAAAGAAGAAAGCTGTTTTTTCTTATATATTTCTGGTTTGTGAACTTTAAGCCAAGCATTCTTGGCACAATCAAGGCATATTAAAAAATTAGTTTTTGATAATTTCATACATTGGATGGATTAAGAGGCGTTTGGGGAGTAATAATATTTTTTCTATCGTTGAGTTGAATGATGACAGGCTGTTTAAGCTTGAGCCCCTTACCAATAGCAATAGCATGTCTTTCCTCGAGAGTTGCAAGAGTATCGGCATAATCCTCCCCGATATAATTTTCCAAAAATCCCTTTCCCGTATCGTCAAAAACTCGTAAGGCAAAAATGGTATTACATTGATTGAGAATACTTTTACTAACATTTGCCGTTCTTTGTGTAATAACCAAAGAACCCAATCCATATTTTCTGCCTTGCAAAATAACCTTGGCCGTTCCATTTGTAGCACTTTTATCACCCTCACTTGCAACTGAATTCCATTCAGGGATTAACGAGTGTGCTTCTTCAAAAACGAGTAATACCTTTGCTTTCTTTTCATCAGCTAACGGAATTTTCATCAAAATCTTAAAAAGTTCTTCAGCAACAACTCTTGTTTTTTCCGCTTGAGTGAGATCGGTAGTATTTACATTAAAACCAATTTTTTCACCCCTTGATGCCTTATGGTAGTCCACGTTATAAATACGGACTTGTTTAGTAGTTTCAAATTCCTTTGGATCTGGCACATCGTCAGTACCAAAAAGAAACTGGCATAAATCTTTATGGATTGCTTCTTTATATTCGCTTACGTTTCCGCTCTTTTCTGGATTCTGCTTCTGTCCTTCGGTATGAATATACTCATACTTCGTGTTGATCGTATTAAAAGCATTTTCATCGTCAGAAGTTATTGCGGTCGTGGTCGGCAAATAGACTGGGAGTTCTCTTTTGTACTCATTGGTTATATCAATACATATCACTTTAATTTTCTCTTCAGCCACCCTTTTCATAAGCTCGTAAGCTAAACAAGATTTACCAATCCCAAGAATACCTAAAATTGCAGTGTTATGAGTAACCAGCGAACTGATATCTTTTATCGGAATCTCTAAATCTGTATCCGGGAGGCGACCGATAGAATTTTGTGCAATTTCTTTAATTCTAGCCTCAGAAACACTGCCAGAAAAAGCATAGAAAAGTGGGGAGAAAATTGAAGGCATCCATTTGCTCACGTCCAAATCTTTCGTGTCTTTTTTATACTTTCCTAGTTTTCTAGCGATGCCAATTATGAAGCCATGCCGGTCAAAATTCTCAAGGTGTTCTTCTTTCGCGTTGCCATTTATGACTTGATAGAGAGTTTCTTGCCCATAGATTAAAGTCTTTAGAATTGCACCCTCGCTAATTTTTTGCTCAAGTTTATTAGCCTCTCTGACAATTGAGAAGTTAATTGTATTTATGTTTGAACCGCTTGATACATACCCTATAAATTGTTCTCTATCCTTGTACAGAGGATTACCCTCAATTTTTGTTTTTAGAGAGTCATCGAGTGTGGAAATATCTAAAAGGTATACTAAATTTTCTTTGGCGAAAACTGACTTTGACTCAGTTATCATCTTCTTGTCTTTCAGATTTATTTTGAGAATGTCACCGCCCTCGTCTTGCACGATGTATATGCTTAACCACCTTTTGTTTAAAAGATACTTCGTATCCACCACCATTCCGATCGATCCAACATTGACTGATGTCTCTAAGGCAACTAAATCGCCATATTTTACTGGCTTTGAGCTGTGCTTCGTGTAGTCAATTTCAACTTTATAAAGTAGTGGATTTTCACAACCGATCGCTTGCCCTAGCTCATCTCCAATTTTATTTCCTAAATAATTAACTAATTTAGAAACTCTTTCTACCGCCAATCCAATGACATCAAAGAATGTCAAACAAATCCAAAAAGTGATTATACCTATGAAGGCGATTATTTTCTCTGGCACTGCAAAATATGAGTAAGAAGCAGACAGATACACGACAGAAAAGATCACCTTCGATGCACCAAAACTTTCTACGAACCAATACAGGCTTTTGCTAATCTTTCGCCAAAAATCTGTTTTTGCATCTTTAAGAATAATAGTGATAATCCCAAGGATAAGGATTGCCACGGCATAATAGAAAATAAAAGTGTATCCAAAAAGAGCTTGCTTGTTCGACAGGCCGAATAATGCAATTAGAACGGCAGTTGAGTTTGCAATTGCATCTGACGGCTTCGTAAAAAATGGCTCGACGATATATGCACCCAAAATAATCATGAACGCACCAGAGTAAAACCAGATGCTGGAATCAATGTTCGTGTCCCATGCAAGATTTCCGATAGTGCCTCCAACTATTTTGAAAAGAGCAAAAAGAATAACGATGTATGAAAACGCTACGATTATTCTTTGGTTTTGTGAGAGATTTGTATTCATTCTCTTTTTTTATATCGCTTTTCAATGAGTTAGAACTTTAACTCATTCCACTCACTCCACTCGCCATGCTCGCACTTTTCCCAATCGAAAGACTTGCTGTCGTTAATCAGCCAAGCTCGATTGCGTTGAATGACAATACCGCCAAAAAGCTTCTTGTTGCCTGAGTTAGCGATATATTTCTGCAAAGCTTCGGCCTTGGCTTTGGTGTAGGTTTTACCGTCACGATCACCGGTATCCTTAACTTCAAGTAATCCTAGACGACCGTCTGACAGTTTAACTAAATAGTCAGGATAAAAAGTGCTTATACTTCCGGCATACTCGTATTTAACGCCAAAATAATCCTGTTTATTTTCTCCGTTCTTCCACCACCAATCTATTTTTGAAGCGTTGGTGTTTAAGAATGTTTCAAACTCTCGTTCCGGATTGGATCGGTCCGTATTCAGATAGCATGGCTCAAAGGCATAGTTTTTAACCTTAACAATCTCATCGGTATGCTCGTTGTAGAATGACTCGGTTGGGAGTTCAAAAGCATATCTCTGTTCGCTTTCCTCTACACGCTCACGGACTTCCTGCTCTTTTACGAAAACATACTGGCCGATAGCTTTGGATAAGACATGTTCAAACACGACCCTATTTTTAGCGTGCAAGAATACCTGTTGCGTTAAAAGCGATGGATCAGACCAATCTTCGGCACCGAGCGTCTTATTAAACCAAATGTAGATGGCTGTCTTAACTGCTGGAACAGAACGCTTAATATTTTTGAACGGTCCGAGATTATTTTTAATGACTTGCTCAAAGAAAATCTGTAGTTCATCAACGGCCACATTCAACTTGGCCATAGCGTCAGCGTCAATTTTACCCTCAAGCTCATCAAAGCTTTTTACATCAACAGCAGTATCTGCGATTAGTTCTTGCTGGTATTTTTTAATATCCAAATTAATACCCTTGGCTTCAACGGTCTTTATATTATCTTTGGTTTTATCGCCTTTCTTAATACCAAAATAATCATTCGCCATTTTCTCAAATACTGAGCCAAAGCTGGAGGTGACATCTCCATAATCAGCACGAGATTTATAATATGACTCAATCTTAATCGGTTTATACTCCTTAATGCGTGTAGCCTTAAGGTGCTTGATGATGTTCGGATTGTATTCTTCTTTTTTAACAGAGATGGATTGGAGATTGGTATAAATATAGCCACGGTTCAAAGCTTCGTTGCCATAGTGCTTCTGCTCGGGCATACGCAAAATACGGCCGACAGTCTGTATTTCAAAAACTATATTGTGAGTCTCGCGGAATTTAACCAAGATGTGGGCTCGAGGACAATCCCAGCCGGTATCAATAGCTTGTTTGAAAATAAGAAACTCAATCTCATTGTTCGGTTCAGAAATCCAATCAATCGTGTCAGATTTTTGCTCAGCTAACCAAATGGCCATTCTCCCATTTTTCTCAGTTATACCTTTCTCGGCTAAAAACTTTTTAACCGCTTCAATTTTTTGTTCGCCAGCTTCAGCAGTAGGAATCTGCACTAAAACTAAAGGATTGATATTTGATCCTTCTTTTTCAAAAGCTTTTTTAAGCTCGAGACGCTTGCGGTAGGAAGCTTCAAGAACAGCCGTTTGGGAGTCTTCTTCGGACTTGGCAATTTTTTCTATATCTTCATTGATAATCAGTTCCTTTTTGATCATGCCTTCCTCGATGACATCTTTAGGATTAACCTTCACATAGCCAGCTTTGGTTTCAAACAGATCAGCAACAGTCGGCATTAATTTTGGTGTAGCACTCATTTCCATAACAAGATCAGCCGAAATAATCTGTCGCAATTCTTGTGCTCTTTCGCTGGTAGCGTTGGTATGACTCTCATCAATAATCAAGATGATCTTTCTTTGCTCTCTGGTCTTTTCTAAGACATCCCGAAAATTCAATTTTTCGCCATCTTTCATCAAAAGCACTTTCCATTCACCAGTCTTGCCATCCTTGCTTCGTAGTTTTTCCCAGTTAGCCACCACAACTTCATTTTGAACAATTCGTTCTCGTCCACCGAGAAACTCTTCCTCGGCTAAAGTAACCCGAGGGAAACCGGCAAAAACTTTTTCCAAAGAATGTTTGCTCTGCAAATGCAATTCGCCTTTGCCTATACTCATCCAAACAAAGCAAATGTCGTCATTAGGGAGTTCTTTGATAAGCCCCTCAATGAATTTAGCGGTCATAATTGTCTTGCCGGAACCTGTGGGAGCCTGAAAGACCAAGGCTTCGCCCGGGCCATCAAAATCTAAAAGTTTAACAGCTGTTTCAATTAGCTGATTAACGGCTTTTTCTTGATATGGTTTGAGATTAATATTCATAAATTTGTTTATAGACATCTAATATTTTCTGCGGAATAGGTTCAAGGGAAACATTATTCCAGCCGATAAAGTCGCTTTTATCCACGCCGAGCGGATCAAGCGTGAAGCAGTAAAAGACTTTGTTGCCATTAATTTTATTGAGTTCTTTTTTGAGATCAGACAATGCCTTGCGATCCAAAGAATAATATACTGCCAAAGTTTGATCACCTTGCTGGAAAATACGATAGTCATCGGTCTTTTTTATTTCATCAAAAATACCTTCTCGCAAACAAAGCATCTCGGTACATTCTTTGGTTATGCGAATTTTGAAGTCGTCTTTGTTAGAAGCGTCTGTGACAAATTTTGTTTTGAAATATTTGAGAGAACCTCCCAATCCTTTGACATCAGAATCTTTTGCACCCTTATATCCAGTAATAACTTTCTTAACACGAGGATAGCAGACTTCATCGCAAATATTGTTTTCGTTGTTCGTACATAAAATGAATCTGCGACCACCACCATCTTGCTTGTTTAGTTCCAAGACTGCTTGACCAGTCGTCCCTGATCCAGCAAAAAAGTCGAGAATTGTAGCGTCTTTATCGTTAGTACCAGAAAGAATTGACTTCATTACTGCAAACGGAGATTTTGGATATTGGAACATCTCTCTTTTACCCAAAATCTTATCCAATGTTGATGTACCATATTCACTAGCTGAGAACTCCGCATCATACCAAATACTTTGGGGAGTTTGACCCTCTAGTCCGCCTCTAAATTTATAATAGACTTGGTATCCGTTTGTTGTTTGCTTCTTAACCCACAAATCTCCAATTTTACACATTTGATCTATGACATCTTTTGAACGTCGCCATATTCTTTTTTGACCAGTTGGATCAATTGGTAAAATTTCTACGGGTAATTTTTTGATAGAACTAACTTGCCCGGTTTTAGGATCAAAATATATTGGATAATATCTATCAGATAATTTACCCGCTTTATTTACAGCGCCGCTATCAACACCTTGCTTGCGAAGATTAACCTGTAAAAACCAACTGCCGTCCTCATCTTTTTGATAGTTATGAGTTTTATCTTCCGGTGCAACGGGTAATTTTCTAACAAATGATTCTGATGTTTTTCCAAAAAATAATGCGTATTCATGTACTAATGACAACTTTCTCTTTGTCATTCTACCTTTTGGATTATTTCTAATCACCAGCGTCCCTAAATGGTTATCATGACCAAAAATTTCCTCCATATTCATCCAAAGCCGAGGCAACTCATAATCATCTATAGTGACACATATCACGCCGTCATCTTTTAATAAATTTTTAGCAAGTCGCAATCTTTTATCCATAAAAGATAACCACTTACTATGTCTAAAGGAATCTGAGTCGTCTACATAATCATTGTTATACTTCCAATCCCTAGCACCTGTGTTGTAGGGAGGATCAATATAAATAAAATCAATCTTACCCTGATGTGTGAAATTCAAAACAGAGAGGGCGTGGTAGTTGTCTCCCTCAATAAGAATATTTACCGGCCCACCATTCTTGTCGGCAATTTCTTTGCCTTTAACTTCTTTCAAGACTGGTAATGCGTTCACGGCATCCTTTTCAAATTGTTCTTTAACTTTCTCCTCATCCCAAATGAGCCCGTACTTTTTGCGAGATTCCAACTTCTCAACAATCTTTATAAGATCGTCCTTACTTAGCTGTGAGTAGTCTTTTCCGTTTTTGGCGATTTCCTTTGGCATATATTTATTTTTCGTTATCTAACGCAAGCTTCATCAAGAATATTGTTTCTGTTCTGAGTTTCGACTTAACCCAAGCCTTCTGTTTTTCATCCAAGAGTTCACCCATACCGGAAAGAATGTTGCGATCCGTAGTTTTTTCCAACAACTCAATATTCTTCTGTAGGAATTCTTTATATGTCATGCCAGTGCGTTTTTCCACGATCTGTTTATTAACTGGCCAATTATCTTTTAGAAAGAAATAGACATCAAAAATATCTCGGTTAGTTTTACCGATTCTTTCATACATCGCACAAAGTTTGTGAGCCACCATATCTTCCTTAATCATCACTTTCATCGGAATGCCGATATATGACTTAACTTCATACTTAGAACCGAAATCTCTACGATTTATTTCCACTTTCACATTTTGAGCCCCGGCGACTTTCTCTTCATAAGAAAGCAAATAAAAAAGATTAAACCTTTTCATTTCAGCCTCTTTGAGTGTTCCGTAACTTTCTAAAATCTCTTTAACCCTATTGAAAACTTGATCTTCTTTAGTTGCATCCAAGAGATCAAAGTCTAAGTCTACTGAGAAACGATTGAGATCGTAGAAAAGAAAAGCGGCCGTTCCTCCCTTGAAACCAAGAAAGGGTCCGACATTAGGATCGGTAAATATGTCCTTAAGGATTCTGATAAGAATATTTTTGTGCGTAGTTCTGTCTATTGTCATAAATTTATTGGCTTTGTTTAGATTTAAAATCTTTATAGTATTGATTGACTTTTTTGGTCATCCGCTTGTTTTCATACAACGGCAAAATTGAAAATACCTTGTCCCAATCTAGAGGCGACAAATTATCAAAGTGGTAATCTTTGTTTAAATAAACAATGTCCAAAAATGCTCTTTCTTTTGAAGCAATTGAATAGAATCCTTTGTTTTCTATTCCAGAATTATTATTGAGAATATTGGTTTTCAATTTCTTGAAAGAAAAAATCTGTCCATCGCAATCTATTTCTTTCGTCTGATAGGAAGCAACAAAAATTTGACTGTAATGCTGAAACGTAACTCCAGCTTCAGCTAAGACTGTTTCAAAACTTACATAAGCCGGAATAAATATCTTTGTTGCTAATTCAAGCTTGTTATAATTTTTATCTTTGGCGTACAAACCTCTACGTATCCCGTACAGCTGTCCATTTTTTATATAGGAATATATTCTGCGTCTCAAAAGAGCCGGATTACTCTCTCCGGAAGCTAACAATATCTCCTTAAAAGAAAAGACTGTATTATTGCTTTTTAGAATGCTTAAAATGTCGGCTTTTTCCATATATTTATGCTTTATAGGTTAAATGTTACCTGTGATGTTACCTTTGACTCTTATTATATGCTATAATGAAACCTAATACAAGGTGGATAATCAGATATACCCGACTATATACGATTATATTCGCAAGTATCCAAAGATTAGTGAATGGGAGGCATAAAGTGGGTCCAATTCACTAAAGTTGGCGTTTCTGATATGAGACAAAAGTGTACCATTACGGAAATGGCTATTTTGTACAGCTGAATCACTGTAGTGGACAGAAAAGAGACTTTTTGCACACTGTACTATGTTAAAAAAGGAAAATAAGCATAGTACAAGATGAAAACTATGTTAAAAAGGCAAAAGTGAACTGGATGTAAGGTTTAAGCTTATATCCAGCTAAAAAATGAGTATGAAAATGAAAAAGGCCACTTTGGCCACCAAATACAAATTTAATATCCGAAAATCAGTGGACTTTATGCCGACCTACCGGTTATCTATTGCCACTACTGAAAAGATTTTGCGATCATCTATGAAATCGGCTGGAATTATAGACGGTGACCAAATCATAAAACACAATCAACCAGCGATCGGACTTCTCACTAAAGAAATCATCGAAACAAAACTCGAAGTGAAAGGTATCCGGTCCCTGCTGGAACGCCGAACCAGTAAATTTGAAGGACTAACTGAATACGACCAACAGTTTATAAAAACATTTGCAAGGGAGGCGACGATTTCTTTTGCTGAATATTTTGCAAAGAGCACAAATACTCCAGCCAGTAAGACCGCCGTGTACATTTCATCCGATTGCGAAATATATCGTGAACCAAAGAGCCAATATTGTTTTAGAATGGAAGCCCCGAGCAAAAGAATGAAGTTGATAACTGCAATGATGTCCACCAAAAAATACATACCGACCCAAACATTAGCCGACGTCACTGGATTGGCAAGTGTCAAATCCGTTCAAAGTGCGGTCCAAGCAATAAGGCGATCCGCGGAAAAGAAACTCGGACTCTTAAAATTTATCGACGGCTGGCAGGATTCCGGATACCGTATCAACCCAAACGTAATGTTGAAAAAGGAATAAAGTTCGCAAGGTACTCTCAAGACCCCTGTTAATAACTTTTTACAAAAGCGACCAAAGCGGTCGTTTTTTTGTCTTGAAAATTCAATCAAAGAGTATGTAAAGAGGCGCGACCCGATTGGTATAAAGAATATGCAAACATCTTTATGCCGAAGCCAATAATCACAAAGAAAATACCGCCTCTCACCCCAGCTCAAATGGAGGAAATTTTTATGGACAGATTAGCTGATCTAATTGTCCGACTTTTGGATTATCGCTACGAGCAAAAAGAGAAAGAAAAACAATCTAATAATCAAAATGAATATGAAAAACCAAACACCAGACAATAATTTTATTACCAGCGACTTCTACACGGCCTGTCTGCTCTTAGCCAACGATTATCATCTTGTCGGCATAAATAAAACCGACAGCCGACGCTTCCGCTTTATCTTCACCGATGAACCGGATCGGGTCCAAATCGTTGCCGGATACTTTGACGGCCTAACGAGCGTTAACACTCGCAAGTTTGTAAACGCCATTAAAGAGCTGAAGTCGCTCATGTATAACGACGCGATCAGTTGAAAATAATCAAATATGAAATATGGAAAATTTGCCATTCGAAATAGATAACAATGATTATGTAAAGCTTCCCCGAAGCATCAAGACCGCCCTTGTGGACGGCTATTTGAGTTTTGAGGAATACTCGGTCCTCGTCTGGCTGTGGATCAACGCCAATCCCCGGATCGGCCGAGCCCAAGTAAGCTATGCCGGACTTTCCAAGGACTTCAAAGAAAAGTATTCCAAGAATCACATTAACCGGCTGATGTTAAACCTTAAGCGGAAGAAGTGGATGTGGTTTCCTGTACAGCAAGGTCGCAGAAGTTCGTTCCATGTTGATATCGCTAGTTACCCCTTATCAAATGGTGGTTTTGTCAACATTGAAGTACGCCAGAAACAGAAGTTCGGCAGAAGTGAGGATGATATTACAGAGCATTCACCAGCAGAAGTGCCAACAGAAGTCAGTGATGTTCGGCAGAAGTTGGAAAGCGACAAAAACGCTTTAGTGGACAGGTTTTCTTTCACTTCGGAAAATTCGCTCGGCAGAAGTTCCAAGAACGACAACGAGAAAGAAAATAAAAACAACCGATCGAATCGTGGTCGACCCGTAAGTGAATTCACTCCCAAGTCTTATGAGGAACAGAAATGCTGGGAGATTGCCCAAGAGCTGGGAGAAAAAGATATGACCTTTATCCTATCCGCTCTCAAAAAGTACGGATTGACGAGAATTGAGGAAGCGTACCGATCCGTGATAAATCAATCAAGCGAGAAAGTAAGAAAAAGAGGTGCGTATTTTAACACTTTATTAAACATCAATAATTAACTAAAAAATATGAACAAAGTAAAATCAAAAAAACCAATAGAAAAATCAGATGAGATATTCAAAAATAATCTCATCAAGGCGGCGAAAACCTTAGTATCACTTTTAGATAGTAAAGACGAAGTAGTCAGACTGTCGGCCACTGAGTACATCATAAAGAAAATAACCGAACAGCCGACTATTATCGTGATTAATAAGGGCGAAAAAAATTCTACTTAACTCTACTTTTTTATGCCAAAAATTAAACATCTATCCGAATATCACAAAGTGGCATTCGAGCTTAAATATAAAGGCTTTTCTTATCAAAACATTGCTGAAATTTTGAATAAGAGATGGCCAAAAAGTAGAAAAGCCAAATTTACTGTTCAAAGCATAAAAGATTGGTTTAAAGAGGCAGGAACACTTGCAAGCGATTATGAACACTACGCCAACGAAATGGACGATATTCATGCCGAGACCATGGAGATTGTTCGCCGAGCCGGGGCCAGAGTCAGGGAGGAAAACTTTCGTCTAGCCAATGAAATGCTCGTGGCTCTCATGGGAAGTTCTAACGATGCCGTGAAGTTAGCTGCAATTAAGGAAATATTAGATCGAGTCGAAGGTAAGCCGAAAGAAAACATCATGCTTAATAATCAAGATATCTACGAATTACCCCCTCAAGAACGCTGGAAACTTATCCCTTATGAAATCAAACTCCGCTTATCGAGAAATCAATACTCCAAAGAAACAGCCGATGCAATATTTAATTGGGCGGAAACTGGAAAAACTAAACCAGCCAAACCAAGACCAGATAACCAAAAATAACGGTCATAACGGCAACAATCCGCAACAAACGGCAACATTTTGGCCAAAAAAGCTGAAAATTTGCTCACACCAACTCACACTAAATGACACTAAAAAAGGAAAAGTCTGAAACGCACAATCATCGAAAAAACCAGCAAATAAGAGAATAATTACAGGTTATTACAGTTGTTTATAGTAAAACCGGTGAAAGTGTCCGACTCACAACATTTAGAGAATAATCCGAGCTGTGGGCAACTCGAGCTTAGCTTGTCGACAAAATTAGTATAGGGTGTCCGTGAAAGGTCTCTTAATAAAAATTAACCGATAATTAAAATGAAATAATATGGAACATGCATTAATTTACTGCCGAGTCTCAACCGAGGAACAAGCCGAGGACGGCCACCATTCCCTTGCGACTCAGCTCAAGCTCTGTAAACGAGCGATTGAGGAAAGTAACAAATTCAAACTGATAGACGACGGCGTTTTTGAAGACCCTGGCCGATCAGCCACCAATATGAACCGGCCAGGTCTGCAAGACATGCTACTTAAAATCCAAGACGACAAAACAATCAGAGCAGTTTTTATTCAAGACACTGACCGACTAGCCAGAAACGCTCTTGATCACATGCAGATCAAGGCGATTATGAAAAAGCATAATGTTGAACTTTTTTCTGTCTCCCAGCCAGGCATCACTGACAGTCCCGAGGGAAACTTTATGGACTTGGTTATTGCCGGTGTGAACCAACTCCAATCCCAAATCACATCAAGAAAGACCTTGAAAAGTCTTGAGCTAAAATTCTGGGAGGGCTGGTGGCCGACCGGTGTGGCTGTCGGATATTTAAATGCTGGCGAACCAGACGATGAGAAAAAAAGAATTATTGTCGTGGACGAGGAACGGGCACCGCTTATTCAAGAAGCATTCAAAATGTATGTGACTGGCGATTACTCAGTCTTTGAAGTTCGCGATGCTTTATACAAAAAAGGTTTTAGAACTCACGCCGACAAACGACTGGCTCACAGCAAGATGATTGAGATTCTAAAAAATCCTTTTTATTACGGCGAGATGAGATGGCGAGGGTTAGTTAACACCGGAAAGCACAAACCACTTATAGATAAAGATTTATGGGAACGAGTCCAACTGGTTATGGCCGAACACAATAGATATGCTTGCCGACGGCAAAAATTCAATTTCATTTTGCGAGGTCTGACCTTTTGTGCCAACTGCGGACAAAGATACACGGCCGAACATCATCCTAAGAAAAATAAATCTTATTACCACTGCAACCGATCTGGCGATCAGATTAAATGCCAAGATAAGTATGTGGAAGTTTGGGACATAGAACAGCAGGTTGCCAACTTATTCAAGTACATAGAATTTACTCCCAATTTTACCGACAGACTGGTGACCAAAATTGAAAAAGTTTATAACAATCGCAAAGAAGTAATTAATAAAGACAAACGAGGCTTGAATACTCAAAAGATGATGTTTGAAAAGAAACGGGATACAGCCGAGGAAAAACTATTTGCCGGACTTATTACGGATGACGATTTCACCAGAATAAAAGTGAAAATCAAAGAACAGCTCGGTCTATTGCAAGACGAACTGTACGTCCAAGATAAAAAACTCAATATGAGAATCGATGAACTGCAAGATATGCTCTTATTCGTCCGCAACGCTTACGAAGCCTATACCAAATCACCAGACGAGATGAAGCGATTATTCCTTGGCCTTTACTGGGAGAGGTTCGAAGTGGCCGACAAAAAAATCCAAACCGTAATACCATCACCGATCATCAGAGGACTGATGCAAGCCGAGGACATGGTCTTTACCAAGAAATACAAGGAGATTGCCGGACCGAGAATAATAACCGACTTGGCCGTAGAATTTACGCCATTCATAGCTGGCAAATCAAAATCCAAGATTGCCCCTAAAACGCAAAAATCCCGACAAATTGCCGAGATTCCTGCAATGATATCCAATCAACCGAACTCGGTTATATTAGATACCGTTTGGGGTAGCTAGAGGGAGTCGAACCCTCGCTACTGGTACCACAAACCAGTGTTCTAGCCGTTAAACTATAGCCACCATAAATCGATTTTTAAATTCGATAAAAATAAATATTATTCTTTTCCTCTTTCAACACCCTTTCTGGTTCCATATTCGGAATTCTAAAATGATAACTTATAATAAGCGTCCCTGGACGACATTCTTGTTTAAACTTTTTTTCCAACATGGCCATCATTTTTGGCATCAAAAAACAATAAATAATATCGGCATCATTCAAGCTGACCTTAAACATGTCTTTCCTTATTAAATTGATCTTACTATTGGACAAAACAATTTGTGTCTTAGCTAAAAAATATGGGAGGAAAGAATACTCTACTCCGGTTAATTTTTTGTTGCCAAATTTTTGTTCAATCGCCCTCAAAAAACCAGCCTTCCCCGCACCAAGCTCGTAGACATGTTCATCGCCTTTCAAATCTAAATCTTTTAATATGGTTAAAACCGCATTAAATTTAGTAGAAATAAAGGGGGCAAAACCTCTAAAAACAATATTATAAAACTGAACCGATGTAAACGCAAGAACGACCAACAGAACAAGCAATACTAAAAATAAAAAATAAAACATAGAAGTAAGCTTAGAATTAAATAGTTTTAAAAATCCCAAGAATCCTAAAGATCTTAAGAGCCTCAATAATCCTATTCTCTGTGTCCCCGCTAGGAATCGAACCTAGATATTCAGCTTAGAAGGCTGATGTTCTATCCATTGAACTACAGGGACAAAAAACCCAAATCTGCTTTAGGTCTTAATATTAAACAATTTAACAAACGAGAAAATAAAAGTCAACAGGAAAAAAGGAACAAAATTTGTTATTTATCTTTAAATATAATAAAATAACAACAGATATAAAACTATAAAAACATGAAAAAAATAATAACTAAAAACGAAAAAGAAACAATGAGTCTCGGGCAAATTATCGGTGATAAATGCATGGGAGGAGAAATTTTCTCCCTAACTGGAAATCTGGGGACGGGCAAAACCTTGTTAAGCAAAGGGATTGCCAAGGGTTTAAATATAAAAAAAAATGTAAGCAGCCCAACATTTATAATTTTAAATATTTACAAAACAAAAACAAAAGAAAAAAAAATAAAAAAATTTATTCATATTGACGCTTATCGCTTGTCTTCAAAAAGAGATCTGGAAAATATTGGTTTTTTTGATTTTTTAAATGACGAAGAAAACGTAATTGTTATAGAGTGGGGAAATAAAATAAAAAAATTTTTGCCACAAAAAGCAAAAATTATAAAAATAAAGACCTTAAGCGAAAACAGCCGAGAACTAACTTTTTCCTAATCTTTTATCTTCTTTTAAATAAAAGACTAAAAGAAAAAGAGAAGAAAAAAATATTAAAACATCGGCTACATTAAAGACTGTAAAATAGACCAAGTCAAAATAATCAATTACAAAAGAATATAAAATCCTATCTATAAAATTGCTGAGCGCTCCTAAAAAAATGCCAAAAAAACAAAGAAATTCAAACCATTTTTTTTTAATAAAAAGAAAGAAAAAATAGACCAAAACTAAAACCAATAAAAGCGACAAAAAATAAAACAACGATGTTCCATGTATTGGTATTGAAAAAGCAATATACTCATTAGGCACAAAATTAAACTTTAAAATATTCCCCAACAACGAAAAACCTCTTTCTGAGCTTATCGCTAAATTTTTTAGAAATCTGTCTATAATAAAAAATATAGCTATTATTAAAAAAATAGCTATATTATATGTTTGTTTATTTTTTTTGAAAAAATTAATCATTTTCCTCTTGAAGTTTTGTTTTACAATCAATGCAAGAGCTGGCTGTTGATCTGGCTTCTAGTCTCTTTTCACTGATTTCTCCTCCACAATACTTACAAACATCATAAATTCCCTTTTCTATTCTATCAAGAGCGCCATCTATTTCTTCTAATGTTTTTTCTATTACCTTTTCGGTTACAACCGTAGTTGAATATTCACTTATCTCTTGAGCATTTTCATCGGGTTTATCTCCATACTCTGGAAATTTGGCGGTTCTATTGTCGGTTTCGTGTGTATCCTTTTTTGATAAATCTTGTAAGTCCTGCAAAATCTGCTCCTTTCTTTTTAGGAGGTCTTTCTTTATTTTTTCAATCTTTTTTTCATCAATCATACTTTTGGCAAGTTTTAATCTCAATTAAAATCTTCTAATAAATTCTAAAAAGCATTGACCTTTTAGAGACAATACTATAGACTATTATATATCATAAAAATGATTTTGACAAGCCTAGAAATATTTGCTAATATTTTGCTGTTAGTCAAATGGAGCGGTAGCTCAGCTGGTTAGAGCGCCTGCCTGTCACGCAGGAGGTCGCGGGTTCGAGTCCCGTCCGCTCCGCAGAGAAAATGCGGGTATCGTATAATGGCTTTTATATCAGCCTTCCAAGCTGAGGATAGGGGTTCGATTCCCCTTACCCGCTCATACAATAAAAAATCCGCTTGATGCGGATTTTTTTATTTTTATTATTCTAACTTTTGCTTTTTGCTTCTTTCCTAATTTCCGCGTCTAAGCGCCTTGATTCGTTCCACGCCAACTCATAAATTTTTTTCATAGCATCCGCAATTTCTGCTGATTCAATAATAATCCCTAATTTTTCTCGCCACGAAGCAATCATTACTTTATTATCATAAATATTAATTTCTGGATGAAAACCATATTTTTCCAACGGGATTAAAGCCGTTTCTCTTAACTCTTCTTTATCGTGTGCACTTCTCTCTAGCCCAATCTCAGTTTTGGGAATAATCGCTCTAATATTAATACCGGCTGCTGCACGTCTTTTATAATACTTTGGAAAATATCCAGGCAAACCATTGTGCATCTCATCTACTGTTGCATATCCACGGATTGGTTCGTGCGAAGTTAAGGTGTCCTCATAAACTGTTTCAAGCCCTTCGACTCCTTCATAAAATCTAACTTGGGGTCTACCCATAACATTATGAATTGATTTTAATTCTGGAATAACTTTTTCAACTTCGTTTAATTCCAATTGACGTCGCCCTAGCTCCTCTTTAATTAATAACTTTAATTGATCTGGAGACTCGGCCATATATTCCTGCTTTGGCTCTTTGCCCGAAATACTAATTAATTTTTTAGCGACCAAACGATTTAAAATATCATACGCCGTTGTGCGATTCAAAAATGCTTTTCGTGCAATTTGTGAAACCACCCCTTTGCCCAATTTTAAAATTGCTACATAAACTGCAATTTCGTTATCAGATAAACCAATAATTTTTAAATGTTTTTCAATTTGAAAATTTTCTTTTTTCATATCTAAATTATAACTCAAAAAACTATCTGTGTCAAGCTGGCCCCACAATATTTTTTATACAACGAATATGGGCTTATTTTATAAAGTTAAAACTATTACAAAATTGACGAAGAGTATTGACAAACTATTTTAATTATGCTATACTTAAATAATCAAAATTGTTCATTGACAACTAAGCAAAATAATGTCCATCTAATTACTAACTAAAAACAGGAGAAAATAAATATGCCTAAAGCAATTGCCACTATACTAAAGAATATTGCAGAGACCTTTACCGGCCGATTCCCAAAGAATTACAAAAACACCGTCGCCCACTGGGGAAATTTTGAAACCAAAGAATTACATCAAGCTAATTCTGACGGTACACAAAAATTGCTTCACCTAGACATTGATCTGGGTAACAACTGTATGTTGGATTGTCCTCATTGTTTTCGTCGAGACGACCGCTTTGATCTTGATCTAAAACAAAACTTTTTAAAAGAGGGCGAAATTTTAGACTATCTGAAAGAAGCCAAAGTTTTAGGGCTCCGAAGTGTAAAATTTTTAGGCCGTGGAGAGCCATTCGAAAATAGAAATTTTATTGGTTTTTTGAGACAACTTAAATGCCTAGACATCAAAGCCTCTGTCTTCACCAAAGGTCATGTAATCGGAAGTGATAATTTAGCAAAAAAATTTAATTCTCACTATGGCATTAATAACGGAAAACAATTAGCAGCCGAATTAAAAAAATTAGACACAAGTATTTTACTTGGGTTTAACTCTTTCGACTATGATATGCAAAAACAATTTGTTGATTCTGGTAATTTGAAATTAAAAAATTACCCAGAATTAAGAGACCGAGCCTTAAGTCTTTTGGTTGAAGCTGGGCTCAACAACTACTGCGAAAGAGAAGCTACTAGACTGGCATTGGTTGCTGCCCCCATTAAGCCCGAAAATATCCACGAAATTTTTTCGATCTATAAATGGGGTCGTCGTCGCAATATCTATGTAGTGAGTTGTCCTTCTAATCTTTCCGGCAAAGGCCTGGACGAAGCCAAAAGAGTTCGCCACTTTAAAGATTATATTCCTCAACTAATTGACCTTTATTCTCAAATTTATATTTGGAATATTAGAAATGGTTTACAAACTTTGGAACAATTTTTAACAGAAGACGTTTCTCTGTATCCAGGCTGTCATCCCTGCAACCAAGTCGCAGCTGGCATGTATTTAACTCTTTCGGGCAAAATTTTTCGTTGTCCTGGTCGATGTGACAATATTAGTACTTTCATTGATGATATTCGAAAAGTGAACAGTATCAAAGAAGTCTGGATGCAAAGTGAAAACTACAAAAGGGCCGAAGGAATCGGTTTCAACTATCATTGTCCGGCGCGTGACCTGCCAAACGAGAACAACCTCAAGACCCTGCCTTCTAATTTTTACAGAGAAATAAGAAAAAATGTCTTAGCAGCTTTTCAGGGCTAGACGTGGTCATGAAAACACTCATAAAAAGAAAAACTCTCAAACAAAAGCCGGATTAAAACATTCCGGCTTTTTTATTTAACCAAATTAATAATTGGCTCTTGAAGCCTCACAAGCAAATTAAGTCTTTCTTTTCTGGCGCACAAACCACCAAGAGGCCAAGAACGTAGAAAGGGGAACAGACAAAACAATTCCTATACTTCCACTTAAAGCTCTAATTATTTCCGTGCTAATAGCCTCATTGCTTATTATTTGTTCAAAACTGCTAAATGGATTTTCGGGACTAATAAACAAAATAAGCAAAGGCAAGGATGCTCCAGCATAAGCTAAAAACAAAGTATTAGTCATTGAACTAATATGAGAAATTCCCACCTTATATGATTTTTTAAATACTTCCTGCCAACCTTGGTGAGGATTTGATTCTATTATTTGTTCAGCGGTCGCCACTTGAGAAATAATAACATCATCAACAACCCCCAATGTTCCAATAATAATACCAGCCAAAAGAAGCCCTTTAAAATTAACCACATTTTGACCAATATTCAACAAAATAAAAACATCTTCATTAAAGGCGCCGGACAATTTACCAAAATAGATAAAAAGCCAAGAAACTGCAGCTACCAACAACAAACTTATAAAAGTCGATAGAGCGGCAATGTGCGACTTGGCATTAAAACCTTCTGTCATATAGATAATAAAAAACAAGATAAAAAACGACCCTAACAATGTAACAAAAACCGGATCTGCACCGTCTAAAATTTTAGGAACTATATAAAGAATTATTATCAAGAAAGTAAAGAATAGAGAAAATACAGCTCGAAGGCCCTTCCATTTACCAACCAAAAATAAAATTAAAAGAAAAAAACCAACCATGAAAAACAAGGGACCACTTCTCAAATAGTCATAAACATAATAAGTATAAGAATTATCAATACTATTAAAAGAAGCTAGGATTAAAAGCTTTTCGCCCTCCTTGTAAAGCTTCTCTCCAACAATTTCTATGTTACCAATTCCTTCAAAAATGATTTCTTTGTTTTTGAACTCTTTCTCTAGCCCAAGCAGCTTTAAATTTTGTTGTCTAACATTTCTTCCATCCTCGGTTTCTTTTTCTTTTTCTTCTAAAACTGCAAGCACTTTTGCCTTAAAAATAACATCCCTGCTCCTAGGGTTGTCGTTGTTTGTTTCGGCCAAACAAAAATTACCAAAAATAGAAAAAAACAAAACAAACAACAGAATTGGCACACAAATATTTTTGTTATTTAGCATAGTTTAAGTTGACTTTTTTAGATAAAAACACAAACAATATGTTGCGAAAAAGCTTTAATTCTGATAATATCATTGTAGTCACTGTGTTACAACTAAAAATATTATAACAAACTTTTTATCTTTAAGATAATTTTTTAAAAACAAAATGATAAAAAAAGATTTTAGAAAAAAATCAATCGGCCCAAAATATTACAGACCTAAAAAAATAAAAATAATAAACAGAAGTAATTTTGGGATTAAAAAACAAAAAAGAGACAAGAAAAACATTTTTGTATCCTTTTTCTTTAGCAAATTTTTTATTAAAGCAACCGCCTTAATTGTTTTGGTCGCTGTTTTCGCCGGGCTTCTAATAGTTTCCTTTTTGTCCAAGGACCTGCCCAACCCAAATCAGCTTATTGAAAGAGAAATTGCCCAGAGCACTATTATATATGACAGGACCGGAGAAAATATACTATACGAATTTCATGGCGAAGAAAAAAGAACTTTAATTAATTTATCTGAAATACCAGATTATGCTAAGCAAGCAACCATCGCCATCGAAGACAAAAATTTCTACAAACACAAAGGAATAAGTTTATTGGCTATTGCCAGAACAATAATAACAAACATCTTGTATAATCAAAGTGCTGGGGGATCAACGCTCACTCAACAATTTGTAAAGAATGCCTTGTTAACTTCAGACAAAAAATACTCCAGAAAAATAAAAGAAATACTGATAGCTCAAAAAATGGAAAAAAAGTTTAGCAAGGATGAAATACTCCAAATGTATTTAAATGAAATACCATATGGCTCTAACGCCTATGGAATAGAGGCCGCTAGTCAAAAATACTTTGGTAAATCCGCCAAAGATTTAACGTTAGCAGAAAGTGCTTTGCTCGCCGCCCTTCCACAAGCTCCAAGCAGATATTCTCCATATGGTGCAAACATAGACTTATTGCTTGGACGACAAAAATATATTTTAGATATCATGCAAGAGCAGGGTTATATAAACGAAGAAGAAAGGGATGCGGCAAAAAATGATGAATTAAAATTTAAAGGACCAGAAACAAATATAATAGCTCCTCATTTCGTAATGTATGTCAAAGAAGTTTTATCAGAAAAATATGGCACTAAAACGCTTGAGCAGGGTGGCCTCAAAATCTACACTACACTTGATTTAGAAAAACAAACAATAGCGGAAGATGCTATTAAAAACAGAGTTGACGAAAATGCTTCGAAGTTTAACGCTAGCAATGCCTCTCTGGTGGCAATAGACCCTAAAAATGGTCAAGTGCTTGCAATGGTAGGATCAAAAGATTATTTTAACCAAGAAATTGACGGCCAAGTAAACGTTGCTATACGTCCTAGACAACCAGGATCGTCCCTAAAACCATTAGTATACGCAACACTGTTTACCAAGGGTTATAATCCCAACACCATCTTATATGATGTGATAACTAATTTTTCAGCATCAGGCAAAGAATATGAACCAAGAAATTATAATAACCAAGAAAGTGGACCGGTCTCAATTAGAAAGGCTTTGGCCGGGTCTCTTAACATCCCAGCCGTTAAAGCCCTATATCTGGCCGGAATAAAAAACGTAATTGCTTTGGCCGGAGAAGCTGGATACACAACTCTAACAGACCCCGATAATTACGGCTTATCCTTGGTTTTGGGGGGCGCCGAAGTAAAACTTCTAGAACATGTGAATGCTTATAGCATTTTTGCTAGAGAAGGAGATGTAAGCCCCACTAGTATTATACTAAAAGTCGAAGATAAAGATGGAAAAAAATTGGAAGAATTCCAAGAGAGAAAAAAAAGGGTTCTGGACCCCAACATCGCCAAGATGATAAATAGTATTCTCTCCGACAACAATGCAAGATCTTTTATTTTTGGAGAAAAGAATACTTTAACCATCGCCGGCAGACCGGTGGCAGCTAAAACTGGAACAACTAACAATTTTAGAGATGCTTGGACTATCGGCTACACACCATCTCTTGTTGCAGGGGTATGGGTCGGAAATAATGACAACAGTGAAATGAAGAGAGGTGCAGACGGAAGCGTCGTCGCCGCTCCAATCTGGAACGAATTTATGAGAAACGCCTTAAAAGATTCTCCTATAGAAAATTTCTCTCAACCAGAAATCAAAAAGACTGGAAAGGCTATCATAGACGGTGACCCCATAGGAAAAACAATAAAAATAAATAAAGAAACGGGAAGCATTGCAACCGAAACGACTCCCACTGAATTAATAGAGGAGATATTTTTCGCTGACCATCATTCTATTTTATACTATGTAGACAAAGATGATCCTCTCGGACCAGTCCCGACTAACCCAGAAAACGATTCTCAATTTAAACTATGGGAAGACATGGTTTTGGAGTGGGCAAAAAAACAAGACGAAAATTATGACCCAGACATATTAAACCAAGCTGAAAATGTTTATGATTCAGAAAACATTCCAGTGTTTTCAATAAAAAATATTGAAGACGGCTCAACCGTAAGCACTGAAGATTTGGTAGTAGCGCTTGAAGCAACCGCTCCAAGGGGAATTTACAAAATTGAATACTATATAAATGATAATCTGTTAGAAAGAAAAACTTCTTATCCTTTCGATTTGAATAAAAATATATCGTTTTTAAATAACGGCTATTATAAATTAAAAATTTTAGTTTGTGATGACGTTTTAAATTGTGCAGAGAGATCAATAGAATTTAATTTAATATTAAACAAAAATATAGAAAAACTTCCTTCAAATCTTAATTTAATATATCCAAGCAGCGGGCTAGCACTAGGCTCACCAGACTTCCCTCTTCCAATAAAAATGGTAAGTACCAATCCAAACCAGATAATAAAAATAGATCTAATGTTGAGAAATGAAAAAACGGAAGAAATAAGCAAAATCAAAACAATGGACAATATTATAAGCAAAACCATAGAGACTAATTGGGATTTTTTACCAGAAAGTGGAACTTATAAAATTTACGCAGAATTTTATGACTGGAACGGTTCTGTTAAAAAAAGTAACGAAGTTACTGTTAATATAAACTAAAAACCCTTCAATATAAATTAAAAAAGACCCTTGGGTCTTTTTTAATTAAACTATTTTTATTATTTTCTACATCTCTCTTTTTGATTCTGCTACAAGCTTGTTCGCAAAACCCTCTATCATTCTTTCGTCTCTTTTACGATTATAATCCTCTTTATTTCCATCTACAAACAAAGAAACAACGTTAAAAGATTTTCCGCCAACCTTAATTTTTTCTCTTCCCTGTTCATGCTTGTTAACCTCCGAATTTCCAGTAATATCAAAACATACTCTAATATCTTTGTTGTTATTTTTTAGCTTAAAAAAACCATCAACGCCACAAAAATCTAAATGAGAATTTACCGCTGTGTAGTATTCTAAATCAGAATAATTTTCTATATTTAATTTTTCTTCAATAATAGCAAGGAGATCATTGACAAATTTAGTGGAGAGGTCACTTGGGCCGGCGCCAAATTGACTTTTTTCAACAACTTCAAATTGCTCGTCTTCGCTTAATTTTTTCAAAAATATATGCCCATTTTCTTTAGCTCTCCTCTCGATAATGCTTTTAACCTTGGGGCCAACTTCTTTCTAATAATCCTATTAATTCCACTTCTTGTGTCCCCACCACGAATCGAACGTGGATCTAGAACTTAGGAGGTTCTTGTTTTATCCATTAAACTATGGGAACAGTCTTCTAAAAACTAAAAAGATATTAACACAATTCTAAAAAAATAAAAAGTTTTGCAAAATTAAAAAAAACACAAAAAACAGACTTAACCTCGCCGAGGTTTAAACTTTGACAAAATTCAAATATTTGCCTAAAATTAAAATAGAAAACTATAACGCTTAATCTTAATTTTAAATTTATGTTTAAAAAAGATGGTAAATTCGAAAATTTTAATGAAGCCGAAACAATTATTGGCGAGTCTGTTTTGGTTAAAGGAAATTTCGAAAGTAATGGCAATATCATAATTAATGGATCGTTAGAAGGAGAAATTAAGACAAAAGGGTCCGTTTTGGTTGGAGAAAAATCTAAAATAAACGCCAACATATCAGCCGAAGAAATGATGGTCAAGGGGCAAATCAACGGAAATTTGTTAATTCTCGGCTATCTAGCAATTGGAGAAACGGCTAAAATATTAGGAGATATTGAATGCTCACAAATTTCGATAGAAAAAGGGGCTGAAATTAATGGCAAGGTGTTTATCAGTGGTTTAAAAAACAAAGGTGAAAAAAGTATTGAAAAAAAACAAAAAGAGGAGATAAATAATTTTGAAAACCCTATAATCTAGAAATAAAAACAAACTATGAACGTTTTTATTTATGACGCCATAACGGAAAAATATAAAAAGAAAACTAGAAGATTCGAAGAGCAAATAAATAAATTAAACTTACAAGGTAAGATAATTTACCTAAAAAATATAAAAAATACTCAGGAATCAATAGAAAAGGAAATAAACAATGGCGCCAAAACAATAATAATAGTTGGCAACGACCAAACTGTTAGCAATATTATAAATATTTTCGCTAATATTAGCGAAAATATTCCTATATTTGTAGTCCCTATTGGCAATAGAAATAATATTGCCAATTCTTTGGGTGTAAAAAATGAAAAAGAAGCTGCCTTTACTCTCTCTGCCAGAAGAATAGAAACTATAAAAATAGCAAAAATAAACGATCTATACTTTTTGAGTAATTGCTATATAAAAAACAAAGGAACTACTTTAAAAATAAACAGCTCATACTCTTTAAACTTTAACAACAATGGTTATTGTTATATTTTTAATTTATTAGACAGAAAATGTTCTACGCAGAACATTTCTATTTCGCCTCAAGATAATATTCTTAATCTTTATACAGAAACAAACTCTAAGGATAAAACTTTATTGCCAATAAAAGAAGAAGTAACCTTAAACAACGAAGATGCCCTTATCCTCGTGGACAATTCAAAAGAAATAGAATGCCCGGCGAAAATAATGTTAACAAATAAAGTATTATCTTTTATAGTAGGAAAAGAAAGAACTTTTTAATACTGCGCGATTCTAGCCACCAAAAACAGACATACCAAATTGTTCTACGCAGAACAATTTTTTTTATAAACACATTTAAGACCATCTTAACAAATTGTTTTTTTCAAATAACGCATCATTAAATAATGTAAACAAAGACTACGCATTCCACAAACAAAAAAATGTTCTACGCAGAACATTTTTATATTATATAAGATTATTATAAAATGGTTTAATTTAAAACCTTGACCTCTTTTATTTTATTGCTATCGTCACGATCTTTATTAAAGGTTACTTTTTGCTGTAAAGCAGTAAACAGTGTGGTTAAAAACCAATAAAATGTTAAACCGGCAGGCATTGTTAACCCTATAAAAACAGTAACTCCAGGCATTATATAAAGCATTTGTTTGTTCATAATAGCCATCATGCCTTCATCTTTTGCTCCTTCGGTCTTAATTTCAGGCTTTTTAGTGGTCATCATTTTAGCTTGCCAAAACTGAGCCAATCCAGCAAGCAATGCCAAAACGATACTTTTTTCAGCAAGGTTAAAAAATCCAAAAGAAATAACATCTATTGTTCCAGGATTTTTAACGAATGTATACAAAAGATCTAAATGATTTTGAGCAAAACCATCTCTAAAAACCCTAAAAATAGCAATAAAAAATGGCAACTGAATTAAAAGCGGCAAACAAGAAGAAAAAGGATTGACCTTGTTTTCTTTGTACAAAGCCATTAATTCAACGCTGGTTGCCTGCTGATCTCCTTTGTTTTTTTTCTTTACTTCCTCTATTTTTGGTTGAAGGTCTTGAAGCGCTTTCTGCGATTTTATTGATTTCTTAGATAAAGGATATAGTATAAGCTTAATTAATATTGTTAAAAATATTATAGCCAAACCTAGGTCGCCAAAAATATTATATAAAAAAACCAACAAATTTAAAATTGGTTGATAAAAAAAAGATTGAAAAATTCCATTCATAGTTTTAATTTAATATTATTTAACAGGATCATGCCCTCCCTTGTTAAAAGGATTACATCTTAAAATCCGCCAACAAGCCTTAGCGCCTCCTTTTACAACACCATATTTTTTTACTGCATCAATTCCATATTGCGAACAGGTAGGCGTAAAACGACAAAACCCATGAGGATACAAGCTTTTTAGAGGACCGTGATCTAGGGAGAATGTTTTTTGATAAATCTTTATAAAAAAAATAATTAAATTTCTCGGAAATAAATATATAAATTCAAAAATTTTAAGCATAAAGATTCAGCTTCTTAAAAGCACTATTAAGCGAATTTTTTATTTCTGAAAAATCTCGACCTACAATATTTTTATTAACTATAATAACTATATCAAAATCGTTCCTTAAAATATTTTTTTCTCCTATTATAATCGCCCTAATCTGTCTTTTTATTTTATTCCTAACAACGGCTTTTTTGCTAACCTTAGCGGAAATTATTATACAAAATCTGTTGTTTTTTATTTCATTTTTCAAAACTTTAAATCCTAAAATATCATTGTAAAAACTCTTTCCGTTTTTAAAAATGTTTTCAATTTCTTTTGTTTTGGTAACTCTGTTTTTTTTATTAAACATTTATTTAGTTTCTAAATAAAAGTTTTATTTGCTTAATTTTTTTCTTCCCTTGTCTTTTCTTCTCTTAATAACATCCTGACCATCTTTAGTGCTCATTCTCTTTAAAAATCCGTGCTTTTTTTTAGCTCTTTTAGCATTTGGCTGAAACGTTCTCTTTGGCATATAATTGCTATTTATTTAAATTTATTAAAATCAACAACAAAACAAAACGAATTGTTTCGTTTGTCTTTATTATATTGAAAGATAAAAATTTTGTCAATTAATTTTTTAAACATCTAACCGGAAGGCCTGAGTCGCCGTTTAAACATTGGGCTCCAAATATCGGCGATGAAAAGGACAAATATCTAATTTCAATACAAGGATCGCCTTCATAATAAAACCAAAAGTTGTTATCTGTTCCTAGCCCAATAAAGCGGCCAAAATCGTCCCTTCCTCCTGATGGCAAAACTGTAAATCCGGTAGAATTTCTTAATTCTGCAAAATCAGAATTACCAACAGCACATAAAGACAAGCTACCATTCCAAAGGTAATCACTAGCCAAAGATTTTCCCACCCAAAAACTATTACCACTGCAATGATACTGAGCATTCTCCAAGTCTGAGATATAGCTTGTTAACTGTGTCCACTCAGTATTTGTTGGAATATGCCAACCATCAGGACACACACCCTGAGCGCCTTCTACTCCTATGTACTGGGTCATTTCTTCCCATTGATATAGTCCTCCATAAATATCACAATTGCTTTCGAGATCATTATAACAATATCTTTCAAGAATCTCGTTGTCTTCTTGATAATTAACCGTAGAGCCCCTGTTTACACAAGACTGGTTACAATTTGTTCCAGGAACACATGAACCAGCTCCGCACGTATTTATTTTGACCCCCACATTTAAATTCTCGGCAAACCAGCACTGGCCTCCTATTTGCACGGTTTTATATATTTGACCATCACGAGCGTCGACAAAGTTGTCCCCACAGAACCAGGATGAAGATTCTCCTCCTGGTTCGCTGATTGTTATTATCCCTCCCGGAGTCATCTGTTTTGTCCCTTCAGACATGCCTGATATTTGTTTGCCTATACAAAAATCTACAGTATAACTAGCCCCACTGTTTTGAGGCATGTAAAAATAAGTATTGGAAGCGGAGGAACAACCTCCGTCAGCCGGGGTAGGCGCCGTAGGAATTATATTCATAAAATTTTCTCCCGTAGAAAAAGAAATTATAGAACCACTGTTCCATTCTTCTATAGTGGGATATCTATTATTTTCATTAAAGAAGATCTCAAGGGCGGTAGAAACTTGTTTCATATCAGCGACCCTCTTAGAGTCTCTGGCTCTTTGCCTGGCTTGTTGAAGTGCTACTACGGCTAGAGTAGCAAGAACGCCAATAATAGCTATTACAACTAAAAGCTCTATAAGAGTAAAAGCTTTTAAAGCTGTTGATTTCTCGTGTGATATAAATTTTTTATTTAGTATTATTTTAAACATAATAGTAAGCTTTAATTATATAAACTCTTACTTAAATTATTTTAGATGCTTGGAGAATATGAGAATTTCGAGCTATTTGGAGATATAGAGAAATGCTTTGGTTTAAAATCCAAAAAATTTTTAAACATCAAAAATTTTAACAATTTTATCTATAATCCATCATAACAAAAAATGGACTAAAATAATAGTAAAAGAATTTGTTTACTAAAACATAAAAATAATATAAACTGAACTTAAAAATAAACGTCCGCCTTCGCTCTGCGAACTACGGCGCGACAAATAAAAATATGATTATTTCAATAAGTGGTTCACACGGGTCAGGTAAAAGCACGATTGCTAAAATGATTGCTGAAAAATTAAATTGGCCAAGATACTATATGGGGGGGCTAAGAAGAGAGGCTGCTCAAAAAAGAGGAATGACTTTAGCCGAATATAACAAGTTAGGAGAAAGTGACCCCTCAACAGACTTAGAGGTTGATAATTATCAGAAAGAGCTAGGGAAGACAAAAGATAATTTTATAATAGAAGGCCGAACATCATGGTATTTTATACCAAATTCTTTAAAAATATATATAGAGGCAAGCTTTAAAACGGGAGCCGAAAGAATCTTTAAACAATTACAAAAAGAGAACAACCGCAATGAAGACCACAATTTAAATTCAATTGAAGCCGTTTTAAAGAGTTTAGAGGAGAGGTACAAAAGCGACCAATTAAGATACAAAAAATATTTTAACATAGATGTTTACAATCTAAAAAACTACGATTTTGTTATAGCCACTGACAACCTAAACATAGAAGAGGTTTTCGAAAAAGTGTTTACCTTTATTGCCAACAATAAAAACAAAAATAAACCATTGACAAAAAATAAATAAAAATCTATTATATAGCAAGGACTTGAAAAAGGCCTATTATTTTAGTAATTACCTACTTTTTGCTAAATAATTTTAAAATATAAACATAAAATATATGAAAGACTTAAAAGAAACAATAAAAGACTTAAAGCCAGGAATGACTATTAGGGTTTATCAAAAAATTAAAGAATTAAATACCAAGGGAGAAGAAAAAGAAAGAGTCCAATATTTTGAAGGAATTATTATTGCCAAAAAGCACGGACAAGAAATCGGAGGCACTATAACAGTAAGAAAGGTTTCCGAGGGAATTGGTGTAGAAAAAATATTTCCACTGAACTTACCAACCATTACAAAAGTAGAAATTAAAAAAGAAGCTAAAGTAAAAAGAGCAAAGCTTTATTTTTTGAAGAAGCCTGGATATAAGAAGAAGTTAAAAGAAAAAGTTGTAAAAAAGTAATTTGTATTATTTAACCGATCGGGCGAGTGGTGAAACTGGTAGACACGCAAGCTTGAGGGGCTTGTGGCCTTTTGGCTGTGGAAGTTCAAATCTTCTCTCGCCCACAAAGCTCGCAAAACAATTAAATTTTAAAGAGGGCACATAGCTCAGCTGGTTAGAGCACTTCGTTTACACCGAAGGGGTCCAGGGTTCGAATCCTTGTGTGCCCACACATAAAAAATACCCGATTTTTTCGGGTATTTTTTATATATAAAACAAATCGAAAACACAACAAAACAAAAACTAGTCCTTCAAGCATCTTACGGAGTATCCAGCTCTTGTCGAATCGGCTCTAATATAAATAGAAGAGTTTGTTGTATACCAAATAGAAAAATCATGAGAATTTGTCGAATCGCTAGAGTCTCTTGTCCAGAAGCGAGCCATTTCCCCAAGGTTATTATAAGAACCACCGCCCCAACGAACTCCAGCCGACAAGGCTGAAAAACCATATTCGTTTGTTCCGTAATAACTCGCATGAGAGTTCCATCTTGGATGTACAGACGTCGAACAACCACCAACAGGATCAACGCAGGCGTCCAGCGCAAGCTGAGAGGCACTCTCTTGACAACAGCTTTTTGTTTTTTGTAAATTTCCACCAACATAAGTTTGGAAATCTACTGCATCTTGTCTAGAAGGAACGCTCCATCCGACAGGACACAAATCAAAGTTACCATCGTGAGAAACTGCAAACCAATTATAAACCATTCCATATTCTTCGACCAATAAACCACCAACAGAAACCCAAGAAGATGCCTCGCTGCTGGCTAACCCGGCATTACTCCAAGAAAGATTATCGGGAGCGTATGGAATTTCTGTTCCATCGTTATATTTATCAGTTCTTAAATTCTCAGCAAACCAAAGTTGGTCACCAACTTGTACCAAATTATAAATGTAACCATTGTATTCACACTCTTCTATTCCGAGAACATACTCTGAGCAAGAAATAAAAAGAGGCGCCTCTTCCTCTATCTCTTCAATAGCCAAAATTCCCCCTGGCGTTACCTGCTTTGCCCCCCCTGGCATGTCTGATATTTGTTTGCCGGTACAGAAATCTATAGTATAACTAGCCCCGTCATTTTGAGGTACATAGGCATAAGTATTAGAAGCGGAAGAACAAGGCCCGTCAGCTGGAGTGGGGGCCTCAGGAATGCTGTACATAAACACCTCTCCGGTAGAAGATGAGACCATAGAACCACTATCCCATTCTTCCGTAGTAGGATATCTACCATTTTCATTATAAAACAACTCTAGAGCAGTAGAGACTTGTTTCGTGTCTGCCACTCTCTTAGAATCTCTAGCGCCCTGCCTTGCTTGTTGAAGCGCTACGGTCGCCATAATAGCAATTATACCAATAATAGCTATCACTACTAAAAGTTCTATAAGAGTAAAAGCCTTAAAGACTCTCTGCGATAACATAGTTTTGTTATTTAATTTTGTTTTAAACATTATTATATATTTTTATTTATAAAAAAATTTAGGGCACACAAATAGTATATCTTAAAAAAATAAAAATTAAAAGACTATCAACAGTTTATAAACAGTTACTTAACAAGCTGAACAATTGTTTTAATATATTTTTTCAACTATAATAAAATTAATTTTTTAAACTTAAAAAAACCTCTATGACCAATGAACAAATTTGGCAGGCCGTTCTAGGCGAACTAGAAATAGGAATATCAAGAGCTAATTTTATAACCTGGTTTAAAAACACTTTTATATATAGCATAGAAGAAGAAGAAATTATTGTTTCCGTGCCAAATGACTTCGCTAAAAGATGGTTAGAGCAGAAATATTATAAAGCTATCAAGTCTTCTTTAGAAAAAATAACTGAAAAAAAAATTAAAGAAGTAATATACAAAATAAATTTAGAAAAAAAAGAAAATAAAGAAGAAGAAAAAAATACAGAAAAAAACAATAGTAAAGGTAATGAAAAAGTTGAAATAAAAATAGAAAACGAAAAACAAATGAGCAACCTAAGCGGCTCAGGCTTAAATTCAAAATATTCTTTTGCAAGCTTTGTAATAGGAAAGGCGAACGAACTAGCCTGTGCGGCCTGCCAGGCGGTTATTAAAAACCCAGGGAACTCTTACAACCCTCTATTTCTTTATGGCGGTGTAGGACTAGGAAAGACACACCTTCTTCAAGCAGTAGGAAGTGAGTTTATAAAAATGAATAAAAGGGTTTTATATACAACCAGTGAACAATTTACCAACAATTATATAGATTCCATAAAAAGCGGAAAAGCTAAAGAATTCAAAAATCGATATCGAAACGTTGATCTTTTGTTGGTAGATGATGTACAGTTTATGGGAGGAAAAGACGGAACGCAGGAGGAATTCTTTCACACATTTAACCAACTGCAACAGGGAGACAAACAAATTATATTATCTTCCGACAGACCACCCAAGGCAATCCCCGCTATTGAAAAAAGGCTTATGTCAAGATTTGAATCTGGCATGGTCGCCGACATAGGAAGGCCAGACATTGAAACTAAAATTGCTATTTTAGAAAAAAAGGCGAAAGAAAGAAACTATATATTAGAAGAAGAAATATTGAAATATATAGCGGACAGTATTCAAAACAACATAAGAGAGCTGGAGGGTGCTTTAAACAAAATTATAGCATACCATGAGTTTCATAATATAAGCCCTAGTCTAAAAACGGTTAAAAACATATTAAATGACTTAACCAATAACAACCAAATTAAACCCATTATACCAAAAGATATCCTAGAGGTTGTCTGCCAATTTTACAACATAAGCAACAAAGACTTACTAGGAGAAAAGAGAAAAAAAGAATTAGTTCTACCAAGACAAGTCGCGATTTTCTTAATGAGAGAGGAATTAAACACGTCCTACCCAACAATAGGAGAGGAGCTCGGAGGGAGGGACCACACAACGGCCATGCACTCCTATAAAAAAATAAATAAGGAAAAAGAAGAAAACGAAAAGCTAAATCAAGAAATTTCATCAATCAAGCAACTTTTATATGGTTCTTTGTAGTTGTTATTAAAATCTGAACAAGTAGAAAATATGTGTTAATAAGCAGTATATAAAACCAAGATTATTTGTTAATAATTTATGAACAAGTTTTAATAGGATGTTAATAAAAAAAAATAAAAAAAAATTATTAACAAAACATAAAAAATAAAACACCAAAAGAACACAGGGAAATTAACAGCCAAAACTTTCAAAAAGACCAAACAAAAACACAAAAACAAGCAGAAAAAATTTTTATCCACACCCCTTATTACTATTATTGTTTTATAATTATATAAATATAAGAAAACAAAGCTATGAAATTTATAAGCTTAAAAGAAAATTTAAAACAAGGGCTATCTATAGTTGGACACCTAACAAGTAAAAATATTAACTTACCCATTTTAAATAATATTTTGATAAAAGCAAAAAAGGAGGGGCTGGAGTTAATTTCAACAAATCTAGAAATAAGCATTAGCCATTTTTTAAGATCCAAAGTTGAAAGTGAGGGAGAGTTGTTGGTTGACTCTCGGGTGATAAATGAGTATGTTTCTCTTTTGCCCGATGATAAAGTAGAGATAGAGGGTGTCAATGAGGAGTTAAAAATAAAATGTAAAAATTATAAGACAAAAATAAACACTCAATCTGGAAAAGATTTTCCTATTATACCAAAAATTGAAGGCGACAGTTGTTTTTTTGTTAAAACGGTGGACTTCAAAAAGGCAATAAACAGCGTTTTGTTTTCGGTTTCAAATAATGAAAATCGAGCAGAAATATCTGGCGTTTTCTTTTCTTTTTCTGGGGGTAAGCTTGTTATGGTCGCAACAGACAGTTATCGTTTGGCCGAGAAGACTATCAGTTTTAAAGGTGATTCCATGACGGCCACCAAGAATGTTATTGTTCCGGCCAAAACACTTCAGGAGGTCGTTAGAGTTTTGAGCAATTTTAAAGAAGAGGATCAGTTAGAGGACCTGGGAGAAATTAAAATGTGTCTAACCGAGAGTCAGGTGCTGTTTGTTATTGGATCCTCTTCAATTGTTTCCAGGTTGATAGTGGGAAGTTATCCTGATTATAAACAAATAATACCAGAAAAAGAGAATACAAGAGTTATGGTTGAAAAAGGTGCCTTGGTTAAAGCTTTAAAAACGGCTGGAATTTTTTCTAAGACAGGCATTAATGATGTGGGGGTATCTATTAAAAAAAATAAATTAATTATTTTTTCCAGTTCCTCCCAGGTGGGAGAAAACTTTATCGAAATAGACGTGGAAACTCGCGGAGAAGAGGTTGAGATTTTTGTAAATTATAAATATCTTCTGGAGGGGCTAAATAATATTTTAGAACAAAAAGTAGTTTTAGCTTTTGTTGATAATGCTTCGCCTTGTAAAATTTATTCAGAGGAAGAAAAGTCTTTCTTATATATAGTAATGCCGATAAGACAATAGAACACTATTGCTAAGATTCTTTAAATAATGTATAATTTAATTATTAAGATAAGTTAAAGTTAATAAAAATTAATTTTTGTTTTTATGAACACCAACAAAGAAATTAAAATTAGCAAGGAGTTCGCTTCCTTGGTAACTGGATTCGTTTTAGGCTTCTTGATTGCTTTCGCAATTTGCTGGAACACAATCGCTTACATCATACAAGTTGCTTTAGAAAAATAAATCGTTTTTCCCAAATTAAAAGCCGTTTAAAATGTTTTAAACGGCTTTTATGGGCTTATAGCTCAGCTGGCTAGAGCGCTTGCATGGCATGCAAGAGGTCATGGGTTCGAGTCCCATTAAGTCCACACAAACTCTCATTACTACTAAACAATAAGTGTTTAAAATGCAAAATAATAACAAAAAATTTTATTTAGTTTCTGTGGATATGGGGTATGGGCACCAGAGAGCGGCCTACCCGTTTTTAGAATCTTCAGAAGGAGGGGTTATTAACTCTAACGATTATTTTGGTGCCAGCGAAGAAGAAAAAAAAATTTGGAAAAAAGATAGAATAAATTATGAAATGATTTCAAAGTTTAAGTCCGTTCCTTTGTTGGGAGGGATTATTTTTTCTATTATGGACTATTTTCAAAAAATAGAGCCATTTTATCCAAAAAGAGATTTGTCAAAAAACAGTCTTCAACAGAAATATTTTTTAAAAAAAATAAAAAAAGGACTTGGTAAAAATTTGATAGATGGGTTAAATAAAAAGCCATATCCGTTTTTGACAACATTTTTTGTCGCAGCGTATTTTGCAGAATATTATAATTATAAAGAAAAAATTTATTGTGTTGTTTGTGATGCCGACATTTCTAGGGCTTGGGCGCCGATTAATCCCGAAAAAAGCAAAATTATTTATTTGGCCCCAAACAAAAGAGTAAAAGAAAGATTGCTTTTGTATGGTGTTAAAGGAAGTAATATTTATGTTACGGGGTTTCCTTTGCCGAAAGAAAACGTTGGAGAAGAAAAAAAAATATTAAAAGAAGATTTAAAGAAAAGATTGGCCGTTTTGGACCCCTTCGGTTTTTATAGAAGTAAATATAAAAAACTTTTGGAAGCCTATCTTTGTCCTGAGTGTGAAATTGAAAAGCCGAGTCGCCCGCTTACTTTAACTTTCGCAGTTGGCGGTGCTGGAGCTCAGAAAAAAATAGGCATTATTATTTTAAAAAAATTAAAAAATAAGATAAATGAGGGAAAGATTAACCTTAATTTAGTTGCTGGGTCAAGAAAAGATGTCTACGATTTTTATAATGACGCCCTGAAAGAAGAGTTTTTAAACAACAAAGAAAGTGTAAAGATTATTTACAACCCTAATAAAATGGAATATTTTAAGGAGTTTAATCTAGCTTTAAGAACTTCGGATCTTTTATGGACAAAACCGTCGGAACTTAGTTTTTACTCCGGTTTAGGCTTGCCAATAATAATGGCAGAGCCAATTGGTTCTCAGGAGAACTACAACCGACGTTGGCTTCTTGGCGTTGGTGCCGGGGTTGATAGTAAAAATCCCAATTATGTTGATGAGTGGCTTTTTGATTTTTTAAATTCTGGTTGGTTGGCAGAGGCAGCCATGAGAGGTTTTTTGAATTCCCCCAAGATGGGAACCTATAATATTGAAAACATAGTATTACATAATAAAATAAACGAAATAGACGAAACTAGAATTATGTAATTTTCTCTAATAATTTTATTTTTTAAAATGTCTTGGTTTTTGTTGGCAGTTATTTCTTATTTAATGTTGGCTCTTGTTAATTTGGGGGACAAATTTGTTGTTGATAAGCTTTTAAAGAGTGGGAAGGCCTATGCTTTTTCGGTTGGAGTTTTAGGATCCTTAGTTTTTGTTATAGCTCCTTGGTTTTTAAAATGGCCAGGAACGTTTTTGTTGCTTATAAATTTTCTAGCAGGAGCTTTTTTTATTTTTGCTCTATGGTTGATGTATGAGGCATTAAAAAATAGTGAAATGTCTAGAGTGGTCGTTGTTATTGGTAGTATAGTTCCTGTTTTTACAATTATTTTTTCGGTTTTATTTTTTAAAGAAAGCTTTAGCTTGAATCAATGTTTTGGGCTTTTACTTTTGATTTCTGGAATGTTTATTATTTCTTTCGTTGTCAGTCAGAAAAGAAAGTGGAGCGTCTTTTGGGGCCGTATAAAAATGGTGTTTTTAGGATCCTACAAAAAGAGATGGGTTTTTCTGGCGATTGCTTCGGCCTTTTTTTATTCGTTGTTCTTTATGAGCACTAAATATGCTTATAATCATCAGGATTTTTTGAGCTCTTTTCTTTGGATTCGGCTGGGAGGCCTTTTGGTTGCCTTGTTATTTTTTGTTGATTCAAAAAGTAGGAAAGAGATTGTCGCTAGTTTTAGAAAAAAAACGAAGGCAACGGCTGGCCCGGGCAAAGGCTTTATTATTTTTAATCAAGGATTAGGGTCCTTAGCTTTTATTGTTCAAAATTACGCCGTTTATTTGGGCTCAGTTGCCGTTATTAATGCCTTACAGGGGGTCCAATATGCCTTTTTGTTGATTTTGGGTATTTTCTTTTCCGTTTTTTTTCCTAAAGTTTTGAAGGAAGATATTTCTTCTAGAGTTATTATTAAAAAAATTATTGCTATTTTATTTATTATTTTTGGAATTTATTTTATTGCTATTTAGTCTATGAAAAAGAAAGTAAAAATTTTAAGTATAGTTTCTTTTAGTATTTTTTTGTTTATTGGTCTCACCTTTTATTTTTTAAAGGTCCCAAAATATTATCCCAAAAAAGTACAAAACGAATTTCCTGAAGATTTCTTTGGAGTAACCTATTCAAAGAAGTATGCCACAGAATTGGGGCTTGACTGGAAAGAGGCTTATTTGGATATATTGGACGAACTAAATGTTAAATATATTAGAATTCCTGTTTATTGGGACGAGATTGAAGCCCGAGAAGGAGTATTCGATTTTAGTGATTATGTTTTTATGATTGAAGAAGGAGAAAAAAGAAATGTTGAATTTATTTTAAATTTTGGCATGAGAACGCCTAGGTGGCCAGAATGCCATATTCCTGCCTGGATGGATGATTCTAACACGGATTTCTTGCAAGACAGAACAATGCTTATGATAGATGAAACTTTGGATGTTTTTAAAAAGTATGACTCTATTGTTTATTGGCAGTTAGAGAATGAGCCACTTTTGAATACCTTTGGTGTTTGTCCAAAAGCTGACTATAATTTTTTAAAAAAAGAATTTGAATTTGTTAAAACGATAGATAGTAGACCAATTATAATTTCGTCTACTGGTGAGCTTAGTCTATGGCGCAGAGAAACTGCACTGGCTGATATTTTTGGCACGACCATGTATAGGGTTGTGAGTAACTCTTCTTTTGGTTATTTTAGATATCCTTATCCCTCTAGTTTTTATCGAACTAAGGCAAAAATTTTAAAGGCTAATTTGGAAAACGTTTTTATTGTTGAGCTTCAGGCTGAGCCCTGGATGCCGGTTTATGATCTTTTAAACTTAGAGAGCGAGGAATATTTAAAATCTTTTGACATAGAACAGTTTAAGGCTAATTTGCAATTTGCTTATAACACAAATTTTAAGAAAGCTTATTTGTGGGGAGTTGAATGGTGGTATTTTAGAAACAAAATAGCGAATGACCCAAGTTATTGGGATATAGCAAAAGAGTTATTTAATTAAAAGTAATTCTTATTACTTCTTGTCGTGCCCTTTTTTGACTTACTATTTTCTAATCCTAAAAGCCCTAAAAGTCTTAAAAACCCTAACAATCTTTTGTTTATGCTCTCAATAATTATCCCAACTTTAAATGAGGAAAAATATTTACCAGAGTTGCTTCGTTTGATCAAATCTCAGATGTTTTTAGATTATGAAATAATAGTCTCTGATGGTTGTTCGGCCGACAAAACGGTTGAAGTCGCAATCGCTCATGATTGCCGCGTTGTCAGGGGAAGCAAAGAAAAAAGACATCCTTCTGTTCAGCGCAATTCTGGGGCCAAAGTTGCCAAGGGAGACGTGTTTTTGTTTTTAGATGCTGACACCGGATTCATTGGAACTGATTTTTTAAAGAAAATTATAGATGATTTTAACGAAAGAAAGCTTGGCGCAGCTGGATTTTATATGGATTTTGATTCTGACAAATTTTTTTATAAATTTTATTATTGTTTTTATAATTTTTTTGCTTTTTTAGCCCAATATATTAGACCTGTTGGTTTGGGCGCCGGGATTGTTGTTAAAAAAGATGTTCACGAAAAGATAGGAGGATTTAGAGAGGACTTGTTTATAGGAGAAGACCAATATTATTGTGATCAAGCTGCTAAAATTTCTAAATTTCGTTTAATAAAAAACACCAAAATATTTTTTTCTATTAGAAGATTTGAAAGAGAAGGCCATTGGAGGTTGTTTTTTAAGATATTATATGGAACTTTTTATGTCCTTTTTGTTGGCCCAATTAAGAAAAAAATTATTAGCTATGATTTTGGAAAACATTAAGTGATATTTTTATAAATGGTTTGCCTATAAAAAAACAGACGTAAGGTCTGTTTTTTAAATTTGCTTTTTAGAGATCCATATAAAGACGTGAAAACCCAAGACGGAAGAGATTCCAATCGTTAACATAAAACTGATATCAAATCCGGACCCCCAAATTATTCTGGCTACAAGCGAAATAATAACACCTATTGTCAGTCCTGTGTCTGTTTTGTTTTCTATGGTGGACGAAAAGATAGACAATATTATTTTTGTAATAAATGATATTATAAAACCAGCGCCATAACCGATAGCAATTAATGCTAAAAAAACGTAGAACATTTTCATTTTTGTTTATTTTTTTAAAGAACTGTTTGTGTAAAGTTGAATCTTTTATTTTTCTATTATTTTCAGAATTTTATTTTTCATTTTCTCCATGGTTTCTTTGTTAATAGCCTCTAGGTTCAGTCGCATTTTATTTTCTGTGTTTGACCCTCTAACATTAAACCAAAAGTCGGGAAAAGCTATTGATAATCCATCCAATTTGTTTATTTTTCCTTTATTGAACTCCTTTTCTAATAATTTGAAAACCTTCTCTTTGTCTTTTACTTCTCTATTTATTTCCCCAGAATGAAAATATTTTTTATATTTTTTGATTTGTTCAGAAACAGGCTTGATGTCTTTAGAAAACTCTTCTAATAATTTTAAAATAACTATATTTGGAACTTCAAAACAACCAATTTCCATATTTAGAAAAAAGTGGCCAGACGATTCTCCTGAAAAATAAATATTATCTTTTAACATTTGTTCTTTTATTAGTGAGTGGCCGACTCTTGTCTTGGTTGGTTTGCCCTTGTTTTCTAGAATAAGGTCTTCGGTGATTTTTCCAGGCCTTACATCAAAGCCGATTTTAGAGCCCGGTTTTTCTCTTAAAAATAATTTGGCCAACAAACCTCTTATAATTGACTGATCTATTAAACTTCCTTTGTCATCAATAAAAAATATTCTGTCTCCGTCTCCATCAGTTGTTATACCAAGATCGGCCTTCTGTTTTAGAACCTCTTTCTTTATTTGTTTCAAATTTTCGTCTTTTATTGGATCTGCTTCATGTGAAGGAAAGCTTCCGTCAAGTTTAAAGTTTATTTTTATTAATTTACAAGAAAGATGCTTGAAGAGCTCTGTTATGAACAAGCCGCCGACAGCGTTTGCTGGGTCGGCCACGATTTTAAAGGGCTTTATTTTTTTTGGGGCGCCATGTTTAAGGTCATACTTAATTTGGTCTTGTAAAACATTTTTTTTCTTACTTAGCTTGCCTTTATTTTTAACAGATTTTAAATCATTGTTGATTATTTCTTTTTTTAAGAAATCTATCCCAGAGTTGCCACTTATTGGAATTGCCCTTTCTCTGGTCATTTTAAATCCGTTCCACTCTTTGGGGTTGTGCGAAGCGCTAACCATGATTCCTCCGTCATATTTATATTTTGCTACGGCAAAATAAAAAGTAGGCGTGGAATTAATTCCAATGTCTATAACGTCGGCACCGCCATCTAGTAGACCTTTAATTAAATATTTTTTTAAAGGAGGAGACGACAATCTCATGTCAGAAGAAACTACTATTTTTAATTTTTTTTCTTGCCTCTTATTACTTAAAGTCGGTTTTTTTATATTTTTTAAGTCTTGCAGTCTTAGTTTAATATAAGCTAAACCTAAGCTGTAAGCCGTCTTTTCATCTAAATCTTTTTTATATACGCCTCTAATGTCGTAAGCTTTAAAAATTGAAGGGTTAGTTGGCATGTTTTTTGTTTTTAATTATAGAATAAATTGATCCAAACCCTAAAATAACAGTAATTAAAGAAAATATCCAGCCAACATAAGGGAGCGCGAAGAGTAAAAAGGCGAAGACTATTCCAGATAATATTTTTAATAATTGGTGGGCGTTTTCTTTTTTAATGGTTTTAAAAATATAATCTCCTAAAAGCATAGCAAAAACTATACGACTTAAAAACAAAACAAAAATCCAGGTAATTAAAGTTAGAACGGCGATTGGTATTCCAATAATTGTTAAGGCCATTATTAAAACAGCAATTGGGGTTAATAATAAAATTATAACACCAGGCAGAGTTAGAGAACTGTTTTTTTCAATAATTATTTTTTTTATTTTTTCGATTTTGTTCTTAAATAGGTAATTAAAAAGTATTGCTATTAAAAATGAAGACAGGATTAAATAAAGAGTTTTTGCAATGCCATTTGTTTTATTTTTTGTTTTTTCTGGATATTTATGGTTAATCTCTCCTTTTATATTTTCGCTTTTAATGTTGGCATCTTTCCCTGCCTTATAATTAAGATCACCGGATATTGTGGCCAACGCACCTATTTCCATGCTTGTGGAGTAGCTTTTTCTTTTTTCGTGATCCAAGGTCAAATTTATGTTTTTTCCTACTTCCCCGTTTATTAGTATATTATAGGTTCCTCCGTGAACGTTGCCGTTAACTTTGCCATTCAGTTCGGAGTTTATTGTTTGCATTAGCAAGTCTTGTCCAACAACACTGTCTTTTCCTAGAATTATGGTTTCTCCAAAAAAGTTTATATTCTTTCCTATAACTCCGTTTATATTAGTAACGCTGGAGAATGCCCTCAGATTTCCTGTTATTTCGCCATTAATGAGCAAATTTTGTGAGCCACTAATAACGTCGCCGTCTACTTTTCCGTTAATCTGAATGTTTGGGGCGATTCCAATAAAGTCTCCCGTAATTTGTCCCTCAACGGTTATGCTTTTTCCGCTAAAGTAAAAATTGCCCTCTACTATTTCGTCTTTGGCGATATAAATAAAGTCGTCTGATTTTACGACATAAGCACTAGATACAGACGGTATTAAAAACAATAAGGAAAACATTAATAAATAAAAAAATTTTCTCATAGGACTTTGATTTTTTAATTTTTAAAAGTTATACTTGTTTTATGGACTAAAACATATATAGTATATAACAAAAATATGCGTCAGGCAACATTGGATATTATAAATAAAATAACAGAAATAAAATCGGCGGAAGATCTTGGTGTTTTTAAAAGAGGTCTTTCTAAAAAATATGGCTTCTCTATTTTATTAAATTCAGATATTTTAAAAGAATATAGTTTATTGATAGAAGAAAAAAAAATAAGCAAAAAATGGTTAGCGGAATATAATGATTTTTTTATATCCCTTTTAAAAAAAAGAGCCATAAGGACTATGTCCGGCATTGCTCCAGTGGCTGTTTTAACCAAGCCTTATCCCTGCCCTGGAAAATGTGCCTATTGCCCTCAAAAACCAAATGTTCCTGTTAGCTATTTATCGAACGAGCCGGCAGTAATGAGGGCTATTCGTTTAAATTACAACCCCTATTTGCAGACAATTTTCCGTTTGAAAGCCCTGGAAAACAATGGACATAAACCAAACAAAATTGAGCTAATAGTTATTGGGGGAACATGGAGCTATTTACCGGAAAAGTATAAATACTGGTATGTCTTAAATTGTTTTAAGGCGGCCAATGATTACCAAAAGAAAAAATCGAAAATATTAATAAAAAAAAGCAAAAAAACAGAAAATAAAAAAACTTTTTCTGATGATATTTATTTTTTGAAGTTTAGCCTAAAAGATTTAAAAAAATTTTTATTATTAGAACAGAAGAAAAACGAAAAATCAAAATATAATATAATTGGCTTAACCTTAGAAACGAGGCCGGATTATTTAGACGAAAAAGAATTATGGCAAATGAGAGAGTTGGGATGCACCAGAATTGAGATTGGGGTGCAGGCCATTGATGACGAAATTTTAAAATTAAACAGAAGAGGACATGATATTTCTGCCATTGCTAAGGCCACTCAAAAAATGAAAAATTATGGATTTAAAGTTACCTATCATTTTATGCCGGCTCTTCCTGGTTCAAATCCGAAAAAGGACATTAAAATGTTTAAACAACTTTATAATGACGAACGTTTTCAGCCGGATCAAATAAAATTTTATCCCACCACGGTCGTCAAGGACAGTCTGCTTTATACTTGGTGGAAGCAGGGGAAATATAGACCTTATTCGGACGAAGAATTGGAAGCTGTTATTGTTGAATGTAAAAAGAACACACCAGTTTATACAAGAATAATAAGGTTGATTAGAGATATCCCGGGAGAATCAATTGAAGCTGGAAACAAAATTACCAATTTAAGACAAATCATGAAAGACAGGGGCGTCGTTTGCAATTGTATAAGATGTCGAGAGGCAAAAAACAAAGTGATAAATAAGAAGGACTTAAAATTAAACATTTTAAAATATAAAGCTTCGGAAGGACTTGAATACTTTATTAGTTTTGATAGTCTCGATGGAAAAATTTTGTACGGTTTTTGTCGTCTAAGAATTGATTATAAGAGCGCAGTCGCCAAGGCTTTAATTAGGGAGTTGCATGTTTATGGACAACTAGTTCCAAAAGGTGGAGAAAAAAAAGTTCAACACAGTGGATTGGGTAAGAGGTTGATGGCCGAGGCTGAAAAGATTGCTAGAAAAAATAAGGCTAAAAAAGTAGCTGTTATTTCTGGCGTTGGTGTCCGTGGGTATTATCGAAAATTGGGGTATAGGCTGGAAAAAACCTATATGGTTAAGAATTTTTTGAAGTAACCTTTTGAAATATTTAATATTCTTTTCAATTTTATTTAAATTTATTTTTGACATTCAATCTCCTTTAATTTAAAATAGAAAAGTAAGTTAAATTTTAGATGCATTTTTTGTTTTATTTTATTATTAATTTTTTGAATATGGAAAACATAAAAAGTTTAAGTTCTTTTGACCAAGAGATTTTTGATTTAATAGAAAAGGAAACCAAGAGACAAGAGGATGAGATAGAGTTAATTGCATCTGAAAATTATGCTTCACCTGCTGTTTTGGAGGCTATGGCGTCTTCCTTAAATAATAAATATAGCGAGGGTTACCCGGGCAAAAGATATTATGGAGGAAACGCCATAATTGATGATGTGGAGACTTTGGCAATCGAGAGATTAAAAAAACTATTTGGAGCTGAGCACGCCAACGTTCAGGCTTTGTCTGGCTCACCCGCTAATGCCGCTGTTTATATGGCGTTTTTAGAGCCGGGGGATAAAGTTTTGGGCTTGAAACTAGATCATGGAGGACATTTGTCTCACGGACATAGTGTTAATTTCTCTGGCAGATTATATAATTTTGTCCAATATGAAGTAGCCGAAAATGGTGTAATTGATATGGAGAAAGTTAGAGAAGTGGCCTTAAAAGAAAAGCCAAAAATGATTGTAGCAGGGTTTAGTGCTTATTCTCGGGATTTAGATTGGAAAAAATTTAAAGAAATTGCAGACGAAGTTGGGGCTTATACTTTTGCCGATATTGCTCATATTGCTGGGCTAATTGCCGGTGGTTGTTTGAGCAGCCCCGTTCCGTATTTTGATGTTGTTTCTAGCACAACTCACAAAACACTTCGTGGACCACGAGGAGCTTTTATTTTATGCAAAGAGCAGTTTGCCAAGCAAATTGATAGGGCTATTTTCCCAGGCATGCAAGGGGGTCCGCACGATCATATAACAGCGGCTAAGGCAGTAGCTTTTAAAGAGGCCCTTCAGCCAGAATTTAAAATATATTGTCAGCAAATAATAAAAAACGCCAAAACAATGGCTGAAAAATTTATGGAATTAGGCTATGAAATAGTTTCTGGCGGAACAGATAATCATTTAATGGTTATTGATTTAAGAAATAAAAATATTTCTGGTCTAGAGGCCGAAAAAGCTTTAGAAAAAATTGGTGTTTCTGTCTCTCGTTCTACTATACCAAACGATCCAGCCCCACCAATGCGGCCTTCTGGAGTTCGCATTGGTACGCCCGCCATTACTACTCGTGGATTCGAAGAGCAAGAAGTTTTAATGGCCACAGAGTTCATTGATCTAGCCTTAAGAAATAAAGACGATGAAAAAGTTTTGAGCGAGATTAAAGAAAAAATTAAAGAGTTGTGTTCAAAGTTCCCGATTTATAAAAAATAGAACCATTGTTAGTTTGATATATTTTTTTAGGTTTTTAGTCGTTTTTGTTATAATGAGAGTATAAATCATTGCCATTTTGGTGGTAAACGGTTTGTAAATATCGTTAATTATTTTTTTGCTATAATGGAAACATAATATAT
>PHAI01000004.1 GCA_002840305.1 Candidatus Falkowbacteria bacterium HGW-Falkowbacteria-1
ATATATTATGTTTCCATTATAGCAAAAAAATAATTAACGATATTTACAAACCGTTTACCACCAAAATGGCAATGATTTATACTCTCATTATAACAAAAAATTTAATTTAAAAAAAGAAGGGACGTCTATGGCCTCTTCTTTTTTAGAACTTTTCAAATTTACATTTTGTTTTACATCATGCCACCCATTCCAGGCATGCCACCCATATGGCTTCCACCTCCACAAGAACAATTGTCTTTGTTTTCTGGTTTATCAACAATAACTGTTTCTACTGTCAAAAACATTATAGCTGCTGAAGCTGAATTTTCCAAAGCACTACGAACAACTTTAGTCGGATCAATAATACCAGCTTCGACCATGTTCTCAAATTTATCAGTAGCAGCATTGTAACCAATATTAGTATTGCCTTTTTTATGTTCTTCAATAATATTAAATAATACCAACGATCCATCTTTCCCGGCATTTTGAGCTATTTGTCTTATAGGCTCAAGAATAGCACTGTCTACTATTCTAACTCCTGCCTTGTCCTCTTTCTTGTCAGTAAGTTCTTCAAAGGCGTTGCCGGCCAAAGCCAAAGCAAGGCCACCACCAGGGACCACTCCCTCTTCCTGGGCGGCACGAGTTGCATTTAAGGCGTCCTCTATTCTGTCTTTTTTTTCTTTCATTTCGGTCTCAGTTGCGGCACCAACTTTTATAACTGCCACACCACCAGTTAATTTGGCCAATCTTTCTTGTAATTTTTCTCTATCGAAATCAGAATCGCTCAATTCTATTTCCTTGTAAATTTGGTCTACTCTGGATTTGATATTTTTTTCGCTTCCTTTTCCATCAACTATAGTTGTGTTGTCTTTAGAGGCAATAACCTTTCTAGCTTGTCCCAAGTCTTCAATTTCAGTATTTTCCAACTTTAATCCGATTTCTTCAGAGATAAGTTTAGCTCCAGTTAATGTAGCAATATCTTCTAGCATTGCTTTTCGACGATCTCCAAAACCAGGAGCTTTAATACCTAGAACATTAAAAGTTCCACGAAGCTTGTTTAAAACAAAAGTAGTCAAAGCCTCCCCTTCAATTTCATCGGCAATAATAACTATGTCCTTTTTTCCTGATTGAACAACTTTCTCAAGTAATGGTAAAATTTCTTGAATAGACGATATTTTTTTATCAGTGATTAATATTAACGGTTCATTCATTTCAGCTTTCATTGTTTCTGAATTGGTAATCATGTAAGGAGAGACATATCCTTTATCAAACTGCATACCCTCCACAACTTCAACCTCAACGCCGAAAGATTGTCCTTCTTCTACGGTAACCACTCCGTTTTTGCCAACCTTATCCATAGCTTCAGCAATTTTTTCTCCGATTTCTTTATTGTTAGCGCTAATTGAGGCTACCTGAGCTAGCTCTTCTTTTGTGCTAATAATCTTACTCATTTCTTTCAACTTCTTAACAATTTGAGCTACTTTTTTTTCAATACCTTCTCTAATTTCAATTGGAGAGACACCAGCGGAAACAAGCTTCAGGCCCTCCTTAATCATTGCTTGAGCTAAAACGGTCGCTGTAGTTGTGCCATCACCCGCCATATCATTAGCTTTTGAGGCCACTTCTTTTATCATCTCAGCTCCCATATTTTCAACCTTGTCTTCCAGTTCAATCTCCTTGGCCACAGTTACTCCATCCTTGGTTATAACAGGGGATCCAAAACCTTTTTCAATAACCACGTTTCTTCCTTTTGGACCAAGAGTTACTTTTACAGCATTGGCCAATTTATCAACACCGGCTTTTAAGGCATTTCTAGCCTCTTCATTGTAAATAATTTGTTTTGCCATATTTTTATTTTTCCCTGTCCTTTCCGCTAATTCGCCAACCGACGAAGGGGGCCCAGAGTTTTGATTAATTCTAAATAAATAATTATTCAATAATAGCTAAAATATCGTTTTCACTAATTACTAAATACTCCTTGCCATCGATCTTAATATCGTCCGGAGAATACTTTTTAAAAACAACTTTGTTGCCAATCTTTACTGTTACTTCAGCTCTAGAGCCATTCTCTAACAATTTGCCTGGACCAACAGCAATTACCTCTCCTTGTTCTGGTTTTTCTTTGTCCATGGTGTCCGGCAAAACAATACCCGACTTTGTTATTTCCTCCTTAGATGAAGCTTTAACAATAACATTATTGTTTAAAGGTTTTAACTTCATAAAAATAAATACTAAATCACAATTATCTTATTACTTCTTTTATCTATTTAACATAGAAAAAAACAAAAAATCTAAGATTAATCAAATAATTTAGCAATAAATTAATAATAAATATTTTTAAATTTAGCAATCTAGGCCTTAGAGTGCTAAAACTATTTTAGCACAATAAAAATTTGTGTCAAGAATTAAAAATAAAAAAAAGACCCTTGTAAAAGAGTCTCCATAATATAAATCCTGTTGGAACTAAGAAATTTCTAACTGCAATCCCATGAGTTTGTTTAAATTTTTGACGGCATAAAAGCTGTCGTAGCAAACAACCGAAACATCGTTGCGCTGTTTGTCATAATGAACAGCAGGCATGTAAACACTTCTGCCTTTTTCTATTTTAGAGGCACCGCATAGGACATACTCTAAAAAATTCAAGTTTTTTTTGATATCGATACAATATAAAACCAGAATTAATGCTTCCAGTAATGTTAATTGTTCTTTAACATTAAAATCAACAGTACTGCCGAACGGCAATTCAACAAACGGCTTTTGAGAAACAACCATAAAATAATCTTCTTTTCCGTCTCTAATGTTTATTACTTCATTAAAATCAAAAAAGCTTTCCGGGAAATTAATACCCAGCGAAGCATTGATCTTGCTAAAGACCTGCTCAATATCAAGTTGACGAGGAATAAAAAACAAATAATGTTTATCCTTATCAAACATACTGGAAACGGCCCCATTAAAAATGTTGCAATGAATTAGCTTATTAGCGAAGTCTGTTTTTATTGAAAAATATTTTTCATAAAAATGACTCCAATATTCCAAAGAATTCTCAATTTTTTCCATCTTTCTCTTTTTTAATATTAATGAACTTTAAGGTATTATGACAGTAGCTTACAAAAAAGTCAAGAGCGCCACCCTCTTCTTGCCTTTTTTATGAATTTATAATACTATTAATTAAGTTATAAATAAATTGGTCCGATGGTGAAGCGGTTTAACACTGCAGTTTGCAAAACTGCCACTCGTGGGTTCGAATCCCACTCGGACCTCTGAAAAAACCAATCCAAATTTCTTTGGGTTGGTTTTTTTATATGACGAAAGAGTGGGATGAGAAAGCCGGAGGCGATGTGTGAGCATAAGCGAACACCGCCGAGGCCAGGCCAGAGCGCTTAGTGAGCGCAGTCAAGCAAAGCGAAGACAAGCGAGACTTAGCGACGTGTGGCCGAATCCCACTCGGACCTCTGAAAAAACCAAAAAAAATAGGCCTCTTATGGCTCCATTTTTTATTCTAAGAATCTAAAAAATACTAACAATCCCAATGGTTTTATCTCCCCTTCAAATGTCTCCACCTCTTAACCGATCTAGACCTAGCTAATTCTTTCTCAATTTGAGCAGCAATGTTAGCAAACTGAGCAGCATCAACACTACGAATATTTTTAAGCGATTCTTCGGCCCTCCTTTTAGCCTCTTCGGCTCTTTCAAGGTCTATTTCCTCGGCTCTTTCAGCTGTATCAGCCAAAATTATAACCTTGTTTAATAAAACCTCAACAAAACCTCCTGAAACAGAAATTATTTCTATTTCACCGTCAATTTTTTTCACCTCTAAAACACCGGGTTTTAAAATTGAAACCAAAGGAGAATGTTTCGGCAACACTGTAATCTCGCCTTCTACGGTTGGAACGGTAACCTGAAAAATCTCCTCTTTTAAGACAACTCTTTCTGGCGTAGCTATTTCAAATTTTATTCTTTTTTGATCTGGCATAATTTATTTTTAAGATCTTTAGGATTCTTAGTGCCCTTAAGATTCTCGATATTGTTATAACCAACGTTTAGATTTGTTAAAATCTCAAGAATCCTAAGAGTCTCAAGAATCTCAAAAATCCTAACTTTTTTTGGCTACCTCCTCAATGGTTCCTTTCATATAAAAGTCTCCTTCACTCTTATCGTCATGCTTTCCTTCTAATATCTCCTTAAATCCTTTAACGGTGTCTGAAAGTTTTACATATTTTCCAGAAACTCCCGTAAATGTTTCGGCCACACTAAAGGGTTGAGACAAAAATCTTTGTATTTTTCTGGCACGAGAAACGGCTATTTTATCTTCATCGGATAATTCTTCCATTCCTAAAATAGCAATAATATCTTGTAGGTCTTTATACTTCTGTAGAACTCTTTGTACCCCCAAAGCGACATCATAATGTTCTTGACCTACAATTTTTGGATCCAAAATAATAGAAAAAGAGTCTAGCGGATCAACGGCTGGATAGATACCAAGTTCTGACAAAGAACGAGAAAGTACAACCGTCGAATCTAAGTGCCCAAAAGTAGTAGCAGGAGCTGGATCAGTTAAATCATCGGCCGGCACATAAACAGCCTGTATAGAAGTAATGGATCCTTTGTTAGTAGATGTAATTCTTTCTTGAAGCTCTCCCATTTCAGTGGCCAATGTTGGCTGATATCCCACCGCGCTAGGCATACGACCAAGCAATGTAGAGACCTCAGAACCAGCCTGGGTAAACCTAAAAATATTATCAATAAAAAATAACACGTCTTGATTTTGTTCGTCTCTAAAATATTCAGCAATAGATAAGCCGCTTAAAGCAACTCTAGCACGGGCTCCAGGCGGTTCGTTCATTTGACCAAAAACCATGGCTACTTTATCTAGTACCCCAGCTCCTTTCATCTCATGAAACAAATCATTTCCCTCACGAGTTCTTTCTCCAACTCCAGCAAAAACTGAATATCCTCCATGAGCTTTAGCAATATTATTTATAAATTCCTGAATAACAACAGTTTTTCCAACACCAGCGCCACCAAATAAACCAACCTTTCCACCCTTGGCAATAGGACAAATCAAATCAATAACTTTGATTCCTGTTTCTAAGATTTCGGTTTTAGTAGACTGATCAACAAAATCTGGGGCTTTTCTGTGAATTTCATATCTTTTTGTATTTACCAAATTTTTTTCTCCATCAACAGCCTCGCCTAAAACATTAAATATTCTTCCCAATGTCTCTTCGCCAACCGGAACAGTAATTCCCTCCCCAGTGTTTATGACCTGACCACCCCTTTTCAAGCCATCTGTCGAGCCCATAGAAATAGTTCTGACAACATTAAATCCTAAGTGTTGTTGAACCTCCAAAACAATTTTGGCTCCAGATGCTTCAGCTTCAATGGCAGTATAAATTTCTGGTAACTCTTCCTCAAAATAAACATCTACTACGGCACCAATTATTTGCTTAATTATTCCAATTTTTTTACTCTCCATATTTTTATTTTAATTTTATATAAAATTATAATTAATTATATTTAATTCCCAAAAATCCTAAGCATCCAAAGAATCCTAAGAATCCTAGTTCTTCAGGGCATTGGCACCAGCACTAATTTCAGCAATTTCGGAAGTGATAGCAGCCTGACGAGCTTTGTTATAAAATAAAACCAACTCATCAACTATATCATTAGCAGCTTCAGTGGCTTGATGCATGGACGCCATTCTAACACTGTGCTCCGAAGCATTTGATTCAAGTAGCGCTTGAAATAACTGAACCTCTATTAAACGAGGGATCATTTGATCCAACACCGCCTCTGAGCTTGGTTCATAAGTAAATATATACTTATAACCATCATCTCTCAAATATTTAGCTTCTTTATCTGCTATATACTCCTTGGTTGTTCCAACTTTTTCATCTTTTCCAACTACGCCCAAATATTCATCCTCGGCGTCTATATCAACTGGCAAAATTTGTTTAACTCTCGGAACCTGATTGGTGGCGCTAATAAAATCGGTATAAGCCACAAATATCTTGTCATACTTACCACTCAAAAAATCATTTATGGCAAGTCTAGCAATGGGCATTACCTCTTTTATTTCTGAAACAAAGTCTATTTTATCAAATTCAGCAGCAACTTTATAACCATAGCGACTATTTACAACCAGTCCTTTTCTGCCGAGCAAAATAAATTCTGTATCAATATTGCCATGTTTTTTAACGGCGCTGACAGCTTTATTGATAATATTAGAATTAAAACTACCACACAAACCCCTGTTTGAGCTAAGCAAAATAACGCCAACTCTTTTTATTTCCGCCCTCACCTTTAAAAGAGGGTGTAAATCTTCTCCTTTATCTGAGGCTCCTGAGATGTTTAAAATAGTAGTCCAAGCCAAATTAGCGTAGGTTCTAGTCTTAAGCACCGCTTCAACCGATTTTCTCATTTTAGCAGCAGCAACCATTTCCATTGCCTTGGTTATTTTCTTGGTATTATTAACAGATTTTATTCTGCGTTGTATTTCTTTGGTTTTAGCCATGGGATTGGGATCCTTGGGATCTTAAAAAATTATTTTATCAAATAATCTAAAGTATCTTTATAGTCATTAACAGTTTTAATTAATTTCTCCTCATCTTTTTCCTCTAAAACTTTTATTTCAGAAATATTTTTTAAAATTTCTGGAGCATTATCTCTTATATAGATAACTAAATTCTTTTCAAACTCTCTTATTTTCTCAACTGGAATATTATCCATCAAACCATTAATTAAAGAAAAAAATACGCAAACTTGCAGTGTTACATCCATCGGCTCATATTGATCCTGTTTTAATATTTCCATCAATCTCTTTCCTCTTTCAAGCTTCTTTCTTGTTTCCTCGTCTAAATCAGATCCGAACTGAGCAAAGGCTGCCAACTCTCTATATTGAGCAGCTTCTAAGCGCATTTTACCGGCTACTTTTTTCATAGCTTTGATTTGAGCGCTGCTTCCAACACGAGAAACTGAAAGTCCAGCATTAACAGCTGGGCGATTTCCTTGATAAAATAAGTCTGGCTCCAAATATATTTGACCATCGGTAATAGAAATAACATTAGTCGGAATATAAGCCGACACGTCTCCGGCCTGTGTTTCAATGATTGGCAATGCGGTAATAGATCCACCACCGAAATCCTTATTTAACTTACAAGCTCTTTCCAATAACCTTGAATGTAAATAAAAAACATCACCTGGGTAAGCTTCACGTCCTGGTGGTCTTTTTAATAATAAAGATATTTCTCTGTATGCAACTGCGTGCTTTGATAAATCATCGTAAATTATTAATACGTCCTCGCCTTTGTCCAAAAAGTATTCAGCCATGGCACAACCAGCATAAGGAGCAATATAAAGAAGAGATGCAGAATCACTGGCCCCAGCAACGACAACCGTTGTGTATTCCATAGCGCCAGCGTCCTTCAGCTTCGCTACTATGCCAGCAACTTTTGATTCTTTTTGACCAATAGCAACATAAATACATTTCATATTCTGCCCTTTTTGATTGATAATTGTATCAATGGCAATGGCTGTTTTTCCAATCTGTCTATCACCAATAATAAGTTCTCTTTGTCCTCTACCAACAGGAATCATAGCGTCAATAGCTTTTATACCAGTTTGAACTGGCTCATTAACCGATTGTCTAGTAATAACACCTGGGGCTATCTTTTCAACTGGATAAAATTTTTCAGCTTTAATGTTTTCCTTGCCATCAATAGGTGCTCCCAAAGGATTTAACACTCTTCCGATTATATCATTTCCGACAGGAACTTCTAAAATTCTTTTCAAAGAAATAACCTCTCCTCCCTCTTTTATGCCACTACCATCTCCCAACAAAATTGCCCCCACGCTATCTTCCTCCAGGTTTAAAACAACACCAAAAACAGAACCCTTCTCGGTTTTGAACTCAAGCATTTCAGACATCATGGCCTCAGATAATCCTGAAACCTTGGCAATTCCATCTCCGACTTCCATTACCTTGCCAAAATTCTGTTCTTTGATCTCAGATTTAAAATCAGAAATCCTTTGTCTTATTTGTTCAACTATAAAATCTTTCGAATTAGTATTCATATTATTTAATTTAATAAATTATTTTTAAAAGAATTAATTTTATTTTTAACACTGGCGTCAATTATTTTATCTTTATACCTCAAAACGAAACCGCCAATTATTTTGCTGTTTTCTTTTTCTGATATTTTTATATTTTCAGCTTCTGATATTTTTTTTAAATAAGCAATAACTTCGTCCTTCAAAGACTGTTTAAGAGCACGGGAGCTAACCATTTCGGCCTCCACCAAGGAGTTTTCTTCGTCCCACAATGCAACAAAATAAGAAATTATTTTTTCTGCTTGTGACAAATTATTGTCATCTTTTAGGGTTTCAAAAAAGCTAGCTATAACAGATTGAGTTTCCTTATCATCCTTACCTTTTATCTCCAAAAATAAGGCCTGGGCATATTGTTTTGCCTTTGCTTTCATAAATCAATATCTTAATTATTTAAAGCCTTCTTTATTATTTCTTCGTCCTTCTCTCCACTCATTTTTTCTTCAATAACTTTTTCAACAGCTAAAACAACTAATTCTGATAAATTATTTTTCATTTCCTTAAACATCTCTGTCTTTTCTTGATTAAATTTTTCTCTTTCTTTAACAATCACCAGGGAAGCCTCCTCTTGAGCCTTTTTAATCATTTCATTACCCCTTTTCTCTGCATTTTCTTTGGCTTCATTAATTAAATTTAATGCTTCCTTTTTTGCCTCAATAATAACTTCTTTTTCTTTTTCGCTTATTTCAATTAACTTTTGTGTTGCTTGTTCTGCATTTTTAATTCCATCCTCTATTTTCTGCCTTCTTTCTTCCAAAAATTTAAAAATCGGTTTATAGGCAAACCTCCACAAAACAAAAACCAAAACTGCAAAATTAACAAATTGAGCTAATAATATCTTGCCATTTAAACCCAAAGCTTGAAATAATTCCATATGATTAAAATTTAAATTTTCAATAATTTTTAATCGCTATCGACCAAAAAGATCGACAGCTACCAAAAATTATTTTATTTACTTTTGACAAAAAAATTCATCAAAATTTAAATTACTATTACCCAAACAAAATAATTAAGGCTACTACTAAAGCGTAAATACCAGTTGACTCAGTAACGGCCATAGAAGCAAACATCAAAGGAGTTATTTTTCCTCCTGCTTCTGGGTTTCTTCCAATCGCTTCCATAGCTTTAGAGGCGATTATACCTTCACCAACACCTGGACCAATAGCCCCCAAGCCAATAGCTATGCCGGCGGCTATATATTTTGCAGCTTCTGCATCCATATTTTTCTCTATTTTACCCATTAAAAATTTAATGAATAAAAAAATTAATAATTATATATAAAATTTATTAAACTATATTTGCTTGCTTTCTTCAGCCTCCTTAAGTTCCAAGGACATTGACACAAAAACCAATGTTAAAACGGCAAAAACAAAAGCCTGAACAACGGCGGTGAGTAAACCTAAAAACATAAAGGGCAACGGAACAAAAAACGGTGCTAGAAACAACATTACCATCCCCAAAACTTCTCCTGCAAAAATATTTCCAAACAAACGGAAGGAAAGAGAAACTATTTTAGCAATTTCACCAACCAAATCCATTATGCCCAAAAAAAAGTCTAGGGGCCCCTTAAGGTTAATAAATTTCCCCAGGTATTTGAATGGCCCGACGACCGCTATGGCAACTATTTGGGTAGTAATAACGGCTATCAAGGTCATAACCAAAACCAAGCTATAATCGGACATAATCGCTCTGAAAACAGCAACCGAGCCACCATCTCTATATAAAGAAACGGCCGATTGTCCTGGTATATAAACGATTAAATTCGAAAATAATATAAAAATAAACATTGTCGCTACTAAAGGAAAAATTCTCTTGGCGGCTTTTCCTGGTCCAACCACTGATTCTACAAAAGAATAGGCGCCTTCTAACAACATTTCAAGAAAATTCTGGAAACCACCGGGAACACTCTTCATTTTTCTGGCTGATAAAACAAAAACTGACATTAAAAAAATACTTGTAATAACTGTCCAAAAAAAAGTATTGCTAACCGGAAAATTACCAATGTTAAAAAGTATGTCTGATGATAATGATATATCTAAATTCATATTAATTTTGTTTTATTTCTTCTTTCTGCTCTTCATTTGTTAAATCCTTTAAATCAGTGGTTTCAACATTTTTTTCTTTTTTATACTCATCTAAAGAAGCATTAAATTTCTTTATTCTCTTAAAAACTAAAAAGTTAGAAACAACATAGGCCAATAAAACCGATCCCAGCAAAATAAACGGCTTAGTATCAAAAACTCTGTCTAGAATATACCCAGCGGCGCCTATACTCAAAAGAGGGCCCAAAACCGAGAAACTGATATACAAAAAAACGCCCTTGGCCAAATCACTATTTCCTTTATTTTTTTCCGTCATAAAACAATAAAAATTAAATTTAAAAATTTAATTTTTTTTAAACAACCTTATTTTATTGGTATTATAAGGCCAACTAAATTATTAAGGAAAAAAAAGAAAAAGTCAAGAGTGTTTTGAAAAACACAAAAAAGAGTGTTTTCCTCTTTTTTGGGCTTAAATTCTAATTTTACTTGTTTATTTTGTTTCTGATAAAAGCTGGAACATCTAGCTCTGAATCTTCATCCTCTTGAGTCTTGTTAAATTTTCCATTATTTAAAATTTTATTTGTACTAGAAGAAAAATCATTATTCTCATCATCTATTTTGTCTTTGTGAAAAACACTTTTGGAATTAAAATTGAAAATTGATTTTTTTGAGTCTTTGTCTTCTTGATTTTTATCAGAAGAATTTTTATTCATTTCGTTCATTAAATCAAAATCTCTTTTAGGTGGGTTATAATAATCAGATAAAGAGGACGAATTTATCTTTTTTTTCTCTGACTCAGACTTTTTAGATGGTTTAATATTTTGATCATTAAAACCGGTGGCAACTATTGTTATTTTTATATCATCCCCCAAAGACTCATCTATCACTGCCCCAAAAACTATTTTGGCATCTTTGTCGGCCAAAGAATGAATCATTTTAGCAGCCTCACTAACATCAAACATACTCAAATTGACACCCCCCGCTATAGTAAAGACAACCCCCTTAGCCCCCTCTATAGAGTACTCCAATAAGGGTGAATTAATAGCCGCCTTAACAGCTTCAGATGCTTTGTTTTCTCCGCTTGCTTGACCTATTCCCATTAAAGCCGAGCCAGTGTCAGCCATTATATTTCTAACATCAGAGAAATCAGCATTAACAATTCCTGGCACGGTTATTATTTCGGATATCCCCTGTACGCCTTGGCGCAAAATATTATCAGCAATTTTAAAAGAGTCTATAAAGGTTGTTTTTTTATCAACTATTTCTAATAATTTTTCATTAGAAACCGTTATAATTGTATCTACTTTTTCAGCTAAAGCCTTGAACCCTTCTTCGGCTATTCTTTGTCTGGCCCCACCTTCAAAAAAGAAAGGTTTAGTAACAACGGCTATAACAAGAGGTTTTCTTGACTCTTCGTCGGTGGCCTGCTTGGCTATTTCAGCTATAACAGGAGAAGCTCCGGTTCCAGTTCCCCCTCCCATGCCACAAGTTATGAAAACCATGTCAGCTCCTTTCAATAATTCTCTTATTTCGGTTTGCGATTCTTCAGCGGCTTTTCTTCCTATTTCCGGGCTCATTCCCGCTCCCAACCCCCTAGTAAGCGCCTTCCCAATATTGAGCTTTTTACTGGCCTTGCTACTCTGTAAGGCTTGAACATCGGTATTTATGGCAATAAATTCGACCCCTCTGATACCAGATTCGATCATTCTATTTATAGCATTTCCACCACCACCACCAACTCCTACAACTTTTATCTTGGCTGAGGTTTCTATGTTTGGTTTTATTTCTGGCATATTTTTAAAATATCAAAATTAATTTTTATTTTATTATCTTGGAATAATTTTTTTAAAAAAATTTCCCAAACTATCAGCTATACCGCCTAAGTTGTTTTTTAAAAAATTAGATCTTTTTTCCTTATTGCCCTCTTGTCGGGAAGAAACAAGTAAACTTAATGCAGTAAAAAATTCTGGACTTTGGGCCCTATCTACTTCAATTTTTAAACAGGAAGTGTTGATATTGGCCACCGGCAAGGCTAAAACTTTTTTAGCTATTTTTTGAATGTTTTTCAACAAAATACCACCACCGCTTAAAAAAACACCAACCGGCAAAATTCTTGATCTGTTTATCTTTTTAAGTTCATCATCAACCATCGAAAATATCTCCTCAACTCTAGCTTCAATAATTTGTGAAAGATACTTACTAGAAATTATATCCAAATCATCAACATTTTCGTCTTTTAAAATAGAGCTAATATCAATTTCGTCTTCATCTGTGTAGCCCTCTGAATCGGCATTCCCAAAATGAGTTTTTATTTTTTCTGCTAAACTAATTGGACATTTTAATCCTAAGGCAATATCAGAGGTTATGTGTTCTGAGCCAATAGGCAAAACGGCCAAATGAAGTAAATTGCCGTCTTCATAAACGGCCAAGGAAGTAGTTGTTGACCCAATGTCAACCACCGCTGATCCTAATTCTTTTTCTTTATTGCTCAAAAAGGCCGAAGACAAAGAAAGGGATGGTAAAAATAAACCATCAATATCTAAGTTGGCTCTATGAACTATCTTTATTAAGTTATTTATTTGTCCGCTCAAAGCCAAAACAACCAAAACTTCAACCTCCAATCTAACACCGTTCATCCCAATCGGACTTTTTACGTCTTCATTGCTGTCTATATTATATCTAACTGGAATCGTGTCTACTATTTCATAATTGTTTGGCACCGGAAAAGATTTTGCAGAATCAATAGCTCTTTCTATGTCACTATAATCAATCTCTCCGTCATTTTTACTAATAATAGCCACGCCTTTTGTTTTTTCGTATCTTATTTTGGAATTATTAAAAGAAAGCCAAACGGAACTAATTGGCAAACCAACGAGTCTCTCGGCTTTTTCAAGACAAGCAGATAAAGAAGAAACGACATCTTCAATGCTGTTTATCATTCCACCCTTGCCGACTCCAGCACTAGGATGAGAAACTGCGCCAATAACACTTAGGCGACCATCGCCGTATTCGCCCTTGTTTTGACCGATAACTAACTTTATATTGCTGGAGCCAATATCAAGCCCAACAACAATGTCATTTTTCATAGGATAATAAACTTTGTTTAATTATATATATTATAACTTGTGCTCAAATTAAAGTCAATTTACACCATTTTGTTCTCTTGGGGAAAATCTATCAATCAAAAACTGGCTAGAATATAAGAGAGAAATACCAATTGATTATATCGGATCCAAAAAATAAAGAGATAATAAGAGCTAAGGCCAAAAATATGCCCAAGGGCAGTTTCGAACCAACACTTTTTAGCTTAAAAACAAGCAAAATAACCGCTGTTACTCCACCAATAATATAGGTCAAAAAGATTGTTAGGATTAGCATTTTTATATCTGGAAATATAGCACCAAATAAAGCCCCTAACCAAATATCTCCCTCTCCCAAGCCCTTCCCCCTGGTTACGACATATTGAACACCGAAAAAAGCAGCGCCAATCAACATCGAAATAAATATGTTCAAAATTGAGGCCCCCAAAAATAAATTAATAGCGATAACAGTTAGTCCTCCTACTATGACAGTGGAAATAGGAATTAAATACCATCTTAAATCAAAGACAAAAATAATAACAGACAAAGAAATAATAAAAAAATAAAAAAACAATTCCAAAAAAGTAAAATTATTATTTAAAGCCAAATAATAAGAAAGGGTAAATAAAAGACCAGTAATTAATTCAACCAAGGGATATTGCCAAGAAATTCTTTCATCACAAAAACGACATCTTCCCTTTAAAAAAATAAAACTGAAAACAGGTATATTGTCATACCACTTCAATTCCTTGCCACATTTTGGACAATAAGATCGTCCCAACACTGTTTCTTCTTTATAAAGTCGCCAAATTAAACAATTCAAAAAACTACCAATCATTAGACCAAAAATAAAAATAAAAACATAAAAAAACAATTCCATGTATACCATAATTTTAAAATTTAATAATATTAAAATGAACTATAAACATTGCAATGGAATAATCAAACAAGCTTATACTAATTACCCCTTAAAGAACGGGTTGTTCTAATCTCGTAATCAATAAAATTTCGATAATAACTTAATCTGTTTCTGCTAATATCACTTTCAATATAACCTTCTGGCAAAACAGTATAAATATTATTTAAAATATCCAAAGCCTCATCATATTTATTGAAAACAATTTTATGTCTTGCCAAATTAAGCCTAAAGTCTGGATACTGTGGCGATTGATTTATGAGATTTAAAAAAATATTTTCTGCTTCTTTCTCCTTATTGAGAATAGAGTAAATTTGGGCTATAGCTAAATCATTTTCGAAAGAACTTTTTGCAAACATCTTTTTTTCTAATCTATCTAAAATTTTATTTATCTCTATATTAGCTAAATAATCTAAGGATTTTTCGGAAAAATATCCACGAAAATAATTACCAAAAATTGTATCAACAAAATAATAAGAATAGGAGTCGTACCTATAATCGCTCTTCGAAACATAAGAAAACATTAATATTCCCTCACTAAAACGAGCTTGCCCAAAGTAATTTTTAGCTTGAAATAAATAATAATCATTTCTTAGGCTCTTTGTTTCGAAAAACAATCCCAAGGAAGAGATAAATAAAAAAATCAGAACTAAAAATGTTTTAAGATAATAATTTGACGCTGAAAAATTAAAATCAACTTTATCGCCATCCAAAAATTTTCCTTGAAAATTCAAAAATAAAACTACGGCCAATAGAACTAAGAGATAGACGATAGTGGCAACGGAACTAAAGTTAAACTGAAGAGAAAAAAAATAAGACAACAAAGAGAAGGAAATAAAAAGTGAAAGCAATCTTTTCTCTTCGTCCATTTTCAATCTATGGCCAAACAAATTCTCTTTACATATTTTAAATATAAAATAAAGCAAATACAAAAAAATTAAAAGACCAAACACTCCTAACTCTAAAGTAACATCCAAAAAAACATTGTGAGACCTGTCAAAAACAACATTGACCATATTCAACCTACCCCAATCCTTTTGATAGAAAGATATTGTGGCATTCTTTTGATTTTCCAAACCATAGCCCACAGGCCTTTCATAAATAGACTGCAAAGAGGCGCTCCAAATTTGAGTTCTTGCGGCTGAGCTACCAGAAGAAAGGTTGAAAGAATCCTTGAAACGATTACTAAAACTATTTTTTCCAAAAAATAATAACAAAAAAATTATAAAAATAAGCGACAGCCCAAGAAAGAACTTTTTTTTCTCTTTTTTAAAATAAAAAATGGAAATAAAAATAAAAAAGGTTAACAGAAAAGATAACCAAGCACCACGACTACCAGAAAAAATAATAGCTAAAAATTCTGCACACAAAGAAAGCAGATAAAAACCCCTTAAATAAATGTTTTTATTTTTCTTAAACAAATAAAATGTTCCCGGTATGGTCAAAAGCAAAAACGAACCTAAAAAATTAGGTTGTCCCAGAGTTGAAAAGGCACGGCCAGTCAAACTAGCCGGTTCCGCCCAGATAAAAAAATCAAGACCAAAAAATTGGCAAACAGCATAAATGGAAACAAGGAAAGAAGACAAAACCATCGTGTTAATAATTCGCAGTATCTTTTTATGACTTTCCTTAGAAAAGACTAAATTCAAAATTAATAAGACAAAAAACAATAAATACAAAAGCCAGCTCAAAAAACCAAACTGTCGATCAGCCAAGCCAAAAAAAGCAATATTTTTATCAAATGACCAAAGCAGAGATAAAAAAGCAAAAAACAGAAGTAAAAAAAATGGTAAAAAATATTTTTTAAACAAAATAAAAATAATTTTTATGTTTTTTCTTAAATCATAAAAAAGTACAAACTTTAAAACCACTAAAAATGATGCTATAGAAAATAAAGTTCTAAAAATAAATTCTTTGTGAAATTCAAAGACTTCATTTGTCTCTAAATAAAAACAAAAATAGAGAGGTAATAAAAATATTATCGCCAAAAAGACAGACTCAACAAAAAAATCGATAAAATTAAAAAACTTACTTTTACTCATGGCTCTATTATACCACAAAAAAAGAGTGCTAAAAAGCACCCCTTTTTTCTGTGTAACTTATATTACTTTTTCTTATCAAATAAAACTAATAGCGGACTAGCAATAAAGATAGAACTATAAGTTCCAACGAAAATACCTATAGATAAAGCCAATACAAAATCTTTGATAGTAGCTCCTCCAAAAAACAAGATTGAAAGCAAGACTAATAATGTAGTAAAAGAAGTGTTAATAGACCTAATTAAAACCTGTTTAATACTTTTGTCTATAGTATTAATAAAGCTGTCCTCGCTTTTAGGCAAGTTCTCCCTAATACGATCGAAAACTATAATAGTATCGTTTACGCTATAACCCAAGACCGTTAAAATAGCCGCAATAAACGGAGTATTTACTTCTACCCCATAAAACCTGCCCAAAACAGCAAAAACACCCAAAACTATTAAGACATCATGAAACAAGGCCACTATTGCTGATATGCCATAATTCCAAGAAGAAACCGGTTTGGAGACTTTTCTGAAAACCAAAGCTACATACAAAACTATTAAAACCAAGACAATGGCCAGGGTATTGAACGATTTGCTTTTTAATTCTTTGCCAATAGATGGTCCTACGGAATCAAAACGAAGCTCTTCAAAAAAACTTTCTTGTCCGTCGCTTGCCACTTCTTCTCCCGAAGAAGAGTTAAGGTCAGCAGACAATCTCTTTAGGCTTTCAGCCACCTGAACATGTGAGCTATTTTCTATCTCTTTGAACTTTAAAATAAAAGTTTCATTTTCCGTTGGTTGAATTATTAAACTATTCAAATTCAAATCACTTAGATTGTCTCTAATTTCAACCGTGCTAGGCTTGTTACCAGAAAATTTTACTTCCATTAAACTGCCCCCCGTGAAATCAATACCAAAGTTAAGCCCCCAAAGAAAAAGACAAACAAGAGAAGACGTCATTAAGATAGCCGAAATAGAAAGCCAAATTTTTCTATTTTTTACAACTTTCAAATTAATCATATTTTTACTTGTCACGCCGTAGCCTTGGCAAAGGCGGACTATTTTAATTTTTATCTTTTACCTTTATACCAAATAAAAAGCCAAACCTTTCTATTCTTTTATTCAAAAAAAGCAATAGAAAACTTCTAGTAACAACGATGGCGCTAAACATTGAAACAGAAACGCCAATAAAAAGTGTCGTACCAAATCCTTTCAAAACGCCAGTTCCAAAGCTCATCAGCACTAGGCAAATAAGCAACGTTGAAAAATTTCCATCTCTAATCGAAGGCCAAGCACGACGTATGCCCTCATCAACGGCATCTCTTATACTCCTGCCAGCTTTTGCTTCTTCCTTAATTCTTTCAAAAATTAAAACATTAGCGTCAACTGCCATACCTATAGAAAGTATAAACCCAGCTATACCGGCCAAAGTAAGAGTAACGGAGTTCAAGCCAAAGACAAATAATATTATTCCGATAACCACAAATAGAACGGTTAGAGAGAGGTCTAATATCTTTAATTCATCGAAAATCATTAACGTTAGTGCCACAAAAAGTAAGCCTAAAATTAAGGCTACAACCAAGGGAAGTGTTTTAAAGAAAGCCAAAACAGTCAAGCCATAAATTAACAAAGAAAAAACAGAGGAAAGCCCGAAAAATCTATAAACCAAAATCATAAACAGAGCCACTAAAATAAGGCCCAAAATTCCAGCGTCTAAACTATCAACTATAGATTGGTGCCCTAAGGTGGCCCCAACCGTTTTCTGATTTATTAATTCTATTGGCACGGGAAGAGCTCCAGCTTTTAGTCTTTGAACTAGCTCCTTGGCCTCTTCTAGACTAAAATTACCACTAATAATCGCTTTACCGCCAGATATTTTTTCATTAACAGTCGGCATACTAATTGGATAATCATCTAAATAAATAGCGACCGGACGTCCAACATTTCTAGCTGTTATTTCCTCAAAAAAGGTGGCTCCTTCATCGTCAAACTCCAAGGAAACCTCAGGAAGATTGCTATTTTGATCAAACTGAATAACGGCCCTCTTTAAATTTTTTCCAGATAATTCAGTATTTTTCCAATTATCAGACATGCTTTTTAAATAATCTTCTGTCATTTTGCTCAAAGATATTTGACGAACACTATATTCATAATCGGAAGAATTTTCTTTTTGTCTCTTATCTTCAAGTTTAAAAATATTAAAAAGATTTTTGGTTTCAATTGTTTCAGACACGCCCCCTACTTCAAAATCTTTTATCACTTCAAAAACGGCCGGGTTCGAATCCTTATTTATCCACCCAAGATTTCCATCGTTTTCAGTTCCAGGGGAACTAGGATCAGAAGATAGACTGACAGGAGAATTATTAGCTAAAGCTAATTGAGTGAAATCTTGCCCTTCTTTTGCTTTGCCCAAAATTTCTTGCGCCTTATTAAAAAGTTCGCTGTTATAATTTTCCATTAAACTCAAAGATTGTTCATCAACAACAGCGGCTCCATCATCTTGTTCCTTAAATTCCAAGCGAGGAGTTTCCCCAATTTCTTTAATAGCGTCATCAACATTTTTGACGCCAGCCAACTCTACTATTATTCTATAATCACTATCAATGGTTTTATTAATTTGGATAACTGGTTCGCTAACACCAAAAGTATTTACTCTTCTTTCAATAACATCTCTAACTCCGTCTAACAAATCGTCTTTGTCGGCGTCAGAAATTTTTGAGACATCAGCCCGATAAATCAATTGGGAACCGCCTTGTAAATCCAAACCGAGCCTAAAAGGGCTCTCTTTTACCTTCGGCAAAACAACAACATTGTTGGTTTTATTCGCCAACCAATTAGAAAAATTATTGTATTGCTTGTCTCCAGTCTTGACCAAAACCAAAATCATAAAAAGAACAATCAAAGAAAATATCCAGCTATTTTTCTTTTTGCCGGAAAAAACATTAGTTTTTTGTTTGGACATAATATATAAAAATAAATTTTAATTTATAAAACAGTCGCCAAATATAACATTAGGCAACAGCTCTATTATACCTTCTAGACATCTTAAAATAAAATATAATAAAAATCAAGCTTTTTATACTTATTGCAAAATATGTCAAAATATGCTATAATACAAACCTTAGAGTTTAATTCATTTATGATAAAAATTTTATAAACTTAAAACTATATTTATGACGTTAATACCAACGGTTATCGAAAAAAGTAGCCACGGGGAAAGAGCCTACGATATTTATTCTCGCCTATTGAAGGACAGAATTGTTTTTCTAGGAGAAGCAATAAATGATTACACGGCCAACATTATAATAGCCCAATTATTATTTTTAGAAGCCGAGGATAAAACTAAGGATATTAAATTTTACATAAACTCTCCCGGAGGATCGGTTGTTTCTGGGCTAGCCATCTACGACACCATGCAATATATAAAGTGTGACGTTTCCACTATTTGCGTGGGCATGGCAGCCTCTATGGCATCCATCTTATTGGCGGCTGGAGCTCCCGGCAAAAGGATGTCCCTGCCAAATAGTGAAGTTATGATTCACCAAGTTATGGGTGGGTTTGAAGGACAGGCAAGCGATATTAAAATCCATGCCGAACATATTATAAAAATAAAAGACAAAATGAATAGAATATTGTCCCAGCATACTGGTAGAAAAATAACAGACATAGAGAAAGACAGCGATAGAGACTATTTTATGAGCGCCGAAGAGGCAAAAAAATACGGAATAATAGACAAGATCGTAAACAAATAAATATAATAAAAAATCTGACCAATTAAAAATACGGATGCTATGTCCGTATTTTTGTTTCTCACGTTTTATTACTTTATGATTATATAAACATAAAAAAACGGTTTATTTTCGCCATATTATATACGGCCATAACATCACAAACTAGTTCTCAAGGCAACGAACTGAAAGTCCATAAAACGCTCTAAAATTGTCACGAAGAATTTCGGGACCACTATATGTAATGTGACGACGCCAAGAATCAATCGAATCGAAAGCAGATGACGACCAAAAATCGGTAAGACTAAGACTACCACCATCAGCAAGGCTACCGCGCCATCCTGCTGGTAAGGCTGTAAAATCATAAGCATCAGTTGCTCCTGAATTTGGGCTGTTCCAATAAGCGGTCCCTATTTGTTTTAAATATCCTCCAGCATTATACCAAAATCCGCCACAATCTCCCGGTTCTCCTATTGGGTCGCACCAATTTTCATAGTTACCCGAATCAACAAATTCTTCTAACTCTAAAAATTCAGCATCGGATGGCACGTGCCATCCCGTTGGACAAATAGATGCCTGGTCAACAGCATACCAATTATATAGCACTCCGTAATTGATATAGTTTGCCGATAATTTAGCCGTTGGAACATCACTACCGTCATAAGCATAAACACCATAACCTGGTAACTGGCTTGTCCCCCGAGCTTCGAATTCAGAATTACTATGAACTACCGGGAGATATTTTAGATTTTCTTTAAACCAACATTGAGCTCCAATCTGAACAGTTTGGTAGGCGTAACTATCACGGGTATCGGTAAGTAAATCTCCACAAGCCCATGATGGTGGAGGTGGAGCGCTCTCGCCACAGTTAGTTATTCCGCCAGGAGTTAAACATTTTGCCCCAGCTAAGAGATCTGATATTTGTTTGCCGGTACAGAAATCTATAGTATAACTAGCCCCGTCATTTTGAGGTACATAAGCATAAGTATTAGAAGCTTCTAGACAATCGCCATCAGCTGGAGATGGGGCAGTAGGAATATTGTACATAAATATTTCTCCGGTAGTAGAAGAGGTGATAGA
>PHAI01000005.1 GCA_002840305.1 Candidatus Falkowbacteria bacterium HGW-Falkowbacteria-1
AGCTTGTTGAAGGGCTACAACTGCTAGAGTAGCAAGTATGCCTATGATAGCTATTACTACTAGAAGTTCTATTAGAGTGAAGGCGCGCCGTTTTGTTTTTAACATGATTTTAATCAAAAAAATATTAAAAAAGAAACTATGTTTTGAATTTATTTAAGATTAAAAGAATTGATCATCATTCTGAAAATATTATAATAATTTGGAGTTACGTTCTCCGGGAAGCTATAAACAATACTGTAAACGTACTCTCTGTTTTTATCCGTAAGATAAAAAGAATAAAAGTCGGGACTATAAACACCTTGCCAATTACTATTGTCAACCACTGAAGATTCCTCTACAATTTCAAAAAACCTAGAGAAATACCAATCCTTAATATTTTTACCACCTTCATTCTTCTCTGCCAAAACCTGCACAAAAGAAGCATCATTAATCAAAAAAATAGCGGAACTTCCATCATTTAACGACTTTAGTTCCCAGGCACTCGGATGAAGAATATCATAAGAGAAATAACTGTTGTTATATTTAGAAATATTCTGATTATCAGAGATAGAGCCTTGATTAGTTGGATTATATAAATTTATAAGCTCTGTTAAGTCATCATAACCATCACTGTCAGTATCAATATTTATTAAATTGCTGCCCAAAAGAGTCTCTTCGTCATCACTTAATCCATCAGTGTCAGTATCAGAAAAAGAATCTATCATAGGAACGTTGTCGGTGTTGTCTGTCGTATCATCCGCAATAATATCCTGGTCCAAATTATCTCCAGGAATGTCTTCCGTATTATCAATTTGATCAATTTCTTCAAAGTTATTTTCAGTGTCATTAATATCTAAGAGATCCGATGCCTCTATCATTTCTGGACCATTTTCCTCTGTCTTGTTTTCTGGAATTATTGAATTATTGATATCAACTTTTTTATTAAGAGAAGTATTAAATGACGGCATCTTAAAAGAAATTCCGTTGGGATTCTTTATATAAAAAACGACAAAATAAATTAAAAAAACAACAACAACTAACCCAAAAAAAACTACAAATAAACCGGCTTTTCTGCTGTGATGTTTTTTTTCCTGATCTTTTTTTTCAGCCAGCACAGAAAAACTACTGGAGTCTGTTTTTCCGCTACCATTTTCGTTTTTATGGCTAAAGACACTGTCAAATCTACCAGTTTTATAACCTTTTGGCATTTTATGAATAGCAAACTCTGGCTCCCTGACTGGCTTTTTTTCTGGATCCAAATCTGTGCTATCCTCTTTTTTTGTTTTATTTTCTTTATCCATAAATAATAAACAATACACCCCGGCCCACAAAAAAACTTTTTCGTGAAGTGATAAAAAAACTATAAATTAAACTTCTCTACTAAATTCGGAAATCTATCAAAAAACAAATCAGAATTTTTAAACAATGTTGGATCTATGGCACCGGTTCCAATAGGACTATAACCATTCATAAGCTCTTCTCCGTCAAAATAAGTATCTCCATCTGTGTCAGAACTTAATGGGTCGGATCCAAAAATCATAACTTCTTCATAGTCGCTAAGACCGTCCGTGTCAGCATCTGGATTATAAAGATCGGTCATATATGTATACATCTCATCATAATCACTAAGGCCATCACCATCTGAATCAACATTTTTTAAAAGGTCTTCGGGTTTAATTTGATCATCAATAATAGTGTCATCTTGAAACCCCGGCTCATTAACAATATCTTGATCCACGATATCGGCTTCGTCATCATTTAAAACAATTTCTGAATCATTGTTAGTGTCGACTGGATTGGTTTGATTATTAAGGTTTGCATCGTTTAATGTTAAATCTTTATTTTGTACTGAATTGGGAAGCAAAATTTGAGAATAAACAAAATAAGCTCCAACACCAACTAGAGCGAGGACAAAAATAATAATAAAAACTTTTTTCAAAATACTACTACCTCGTTTTTCTTTATCAAAATCAGAATCAAAATTATTATCAGTCTTCGGCTTTGAATCCATGGCCTTCATTGGTGACCCAATAGGGTCTCTTTGGCTTAAAGGCTGATTAATACTTTGACCAACAGGAGTTGAGTCTGTGTCGGCGAAAATATCATCAATGCCGTCTTGTTTTTTTTGTAAATTATCAAACATAATATTTTTGATTAATATTAATTCTATATAAATAAATTATAACATAAAAAATAATAAACTAAAACCATGGGCCTATGATACCAAACAATTACTGAGGCGCATTAGCGTCGGGACAAGCAGCTAGAACGCCATTGATATAACAATAAAAGTTGGCACCAGAGGACAGATTTGAATTTAAAGTCAGAGAGCATGAGACTTGGCTACTACAACCTCCAACATTAACCCAATGTACTGTATTTGCGCTTCCAAACGTTGGCGTCAACGTAACAGATGAACCAGCCGGAAGATTAGAAACGAGACATGACTGACCCGCAGAGCAAGAAGTGGTTCCCTGGCTGGTAAGAACTGAAACTTTTGATCCCGCAACCGTTGGATCGGCAGTAACATTCATTGTAAATGTATAAGTGTTGTTCGCTGTCCATTTAGCATACAAAGTTGTAGGGCCCGCGACATTATAAACAGTAGTCGCTGTATATAAAGTTCCTCCTCCGTTTATAGCTGTATACCAACCACCAAAAACATACCCAGTCTTTGTTGATACTAATAATGTTCCAACCGCCAATCCATAAGTAACATTTTTCGATGACACAGCAGTTCCGCCTTGAGAGTCAAAGGTCAAAGAATAAGCATTAGCATTCCATTTAGCATACAAAACCTGAGATTCAATTGCTGTATAACTAGCCTGGTCTGTATACATAAGCGACCCAGTAGGAGATTTTGACCAACCAGCAAAAGTGTAGCCAGTTCTTGTAAACGTATTAGCTTTTAAATTTTGAGGAACTCCATGATAAAATATTTGGCCAGTCATTGTGCCGGTTCCGCCATTTGAATTAAAAGATATTGGATATGCTTCTGCCAAAACCCATTCAGCGTACAAGGTCACAGCCGAAGATATATTAGTTAATGTCCCACCAGCAACATAATGAGAGCCTGTTCCGCTAGAATTAGTATTCCAGCCATTAAAAGCATAGTCAGTTTTAACAAGCCCGCCAGAATTAGCAGAAAGAGTAGCGTTTGTTCCACAATCATAAACGGTTGGCGAAGGAACGCTTCCTCCCGTATTACCGTTGCCCGAATATGTTACTGAACAGACCGTCGACCCAGAGCTATCAGCTGTCCACTTAGCGTAAAGGGTTATGTTCGCAACAGCGTTATAACTAGCCTGATTTGCGTATACAACAGGTCCGGTGGCTGATGTTGCCCAGCCATCAAATGCATATCCAGCAAGACTAAAACTGTTTGTCTTCAAACTAACAGTTGCTCCACTTGATATTGACTGGCTAGTCATGGTTCCTGTGGCACTAGCATTGTTTTTGTTAAAAGAAACCACATATGTCATCGTGCCTGAGCTGTCGCTACCGGCACTGTCAGGACTAAAAGTAGTAAAACTTTTCGTTTCACCATAAAGAGTGCCTAGGGGACTTGATATATAAGCCCTTAGATAATATAGAGTTTCCTGACTAAGCCCGGTTAAATTAGAAATAAAATTACCGGAGCAAGAAGTGGTTGATACTTTAGAATTTGCTGTCGTCGGGCTATTGTTAGAAGAAGAATATGCCACACCACACTCAGTAATGGCCACGGAACTAGGATTGCTTATTGCGCCTCCGGATGTCGCAGAGTTATAAGTTACGTTGCTTGCGCTATTTGTTGAAACACTAGGTGGCACCGGGATAGTAAAGACTTGAGGAGCGCTTACACCAGTTGAGTCTCTAGGTCCAGGGACGTCATTATTGTCTCTATTAATAGCAAAGGCTCTAAAATAATAAGTTCCTCCGCTAAAATTAGTAGAAGCGATTTGAGTATTATAATTTCCTATACTACCGCTAGACTGGATCCAGCATTTATTAGCAAGATTACAAATAGCAGGCGGCGCAGTCACGCTGCTTGAGGTAGACCAGAAAAATCCTCTAGAAACCAAGGTCGCTCCACCGTTGTTTGATATATTAGCACTAAGATCTAGCCCACTTGCAGAGGCAATAACGGGGTTCATCGTTAAACTGGGATAATCAGCTCTGGTATAAAAACTTTTAGTTGTTCCGTATCCAGTGCCAGCTTCGTTTATAGCAAAGGTTCTATAATAGTACTTTGTATTTCTAGTTAATCCTCCGATCGGAGATATAATGCTTCCAATAGAAATTCCAGGAGAACCATTACAAGCGCTAACACAGGCAGAAGAGCTCAAAATGCTTAAGGCCGAAGAGCTTGTATTAACAACACATCCTTTATAGCCATTTGTTGTGTTGTCTCCAACAGAACTTATACTTCCAGTACATGTAAAACCAGAGGAGCTAATATAGTCTTGATAAGGGTCGTTAGTCATAACGGTGGGGGTGGTATAAACATTAAAGTCAAATTCACTATTAGCAGACTTCCCAAACTCATTTGTAATTGTGGCCCCAATAGTATATCCACCCAAAGCGCTAGCAACACCAGAGAGCGTTTTGGTTGAAGCATTGTAAGTTAAAAAAGAAGGTTTATCATAAACATTAACGCTGATAGACTCGCTTGGTTTCCCAGAACTAATAACGCAAGCATAATTAGAATTTAAAAGCGCTGAAGGCGAACAATTAAATACTACTTGGGGATTTTCAGCAGTAAAACGGACGACAAAATCTTTTTGTGTTCTGGCGTTATAAGCATCGCTAGCCACTATTCTAAACTTATGATCACCCAAATGAGAGGTATTAAAGTTACCAGTATAAGGGGAATTTTTATTTTTTATTTTTATAACATAGCTTTCTCCGCCAGCGTCTTTAACAAAATCAATTATCAACTTGCCATTGAACAAAGAACTTCCCGAAAGGTCTACCAACCTAGAAATACCTGGCAAAAGATTCCAGCTAGCCTGACAATTATTGCTAGTATCTAATTGACACAGGGTTAACCCTTGCAAACCACTTTGATCGCTGACAACAATATCAAAGGAAAAGTCTTGGTAAGAGCTCAGATTGTGAGTATACAAAGAATTACTCTGGACTGCAGGGTTTCTGTTGGTAACATAAATTGGAAAATTCATCCTAGTTTCAAATCCCGATGTGTTTTTAATAATAGCCCCCACGATATATGACTTAACCTCTTGTAATTCATTGGGAGAATTTATGCTTAATGACTCACCTGCCTTTTCAGCTTTTAACAAAATCTTTTCATTAGAATTAGTAAATTGACGAGAGGGTATCTTATTTGGAGTCCAGGTCGACCAACTACTGCTTGGACAAGTAGTAACAATTTGTCCTAAAGGAAAAAGGGGAGCGCCGGGTATACAATCAGAAATGCCCCAAGTAAGCGTCTTGTCTCTCGGATCTTTTGCATTTATAGAGCCCTCAAACATTCTCCCGCTGTGTCCATCCAAAGAAGCGGATGTAAAATAGGGACTATTATACTGAGGAATATCACCACCCTCGTCTTCCATATACGGAGGGTTTAGATCAGAAATCGTTTCTCCGGAGGGCAGCTCAAAATCCTCTCCTAGATAAACATTTGTTTCCATTGATGAATAAATACTAGCATTTTCACCATTAGAATCAGAAACATAAGAAAATACCGTGCTATAATTTGGTAAAATAAAATTTGAAGAATTAATTGGATTATTAACATCAATAAAGGCCGCCTTGTTTGGCTCCCAACAGGTTACTAGATCAAAATCAGCTTGAGAGTCATAGCAAGAGCCTATTCTGTTTATTGAATCGGTTACACTAGAGGCCCCTATTTGACTTAAGAATGTTGATTGCCAGCTAGGCCAAGAAGATACCGCCACATAGGGAACATAAGTTCCAGAAGAAATTATAGGGTAATGTCCATTAAGGCTTTTATAATTTTCTAGTCGACTCCTAATAAGGGTAAGTTTTTCTAACCTTTCCATGTCCCTAATCACAGCAGATTGAAGGCTGTCACAAAAAAGGCTTGCTGGACAATCAGAATCCAACATACATGGAGGAGTGTTTATTAATTCACTGTTATAATCATCCTCTCCTATAACGCACCTATTTTTTTGATAAATGAAGCCAAGATTATTGGTATTGGTTTGATTATAAAAAGAATCAATATTAGACGAATCAATATTGGACGAATCAATATTGGACGAATCGTTGTTAGAAGAATTGTTGCCTTGAGAAATTGAACCACCACATATATAACCAGAGGCACAATCTGAGTTGGTTTCACAAACTTTGCTCGAAATGTTGCAGTGTCCAATTCTATCTTTTATATTTGTATTTAATTTCCAATTTTTTAGTATTCTGCCAAATATATCTATGGTGTTATCATCAGCCTCTTGATTATATGATATAAGATAAATATTGAAATATAATTTATTATTATCCAAATCCAAATTAGCAGCCGAAATATAAACCGTTCGACCGTCTCTAATCGCTTTGTATCCATCGACAATTATTGACTGTGGCGATCCAGCGAACCCTTGCATACGATACCATTGTTGAACATTATAATTATCAGGATTTGGAATAACACGGACGGCTATAGCATCGGGCTCATTTTCCCCCAACGAACCAATCTCTGGATTATTGGGCTGACCGTCTGCTTCGGGCTGACTAGTCGCCGCTAAAACTGAACTCGACAAAACAAAAAAAGCAGAAATTAAAAAAACTAAAAAATATATTTTTTTAAAAGAGATTCTCATAGACTTATTATTAATATTTAACAAATTATTTAAAATTATAAAATACTACGATATTTTTATTAAAGAAAAATCATCAATATAAAAATCACTTCCCGAAACAAGAGTGTTTACATAAGAAAGGGTTATTGCCAGCTCCATCATTCTTGTATAGTCACTTCTTAACCATAGAGCCATTTTATCATTATATTCAAATGTTTGAAAAAACGTTTGCCAATCCCCATAGATACCGGCCTCAATATTTTTAGAGGCTATCCCTGCATAACATTTCTCCTGGGCAGGACTTTGTCTGCAACAATATGTTGTTTGGCTCAAGCAAGGAGAACCATAAGAGGGATTACAAGGATTCTGTCCGTCTAAGGGCGTCGGGCTTACCTTGCCATTAAGCCATACAAAAGGACTTCTCAGGGACGCCGATCCTGACATCGAAATACACTGACTAGACCAACCAGAAGAAGGAGAAACATTTACAGATGCTTGCGCGACAGAATTCCCTTTATAATTAAATTTAACTGCGTATTTTTCATTTTCCTTAAAATTTAGAGAAACTAAGTCATACTTTAAACTAGCCCACATAACCCTATTAGAGTTTCCCCAGCAAAGTGTCTCATTCTCTTGATAAACAGCTGGCGCAGTCTTTTTACAATCATCAACACTGCTAAAGCTACACGTCTTATTTGTGTTATCCCAGGTGCACTTGGGAGAGGTTAGATTGTTGCAAGTACTCTGATTACATTTACCTGGGTAATCGTGGCCAATGTCTTGTTTAATTAAAACACTTTGATTACCAGAATTACCATTCAAGCTACTTACACCAACCGACGAACTCCCTTGTGTGTTTTTAGTCCAACCAAGGGGCAGTCCGCCAACAACCGTAGATTCAAAATCAATATTATCAAAAATATATTCAAAAAGACTAATGGAAGGATCATTAAAATATACAAATACCTCTGAAGATTTTTCTCCCTCTACCCCCGCCGGATTAATAGAGCTAATCACAAAATAAAATGTATCATTTTGTGTACCACTTAGACTAATATCAACTTCAGTTGAATTGTCGTTTGTCAAAATAGAACTTCCATAAACACCAGATACAGACCCTCTGTAAACTCTATATTTTTCAACTTCATAGCCGACTGGAGCTTCCCACGAAACTCTTATCAAGCGATTGTCGTGAGACAAAATTTCAATTTTAGGTTGAGTTGGTCGGCTAGAAATATTAGAATCTGTTGGCGTCCCATAAACAATAGTTGAAAACCCAGTTTCGGCTAAATTAATACTTAAAGCGGTAATCTTTACTTCATAAGAAACATTATTGAGAAGATCACCCAATTGATAATCACAAAGATTTACATTATCGCTAGCCTCGCAGTTACCTGATAGTTGTACTAATTTTTCTTGGTAAACACTCTCACCTTTTACTCTATAATAAATTTTATATTTATCGACAAGGGTAGAGTCTGAACTCCAAGATATATCTAGCGAACCACCAGTGCCCGAGTCAGAAACAAAAACATTTTCTACGAATTTTGGAATTCTTTCTTTGAAAAAATAAGCTTCTTTTAAAAAACTAGAAACGCAAAAACCACCCGGCGGACAATCGTTGCTATCAGAGCAAGTTCTGCTGGGCAAATTGCTACAAACATTTATTGGACTTTGTCCCTTGACAACGGCCAGGTTGCTTAAAAATGCTGGTAAATCGTCGCTGGTAGCATCTGACCCAGCATCTCTGCAGTAATAAAATTCATAGTTATAATTACTAGAAGAAGAACCAGTATCCCTCCATGGGGCCCAAGTCCCGTCAGGGTTAATAGCGGGCCAAGGATTTTTACAAACAAAAACATAAACAGGAGTGCTTCCATAGGTTCCGTCACCTTCAGATATTATATTTGCAGAATTCATCACTACCTTGGCTCCAACCAATGTTTGATCATCGGCGACATTTGCTTTTACCCCTATTAATCTCTTGTCATCATTCCCGGCCCAAGAAACAACACCGTCCTTAAAGTATACAATACCTTCGTTGGCAATATTCCAATTCCAAGACCAAGAATAACCAACAACAGGATTAAGAATTTGATTATCACTAGAAAGGGCATAAGCATAATAAGCCTTATCATGATCAGAAACTGAATCAAAACTTTTGTGACTAGAATCATTATCATTTTCTTGTAGGTCATTTGTGTTGCTGGAAAAAAGATATGAATCAGGAGAAATTAAAACATTATCGACGCTACAAATGCCTCCTTGATCAGCCGGAGAGTTTATCGTTTCAAATGAAAAAATATAAGAATTTTTAAAATTTAAATTATTGAAACTAAGTTTAGAGGTTTCTCCTTCTACCCAGTCAACCGCAGAAACTTGATAACCCCTACCATTCATACCAATATTTTGAGCGCTTATAACACCGCTGCCACCGTTCAAATCTTCATCTCCCTTGATAACTACGAAGTACTTTGTTCCTTCCTTTAATAGACTATTAGGACTAAATATAAGGGATGTTTTGTCATCGGCGTCATGCCTGAAATCAACAGAGCCCAAAACTGAACAATAAACCTTGTTTTTGGAAGTGATATTTGGAAGCGCCATAGAGCCGTCGCCGAGATCAAAAGCGGCAAAAGCATTTTTATTAATAAAGCCACTTAAATAATAAAATGGTTTTGTAAAAGTATTTTTTATTTTTTCAAAAATGCTAAAATTTTGTTTCTGACTAATAAAATATGTTCCCGAAGAACAAGCGGTAGAACTCTCTTCTAACAAAAGAACATTTTCGGGGAAGCTCATGTTGTCCATTCTCTGATCAAAATCAATAGATATTGATGCGTTATGGCAAACATTGTCTTGTCCGTTTTCTGGAAAAGTGTTTTCAATCTTTGGTCTAGCCTTGCAACAAGAGTCCATGCCACAACCAACTTCTTCTGGAGAAAAATCGTCCCTAACGCAATCGTCATCAGATTTACAACCGCAACAAAGACCTCTGTCACCACCCGAACAACCGTCAATATTTTCATAACAAGCTAATTTCTCATTAATTTGGGAGCATTGATCTTCGACTGCATTCGGATCGCAACAACAAACGCCACAAGAAGGGGCAGTTCCCAGTACTCCATCTTCAGTTAAACAATCTAATTTATTACAAGTATTGAGACAGCTCGTTATGTTCTCGTTGTCACCACAACTCTCTCCAAAGCCAGCCGGAGTTTCCTTGCAAGAATTAACGCAAATATCTAATTTCAAATATTTACCATTTAAAACTGGAGAATTAATTGCACAAAGATTGGTGGTGGCACTACAATTATATCTCTTACAATAACCGGGTGTAACATTAGAAGAGTCATCTTCAAATCTTTCGCCTGATACGCATTTTTCTCCGCTTAAATCACCGGCATCCCAACAACAATTACTATTAGAAATGCAAGCATCAGCAGATTCGAGTTGCCCACAATTTTCGCTGCAACCGTTTACGCAAGCCTGCTTATCTTTATATTGACCCAATGTTTTTGGTTCATTATCCAAGCAAACAGTGGCATCGTTAGAATCACAATCATAATAAGGACAATAACCAAAACTACCAGTATTACTACCCCAAACAGAGTCATCGCTTACGCCTCCGTGACAAGTATTTTTTTTACTATCCCAACAACAAGCGCTGTTATGCTCTTTACAAGCGCTCTCCCCTAAGGCCGTACAATCTAGACAAGCTCCTTCAGTATATTGGCTATTCACTTCACAATATTTACCACTAGTTCCAGAACAATTACAGGCAGAGTCATTAACCGCTGGATAAGAATAAGACGTGGAATAAGTATAAACATAATTATTGAAAGCTGCCGCCGCAATTCTACTGCCGCCAAAAGAGAATTCTACAGAATACCAACTTCTTTGACCAGCCGAAGTTTGTGCCGTCCATGTTGCGCCAGAGTCAGAAGAAGTATAAATATATTTATTCCAATCTACCGCAGCTAAATGAACGCCATCGTCAGAAGACCCAACGGCCCACCATTCTCTTGTTCCGGCCGAAGTTTGTGCCATCCATGTTGTTCCATAATCAGAAGAAATATAAATATTACCATTATAAACAGACGCTATCAGCTTGCTTCCATCCGCAGACGATGAAACAGAATACCAGTTTTTACTTCCAACTGAAGTTTGTGCCGTCCATGTTGCGCCAGAGTCAGAAGAAGTATAAACATATCCACTCCTAACAACGGCCACTAATTTTGTACCATCAAGAGACGAAGCTACGTCAGACCAATTCTTTGGACCAATTGAAACTGCTCTCTTGAACCATGTTGAACCAGAGTCAGATGAGGTATATATATAATCACCCTGAACTATAGCAACTAGTTTTTCTCCATTAGAGGAAGAAGCTATAGAGCGCCAATTTTTTAAACCAATAGATTCCTGTTGGACCCATGTTGCACCAGAGTCAGATGAAGTATATATGTAGCCATCATCAACTGTTGCGGCCAAATGAACGCCATCAGAGGAAGATGTAATGTCCGCCCAAGCTCGTGACCCCGAAGAATTCCTTTGAACCCATGTTTTTCCAAAATCGATGGAAGTATATACATAGCCATTTCTAACAACTGCAGCTAATTTGGATCCATCAGAAGAAGAGTCGAGCGAATACCATCCCCTTGCGCCAGACAAAACCTGCGCAGTCCAAGTACTTAATTCTTCAACTTCTTCTATTTTACAACCGCTACACAAACCAAAATTGTCTACGGTTGAATTAACGTTTGCACTTATTCCGCAAGAATAACCACAGGTCAAAGGATAGCAACAAGAAGGATTAGACAAATCGCTCAAACTATTTTGATCCTTGTCACAACAACACTGACAAGAGGGGCTGTCCATTTTCACACATTGATCCTCGGCGCAGCTTGATCCTACGGGACACAGTTTCGGAGAAATACAAATTCCTTCTGGTGAACAACTGGAGTTTCCTGGACACAAAGAGCAAGTTGAAGGAGAATCCAAAGAAGAAACGTTTACGCAAGAACCATCAGAAGTTTTTACCCATTGTACTCCATTAATACTTGGGCAACTAGTACTAATATTTAAAGTATAAAAAAATCTTTGTCCAACATTAGGTATATTATATTCTTTACAGGTTGCCAAGGATGTAACCTCCTCAACTCCCTCTCCCAAATCATAAGAGAAATATTTAGAACAAGTGTTATTTTTTAAAACACATTTATCTATTAATTTTTCATTAGAATAACCTAAATACTCGCAATCTTCTCCGTTGACCCCGCAATAAGAAAAGGAAGAACAATTGCTAGTACAAATTCCAACATTAATTTGATTAAGTCCATTGTAAGGAGAGCAAAGACCGGGAGAATTTGGACAAACATAACCCTCTGGACAAAAATTATAGCTTGCACAACTGAAAATGTCATCATCATTATCGTCATCATTCTCATCGCCTATAAACCCAGTATCAAAGCCCCACTCAAAAACAGAACTCGGCGGCGCTCCGTTCAAACAATCATTTATATTTACAACACAAGCTCCAGGACTAGTAGTCTTGGATCCACAGCATATTTGGCCTGAAGAACAGTCAGAATCTTTTGAACAGGTGCCAACATTAAAATTTAAACCGTTCCCAAGAAGACCGCCACGAGAAACTTTAACCGGACCAGTAGAGGCTCCTATAGGAACAATACTAACAAGCTTCTCAGCGTCTCCCTCTAAAACAACATTTAAAGAATCACTGACCTTATTAAAGCTAAAGGCCGTCTTGGTCTCCTTCCCGGATTCTGAAAAATATTCGCCCCAAAAAGAAACGCTAGTAGTCTCATCTGGACCAAAGGAAGGATTTATTTTACAGAGACTAGGAAGTAGTGGTGCCGTAGAGCTGGCCACAAAAAAATCATTAGAAAAAATATCTTCCCACTCTCCAATTTTAATTTTTATTTGATAGGACGGATTTGTATAATTTATATTTTCTGGAACTTTAATAATTATCTGGTCATCTTTCCATACTGAATGAAGACAAACTGAAGGGAAATCAAAGCTAGCAGAAATATCGCTTCCAGCAGAAAAATAAACCTGGCTAGACCCCTGACTAGGACCAAAGCCAGACCCATAAATGCTTACGTATTGACCCTCTTTACCAATGGTCGGTTCAAAAAAAGAAATAGACGGCCCTTTAGGAGGTTCTGGTAGTTTTTTAAAATCTAAAAAGTTGCTAGGAACATTTGTATCTAATTTCTTAGCAAAGGTATTTGTATCACCGACATTTAAATTGGGGGTTGTAATCTCCCCAGAAATATTATTATTAAAAGTGTTAGGACTAAAGCCAGAAACATTAGTGTTATAATTTCCAAAATAAACCTTGCTGTCAGATAAATTAACACCATAATATAAAACTTGATCATTCATTTTAGCTTCACCAGGATTTATTCTACAAAGACCAGGCCTTTCAATATTGTTTATTTTTATCAGACCAGCCTGAGGTCCAACGGCGTCATTACTTCTGTCAGTTTTGCTTGATTTGGTTACGACTTCGGCCAAGACATCGTTTGAAACAGTAAACCCACTCGGCATTGCCACTATTATTTGAGTATTAGACCAAGTATTGCCACAATAAGAATTTACAACAGATGGCATTATCCCCGCAATCGATAAATTATCGCTCTCTCTTATAAAATTGACCCCAGAAAGAGATTCATTATATTCATCAAAATTATAACCAAATATAGTAACAAAATTACCAGTAGCGGCATTGGGTGTTGTTTTGTCGCAAACACCGCTTGAACACTCTTCATCTTGTAAACAAGGTTGATTAATATTATTTTGACAAAATCCACCAATAGGACTAAACCCCGTAATTACTGGGTTTCCACTACAAACGCAGTCCCCACAAGTTAACCCATGGCTAGAATTGCAAACTTTATCACTGTCACAAACCGTTGCCGCTCCTTGTTCATCTTTGACACATCTGACAGAAAAACCGTTGGCCTTATTAGCGACGGAACGACTCACACCAGAAAAATCCAAGGAGACTCGACGATACCAAGAGGATGTTCCGACAGCGCTTAGAGAAGATGACCAAAAATAACCACTATTATTTATATAGGCGCTCACGCCACTATTAGTATAACGATATCCAGCCAATTCAGATTCAAAACCAGACGACCCATTAGATATTAATTTTACCCCCTCGTCCGTACCCCTATATCCAGTAGTTACATTATCATAAGGAAAGTCGCCCTCACAACTAGCAGAAGTACAAATTTCTCTCTCTAACTTTGTTATGTCGTCATGACTAGGAATATGCCATCCATCAGGGCAAACTCCCTGAGACATTTCCTGAGAAGAATCGTTCATCGCAGCTGACCACTGATAAAGTAAGCCGTAATCAGTACAATAAGTCGGATTGTTATTATAACAACCACACCAACCAGTATCAACATTGTTTGACCAAACATTACTAGAGCAACCATTGTCATATTTTAAATTTTCAGAAAACCAGCATTGATCGCCAATTTCAACGGTTGAATATTCATGATCTCCATAAAATAATTTATCGCCACAATTAAAAACTTCTCCGCAAGGCTCGCCTAATTCAGAAATATTTTCATCACCATCAGGAGCTACGCAGGTGCAAGTGTCTGAACTACAACTTAAAATTGGGTTAGAGCAAACCGGTTCAGCTTCGTTATCGCAAACTCCTTCTGATACTTGCCCACAAGGATCGCCCTCTCCTTCATAAGTACACGCACAACTTGTATTACAAAACAGCCCAGAATTACACTGACTATTATCTGGCTGGCAAGAATTGCCCAGGCCAGAACTACACCAAGATCCATTGCTTCCGGGCAGGCAGCTAGAACCAACACATGACTCCCAGCTATTATTAACGCAGGTTGCAATTCCACCACAACCACAAGCTTTTACGGAGCCATTCTCGCAGAAGACATTTGTCACTCCAGTTGCATCCCCTAATTTATTAAAAATAAAGGCCGTTACTCCCCAAGCGGACAAAATTATAGTCAAACCAATAACGCCCGCCTTTAAAATTCCTTTGGCCTTTGTCACTCTCTCTTCGTTACCCTCTGAAGTCATCCAAACAAAACCACCGTAGATTACAATACCAACGGCCACTATGCCCAGGATGCTCAGAGCTATATTAATAATCCTAGAGGCCATTGCCCTAGGATCTGTGCTTGATAAACCTATTTGATTTTCGACAACTGCTGTTCCGAGCACATCTGAAGCAGAAACTAAAAACGGAAAAACAAAAATATTAAAACAAAAAAAAGCGATTAAAAAAAATGCAAAAAAATGTTTAAATAAATTTTTTTTATAAAACATAGGAAAAAATAATTCTATTATTATTTAAATTCTAACATAATTTAAATAATAAGTAAACATTACAAAGACCGATTTAGAAAAGAAAAAAATAGAATTAGAAAATAATTTTATCAGCCAAACTACGAGCTATTTCAAGCTCTTCAGGACTGTTAACTCCTATGGCCTCCTTGGCGTCAACCAAAGAAAAATTTATATTAATATTTTGATCAAAGGCGACTTTAATTAAATCGGTTAAATAATATTCCTTCTGATTATTATTATTTTTTAAGTCTATAATATTTTTAAAAAGCCAATTCTTATTAAAACAAAAAAAGGCTGGATTAACATCCCTTATTTCCTTAATTTTGTCATCAGCATCTTTAAACTCTATTATTTCTTTTATCCCTCCTCCGTTTCTAATTATTCTGCCCCAATGATAAAAATTTTTTCTCCAATCATTGAAATCTTCTACTGTTACCATCATCATAGAAACCTCTCCTTTATGATTATTCACCAGGTTGTTTATAGAACTCTCTTTTATAAAAGGATGATCGCCGTAAAGAACTACAATGTTTTCGACCTCATCATCAATTAAATCCTTAGTGCTCAAAACGGCATGCCCAGTACCCAATTGTTCGGTTTGAAAAGCAAACTTAACCGAGTAATCCTTTAGAGAATCGGCAATTAATTTATGATTATCTGGAGAAACAACTATTATGGGGGAGCTATTAACCCCAGCCTTAATAACCGAATTAACTAAATACTCTATCATTGGTTTACCGTTTATAGGAGAAAGAACTTTGGGCAATTCAGTCTTCATTCTAGTACCCTTGCCAGCCGCTAATATTATAACTTTGTTCATATTTTATATTTTAAAAATCGTTAGATATTTTTTTAAAAAGATTCTCCGCCTCCTTTTTTGTCGGAGCTTCACAATAAATTCTAATTATCGGCTCTGTGTTTGATTTTCTCAAATGAGCCCAGGATTTTTCTTTAGTAAAGACTATCTTTAAACCATCAGTTTTGTTTACTTCAAATTTTTTATACTTTTTTTCTATTCTATCAAACATTTTATCAATATTCAAGCCTTTTTTTAATTCAATTTTATCTTTTAATAAAAAATATTGGGGTAATTTTTCTTTTAGCTCAGAAACCTTGATCTTTCGCTTGACCAAATAAGTTAAAAAAAGAGCAACACCAACTAAAGCATCTCTACCATAATGAAATTCTGGATAAATTATACCTCCATTACCCTCGCCACCAATAACTGCTTTTTTCTTTTTCATTTCAGAAACCACATTAGCTTCTCCCACTGCTGCAAAAAAACATTTGGCATTAAAATCTTCGCTAACATCTTTTAACGCTAGAGAGGAAGAAAGATTGGAAACGCTAACTTTTTTATATTTACTTTTAAATACAGAAAAACTTTCTAAAACATATTTAGAAACAGAAACTAAAGTGTTTTCTTCTCCAAAATAATTTCCTTTTTCGTCAACGAAAGCCAAGCGGTCAACATCAGGATCAACGGCTATTCCTAAATCTGCCCTTATTTTTTTTACAGCTTTAAATAATTGTTTTAAGTTTTTTTCAATTGGCTCAGGATTGTGATTAAAATTACCATCAACATCCTTATTAATAACCACAACGTTTTTCACTCCCAACTCCTTTAACAAAATTGGCACAGCCACAGAGCCAACCGAATTAATTCCGTCAACAACTATCTTGAAATTTCTTTTTTTAATTAACTTCTTATCTATTAAAGGAAGTTTTAAAATTTTACTAGCATGAACGTTGGTGTAAAAATTTTTTTTGACAATCTTACCAAAATTATTCACAGCCACAAAAGAGAAGTTGACCATCTTTGCTTCATTTAAAACTGTTTCGCCAGAAACTTTATCTAAAAACTCTCCTTTTTCATTTAAGAGTTTTAATGCGTTCCACTCTCTAGGATTATGTGAGGCTGAAATAATAATGCCGCCACTAGCCACTTCATTTATTACTGCAATCTCTATGGTCGGAGTGCTTGCTAAATCAATATTTACAACGTCTATTCCTAGAGAAATTAGACTGTTTATAGCCAAAGATAAAAACATCTCTCCGCTCATTCTACCATCCCGGCCAACAACTATTTTTATTTTCTTATTTTTATTTTTCTTCTTCAAAAATTCTCCAAAAGCTAAAACAAAATTAATAAAATTAACAGGATTCAGATTGTCATTTCCGGCACCAACTGTCCCGCGAATACCAGAAATAGAAGATATTATGGCCATAAAAAATAGGATTATTAAGATTATTAAGATTATTAAGATTCTCCTGCCTGCCGGTAAGCAGGTAGGACTCTTGGAATTTTCTCTTTTTGTCGTCTCGACTGAGCTGTTTCTCTTTGTCATCTCGACTGAGTCCTCCGTAGGAGGGCGAATGGAGAGATCTAATTCCCTTTTGTCATCTCGACTGAGTCCTCCGCAGGAGGGCGAGTGGAGAGATCTATTACTTAATGTTTTAGCTCTCTCCGCTCACTCGTCGCTATGCTCCTCATTCGGTCGAGATGACAAAGGGGATAGTTGCCTTGTTCCTCATTCGGTCGAGATGACAAAGGGGATAGTTGCCTTGCTTCTCATTATTAAAACTTCTTTTCACCATAAACTCCAAACAATAAATCTAAATCTTTTTTGGAATCAAACAAAAGATTATTGTTAAGACTTACTAAAGACTCTAAAAACCCCAGAGCCAATTTGTTTTGCTTGTCTTTAAATTTACAAGACTTATACATTTCTACTAAGGCTGCCATGTCTTTTATAAAACAATGCCCCCCAGCACCACGACCAGCCTTGCCAACCAGCCCTCCTTGATGTTTTATTTTTAAATGACTATGTCCAATACGAGAATCATATCCGACCATTTCACAAACTTGGTCATAGTCAATCTTTTTAGCTTTAGCTAAATTAAAAATGGTATTAGCAAAAACAACCTTTAACATTAAAAAAGTGTTGCCCATATACTTAACCAGCTCCGCCTCTCGACAAGGAACAAGAAAATTATGTTCAGCCTTCGGCAACATAGCTAGGACCTCTTTGGCTATTTTTGATGATTTTTTAGTATAACCAACAATATTTCTTTCTGGAAATTTAGCATCATTTTTGGCATTTTTCTCCGTTAAGAATTCCGGGGAATGAATTATATTTTTTTTAGGATAAATTTTTTGAATTTTTTCAGTCGTTCCTATTTCTATAGTTGATTTAATAACCGCCGTTTTACCATCTCCAACTAATTTTATAACCTCCAGCAAAATACTGTCATCAAATCCCTTGGGAGTGCTAGGCGTCGGCACGGCAATAAAAACAAAATCACATTTTTTAATTAAATCCTTGTTCTTAGAAAATCCATTCTTGCTATAACGGATCACATTATATTTTCTCTCTTCAAAGTCGTCGGCCATGCTCTTGCCAATAAACCCCTGGCCGATAAAGCCAACTAATATTTTTTTCTTATTCATAATTTAAATTTATAATTTTTGCGAAATAAATACTTAATAAATAAAAAACAACAAGCAAGTATAAAAATCAAATCGCTTATTTGTTGTTTGTAGTTTAATTTTAAATTAAAAATGATTCAATGTCAAAAAACCTGCGAAAAGCGGGTTTTTGTGTTTTTATATTTTATTTTTAATTTAATCTTTCAAACAGCGAACCGAAAATCCATTAGTTCGAACTATTTCATAATAACGATTAACTTTGGTTTCGTTATAGTGTAAAACCCCTCGTCTCCAAGATCCCATGGCCCCATATGTAGAAGAAGAATAAAAATATGATAAATCACCAAAACCAAAAAAAGTACCATCAGGAAGTCTGCGGCCAGCTGGCAAAATATTAAAACCACTATTACCAAAGCTGGCATGACTTCTCAGTGTTCCATCCGTCCATAAACCAAGCTCTCCTGCTAATTTAGCTCCTTCATCTGTTCCTCTCCACCCTGTTGTCGTACTACCATAGGGAAAATCCGACTCACAAGTACCAGACGTACAAACAGCTCTTTCTAGGATAGTCCACTCATCATTAGATGGTACGTGCCAATCCGAAGGACACAATTTGCCAGTATTAACTGAATGAAAGTTATATAATGCTCCATAAGTATCTTTATTGACTATATTATTATCACACCAAGTATAAGCACCGGTAGTGTCATTTTGCCAGGCCGTATTATCTGTTATATTGGATATATTTGTATTATCATTATATTTAGTTGTTTTTAGATTTTCTGCAAACCAACATTGAGCTCCTATTTGAATTGTAGCATAAGCATCTCCTTGATAATCTAGATTATCTCCACAAGCCCATGATGGTGGAGGAGGAGCGCTCTCGCCACAGTTAGTTATTCCGCCAGGAGTTAAACATTTTGCCCCAGCTAAGAGATCTGATATTTGTTTGCCTGTACAGAATTCTATAGTATAACTAGCTCCACTATTTTGGGGTATATAAGAATAAGTATTAGAAGCGGATAAGCAATCGCCATCAGCTGGAGATGGAGCAGTAGGAATATTGTACATAAATATTTCTCCGGTAGTAGAAGAGGTGATAGAGCCGCTGTTCCATTCATCTGTGGTAGGGTATCTACCGTTTTCATTA
>PHAI01000001.1 GCA_002840305.1 Candidatus Falkowbacteria bacterium HGW-Falkowbacteria-1
GTGATAGTTACGCCTATCAAACTGTTCAGATTGGAACTCAATGCTGGTTTGCTGAAAATCTGAGATATCTCCCGGCGGTTCATAGTAATTCTGAATTTGCAACTCAAGGAATAAACGAACTCCCAGGTTATGGTGTTTATGGTTACAATGGTAGTGATGTGCCAACGGCTAAGGCATTGACCAATTATATCAATTACGGAGTGCTATATAATTGGTTCGCCGTAGATCAAGCATCTCCTTGTCCAACGGGATGGCACGTACCATCTGATACTGAATTTTTAACCTTAGAAGAATATGTTGATCCTGGTAATTACACAGACTGGTGTGATCCAATAGGAGAACCAGGAGATTGCGGCGGAGAATGGGCTAATGCCGGAGGATATTTAAAACAAACAGGAACAACTTATTGGAATAGCCCAAATTTAGGGGCGACTAATGCCTATGGTTTTGCTGTTTTACCTACCGGTTATCGTGATCCTGGGGGTCCATTTGACCTCCTTGCTTCTAGTTCTTACATTTGGTCATCGTCGTCAGAGCCTGCGTCCGGTCTTTCTTGGTATCGCAATTTGGGGGCCGAACATGCTAATATTTATCGCTATCATGAAGGTTGGTCTATCGGGTTTTCGATTCGTTGTCTGAAGGATTAAACAAAATTAATATATAAAAATTTGTATACAAAAAAACAACCGAAAGGTTGTTTTTTCTTTTCCCAAAATATGGTATAATTTTCTTATAATTATTAAGACTGTTTTTGTATGCTATGCAAAAAAAATACCAAAAAGAAAACAAAGGTAGCTGTTAGTGGCTACTTTAACCCTCTCCATGTAGGGCATTTAGAAATGATTGAAAAAGCTAAAAAGCTAGGAGATTATTTGGTGGTTATAGTTAATAATGATAAACAAGTAAAATTAAAGGGTAGGGTTTCTTTTATGGACGAAAAAGATCGAATAAAAATAATAAAAGCCATTAGGTGGGTAGATGAAGTAGTTTTATCTATAGATAATTATAAATGGGAAAATGGCGAAGTTCCAATTATTAAAACATTGGCCAAAGTTAAGCCAAATATTTTTGCCAATGGTGGTGACAGGAAAAGAGATTTAGGCAACATTCCCGAACATGACATTTGTCAAAAGTTAAATATTAAAATAGTTGATGGTTTGGGTAAAAAAATTAGAGCCAGTTCAACCTTAATAGCCAATGCTGTCAAAAAAAAGAAAAAAACAAAATAGCAAGATTTTAAATATTAAAAATATTTTTTTATTTTTAAGTCTTATTTTATTTCTTATACTTTTCTCATATTTTAGAGCGGTCAACTCTCATGCCGGCATAGATCAAGAAAAAGATTTTATAATTGAGAAAGGTCAGAGTGTAAGCAATATTTCAGAAAATTTATACAAAGAAGGCCTAATAAATTCAAAATTCTTTTTTAAAGTTTATCTCAAGCTTTCTAAAAACGATCTTATTTTCAGGGAAGGTTCTTACATTTTAAATTATAAGATGAGCATTAAAAATATAGTAGAAGAGTTCTCAAAAAGCATAACCCTCAAACCAGAAGAAAAAGTGACATTTATAGAGGGCTGGAATTTAAGAGATTATGCTAAAATTTTGGAGGAAAAAGGATTTTTTGATGCAGACAATTTTTTTGAATTAGCAGGTGAGCCAATGTTGAATTATAAGCTACTCTCTAGTTATATTAAGCCCAAAGATTATTCTGGGTCATTTGACTTTTTGAGTGACAAACCGAGCGAATATGGCTTGGAAGGATATTTGTTTCCTGATACTTATCGTTTTTTTGAAAATTCTAGTGCTGATGATATCATTATGAAAATGTTGGATAATTTTGATCAGAAATTGACTGTAAAAATGAGAGAGGACATAAAAAAACAGAATAAAACAATTTATGAAATTGTTACCATGGCGTCCATTATAGAAAAAGAAGTACAGAGCGAAAAAGATATGAAGATGGTTTCTGGAATTTTTTGGAACAGAATAAAAATCGGGCAAGCCTTAGAATCCTGTGCCACATTGGCTTATGTTTTGGGTGTTAATAAAACTCAGTATAGTTTTGAGGACACCAGGACTCCTTCTGCTTATAATACTTATATAAACAGAGGTCTTCCCCCTGGTCCCATATCTAATCCTGGATTGAAAGCAATCGAAGCTGCTGTCTATCCCGAGGAAAATAATTATAATTATTTTTTAACTAGACCAGACAACAAAGAAACGATTTTTAGTAGAACTTATGATGAACATTTATTAAATAAAGATAAATATTTAAAATAAAATTTATGAGCGATAATTCAAAAAAATTAATATTAATAATATTTGCCTTTATAATCATTGTGGTGGCTGTTCCTTTTTTTATTTTTATGAACAAGGAGAAGGTGGTTTCTAGTCCTAAAACACAAAATAACACAGAGGAAAAGGGTGAAATAAAAGAAAGCGACAATGCTGTTATTTCTGGTTTGGAAGAATCAATAGAATCCTCCAGGTCTCTTGGTCGCCTTCCTTTGGGGGAGGAAAAAATAGGTTTTGATTTTAGTCAAGAAGATGAAAGCACTTACATTGAATATTTATCATTTTTAGATTTTTATGAAAAGATAGAAAACGATGTTGAGCCCTCCTTCTCTGACTTTACCCTTCCTTTAAATGTGAAAACGGACGTGGTCAATTACTATGATCTTTCTCGTCGTTTGAATATAGATCCTTATTTAAACAATCTGGGCTCTGATGGTTTTTCAGTTATTGACAATCAATTAGTTGCCAAAAATTTCTATGATATTTATGACGAACTTTATGAAAAAAAAATACCAACTTTTTTAAGTTCCGATTTTCTAATATATTATCATCAGCAATCGATGAAAAAAATTTTTAAAGATATTGAGAGTAATATTTTTTATAAAAATCTTTGGGATATAAATTATATTTTGTACGAAAAAGCCAAAAAAAGATATGAAGATAAATTGCTCGAAATTGGTAATGTAAATGACAGAGTTCTCGAAGCGGAAAGATTGGTTGCTGCTTATTTTGCTACTTCGTTGGAACTTTTAAAACCAAGAGCGGATCAAATAGCTGCAAATGGAGACTTGAGCAACCCTAATCTTTTTAGTTTTTTTGAGGGAGATATTTACTCCTTTAGTTTGCCGGATTATTTGAAGGTGGACGTTTTAAAGGAGGTTGAATTTATTAAAGCCAAAAACCAAACTTTGAAATCTCCAGTTTTATTGTATGACAGAGATTATAAAGATTTTGTAGTTCCGACTGAGTATAGTGTTAATGCTAAGTTGAACAACTTTTATTTGGCCACAAAATGGTTGTCTTCCACTTTTCCACTCCATTACAGGGGGGATGATTGTCCGGATTGTTATCTCGATTTTGATGATTGGAGAGTAAGTATAATAACTTCCGTTTTTATAGCTAATGATATTTTTAATAGTCATGACCTAAAGAATGATTGGGCTAGAATTTATAAAACATTGGCCTTTTTTAAGGGGCTTAGAGGCGACTTGAGCTATGTTCACTATCGAGACGCTTTAGTTAATGTTTTTGGAAATGATTATGATATAGAAAAAATTTTTAATGATAATAATTCTGAAAGCGTCGAGAATTTATACAAACTTCAATCAAAAATTCTAGAATATGAATTTTTAGACATTGAAGGTGCTTTTGACAAAAATGACCCCAAAGACAAACCAAGGTTAGGAGTTAAAATGTTGGCTGATTTTTATTGGCCCAATGATTATATTTTTGATGAGCTTTCTTATCCAAAGGTTTCTTCGTATCAGTCTGACGCTTTGCCCAAAAATAATGTTACTGGTTGCAAGCTTGCTGGAGAGACCGTAAGATGCAATGGTTTTTCCTTGGATGTTATGAGCTTGATTTTTAATAAAAGTTTAAGCGATAACCCTTATTATGAGGAAAACTCTAAATATGAGAATTATAGGCAACAGATGAATTGGTTAAAAGGGCAAATAGAAAAATTCCCGCAAATTTGGCATTATAATAATTACTGGCAAACATTGAAAATAATAAAAGATTATTTAGAATCCGATAAACAAAAATTGCCAATTTTTACTAAAAATTCAAACTGGCAGACAAAAGAGCTTTACACTTCTGTTGGCGCTTGGATTAATCTTCAATTACCGATTGATAGCTTAAAGGTTCATCAGAAATTTCAAAGAGTAATGATTGATTCTACAGATTCTGATTTTATTAGAAATAACTATATTGAGCCTAATTTAGATCTAATAAATGAACAATTATCAAGTACTTTGATGGTTTACGAAATGTTTTCCTTATTAAAAGTGACAGAAGAGCTAAGAAGTGTTTTTATGGATTTGGAGGACATGAAGGAGAAGTTAGAAAAGGTTAAAACAATAATGACTAAAGAATTGAGGGATGAAGATTTGAGCATGGAAGAATTAAATTTTATATCTGTCTTTGCTAGAGAATACAAGACGGAAAAACAAGAGAGTAAAGTTCTTGTAATAGATGGGAAAAATAATAAAAAGATATCTTATGATATTTCCAACCCAAAATTGTTGATTGCTATTTTTAGAAGGAATGGAAGCAACTACTTTTCTGTCGGTCCAATATTTTCTTATACGGAAAAGTAAGTAAAGCATCGAAGAGATCGAATATAAACTGTTGATAAACTATGGAAAAAATGTTAATTAGTGGTCGCTCTTGACCAATTGACAATGTTTTTTAATTATTATATTATAGATATTGCTAAATATATATACTTAATTTGTTAATATAAAGTGATAATTTATATTAATTAAATCTTCATTTAAGCTTTCAAAACCAAGCTGTTCTGGCATTGGCGTTTTTTTGTTGAAAATCTTTTAAAAAGAAAAATTTTTTATTTTCTAAAGTATTATTTATTAATATATAAAATTTTATGCCTAGCAATCCAAACATTAAAAATAGAGAAAGACGTTATTTTACTAACCTTAAAGAGGCTATCCCAATTCCAGATCTTATTGAGGCTCAAAAAAATTCTTACAAATGGTTTTTGGAAGAAGGCTTGGCGGAACTTTTTGACGAAGTATCTCCTATCACTGATTTTAATAGCAGAGAACTTGAACTTTCTTTGGGTGAGTATTACTTAGATAAGCCGAAATTTGATGAAACAGAAAGTCGTGAAAAAAATATAACTTATGAGGCCCCACTTAGAATCAAGGCCATTCTTAAAAATAAAAAAACAGATAAAGAAATTTCTCAAGAAGTTTATCTTGGTGATTTTCCTTTAATGACCAACAAAGGTACTTTTATTGTTAACGGAATCGAAAGAGTCGTTGTTTCTCAATTAATAAGAAGTGCTGGTGTAATGTTTACCGCTGAGTATATAAAGGGCAAAAAATATTATGGAGCGAAAGTTATTCCAAATAGAGGCGCTTGGTTAGAGATTGAGACAGATATTAATAAAGTTATTTGGGTCAGAATAGATAGAAAAAGAAAAGTTGCTATTACCTCTTTGCTTAGGGCTTTTGGTTATGAAAGCGACGAAGAGTTAATAAAAATATTTAAGGACGTTGACTTGACCAAGGGCGAAGATGATCATTCCTATATTGAAGCAACTATAAAGAAGGACTTATCTAAAAATCAAATTGAGGGCTTGCAAGAAGTTTATCGCAGAATTAGACCGGGGGATTTAGCTGACGATAAGAATGTGAAGCAGTTGATTGAAAACATGTTTTTTAGATTTGATAGATATGATTTTGGAAGAGTTGGTCGTTATAAACTAAATAGAAGATTTTCCGAAGATCTCCCTATAAATAAGGAAACAAGAATTTTAAGAAAAGAAGATTTAATAAATATAGTTAAGGAAATTATTAGATTGAATATTACCAAAGAACCGGAAGATGATATCGATCATTTGGGAAATAGAAGAATAAGAGCCGTCGGTGGTTTGGTGCAAAATCGTTTAAGAGTTGGTTTGGCAAGAATGGAAAGAATTACAAAGGACAAAATGAGTATCGCCGATATTGATACAATTACTCCGAATAAATTAATAAATGCTCGACCAGTTATTGCTGTAGTCAGAGAGTTTTTTATGTCTTCACAATTGTCTCAGTTTATGGATCAAACTAATCCTTTGGCCGAATTGGAGCATAAGAGAAGATTGTCTGCTATGGGTCCCGGTGGTTTAACAAGAGAAAGGGCTGGATTTGACGTCAGAGATGTACACACTACCCATTATGGCAGAATTTGCCCTATCGCCACTCCAGAGGGCCCTAACATTGGTCTAGTTGGCCACCTTGCTAGTTATGCTCGTTTGAATAACTATGGATTCCTAGAGGCTCCATATAGAAAAGTTATCAAAGATAAAAAAGGGTCAGTAGTCGGTGACGAAATAGTATATATTGATGCTTTTGAAGAAGAAAAATATGTCGTAGTTGATGCTACTATTCCTTTGGATAATAACAACAGATTTTTAATTGAAAAATATCCTGCCAGAAGAGGAGGCAAGCCAGAAACGGTTGATGTTTCGGAAATTGATTTTGTTGGAGTTGCTCCTAATCAAATTGTTTCTATTGCCACATCTCTCATTCCTTTCATGGAACATAATGATGGTCAGAGATCTTTAATGGGAACAAACATGCAACGTCAAGCTGTGCCTTTAGTTACAACTGAGGCTCCAATTGTCGGTACTGGCGTGGAGGCTAGGGCTGCTGTAGATTCAGGTCACGTTATTATAGCCGAGGAAGATGGTGTTGCTGAAAAAGTTGACTCCTTGAGTATCGAAATAAAAAATAGTAAAGGTAAAATAAAGAAATATAGTTTGACTAAATTTTTAAGATCAAACTTCTTGACCTGTATAAATCAGAAGCCGATTATTGAACCAGGACAGAAAGTGAAAAAGGGTCAGGTTTTGACTGATGGCCCAGCAATTAGTAATGGAGAGTTAGCTCTTGGAAAGAACGTTTTGGTAGCCTTCATGACTTGGGACGGTTATAACTATGAAGATGCCGTTATTATATCCGAAAGATTGGTTAAAGAAGATGTTTATTCTTCTATACAGATAGAAAATTATACCATAGACGTGAGAGACACAAAACTTGGACCAGAAATTATAACCAATGATATTCCAAATATTTCTGAAGAAAAATTAAAGAATTTAGATGAAGATGGAATTATTAGAATTGGCGCCGAGGTTTCAAGCGGAGATATATTGGTTGGTAAAATCACACCAAAAGGTGAAACAAAATTAAGCGCCGAAGAAAGATTGCTTAGAGCTATATTTGGAGATAAGGCTAAAGACGTTAGAGACTCTTCTTTGTATTTAGAACACGGAGAACATGGTAAAGTAATTGATATTAAAGTTTTTTCTCGCGATGCAGGAGATAGATTAGATGCCGGAGTTTTAAAGTCGGTGCAAATTTCAATTGCTAATTTAAGAAAAGTACAGGTAGGAGACAAAATGTCTGGGCGTCATGGTAACAAGGGTGTTATTTCTAAGATTGTTCCAGCCGAAGACATGCCTTATATGGAAGACGGAACACCGATTGATATTATTTTATCTCCTTTAGGCATTATTTCTCGTATGAATTTTGGACAGTTGCTTGAAACTCACATGGGACTAGCTGCACAAAAGCTAGGATACAATGTTGCAACGCCTGCTTTGAATGGTATAACAGAGGATCAAATAAGAGAGGAGTTGAAAAAGGCTGGTTACGCTGAAGACGGAAAGGTTGTTTTATATGATGGAAGAACCGGTGAAGCTTACGAAAATAGGGTTACAGTTGGTTACAAATATATGCTAAAGCTTAACCATATGGTTGAAGACAAAATACATCAAAGATCAATCGGTCCTTACTCTTTAATAACTCAACAACCTTTGGGTGGTAAGGCTCAGTTTGGTGGACAGAGATTTGGAGAAATGGAAGTTTGGGCTTTAGAAGGTTATGGAGCCGCTCACACCTTGCAAGAAGTGTTAACGATAAAATCCGATGATGTTCCAGGAAGAAGTAAGGCTTACGAATCCATTATAAAAGGAGAGGAAATACAAAAACTAAACGTTCCTGAGTCTTTTAATGTTTTAATTAGAGAATTAAAAGGTCTATGTCTTAATGTTGAACTTTTGGGTGGTGATAAAAGAAATGACTCCGAAGAAGATGCAATGACAGATGACGATAAGGTTGTCACCAATGTTAACGATATAGAGCTAATAAATAAAGCTGACAAACAGGTTTTTGATAAAGATTCGCTTTCGATTTTAGAAGGAGAAAAATAAAAAATAATTAATGATTGAATTCCCGTTTTTACGGGAATGACAATAATATATATATATGTTAAATCCTATAAAAACAAGCGATTTTGACGCTATAAAACTAAAAGTAGCTTCAGCTGAAGATATTTTGAGTTGGTCTAAAGGTGAAGTTGTTAGACCGGAGACTATTAATTATAGAACTCAAAAACCAGAAAAGGATGGATTGTTTTGTGAGAAAATCTTTGGGCCAGTTAAGGACTGGGAGTGTTCTTGTGGCAAGTATAAGAAAATAAGATATAAGGGAGTTATTTGCGATAAGTGCGGCGTTGAGGTCACCAGAAGTGTTGTGAGAAGAGAAAGGATGGGGCATATAAAACTGCAAGTACCTTGCTCTCATATTTGGTTTTTGAAAGGACTATCCTCTAAGATTGGTTTAATCTTAAATTTAAGCATTCAATCTCTTGAAAAAGTTGTTTATTTCGCTAATTTTATCGTTACTGATGTTGACGAAAAATTAAAAAATGAAACCATTGAAACTATAAAAAAGGAATATAAGGGGAAGATAAAGAGCATTGAAGCTGACTCTTTAAACAAAATTAATCAAATCAAAAAAGAAAAAAGTGAGACCAAGGAAAGGGGTGACAAAAAAGATTCCGACCTCGATGTTTCTAAAAAAATTGAAATTGTTGGAAAAGAAAAAGAAGAAAAACTGGAAAGATTGAACGAAGATTATGAAAAAGCTAAAAAGGAATTAAAGGATTTGAAGCCATTATTGATATTAACAGAACAGGATTATCAAAATTTGAGTTTAAAATTTGGACATTTATTTGAGGCTGGAATCGGAGCGAGTGCCATACAAAATCTTTTAAAAAGAATAAATTTAGAAAAAACAATAAAAAAAATAGAAGAAAAATTGGAAGATGCTGTAGAAGCAAAGAAGGACAAGATTATAAAGAGATTGAAAGTTCTAAAAAATTTAAAAAACAACGGAATGAGGCCTGAATGGATGATCTTGGATGTGATTCCAGTTATTCCTCCAGACTTGAGACCAATGGTTGCTTTGGACGGAGGAAGATTTGCCTCTTCCGATTTGAATGATTTATATAGAAGAGTTATCAACAGAAATAATCGCTTAAAGCAATTGATAGAATTAAATGCACCTGAAGTTATCTGTCGTAACGAAAAAAGAATGTTGCAGGAGGCGGTTGATTCTTTGATAGATAATTCTGCTCGAAATAGCAAAATGGTTACTGCCTCAACTGGCCAAAAAAGACAATTGAAATCTTTGGCGGACACATTAAAGGGTAAACAAGGTCGTTTTCGCCAAAATTTACTTGGAAAAAGAGTCGATTATTCTGGCAGAAGCGTTATTGTAGTGAATCCAAAACTTAACTTAGATCAATGTGGTTTACCTAAAATAATGGCCCTAGAGTTATTTAAACCTTTTATTATTGCCGAACTTATAAAAAGAGAGCTTGTTCATAACGTAAGAAGTGCCTCTAGATATATAGAGCTTGGCTACGATGATGTCTGGGATATTTTGGAAAATATTATCAAAGAGGCTTATGTTTTATTAAATAGAGCTCCTACCTTGCATCGTTTGGGAATTCAAGCTTTTAAACCGGTTTTAATTGAAGGTAAGGCTATTCAGATTCATCCTTTAGTTTGTACAGCTTTTAACGCTGACTTTGATGGAGACCAAATGGCAGTACACGTTCCTCTTACTAAGGAGGCAATAGCTGAAGCTAGAGATATTATGCTTTCTACCCATAATCTATTAAAACCAGCCACTGGAGACCCAATAGTTGCCCCTAATCAAGATATCGTTTGGGGTGCTTATTATATGACATTGGGAGAAGAAAATGAGGTGCATAAAGAAGAAAAAGATTTCAAGCGTTTCTCCGATGGGCAAGAAGCCTTAATGGCTTACAATAATAAGTTAATTAAACTTCACGAGTCAATAAAAGTTAGGGTGAAAAAAGAGACATTAACTACAACTGTTGGTAGAATAGTTTTTAATAAAATTGTTCCTGAAAAAATGCCTTACCTTAATGAAGTTTTAGGAAAGAATAAAATTAAAAACATAATCAAAGATTGCTTGAGCCTATACGGCGAGGGAGAGACTGTAAAATTTATCGACAATTTAAAGAATTTAAGTTTTGAGTATATAACGAAGAGTGGTCTTTCTTGGAGTTTTGGTGATTTACCTAATTTACCAGAGAAAGATGAATTAATAGAAGCCTCCAACAAGCAAGTTGATCAAATAAAAGAGCAATTTGAAGAGGGTCTTTTAACTGAAAGTGAAAGATATAACAAGGTTATTGAAACATGGACAACTACCAAAGAAAAAATTGCTGAAATTTGTAAGGACAGTTTAAAAAGTTCTTTGCCAGTTTATTCCATGATTGATTCTGGCGCTAGAGGTTCTTGGGCTCAGCCAGTTCAGATTATTGGTATGAAAGGTTTAGTGACATCCCCTTCCGGTGCTATTATTGAACTTCCTATCAAAGGAAATCTAAAAAAAGGATTTTCTGTTTTGGAATACTTTATTGCTACACATGCTACCAGAAAAGGTTTGTCGGATACCGCTCTTAGAACCGCTAACGCTGGTTACCTTACTCGTCGTTTGGTTGATGTAGCCCAGGATGTTATTGTGACAGAAGATGATTGCGGGGATAAAGAGGGGCTAACGATTAATAGGGCTGAGATTGAGAAAGACAATGATGATTTTTTTAGAAAGATAACTGGTAGATACTTAGCTAAAGATTTAAAAGATAAAAAAGGAAAAGTATTATTAGAAGCCGGCGGACTACTTAGTGAAGATTTCGTTAAGGAGATAAAAAACAAAGATATAGAGGAGGCCTGCATTAGATCTGTTTTGGCTTGTAGATTACATAAAGGAGTTTGCGCTAAATGCTATGGTTCTGATTTGGCCTACAACAAAGAGGTTAAATTGGGAACAACCGTTGGCATTATTGCTGCTCAGTCTATTGGAGAGCCTGGTACTCAGTTGACCATGAGAACCTTCCATACTGGAGGTGTGGCCGGAGCCGATGATATTACACAGGGTTTACCCAGAGTAGAGGAAATTTTTGAGAACAGAAGCCCTAAGAAAAAAGCTTTAATGGCCGAAGTAGAGGGAAAGATAAAAATAGAATTTGGCCAAAGGATAATTAAGGATAAAAATGGAAAAGAAGTTTCTGTAAACAATCCTCAAGAGAAATTATTAAAGATTGTTTATAGAGGGAAAGATTTGGACAAGTACTATTTCAGAGAATTGGTTAATCAAGTTAAGCTTTCGGGAGAAAAGATATCTAAAAAAGACTTGGAGCCAAAGATAAAGGTAAAAGATGGAGACAAGGTAGCAAAAGGAGCTGAACTTTACTCTATCGCTAACAAATCAGTAAAAGCTGAAAACCCGGGCGTTGTGAAGGTGTCCGAAAAGTTTATTAGTATTTCTACCGAAGTTAATAAAACACAAGAATTTACGATTCCTAAGGGTGTTATGATCTGGGTAAAAGATGGAGACACTATTAAGCCAGGAGACCGCTTAACTGAAGGAAGCTTTGATTTAAAAGAATTATATAAGTTGAGAGGACAATTGGAGACGCAAAAATATATTATAAAAGAGATACAATATGTTTATTCTTCTCAGGGACAACCATTAAACGATAAGCATATAGAAATTATTGCCAGACAGATGTTCTCACGTTATTCCGTCAAAGAATCGGGAGAGACAAATCTATTGCCAGGAGAAATCGTGGAGGATGAAGTTCTATATCAAGCAAACAAAGATTCTAAGTTTAAAGCCAAGGGAGAGAGATTACTTTTGGGTATAACCAAGACTTCTTTGACTACGGACAGTTTCTTATCTGCAGCATCTTTTCAAGAGACCCCAAGAGTATTAATTGAAGCTGCTATGAGTGGCAAAATCGATTACTTAGAAGGATTAAAGGAAAATGTTATTATTGGATGTTTAATTCCTGCTGGGACTGGGTATAAGGGTAAGAAAGCCAGAGAAATATATAAATAATTGTATATTTAGCGAACTTTTTCGTCAAAAACTTCATAATTTGTTCGCCGTATTAAAATACATCTCACTGTATTATTCGCTTTTTCCTCAAATTTCATCTAAATATACAATTATTTAATTCTACTAATATATTTAGCGAACTTTTTCGTCAAAATATATACTTATTTGAATTTGTTTTAAGCTAAAAAAAGACGAGGGACATAAAGCCTCGTCTTTTTTGTTTGTTTTTGGTATAATTTAATTACTATGAAAATAATAATAGCTTTAGGAAACCCTGGAAAAGAATATGAGAAAACGAGACATAATGTCGGTTTTCTGTTTTTTGATTTTCTTTTAGGTGAAAATATTAGCTGGGAATACAATAAAAAATTTAATGCTGATGTCTACTTTAAAGACAATACTTATTTTATAAAGCCTAGAACTTTTATGAATAATTCCGGTGTTAGTCTTAGGGCTTTTATGGATTATTATAAGTTATTGCCTAAAAAAATGGGCTTATTTTCAGTGAAGGACTTGGATTTGTCTGAAGTTTTGACTGTAGTTCACGATGATTTAGATATTGATTTTGGAAAACATAAAGTTTCCCTAAACTCTTCTAGCGCTGGTCACAACGGCGTTCAATCTATAATTAATCATTTAAAAACTAAAAATTTTAAAAGAATTAGAATCGGTATAAAAAATGAATTTAAAAAAAATATTCCAGCAGAAAAATTTGTTTTACAGAGGTTTTCGGGAGAAGAATCGGAGGAGCTAGATAATGTTTTTAAGAGTATAAAATTATAGATATTTTTGTTTTTTGTATAATATTTAGAAAAAAATATTTAGTGCTAAATTTGCGAAATTATTCTTTTTTAGTTTTTTATTTTAAAAATAGGATTATTAAAGTAGTTTATAGGGGAGATTTAATGCTTTTTAATTTTGGATTACTTACTTGAGTGTAGATTTGAGTAGTGCGAATATTTTGATGTCCAAGAAGATTTTGGATATATCTAACATCAACCCCATTTTCTAAGAGGTGGGTAGCGAAACTGTGGCGCAGTGAATGAAAACTAGCGCTTTTTTTAATTTTTGATTTTTTCAGAGCATTTTCAAATATTTTTTGGGCGGTTCTGCTGGTTAATTTTTTTCCCTGTTCATTGCTAAAAAGATAATCATTCTTTGACTTTTTATTTATAATTTCTTGTAATTCAGGGATTATTTTTTCAGATAGCACGCTTATTCTGTCTTTTTGACCCTTAGCATTTTTTATGTGTACAGTGAGTTCTTGACTGTTTATGTCCTGAATCTTGAGATTAACCAATTCTCCAACCCTTAATCCAGCTCCATAAGAAATAGAAAGCATTAATTTGTGTTTTGGGTTGGAAACTGAGTTTATGATTAAATCTATTTCATCTCTAGAAAAGATAACAGGAAGTTTTTTGGTTTTTTTTGGTGTTTTTATATCTATTTTGTTGTTTATTTTAGCTATATTATAATAATAAAATTTTATAGCTCCAATGTAAATATTTTGACTTTGGGGTGATATTTTCCCTTGATAGAGTAATAGAAAATTTTTAACTTTATCTTCGTTAAAAGTATTAAAATTATTTTTTTTGAATAGAAAATATTTTTTTAGAGCAAAAAGATATGCTTTTATGGTTCTAGGGCTATAGTTTCTGATCTTTAACTCTCTTTCAACTAGATTTAATTGGGTTTGCATATTTCTATGGATTAATTTATAATATTATTGTATTTAATGTCGATGTATTATAGCATATATTCGCAAAATATACAATATTAGGTATATAAAACGAATATTGTTCGTATAATAACCAGTTATGTGAAATAAAATTCTTTCTTTTTTCTTTTTTTAAATTTGCTTTTTTATAATAAGGAAAAATAAGTTTTTTTATTTATTTTAGAGGGGTAATAAGGTGTTTTTTCTGCCCACAAAGGGGCAGTAAAAAACGATTTATTTTAAGGTAAAAATGGTGTATAATCAACATATTGATTAACTCGTTATAAAATTATGACAATTCAAGAAAAAATACTAGCACTTTCGAACAAATACACCAAAACTCTTCGTCTAAAGATGACTGAAAGGATTACCGAAATGGAGACAGATGATAATTCTCATTATTTGCTATATAGAGTTTTAGGCATTGCAACAGAAGAAGGAAAATTGATTGATGAATATCAAAATATGGGTCGGTTTCTCTATAAATACGCGGGCTCGTTTTTGGAAGAAGCAGCTATTTTGTGTTTTGAGGAAAAATTTCCTAAAACACAAAGAAAGCTGCGCATACCAAACACGCTAGGGTCAAGACCTGTGACATTTGAAATTGATTGTCTTGTCGGAAAAGATGCATACGAAATTAAGTGGAGAGATGCAACAACTGATGGTGACCACATCACAAAAGAACGCACAAGAGTAAAAAATATTAAAAACGCTGGATATAAGCCAATTCGCATAATGTTTTATTATCCTAACCGTTCCCAAGCTATACGCATACAAGAAACACTAAAAACTATTTATGCTGGGGTTAATGGCGAATATTATTTTGGCAAAGGGGCATGGGAAATTATTAAAAAGAAAACGGGAGTTGATTTGCTGTCTATTTTAGAAAAGATTGCTGATAAAAAAACTAAGTCCAAGAGTTAATTTCAAAAAAAATGATTAAACAGGGTGACTGCAAAACTGAATTAAAAAAAATTGAGCAAAACTCAGTAGATTTAATTTACCTTGATCCTCCTTTTTTTACACAAAAAAAACAATTACAAAAAACAAGGGATAATTCAAAAGAATACTCCTTTGATGATAATTGGGAAAATATTGAATCATACAAAAATTATATCGAAGAAAGACTTATCGAATGTAATCGTGTTTTAAAAAATACTGGGAGTATTTTTTTGCATTGTGACAGAAGTGCATCTCATCACCTAAGAATTGCGCTAGATAATGTCTTTGGGGCAAACAATTTCCAAAGCGAAATTATCTGGTCATACAAACGATGGTCAAATGCAAAAAAAGGATTATTAAATGCTCATCAGGTTATCTATTTTTACAGCAAAACTGCTGATTTTAAATTTAATCATATTTTTGAAAATTATTCTCCAACGACTAATATCGACCAAATTTTTCAAAAAAGAATGAGGGATGAAAATGGAAAAACTAAGTACAAAGATAATCTTGATGGTGGGTATGAATTAATGGAGGATAAAAAGGGTGTTCCTCTTTCAGATGTTTGGGATATCCCGTTTTTAAACCCAAAAGCGAATGAACGAGTGGGCTACCCGACGCAAAAGCCAATTTTGTTATTGGAAAAAGTAATACAATTAGTGACGAACGAGGGCGATATTGTTTTAGATCCGTTCTGCGGTAGTGGCACTACTCTCGTAGCAGCAAAATTGCTTAATAGAAAATACATGGGTTTCGATATTTCGGATGACGCTATACAATTAGCGCACAAACGAATAGAAAATCCAATACGAACAGACTCAAATTTATTAAAAAATGGAAAGGATTCATATTTAAATCAAGACCCAGAGATACTGCAAATGTTGAAAGTAATAGATGCTACTCCAGTCCAAAGAAATAAAGGAATAGATGGCTTTTTAAATATTGATAATTCTGCAAAACCAATACCAATAAAAATTCAGCGGTTCAATGAGACGCTAGAAAAAGCGAAACGACTACTGTTACAGGCTTCAAGTAAAAATGGATTCAAAATGAGAGTGCTAATTAAAACAAATAATCTTTGTGATGCAACTTTATTTGACTTTGGGCAAGAAGTCGCACATAAAGACTTGGTAATAGTTGATAGTATAAATGAATTTATAAAAAATAAAGAAAAAATGATTTTATCTTTTTAAAAATATGAAAGATTTAATAAATGAAATCAAGGAAAGTATTGTATTTCTAGGCTTTATTGAAAATGGTCATGAAAGAGTTGTTGGAACTGGATTCTTAATTCAAGTTGAAAATATATTTCATCTTGTAACAGCAAAGCATGTTGTTGAAAATAATTTTGAAAATCTTGTTGTTTTTCTAAATTCAAAACAATTTCAAAAACCGTCCGCAAAACCACTTAAACTAATTTATGATGGAGGATTTAGGTGGATTAGGCATAAAAATCCAGAAATTGATATTGCCATTCTTCCTTTTCTTCTTGGCAATGATGATAAGGTTAAATTTATTCCAGATAATCTGATTCCAAAAGATTTGTCTGAAATTCATGAACTTATTGACGTCTTTTATCTTTCATATCAACCCGGATTAAATGATTTAAAAAAAGATGGAGGTGTAAACCCCATTATCAGAAAAGGTGTTATTTCAAGAATGAATAACGACAATACATTCTTCATAGATGGGTCAGCTTTTCCTGGAAACAGTGGTAGTCCAGTGTTTTTATTTCCAACTCCGATTAAAATCAATAATAATGGGTTTATGATTGGTGGACCGATGAATGTTCAATTACTTGGTGTAATGGGTGCCTATATTTCCTATCAAGATGTAGCAATAAGTCAGCAAACCAAAAAACCAAAGGTAATTTTTGAAGAAAACACAGGGTTATCGCTAATATATTCCACGAAATCATTAAGCGAATTAATTGAGAGCGATGAATTTAGAAATCAGGTTGATTTAATAAAGAAAAATTTAAACTTATCGCCAGCCGCTCCTGCACAGCCAGAACAACCAAAACAAGCGGCTCCTACGGCACCAGAGGAAAAGAAAAACCAATAAGGAGTTTTTGATTTTGGGCATTCACCCCTTACCCCTCTGCCCAAAATCAAAAACAAAAAAACTTATTTATTATTTAGAACAAAAGCAAATTTAAAAAAAGAAAAAAGAAATAATTTTACATCACATAACAAGGCATATCCGGTTCAAAAATTTTGCACTTTATAATAAATTAAGGAAAGCAAAATTTTCTCTCCCAAATTTTTCTTACGCTCCGCTTCAGAAAAACTTCGGATATGCCTAACGTTAGCTGAAATATTCCTTTTCTTTTCTGAGCTATCGCCCAATTGTTTTAAAAAAAGACGAAAAATTTCTCGTCTTTTTTTGTATGTGGGCATAGATGGACTTGAACCATCGACCCCCGCCTTATAAGGGCGGTGCTCTAACCAACTGAGCTATATGCCCATTTCTGTGTGTTTAAGCCGACTAACAGTCGGATGTCTATAATATCAATCTTGTATCTTTTTGGTGGGCGTATCCCGACTCGAACGGGAGACCTTTACGATGTCAACGTAACGCTCTAACCAACTGAGCTATACGCCCAAAATACAGGACAGGTTCCACGCCCTAACCAACTGCAACCACGTGCCCGTGAACCACATGCCCGAAGGGCTATACGTGGAAGGGCTATGCGTGGTGAGCCATAAACCCTCTGTGGCGTTCTTGTTTTATAAGTATAAAAAACAAAAAAACAAAAAACTTGTTTAACTAGGACAATTTTAACATTATTAAAATATTTTTTCAAGTTGTCTCTTTATAGTGTCTATTATTTCTTTTTCTAGCTCTTTTATTGGTTTTTTTATGCTTGTTTGGGCTATTTTTTTGGTTCCTTCGGGCGCATATTTTTTTATTAGATCCAAAGAGCTTATGTTTTTTACAGAATATAAGATGATGTTTGTTTTAAAAATATCGGATGATTTTTCATTATGAACAATTATTGTTTTATCTTCAAACTCTTTACGGTCTTCTTCTTTTATATAATTATTGTCCAAAATAGATAACTCTGATAAAGAATAAAAAATAATTATTATTTTTGCACTAGGAATACTGATGATCAGTTCGTCTATTATGTCTTGTAGATTTTCCTCTTCAGCCTCTGTTTCTTTGAAGTCGTTTTTAAATAAAGTGGCCCAGATTATACTATTATTTTCGGCTGACTTTAAATTATTTAAGACTCTTCCCCATAGTTTCAAAGTGTTTAAACTCCTTGATCTATATAAATGAGATACAATTTCTTCTCTTTTTGCCCCTAATTCGATCAACTTTGAGCTTGTGTTTAATGCCTGGGGGGTCAAATTAGCCGTTTTAAAACTCTTTGTTTTAAATATTATCCCAGTTAAGAGACAAGTGGCCATTTTTTCGTCTATTAGATTCGATTTATTTTCTGATAATAGATTGTATATAATCTCGGTTACGGAAACAGCGTTTAGATTTATAATGTTTAGCTGGCCGAATTCTTCGTTTTCTGGGCTGTGGTCAATATTTATGATATTTGTTTTATAAAAAAAATCTATATTGTTATCATAGATTCTTCCTAGTGATTCTAGGTCGTGACAATTGACAGTTATTATTAAATCATATTTAAACCCTCCCATGTTTGATTTTATGTCGTCATTAGTAAAAAAGCCATTTTTGGGAGAAATGATAAAATTTAAACTGTTTTCTTCTATTGTATATTTTATTTGATTTACTTTGGTGTTTGTTAAGTCAATGGAAACAATAAATTTCATTAAGTTTTCTAGAGAGTTTTTAATTTCTGAAAACGATGGCAGAAATCTAAATGATTCAGTTGGAATTTTGAAATTATTATTCTTTTTCATTTTTTCAGCCCCAATTTCAACATTTTTGCCTATTTTTTTTAGATATAGATACAAAGCCAAAGAACCAGATATGGCGTCTCCATTCCAGTCAATTGGGAAGGTTATCAAAATATTCTTTGATTTTTCCAGTAAATTAAAAAATTGGTTACTTGTTGGTAACATAAAAATAATAATATTAACTATTCATTATATATTTATTTTAGGATATAGTCAATTATCACCGATATTTGACCCTTAGTGTTAATTTTGGTATTATTAAAATAGTAAAATTAGGCTTTTTATAAGTTTTGTTTTTTATGTCTCTAAAAAAATATCTATTTTTTATGGCCTTTCTAAGCCTTTTATTGTGGGCTGTCTTTGTTTTTATAGCCAAAGCTGTTGATCCGGAAATAACCAATTGGGTTGGGTTGGCTCTATTTTATTCGAGCTTGTTTTTGGCTCTTAGTGGTAGCTTGGCTGTTTTAGGCTTCTTTGTTCGGTCTTTGTTTTCAAAAAAGAATTTAAAGATTAATTTGGTTAAGACATCTTTTCGTCAGTCATTTCTTTTTTCGTTTTTGCTTATCTCCATCCTTTTTATGTTGGCCGAAAATTTATTTTCGTGGTTAAACGTTATTATAATAATACTGATTCTATCTATTTTAGAATATATTTTCATGTCAGAAAAATAATTATTTTATGAAATTTTTGCTAAAGTTCAAAGAAAATTAAGAATTTTTACAATAATTTCCATTATATATGAAAGAGAAACTTTTAAAATTAAAAGAAGAAATAATTTCCAAACTGGCAGAAGTTAAAGATTCTAAAAATCTCAAGGATTTAGAAGAGAAATATTTTAGTAGAAAAAGTGAATTTAATGATATTTTGAAGAACATCAAAGACTTAAATGATGATTTAAAAAAAGAGTTTGGCCAACTTGCCAATAACGTCAAGCTCGAATTATTTAAAAGTTTGAGCGAAATAAAAAGCAAGATAGAAAACAAAGAGAATCCGAAAGGAGATGTGGACCCAACGTTACCAGCTGATAAAGCAGAGTTTGGGCATCTTCACCCAATAACTCAAATAAGAAATGAAATAGAAAGTCTCTTTTCTTCTATGGGTTTCATGGTTTTAGATGGCCCGGAATTAGAGAGCGATTATTATAATTTTACTGCCTTAAATTTTGCCCCTCATCATCCGGCCAGAGAAATGCAAGATACTTTTTTTGTTGATATTAAAAATAAAGATAATCAGTATGACATGGTCATGAGAACTCATACTTCACCCGTTCAGATTAGAGCCATGAAAAAATACGGAGCTCCACTTAGTGCTATAATGCCAGGAAGATGTTTTAGAAACGAGGCTACGGACGCTAGACATGAGCACACCTTTTATCAAGTAGAAGGAATAATGATTGGTGAAAATATTAGCTTCGCTCATTTAAAGGGGGTTCTAGAGCTTGTTGGAAAAAAATTGTATGGAAAAAACACGAAACTTAGAATGAGACCAAAATATTACCCTTTCGTAGAACCTGGAAGTAATGGCGAATATACTTGTTTTTTGTGCGCAGGCAAAGGGTGTAGGGTATGCAAACATACTGGCTGGTTAGAGATTTTGGGTTGTGGCATGATTCATCCCGAAGTTTTAAAAAATGGAGGAATAGATTCTGAAAAATATTCTGGTTTTGCCTTTGGTTTCGGTTTAGATAGATTAGTGATGTTAAAATACAATATTGACGATACAAGACTTTTTAATAGTGGGGACTTAAGGTTCTTGAAACAGTTTTAAAATATAAATTTCAAAAAATAAAAAGTATGAATATTTCATTAAATTGGATAAAAGAATTTGTTAATTTGTCTGGCCTAAAAGTTGAAGATATAAAAAATAAGCTTACAGCTCATACTGTTGAGGTAGAGCAAATAATTCAACAGGGTGACAGATTCAAAAATGTTGTAGTTGCCAAGATTCTGGATGTTTCCAAGCACCCTAAAGCAGATAAATTACAAATTGCAATTGTTGATATTGGTCAAGAAGAGAGTTTAAAAATAGTTTGTGGTGCGCCAAATATCAGTACTGGCCAATTGGTTCCGTTAGCAATGGTAGGGGCGATTTTACCCAATGGCTTGGAAATAAAGAAAGCTGAAATTAGAGGAGAACAATCATTTGGAATGCTTTGTGCTGAAGATGAGCTTGGTTTAGGCAAAGATCATGCTGGCATTATGATACTTGATAAACAGGCTAAAGTTGGGCAAAATTTTGCTGAATATTTGAATTTAAATGATATAGTCTTAGAGATAGACAATAAATCAATATCTAACAGACCTGACTTGTGGGGGCACTATGGTATTAGTAGAGAACTGGCCGTTTTATTTGATTTAAAATTAAAAAAGTACGAAAGCAAAGAATTAAAAATTAAAAAACAGAAAGAAGATATAAAAAATATTGAAGTTGAAATTAAAGCTAAAAAACTTTGTTCAAAATATCTTGCCTTAAAAATTGATAATATAAAAATTGAAGACTCTCCAGATTGGCTGAAGGAAAAGCTATTGGCAATTGGCGTCAAATCAATAAATAATATAGTTGATGCTACGAATTATGTTATGTTTGAGCTTGGACAGCCGCTTCATGCTTTTGACTCTGACGCAGTTGATAAAATAATAGTCAGAATGGCAGAAAAAAATGAAAAAATAATTACTCTGGATGATAATGAAAAAAAATTAGAAGAAAATGATTTGATCATAGCAAGTAGTAAAGAGGCTATCGCCGTTGCTGGAGTAATAGGGGGTAAAAATAGCGAGATTAATAACACGAGCAATAGTATTATTATAGAATCGGCTAATTTTGACGCTGTGTCTGTTAGAAAAACGGCTCAAAGATTAAATTCTAGAACAGATGCGGCGATGCGCTTTGAAAAAGGCCTTGATCCTAATTTGTGTCTTTTGGCTATCAATAAAGTGGCTGAGATTATAAAAAAACTTTGTCCGAAGGCTATTTTTGATTTTCCTATAATTTCTGTAGACAATCTTAATGACAAAGAACGCATTATAGAACTTGATTTATTGTGGGCCGAAAAGATAATTGGTCAAAAAATAGAAAGCAAAGAGATAAAAAGAATACTAGAAAGTTTAGGTTTAATAATAAAAGAGAAAAGTAAGAATATTTTAGATATAAACATTCCTTCTTGGAGGCTAAAGGATTTATTGATTAAAGAGGATATAATAGAGGAGATAATTAGAATCTTTGGTTATAACAATATTGTTCCAATTTTGCCAAAAACAGAAATAATTCCGCCGGAGAAAGATTATGAAATGGAAATGGAGGGGGAAATAAAAAATATTTTGAGTTTGGGATATAAATTTTCTGAAATTTACAATTATTCCTTTGTTAGCGAAGACCAATTGTTGAAATTAGATTTAGATCCTAAAAATTATATTAAGCTTTTAAATCCTTTATCAAGCCAGCACACTTTGCTTCGCCAAACCTTGAGCACCAACTTATTGTCAAACATAAAAAGCAATCAAGCCAAATACGAAAATATAAATATATTTGAAATTGGTAATATCTTTTTAAATATTGCTGGCGGTCCAAATAAAGACAATGACTCTTCCGATAGTTTGCCATACCAAGAAAAAAAGCTAGCCATAGCCTTGGCCAAAGATAAAAAGGAAAGCTTTAGGGGTTTAAAAAATGTAGTTTTCAATGCTGTTTATGAGCTTTCTAATGGCCTAGAACTAGAGTTTTTGCCTACTGAATCAATAATATCTTGGGCTGATAAAAAAGAAAAATGTCTTTTAATTCTGGAGGGAAAAGAAATAGGGTTTTTAGCGAAAATTGACGAGGTAATAGCTGGCAAAAATGGAATCAAGAAAGAAACAGCAATATGTGAAATTGATTTTAAAAATTTGTTGAATATAATTTCAAAATTTGGGAAAAAAGAATATGAATCTTTAGCAAAATTTCCGTCCATAAACAGAGATCTAGCTTTCGTTATTGATAAAAAAATATTGTTTAACGATATTAAGAAAGAAATAAAAGGGTTTCACGACTTGATAACAGAGGTGGATCTTTTTGATGTTTATAGTGGACAGAATTTGGAGGCTGACAAAAAGAGCATGGCTTTTCACATTAATTATCATTCAAAAGAGAAAACTTTAACAAACGAAGAGGTGGATGTAATTCAAAATAATTTGATAAAAAAAATGGAAGAAAAATTTGGTTCTAAAGTTCGTGATTTCTAATTATAAATTTTTTAATAATTAAAACTAACTTTAATAATTATATGATGCAAACCAGCGGGGACATTTTAAACTTATCAATTTCTTTAGCAGTTTTAGCAATCGCCGTTTTTCTTTGTTGGAGTCTTTATTATTTAATTGCTAGTCTAAGAAAAATAAATAAGATTAGCAACCAAGCCAAAAAAATAGGTGACAAAATTGAGAACTTAGTAAATTTAACAAAAAGCAGAGTTAAACAAAGTGGTTCTTACTTTTTTATCTTGACAAAATTGGCGGATAGAGCGATTGATTATTTTAATAAAAAATCTCAAGACAAGGAAGACAAAGAAGAGGAGACGGTAAAGAATAAAAAATCAAAGAATAATAAATAATATGAGAAAAACAATTCTTACTGGCGACAGACCAACGGGGCAACTTCATATTGGTCATCTCTTCGGTTCTCTTTTGAATAGAGTAAAATTTCAAGAAGAGTATGAAACATATATTATGATTGCCGATGTTCAGGCCTTAACTGATAATTTTAATAATCCTCAAAAGGTTAGGGATAATGTTTTGGAGGTGGCAATGGATAATTTGGCGGTTGGAATTGACCCACAGAAAGCGACGATTTTTATTCAATCTTTAATTCCTGAAATAGCTGAATTGACGGTTTTTTATTCAAATCTGGTTACAATTTCTAAGCTTCAAAGGAATCCTACGGTTAAGCAAGAGATAGAGCAAAAAAAGGAATTATTTAAAGATAGTGTAACTTTTGGATTCTTAGGTTACCCCGTTAGTCAAGCGGCTGATATTACAGCTTTTGATGCCGACTTGGTCCCTGTAGGGGAGGATCAACTGCCCATGATTGAGCAAACAAAGGACATTGTTAGAAAGTTTAATAAAATATACGGACAAACTTTAAAAGAGCCAGAGGCGCTCGTTGGTGGTTTTGGAAGAGTTAAAGGACTGGATGGTAATTCTAAAATGGGAAAAAGCTTAAACAACGCCATTTACTTGGCTGATAGTCCGGAAATTATAGAAAATAAAATAAGAAAGGCCTTAACTGACCCAGATAAAATAAAATTAGATGATAAGGGCAATCCTGATGTTTGCACTGTTTTTTATTATCATCAGATGTTCAGCGGCGGTAATTTAAAAAATATTAAGAATGAGTGTCAATCTGGCGAAAGAGGATGTATCCAATGCAAGAGAGAACTGAGCGAAAATATAATTAGGTTTTTAGAACCAATTCAAAAGAAGAGAAAATATTATCAAGATCACCCAGAGTTAGTTGATGAAATTTTGAAAAGGGGTACGGAAAAAGCCAGGGAGAAATCTAGACAGGTTTTGCAAAGAGTAAAAAAAGGAATGAAATTGGATTATTTTTCGTAAATAATTTCCGATATAAACAAAAGTCCCCGTATTATTAAAACACGGGGACTTTTGTTTGAGTGCCAATTAGGGGTTTATTTCTATTATTAAATCGTTTTTTGAGAAGTTTTTTATTCTTCCGTTTTCTTTTTCTATGAAAAAAATAAAAGAGAAGTTGTTGCTTGTTTTTTCGTTTTTAGCGATATAGTACAGGGCGTCATTTGGTGTTATTATTTCTCTTGCTAAAAATAAACTTCTGTTATTTATGACGAGGTTTATTTTTTTTAAAGAATGGTAAATGAGCTCCGAACAATATACATAGTCATTACTTTCGGTTATCATGTCATAATCGTAGGCCTTTCCTTCTTGTTTTCTTGCCTCTGTCAAAAATTCTGACAATTCTTTGTCGCTAGTTTTTATTCTAAAGGCCGTTATCGATTTTAAGTATGAGGATGATGACAGATTCGATAATTCATCGAATTCTCTTATTTTTACACCGTGAGAACTGCTGTCTATAATTAGAATTTCATCTCCGTTTACATAGTGGGTTAGAAGATGTTTGTACAAATCACTGTCTTCTCCGAGAAAATCTCTTGTTTGTTTTTTGCTGCCAAGGTATATTGCGGCGTGCTTCCATTTTCCTGGTATAAAAAGACTGCTTAAATATTTCCCACTGTTAGTAAAAAAGATATCTCCCGGTTTTAATTCTTCTAGATACGACCTTAAGTCTTGTAGGGATACATTATTTTTCCCGTCATCTATTCTGTATTCTTCGTTTATGTAGTCATTCAGATATTCGTTGTCTATGGTGTAGTTGCCGATTGATGTCAATATTTCTTCCTGTATGGGTAGTCTTAGATTTTCTATGATTAAAATTTCATTGGGACGAAGATAAGAGAAAAAAAGTGTCAATAAAAACAAAAGCACGCTCGAAGAGAGAACGATGAGAGTATTTTTTAAAATTTTTTTTGTTGTAATTTTTTTCATTTTCATTTTTTATTCACAGCTTTTGTTTGAACATCTTGTTCCGTTTTTGTCTTCCACTATTAGACTGCCACATTTCGAACAGATTCCTCCTGTTGGCTTTCCGAAATAAGCGTTTTTGCATTTTGGATAAGCATTGCAGGCGTAAAAAACACCTCTGCGACTAAATTTTTTGACTATCTTCCCTTCTTTGCAGAGGGGACAATCAAGCTCTAGCTCTTTTTCTCCGTCTTTATTGACGTTTTTGAGATTTTTGCATTTTGGATAGGCGCTACAACCTAAAAATAACCCAAATCTACCTTTTCTAATAATCATTTCCGCTCCGCACTTTTCGCATTTTTCGTCTTTGTATTTTTCTTTTAAGTCGGACATTTCTTGGCTGTCCTCTGGTTTTTCTTCTTCACCTTCTCTTTTTATGGACTTTATGTTTTTGCATTCTGGAAAAGCACTACAAGCTAAAAATTTACCATAACGGCCAGTTTTAATAATCATTTTGGCTCCACACTTGTCGCAAATCTCGTTGCTTTCTTCTTCTGGCGAAAAAGCTTTTCTGTCTAATTCTTTGTCTTTTTCTTTTAAGTTTTTATAAAAAGGATCCCAGAAATTTTTTAAAACTGGGCGCCATTCTTTTTCGCCAAGAGAGATTTTGTCTAAGTCATTTTCCATCTCAGCCGTGAATTTATAATTAACAATGTTGTTGAAATGTGCAACTAGCAAGTCTATGACAATAAAAGCGATGTCGGTAGGAAATAACTTTTTTCTGTCATCTCGATTGACATAGTTTCTATCAATTATAGTGGCGATTGTTGGTGCATAGGTGGATGGACGACCAATACCGTGTTTTTCCATTTCTTTTACTAGACTAGCGTCCGAATATCTAGATGGTGCTTGTGTAAAATGTTGATTTTTTTCTAATTTATTTAAGTTTAATTTATTTTTTATTTCTAATTTTGGCAGTTCGTTTTCGCTTACTTTTTCAGGATAAACTTCCAGATATCCGTTAAATTTAATTGTTTGTCCATTGGCTCTAAAAATATATTCTTTTTTTTCTCCAGCTAAAATGTCAACGGTTACAGTATCTAAAACTGCTTCTGACATTTGTGACGCCACCGCTCTTTGCCAAATAAGCTGGTATAGTTTAGCTTGTTGCTTGTCTAATTTTGCCGATAATTTTTCTGGATCATTAAAAACATTGCTTGGGCGAATAGCTTCGTGGGCCTCTTGAGCGTTTTTACTTTTGTTTTTGAATATTTTTTTTATTTTTGGTAAATATTTATCTCCATGTTTGTCTTTGATGTAGCTTTCGGCTTCTCCTTTAAATTTTTCTGACAAATTTAAAGAATCGGTTCTCATGTATGTGATATGACCTAGTTCATAAAGTTTTTGAGCCACCATCATGGTTTGCTTAGCGCTAAAACCAAAGCGACGATTCGCTCCTTGTTGTAAAGTAGAGGTTATAAATGGTGGTGCGGGATTTTTTTTGCTTTCTTTGCTTTCGATATTTTCAATCTCCCATTCCCCCTTCTTCAGTGAGACGATTATATCTTTGGTTTCTTCTTCGTTCTTAAAATGAAATTTGCCCAAACTTTTTTTGTTTATTTTAAGTAATTTGGAACTAAAAATGTTATTATCTTTTTCCAGTAAAGCTTCTATGTCCCAATATTCTTGTGCGACAAAAGCCTTGATTTCTCTTTCTCTTTCTACTATTAGTCGTACGGCCACGCTTTGAACCCGGCCAGCCGATAATCCTTTAGCCACCTTTTTCCATAAAAGTGGTGAAAGTTTGTATCCAACTAAGCGATCAAGAACCCTTCTTGCTTGTTGAGCATCAACCATTTTTTGATCTATTTCTCTGGGGTTTTTAATAGCCTCCAAGATAGCATCTTTTGTTATTTCATGAAAAACTATTCTTTTTGAGTTTTCTTTTTTTAAACCTAAGGCCTGAAACAAGTGCCAGGCAATAGCCTCTCCTTCGCGGTCTTCGTCGGCCGCCAGAATAACAGAGTCAGCTGTTTTAGCTAATTTCTTAAGATTGCTTACTTTTGTCTTGGCTTTTGAAGGGATAATATATTTAGGTTCGAAGTTGTTTTCCAAATCAACCCCTAGTTCTTTTTGAGGTAAATCTCTGACGTGGCCGAATGACGATTCAACTTTATAGTTTTTATCTAAAAATTTAGATATGGTTTTGGCTTTAGTTGGTGACTCCACTATGATTAAATCCATAATTTTCGTTTATTTTTTATAAAACAATTATAATATTAAATAATAAAAAACACAAACAATTGAGATTTTTAGTTTGAACGATAGTTTTTTCCTCCCGAATCTTTTATTGCGCCTTTTATTTCTAAGATACTTAAGGTTTTGGTAATTTTTGAGACATCATCTTCTAGTGTCAAGCAGATTTCGTCAATATTCATCTTGTTTTGTTCTAATATTTTCAAAATCTTTTTTTCTAGTTCGTTTTCGGCTTGGTATTTTTGAGTAGGGTTGTCTTTAATAATAGGCAGATTTCCAAACAAAGCCAGTATATCTTCAACCTTGGTTATAACATGGGCCCCTTCCTTGGCTAATTCGTTTGTTCCTAGTGAAGTATGGCTATAAATGTCTCCAACAACGCTTAAAACCTCCCGGCCTTCTTCTAGGGCGTATTTGGCCGTTATTAGCGACCCTGATTTTTTGCCGGCCTCTACTATTAATGTATATTTTGATAGTCCAGCGATTATTCTGTTTCTCGTTGGAAAATTGTAGGGAAAGCCAGGCGTTTGTGGTGAAAATTCAGAAATAATTAAGCCGTTATTTTTTATAATTTCTTTTGCTAAACCATAGTTGTCTCTAGGATAAATGCTTTTTTTGTCTATTCCTGATCCAAGTACCGCAATTGTTTGTCCTCCGTTTTTTATTGTTTCTTGGTGAGCCAAAGAATCTATGCCAAATGCCAGTCCACTAATAATAGATATCTTGGAGTTTGTCAGTATTGGGATAAAGTCTTTGATAACTTTATTTCCATAGAAACTAAAATCTCTAGAACCGACTACGGACAGTGATAAATCCCAATTTATATCTAAATTGCCCTGATAATAAAAAAGAGGTGGCGGGTTATAAATGTTTTTTAGTAATTTTGGATAAGATTCGTCTTCAATAAAGCAAACTTTTATATTTTCTCTACTCAGGTCAGCCAAAACTTGTTTTAAGGAGAACTTTTTCTTTTTTTCATAAAAGTCTCTGATGGTTTTTTCCTTTATTCCGGCTAATAGTAGTTGATTTCTGGGCGCATAAAAAGCTTTTTCTAGGCTTCCAAAGGTTTTTGTCAGTATTTGATACTTGCGATTATTAAAGTTTAACAAATGATTGAAAACAATGGCGAACATTGATTCTTTTTCTTTGTCTTTTTCTTTGTCTTTTTCTTTATTTTCCATAGAGTGTGCTTTTATTTGTTAAATAATAAAAAATAATATATAATTATAGTAGTAATTTTAATTATTAGTAATAAAAATAACTAAAACTAAAAATAAATTTATGTTAAATATCTTTAAAAAAAATGGTGAAGAACCCTACAAAGTGGAAACCCATGACGATAATTTTGTCCCAGATTGGCTAGAAGATGATTTACCGGAAGGGCAATTACTTTTAGATGTTTACCAAACAGTTGATAAAATAATAGTAAAATCGACGATGGCTGGTGTTAACCCCGAAAATCTTTTTATTTCCCTAAATAATGACATGTTGACCATTAAGGGCAAAAGAGACCATGACAAGTTTTTGGATGATAGTGAAGTGTTAATGCAGGAGTGCTATTTTGGATCTTTTTCCCGTACTATAATTTTGCCAGAAGAAGTTGATGCTAAAAAAATAGAGGCTGTTTTAGAAAATGGAGTTTTGACTGTTTATTTGGAAAAAATGTATAAAAATCATCAAATAAAAGTTAAGATAAAATCTTAGTAAATATGGAAATAATTTTTAAACTTGTTGAAATAAGAGGAGATAAAATTGTCTTGGAAAGCGAAAATAATGGAGAACAAATCATTTGGTCAAAAAATAGCGCCCCCCTGGGTTTGCTCAAAGGAGACCTTTTGAATTTTTTAATTTCCAAAGGAGGCTCTGTTGAGAACAAAGACAAAAAACAGGCCAAGGATATTTTGAATGAAATTTTAAATGTTGAGTAGCGATTATAATATTTTTTATTAAATTATGAATGTTAAATTTAAAAAAGCAGGTTTGCTTTTAGCTGATTTTGTGTTGTTTCTTGTTATATTTTTGTTGATTTTTTATTTGTTTTTTGAAAAGAAATTTGATAATAAGATTTATCCTAATGTTTATTTGAACGGTTTTAGCTTGGGCAGTCTTACCGTTGATGAGGCTAAAACTTTTGTTGGCAAGGAAATAGAAAATTTTGATAATCAGGGTATAAGAATATTATCTGAGAATGGAGAAATTCTTTGGCGAAGAGATGTTTTTTCTTTTGATCCTGACTTGGCTTCTCAAACAGTTTTCTTTGATGTGAACAAAACGATAGACGAGGCTTTTTTATTCGGTAGGAGTGGGAATATATTGTCTGATTTTGCCTTTAAAATAAAGTCTTTATTTAAGAAAGAAGCAGTTTACCTTTCCTTTTATATTGAAGAAAGTAAAATCAAAAATCTTTTAAAAGATAGTTTTTTTGAATTAAATAATACTCCTCAAGATGCCAAAATAGTTAGTAACCAAGCAGGGCTTTTATATAAAGATCTATCAGAAGTAAATGCGGACGAAAATAGTGATATCATAAACGAAGACAGTGAGATTAAGTTTTCTATAAATTCAGAGGTTTATGGCGAAGAGGTAGATTATGATAAATTTTTTAGTGAATTTAAAAACAATTTGTCTTTATTGAAAAACAACGATATACGCTTGTCTTTTATAGAGAACAAGCCAATGATAAAAAAAGAAGAAATTATTGGCCTTGATTTTTATGCTTATGACCTTTTAAATCTTGCGCCTTTCGATTTGAAATATATAGAAAATAGCAGTGAAAAAAAATTCACTGTAGATGAAAAGATTTTTTCAACTTGGTTTAAATTAGAAAAACAAGAGTCCGAAGATGGGGGGGCCGAGATTATATTTTCTTTAGATTATGATGAAGTTGTCAAATTTTTTGAGGCTAATGTTATAAAAGATATAAACAAAGAGCCCACAAAACCTCAGTTTGAGTTTAAAGATGATAAAGTGAACTTATTTTTTGCCGGGCAAGATGGTTTAAAATTGAATTATGAGAAAAGTTTTAAAAATATTCTGAATTCTTTTTTAATGAAAAACATGAGCAATGTTCTGTTAGAAGTTGAGGTTGATGAAATAGAGAAGGTCGACAGTATTAATGAGTTGGGCATAAAAGAACTAATAGGCAGTGGGCACTCGAATTTTGCTGGCTCCCCTACAAATCGTCGTTATAATATAAAAGTTGGCGCCGAGAAATTGAGTGGGTTGATAATCAAGCCCGGAGAAGAATTTTCTTTGGTGGGCGCATTAGGGGCGGTTACTAAAGAAACTGGATATTTACCAGAGCTAGTTATTAAGGGGAATAAAACTGTCCCAGAATATGGAGGTGGTCTTTGTCAGGTTGCGACAACTATGTTTAGGACGGCTCTAGCCAGTGGTTTGCCAATCACCGAAAGAAGAAATCATTCTTATCGAGTTTCGTATTATGAACCAGCAGGAACCGATGCTACTATTTATAGCCCTCGTCCAGATTTAAAATTCAAAAATGATACTAATAATAATATTTTAATTCAGGCCCGCTTTGAGGGAACAAATGATATGTATTTTGATTTTTGGGGGACCTCTGACGGCAGAACCGCTACAACTACCTATCCGGTTATTTATAATATAGTCAGTCCTGGTCCAACTCAAATTATTGAGACAACGGAGTTGCCGGTTGGAGAGAAAAAATGTACAGAAAGAGCTCACTCTGGTGCCGAAGCTTATTTTGACTACACCGTTGTTTATAATCCTAATTCTGCAGAAGAAAATAAAGTAGAGACCAGATTCCAATCTAAATATGTTCCATGGCGCGAAGTTTGTTTGGTGGGAGTAGAAAAAATAGAGGAAGAAATTAGTGATGACAATATAATTATTGTCGAATAGAAAGATATATTTTTTTACAAACAAAAAAGGCCTTTTATGGCCTTTTTTAAAAAATCGACTTAAGCGGGTTGGACAAGAAAATCTCTTCTAGAAACTTTAGAGCCGTAGCCCTAGAAACCCTAAAAGAAAATCCCATGCTTGTCGTGCCCTCCCCGCTTAAATCGGCTTTTACTTCAAAATGTTTTTCAATTGTTAACTTGGTATTGTATCATATAAATAAAAAAATGTCAATAGGGGGCGCCCACTGACATTTTTTTTGTTTTTAAGCTTTATTTTAAAGGTTTTTATTTAAATGTTAGACTGGAGTCGACTTTTATTTTTTTATAGTTTTTTAAATTTTTTTTATTTTTTAAAAAGTGATAAACACCAGCTAGTGCTATCATCGTAGCATTGTCACCGCTATACTTAAGTGATGGAAAAACAAATTTGATATTTTTCCATTCAATATTATTTAAGCGTTCTTTCCCAATTTTTTCAGAGAATTCTCTTTTTAGTTCATTATTGGCTGACACTCCGCCCACTAACATAATTGTTTTAATTTTGTATTTTTTTGTGGCTTTTATAGTTTTTGTTATTAGGACGTCGATTACTGCTTTTTGAAATGAATAACAATATAATGGAATATTTTTTTTCCATTGTTTATCTTTTTTTAATTGGTATAGTAGGGCAGTTTTAAGACCAGAAAATGAAAAATTAAAATTTGGAGAATAAATCATTGGTCGAGGGAGATTTGTTTCTTTCAAATTTTTATTTTTTTCTATATATTTTTGTGCCATTTTTGAAACTATAGGTCCACCAGGGTAGCCTAAATTCATCATTTTGGCTGCCTTATCAAAAGCTTCTCCAGCCGCGTCGTCTAGAGTTTGTCCGATAATTTTGTATTTTAGATGGTTTTCCATTAAAGCTAAAATATTATGTCCGCCAGAAACAGTCAAAATTAGAGCTGGAAATTTTATATTTTTTTGGTTTTCGATGAAAGCAGAATAAACATGACCCTCAATATGATTAATTGGAATTATGGGAACATTCCAAACGCAGGCCAACGACTTTGCTGTTTCACTGGCAGAAATTAGGGAGGTTATAAGTCCCGGCCCGGAAGTTACGGCAATGGCCGATATTTTTTTTGGGTCTATCTTTGCTTCTTCCAAGCTTTGGTCAATTACTGGTAGAATGTTTATGACATGTTCTCTAGCTGCCAATTCAGGCACAACCCCACCATATTTTTTGTGAATATCAATTTGTGAGGAAACTATATTAGACAGAAGTTGAAAATCTCCGTTTTTATTAAATTTTATAATAGCAGCTGCGCTTTCGTCACAACTGCTCTCTATTCCTAGTATATACATATATTTATAAATACAGTTTAATTGATATTTATATTAAAAACAAGATTATATTGACAACTAAAAAAAATAAATATAATATATAAATACTTTGGCAATAACAGGGATTTTTTTATTTTGCTCAAAAGAAAAATAGATCTCTCCACTCACTTCGCTCGGTCGAGATGACAAAGTATCCTAATAATCTCAAGAATCCCATCTAATGGCCCCTTCGTCTAACGGTTAGGACACCAGGTTTTCAACCTGATAACACGGGTTCGACTCCCGTAGGGGTCACAGAAACAAAAAAATCAGCTTGTATATAGCTGGTTTTTTTGTAAAAAAAGAGCCCCATCCTTGGTGGGGCATTAGAGCACTTCAATTTCTTTTTGCACTGTTTTTCGGGCGTCCGAGCATTTTTTCGGTTGCGTTGCTTGGTCGACCACGTGGTTGATAAGACATAACATTTCTCATAAGAATACCCTTTCTTTTTAAGTTAAAAATGTTACTTCTAGGAATTGCCTAGACCTAGAAGAGGCCTTGTTAATGGACTATGTTCTTATTATAAATAATTTTAAAAATAAAGCAATAGTTTAAACAAGGAATTAGTTTTGTGGATTTTTTATTTGGCTTTACTTATTAATTAAAAAATTACAAATATCTCCGTCGGAAACAACATAGTCCTTGCCTTCGGTTTTTACCCAGCCCATTTCCTTCGCTTTGGTTTCGCTGCCAGCTTCAATAAATTTTTCCCAATTCATAACTTCAGCCCTGATGAATCCTTTTTCAAAATCAGTATGTATCTCTCTGGCTGCTTGAGGGGCGCGACTGCCTTTTTTTATGGTCCAAGCTCTAGTTTCATCTTTTCCGGTAGTAAAGAAAGTTTCTAGGCCTAGTAATTTATAAGAAGTTGCGATTAATTTATCAAGTCCACTTTTGTTTATTCCTAGTTCTTTCATGTATTCCGCTTGTTCTTCTTCTGGCAAAGCAGCAATTTCTTCTTCCATTTTAACGTTTATTCTAATTATTTCACCATCCCAATTAAAAGCAGATTCTTTTTCTGTGTCGTCGGAATTAATGGCGTAGATAATTGGTTTTATGGTTAATAAATTTAAACTTTTAACAAAAAGTTCTTCGTCTTCTTTAATTTCCATTTCTCTAAGCGCTTTACCGTCGCTTAACAGATTCTTTATTTTTTCTAAAATTTCTTTTTGTTTTATAATCTCTTTGTCGTTGCTTTTGGCTTCTCTTACAACTTTTTCTAGCCTTTTTTCGACAGTTTTTAAATCGGCAAAAATTAATTCCATATTGATAGTTTCTTGATCGTCTACAGGGTCTATTTGTCCGTTAACATGAATAACGTTTGGATCTTTAAAGTCGCGGACAACTTCACAAATTGCATCACATTCTCTGATGTGTGATAAAAATTGATTTCCTAATCCTTCTCCTTCGTGGGCACCTTTGACTAACCCAGCTATATCAGTGAATTCAATGAATGCCGGAATGATTTTTGCTGGTTTAGATATTTCGGCTATTTTATTTAACCTTTCATCCGGAACCTTAACTACTCCGACGTTAGGGTCTATGGTACAAAAAGGGTAGTTAGAAGCTTCTACTTGTTTTTTGGTTAAAATGTTGAATAATGTTGATTTTCCGACGTTTGGTAAACCAACAATTCCTATTGATAACGGCATATATTTTTATTAAAAATTTTAGCATTGCTCACGCTTAGCTTAATTTATTTTGTGAGTGGATAATAAATATTTAGAATTTTTAGAGCGCTTAAAGGTCTTGTTTTATCTTATATTATTTATTTAAAAATGACAATCAACGTTTGTTAAATCAATTTTTTTTGGTATAATAATAAAAGTAACATAAAAACATAAATTTTTTATAAGTATTTTTTTAAATCTATGTTTAGATCAAAAAAAGCTTTTACGCTCATAGAACTTCTAGTAGTAATAGCCATTATTGGCATACTCGCTACTCTAGCAGTTGTAGCTCTTCAACAAGCCAGACAAAGCGCTAGAGACTCCAAGAGAATAGCGGACATGAAACAAGTCTCTACTGCTCTAGAGTTGTTTTATAATGAAAATGGTAGATATCCTACTACGGAAGAATGGGATAGTGGTTCTATAGTATCTTCTTCTACGGGAGAAGTGTTCATGTATAACGTCCCTGCCGCCCCCACCCCTGCCGACGGAGATTGTTCTTCTGCTTCTAACACTTATACCTACACACCTCAAAATGGCGGAGCCAGTTATACTATAAACTTCTGCACAGGTAGACAAGTATCAGACATGCCAGAAGGAGTAAAGAGCGTAACGCCAGGAGGAATAATTGTAAACAGCATTGAAGAAGAGGAAGAGGTGGTGATAAACTGCTTAGAAGATTTAGACAGCTGTTCTTGGCAGGTAGTCGGTTCTTCTGGGATTTCTGATGCTGCCGGATATTTTTCTTCTTTATTTGTAAGTAATGGAACTCCTTATGTCGCTTATAGGGATGTATCAGTATCAAACAAGGCTACAGTTAAAAAGTTTAATGGCTCGTCTTGGGAAAACGTTGGTTCGGCTGGTTTTTCGGCTGGCCAGGCTGATTATATTTCTTTGTTTATGTATAACGGGACTCCTTATATTGTTTATAAAGATTTTGTAAATTTATCAAAGGCTACGGTTATGCGATACAATGGTTCTTCTTGGGAAAACGTTGGTTCGGCTGGTTTTTCGGCGGGGGAGATATTCCAAAGCTCATTGTTTATTTATGAGGGGACGCCTTATGTTGCTTATAGAGATATGTCAGTGAATAGAGCTACTGTTATGAAGTTCAACGGTTCTTCTTGGGAAAATGTTGGTCCGGCTGGTTTTTCAAGTAGTGTAGCGGTTTATACTTCTTTGTTTATTTATAATGGAATACCCTACGTTGGTTACGGTGATTATACTTGCAATCCCGATGCGGCTACCGTTATGAAATTCAATGGTTCGTCTTGGGAAAATGTTGGAGCTAGCTGTCTTTCTTCGGCTGGCGCTGCTAAGTTTACATCGATGTTTGTTTACGAGGGAGTGCCCTACATAGCTTATAGAGATGATGGTGCGCCGTACCAGGCGGTTGTTAAAAAATTTAATGGGTCGTCATGGGAGTCCCTTGGTGTCGTGGGATCCCAAAATAGTAGCGGCAATTATCATCTTTCTTTTTATATTTATGACAACATTCCTTACGTGGCTTATTCGGATAGCACAAATTCAAATAAATTAACAGTAAAAAGATTTAATGGTTTGTCGTGGGACGTAGTTGGTGTCGCCGGTGTTTCAAACGGTACAGCCGAATATATTTCTATGTCTATTTATAACAATATAATATACGTTGGTTATGGAGACGTTTCGGATTCGAACAAAGTTACGGTTGTAAAATTTGCTCCAAACCTTTGATATTATTAATAATAGATTTTCTTAAAAGGCTTTTTGTTTTAAAAGTCTTTTTTATTTAGATTGACAAAACAATTTAAATATGCTATAATATGATCACACAATTGATAGTATATTAACAAGCCAAAGTCTAAACAAATAGACAGGGCATAAAATTGGGAGGACAAAGTAATGAAAAAAAACAAGTCTGGTTTATGGAATGCAAGTTTTGGACAAGTTGTTGCAACTCTAAAGGCATTAGAAGATCAGGGGCTATCTTTAGAAGAAATGGCACTTTTGCGTTCTGACAAAGTCTTGGTTAAGGAGGTCGTTAATCTTATCAAAACAAAACTACAGATTGACAGCGTTGATGCTATCTTTCTCGCTGTTTGGCAAAAAATTTACCGCGAATGGTTTGACGTGGATGTTGATATTTCCGGTTTACAAGTTCCCGAAAACTACAATCCCGAAAAGCATTTTTTGGTATTAGTTGCCAAAGGAATTACTATGAACACGGTTATAGCTGCTATGCGAAAAAGATTTAATGTGCATTTATACACAGAAAATCTTGATGTCAGTGTTACAAAAAACGACCGCACATTAGAAAATGGGACTTATATTGTTCTTTTTAATCGCAATATTGAGGTAGACGAAGAATTCAAGAACATGTCAGCCGATGATTTAGCAAAAAAGGGGCACAAAGGCATTACATTGTTCGAGCGCCTATTGTTAGAGGTTTTATATTACAACGAAACCAAAGAACATTTAGATGTCGAGAGCTTGACTCTGTGTTCCGGTTCGCGTCATTTTGACGATCGTCATGTTCCCCGCGTCGGTTGGGGCTTTGGCTACGAGGGACTCAGGGTTTATGGGTACGATCCTGGCCATTCCCGCAACTGTTTGCGTCCCCGTTCTGTAGTTTCTTTGTAATCCTTAAAACTTTTTACCTTATATACTTAAGCTTAGTTCTTTAAACTAAGCTTTTTTTATTGCCCCTTGACACCCCCAGGGGGTATGTGCTAAGATATAAATATGAGAAATACAGAACAAAGAATAAACATAATAATAGGTCAACTGGAGGGTATAAAAAGAATGCTTAATCAAAAAAATAAAACTTGTTTTGATTCAGTTGTCCAGCTAAAGGCGGTCAAGTCAAGCGTTTCTTCTTTAATGGATAAGATCCTTGAAGAGGAGTTTGACGTTTGCTTCGATAAGCAATGTCCTGCTAGCAAAGATAATTTAAAAAAAATTGTTTCTGAATTTTTAAAAAAATAAAAATTAAATAAAAATTAAATAAAACTTTAAAAAAATTATTATAAAATATTTTTTTAAAGTTAATAAAATTATGAGTAAAGCACAAGATGTAAGCAAAAATGATTTTGTTAAAGAAGTTTTAGAATCTGAATTGCCAGTTTTAGTAGATTTTTGGGCTCCATGGTGTATGCCTTGTAAAATGATGGCTCCAATTTTGGATGAGTTAAGTGCGGACATGAATGGCAAAGTTAAAATAGTAAAAGTAAACACCGAGGATTCAGCTAATCAAGAATTAGCTGCCGAGTACCAAATTCAAAGTATCCCTAACATGAAACTTTTTAAGGGTGGTAAAGTAGTAGCTGATTTTATTGGTATGCGATCTAAGGATACCTTGAAAAAAGATATTGAAGCTCATTTGAGTTAATTCTAATAATCTCAAGAATCTTGACGATTATAAAAATCCCAAGAATCTTATAAAAATATGTCTGTTTTTGATAACGTTGTTAAGCGTTTTAGTGATTTAAAAGAAGTAATAAATTTAAAAGACGATGATCTTAAATATTTATTAGAACCAAAATTAGTTTCCCAGACTGAGTTGGATGTCGATGGTGAAAAATTCTCTGCGTGGAGAATTGTTTCTAACCGCGCCCTCGGCCCAGGAAAAGGAGGAATAAGATTTCATCCGGATGTTTGTGAGGATGAAGTAAAATCTTTAGCTTTTTGGATGAGTTTAAAAAATTCTCTTTTAGGACTGCCTTATGGTGGCGCTAAAGGCGGAATAAAATTTAATCCAAAAGAACGTGATGCTAAATTTTTAGAAAAAATTTCTCGTAAATATATTGATGCTTTTTACAATGTCTTAGGACAAGATAAAGACATTCCTGCTCCCGATGTTTATACTAATCCGCAAACAATGGCCTGGATGCTTGATCAATATGAAAAAAACGTTGGACATCATGAACCAGGCATGATTACTGGTAAGCCGATAGAATTAGGAGGTATTGCCCTAAGAGGAGACTCAACGGCCAAAGGTGCTTATTTAGTAATTTTAGAAATGGTAAAAACTTTAGGATTAAAGGATAAAGAGCTAACCGTCGCTGTTCAAGGCTTTGGCAATGCTGGTTTAAATATTGCCAAAATGCTTTTTGCTGATAATTTTAAAATAGTTGCCGTAAACGATAGTAAAGGTGGCGTTTATAATCAAGAGGGTATCGATATAAATGAATTAATAAAGTTTAAAGAAGAATATGGACTAGTTTCATCTTTTGCTGAATATCAAGCAGTGTCTAATGATGAGCTTCTAGAAATGGATGTTGATATTTTAATTTTGAGCGCTTTGGAAAATCAGATAACTACTAAAAACGCAGATAAAATTAAAGCAAAACATATAGTAGAGATTGCTAATGGGCCAGTTGATTATGATGCTGACAAAATTTTGTTTTCCAAGGGCATAACTGTAGTGCCAGATATTCTGGCTAATGCTGGGGGAGTGCTGGTTAGTTATTTTGAATGGAGTCAAAATAGAACTGGAAATATTTTGGATGAAAATTATTTAGCTGGACTACTTAACGAAAGAATGATAAAGTCATGGTATAATGTTTATAATAAATATTTAGATTTAGATAAAAAAGTTGATCTGAGAAAAGCGGCTTATATTATTGCCCTAGAAAGAATAATCAAGGCTGAAAAATTAAGAGGAAACTTATAATCTAGCATATCTTTTATGATTTACGATTTAATAATTATTGGAACTGGTCCAGCTGGTCTAACGGCATCAATTTATGCTTCTCGTTATAAAATAAAACATTTGGTCATAGGTGAAGTACCCGGCGGCCTTATTACAGAGGCTCATAGTATTTGTAATTTTCCGACAGAAATTAGTATTAGTGGCTTTGATTTAATGGAAAAAATACAAAACAACGCTTTACATTTAGGAGCAGAAGTATTAAACATGGAAAAAATAGTAAAAGTAGAGAAAGATGGTGAAATCTTTAAATTGTACACCGAAAGTCAAAAAGAATTTGGAGCAAAGACGATTCTATTGGCCACGGGGACTAAGCACAAAAGACTAAGTATAGAGAACGAGGAAAAATATTTGGGGAAAGGTTTGGCCTATTGCGCTACTTGTGATGCTATGTTTTTTAAGGAAAAAGTAGTTGGTGTTATTGGTAGCGGGAACAGCGCTTTGACCGCCGCCCTGTATTTGGCCGAAGTTGCTAAAAAAGTTTATTTAATGGTTCGGAGTGAAAGCTTTAAGGGAGAGATCGCCTGGGTTGATCAGGTAAATAAAAATGAAAAAATAGAAGTTATGTTTAAGAGCCAAGTTAAAAAATTATTAGGAGAAACAAAATTAGAAGAAGTAATAATAGAAAAAAATGACAATGAAGAGAAAATAAAACTTGATGGGCTTTTTGTAGAAATTGGTACTGATCCAGAAAATTTTCTGTCTGATCAATTGAAAGTTGAGCTTGATAGAGATTTTATAAAAGTAGATTCTACTCAAAAAACAAACGTTAATGGTGTTTGGGCGGCAGGAGATTCGACTACAAATTCTAATTTTTTTCGTCAAGTAATTACTGCTTGCAGTGAGGGAGCCGTGGCGGCCTATGATATTTTTTCTTATTTACAGAAGAAAAAATAAGGCATAAACAATTTATGCGATTGGTTCTTCTTATATTTTATATTTTTTGATATAATAAAAAGACATATGGTATATGTCTTTTTATGTTTAACAGGATTTATATTAATTTTTTAAATAAAAGAATTAAAGCCTTTTCTTTGATAGAGCTAATTTTGGCTGTGTCTATTTTGGCTATACTTTCGACAGTAGTTATTATTGCTATAAACCCGGCCAAGAAGTTGGCTGAAGCCAGAAATTCAAAAAGAATAATGAACGTGAGGGCAATATTAGAGGCCACTAATCAATACTTTATAGACAAACAAGACGCTGATATTTTTTCAGTTAAAGACTCTTGGTTTATGATTGGTGATAGCTTGTCCGATTGTAGTGTAAATTGTAATATTTATTCTTCAACTTCTTCGCCGGCCTTTGTTGACCAAGCTGAGGTTGATTTCTCTAATGGTTCCTATGGTGATACAGAGTATTCAGGTGGCGGCGTTGGACTGAATGCTTTAGGCAAGACAAATGAAGCGGGATATTATTTGTCAGAAATAAAAGACGGTGGAGACGATTTCTTTTGGAATTATTTTTCAGTTTTTCCGAAGTCTCCCTATGGCAAAAGTTTGCCTGAAAATTGTGGAAACGAAAACAATTATTCTGAAAACGGCGTAGGCATGGCTGCCAATTCTCTTTTGTTATATTTGGAAGAGGATACTGCACCACTTATTGATAGTTCTTGTCAGGGCAATAACGCTTCTATTGTTGGCTCTGTTTCTTATGGCGAAAACGGAATTTTTGGAAATTCGTTAAAGTTCGATGGTGTTAGTGCTTATGCTAGAATAGCCAATCACTCCAGTTTGAATTCTTCTAATAGTTTAAGTTTACAAGCTTGGGCCAAAATTGATGAGGGCGGAAAAACACAGAGTCTACTTTCAAAGGCCTCCTACAGTTTAAAGGTGGCTTCTGACGATAAGCCATATTTTGAGATTCTTGGAGGCTCGGAGAATATAAATTATTCTGGTCGCCCAGGAATAAATGCCCAAGTTAATTCTACAATTGTTTTTGATAATGATTTATATGTTGCAGCGGCGACTAATGGTAGGGTTTATAGATATGAAGGAGGGAACGATTGGATTGATACTGGAAGACTAGGCACTGCTACTTATATTTGGTCTTTAGTCGAATATAATGGACAACTTTATGGTGGCGGTGGAGCAACAGGAACCGTATATCGCTACGAAGGTGACAATAATTGGGTTGATATTGGTCGTTTAGGAGTCGCTACTTATGTTTATTCCATGGCGGTTTATGATGGTAATCTTTATGCTGGTACTAATGATACTGGACAAGTTTATCGTTATGATGGAGATAATAATTGGGTAAGCTTAGGACAGGTTGCTACAAACACGCAGATTTGGTCCATGGTTATTTTTAATGGAAATTTATATGTTGGTACTTACGCCACTGGACGCGTTTATCGTTATGACGGTGGAACTACTTGGACTGATGTTGGAAGATTAGGAACGGGAACCTATATTTATTCTTTGGTAGTTCATAATGGTAATCTTTATGGAGGAAATAGAGCAAATGGTCGTGTTTATCGTTATAATGGCGGGACAACGTGGACGGACATAGGAAGACTGGGGACTAGCACTTATATCTATTCTTTAGTTTCTTTTAATGGTTTTTTATATGGTGCCACTGGTGCCACTGGACGCGTTTATCGTTATGACGGTGGAACTACTTGGACGGATGTTGGTAGATTGGGATTAGCTACTTACGTTTATTCTTTGATTGAATATAACGGTGAACTTTATGGAGGGACAAATTATGAAGGATTGGTTTATAAATATAACGGGGTTGATTCTTGGGAAAGTTTAGGACATTTTGGTCTTGGAGCGCAGGTTAATTCACTTATATCATACGGCGGCAATTTATATGCCGGGACATATGGATCTGGGCGTGTTTATCGTTACGATGGTAGTAAAGGATTTTTTAATACTGGAAGACTGGGAACCAATACTTATGTTTATGCTTTGGCTATATACAACGGACAGCTCTATGGTGGTGGTGGGGCAACTGGCATAGTATATCGTTACGAAGGCGACAATAATTGGGTTAGCGCTGGTCGTCCAGGGGCCGCTACTTATGTTTATTCTATGGCGGTTTATGATGGCAATCTCTATGTTGGTACTAATGATGCTGGGCAAGTTTATCGATATGATGGAGATAATAATTGGGCAAGCCTTGGACAAATTGCTACAAATACACAGGTCAGATCAATGGTTGTTTTTAATGGAAATTTATATGCCGGGGCTTATGCTACTGGACGAGTTTATCGTTATGATGGTGGAACTACCTGGACTGATGTTGGAAGGCTTGGAACTAGTACCTACATCTTTTCTTTAATGGTTTTTGATGGTAAAATTTATGGCGGTGGCGGTTCAACTGGCCGCGTTTATCGTTATGATGGCGGGACTACATGGGTTGACACTGGAAGATTAGGTGCTGCTACTTATGTTTGGTCTTTGGTTTCTTACGGGGGAAATCTTTATGGCGCTACAAACAATTTGGGACAAGTTTTTAGATATAACGGAGGGACTACGTGGGCCAGCGTTGGGCAGTTAGGGGTTTCTACCAATGTTTATTCTTTAAGTGTCCATGATGGTAAAATTTTTGCTGGGACAAGTGATCAGGGAAAAATTTTTTCTATCGGAGATGGCGCCACTGTTTACTCTGACGTTGACATTAACAATAATGAATTTAACTACATAGCCGGAACTTACGATGGTTCAAATTTAAAGCTTTATCTAAATGGTATCGAGAGTTCTTCTAAGGGTTTTACGGCCGGAATTGCTAGTAACTCCAAAGACTTATTAATCGGATCTTCTTATGGTTCAAGTTCTGGAGATGGTTCTCAAGTAGGAAGTGAAAATTTTAGTGGGTGGTTAGATGAGATTGCTGTTTGGAAAAGAACGCTTGGTGCGGCAGATATTTTAAATATTTACAATAGAAGTGTTTTGAATTTAAAATATCAAGTACGTTCTTGCGCTGTTGATAATTGCTCTGACGCTATTTTTGCCGGTCCAGACGGAACTGGTGCTTCATATTATAGTGAAGAAACAAACAGAGGAGGTTCTTTGCCTGTTTTTAATTTAGACATAGAAAGAAAACCATATTTTCAATATAGAGTTGATCTTACAAGCAAGAATGAGTTGCTTACTCCTGTTTTGGAAAAGACCGAAATAAGTGGTGATTTAGCAGAAAACTATACTGAGCATGATTGTTTTAATTTAAACTCTTATTTGGTGCCAAGTTATTTGCCCTCAATTCCTTTTGATCCAAAAACAGGTGATACTGATTTCACTAATTATGCCATAAAGCAACTTGACAATGGTCGTTTCGCCGTGAGGTCTTGCTCTTCGGAGCGGGATGATTTTATTGAGCTTTCTAAATAAAGATTTGTATAATAAAAAAGCCCTCTTGAGAGGGCTTTTTTGGTTGGTTTCAATTTGTTACTATTCTGTTGCTCCAGTTTCTTCAAGTTTTAACACTGGTTCTTCATTTTCAGCTCCTGCTTCTTCGATGTTTACTGCCGCTTCATCTAAATAAGGATTTACATAAGTATCAATCTCAAAGGCTTGTGGGAAAAATAATGTTCCCTTTTTGTCGATATATGATTCTATGTTTTCCCCAGTTCCTACATTAACGGACAACTTATATAAACCATATTCTTCTTCGGCGTTTTCTATAGTCGCTTTTGTTCCTGGCATCATTAAGTTTTCGTTTATAAAGGATTCAGTTTTTATTTTTGCGTCCTCTAATGTCAAAGTATTTTTTTCTTTAGGGGGAAATTTAAAAATTAAAACTGCTAACAACAATAAAACCAAGGCTGATATCAGAATAAAAACTGTTTGTTGTTGTTTTTTACTTTTTTCGCTAATTTTCTCTGTTTTTATTTCTTTTTTTTCTTCATGATGCTCGTGTTTGCATTCAGAGCTATGCTCATGTTTGTGTTCCATACTTTTGTAAAGATTTCCAGTTGGTAAATTGGCAGATATCAGCTGACAAATCTTATTAATTTATTAAAACAATCAAATTTATAATAGCAATTATTGCGAAATCAAACAAGTGGTTGACGTAATAACTAAATTATATTATAGCAGAAAATTAGAAAATATGCTTCTTTTCAAGGGCCAAGGACTGGTGTTCTTTTTTTATTTAAATTCTTTATAATATATTTCTTATTTTTTTCTCAAAGATAAAATAAAAAGTAATCATTGTAACTGTTGTTAAAAAGTACTTAATTAGTGTTTTTTCTTTCTCTTCTTTTTCCAAGATTAAATATTTTTCATTTATTAATTCTCCTATTTTTTCTTCTCCGATATTGTTTATGTCTTGTATTGATTTTTCTGATAAGGGCATTATTTTTAATTCTTTTTCGTCCCCACTTAGTGTTCCGCTAATTATGTAATTGTTTCCTTCTTTTAAGTTTTTGCCAGCAATTTCTGTACCCTTTTTTATGTCTATCAAAATTTCATTTTCGCCATCATCCAAATAAATAGCATTTGTTTTATTTTGGGCTATTTTTCCTTTCACTTGAACTAGATTTCCATTTTGATCGGGGGATAGGTCTTTTATTGGAATTGTTTTTTGTTTGTCTATGTTGTTTCCAGATGAAATAAATAGAATGTCATTTATATCTTTAGTTTTTATTTTCCAATCATAGTCCTTATTCACGAGTTCTCCTGACACACTTATTTTATCTCCAACTTTTAAGGTTGGAAAATTTTTATTGTAGCTGTAGACCTGCATTCCATAAATAAGATTTTGTTCTTTATTTTTGTTATTTTCTTCTTCCAAAATATAAAAATATTGAGATCCAAATTGTCCTGGTAGATTAGCTACTATTCCTTCGACTTTAACTAAGTCTCCATTTTTCAAGTTTTTTATTTCGTTTATTTTTACCATTTGTTTTATTTTTTCACTGCTTTTTGTTGCAGGCTTCTTTTGGTTTTCTTTTTCCGGCAAAAAATAGGTGTTTATCTTTATTATTTCTCCAATTGAATTTTTAATTTCAATATTATTTTCAATTATAGTAAAGTCGGCATAATTATTTGGATTTTCTAAATCAATTTTTTTTCTTTTTAAAACTTTATTATTTTCTATTTCGGGGCAGACTTGTCCAGAAAAATCAGTGGCCTCTCCATATCCGACTTTGTCGCTTATCTTTTTGTCATTATCATATAGTAAGACCGTATTACTTTTAGATAATGATGCCATGGATGAATAACATAAATCTGCGTTTACTGTTTGACAATATTCTTTGCTTGATATTAAAAAATAACCATTGCCTGATATTTGGCCTATAAAATTTTTAGCCGAAATCAAGCTTGATTCTGACCCGCTGGCAGTTTTCTTTTTGAGCAAGTAACCAGCAAGGTTTATATTGTAATCATTGGGATTATATAATTCTATAAATTCGTTTTTTGCTCCCTCGTTTTGACCAATCATTATTTGGTTAATTAAAATTGGCAAACTATCAGCTTTTAACGTTTTTGGTAATAAAAATAAAAACAAAAAAAATAAAAGTATTTTTTTCATGGTTTTTTAAGTCAAGATTAAATACTTTTATTATGATATTTTGAGGATGAATTGTCGCTAACTCCTTGATAAACAATTTTATCTATTTTACTTTAGATAGTATTTCCTTTAAGTCTTCGTCCATTTCAATTTTGAATTCTTGCCAGTCGCCATTTAAATCTTTAAACCCTAGAGTGTCGGCTATTAAAAATATTCTTCCTGGGTTTAATTTTTTATTTTGGACTTTTGATTTTTTATTCTTGTATAAATTATCGCCCAGAAGTGGATGCCCATAAGCAAAAAAATGAACACGAATTTGGTGAGTACGACCAGTTTTAATCTTTGCTTTTATCAAAGTGAAGTTTATTAGTTTTTTTATTATTTTAAACTCAGTTATGGCTTGGCGTGATTTTTCTAACGCTTTTAAGTTTCCCCAGCCCCTATTGGTTAATGTTTTTTTATCTTTGTTTGCCGTAGCATCGTTTGAAGAGCTTTCTTCGTCAGTTGCGTTATCAGTTATTTCTTCCACTTCTTCTTCGTTATTGTCATTATTATTTGTTTCCGCTGGCGCTTCTTCTTTTTCTTGAGAATAATTTTCATATTCGCCCTTCCTTTTGTTTAGTAGTTCATTTTCCTCTTCGTTTTTAGGTGATGGTATAGCAGCCATCTTGAAACCTTGGCTGGATCTTTTGATGGGGAAGTCAATAATGCCTTCGTCTCTCAAAATCTGGCCGCAAACCAAAGCTGTATATTCTTTTTTGATTTTTCTTTCTTTGAATTGTTTTTTGAAATACTCAAAGGCCTCATTGTTTTTTGGTATCAACATTAATCCACTAGCTTCTTTATCTAGGCGATGGACTATTCCAGGCCTATTTGGGTCTTCTCCAACCTTTTTTATTTCTGGATATTTTTCAACCAACCAATCGCTTAGGGTTTTTTCTTTGATTCCATTGCCGCCATGGGATATCATTCCGGCTGGCTTGTTTATGACTAAGTAATCTTTTTGATCTGAAATTATTTTTATTTCCATATTTTTATATTTTTTTAGGCATAAAAGTTTTTATATCTTCCTTGCTTATTCCTTTTAACATATATAGCAGACTAAAATAAATTAAGCCAGCTAGGAGTATTATTAGAAGTATAAAAATATTATTAGCATATAAGCTTTTTGGAACTAGAAACATAAACAAGGCCATTCCCAATGATGATAAAATTGATTTCTTAAGAACAACAAATTTTGCCTGAAAAGAAGTGAATTTTTTTACGTAATAATATGTTCCAAGCAAAATTAGGGCATTGCTAAAAATAGTTACCATCGCGGCGCCAATATAGGAAAATCTTGGAATTAAAAACAAATATAGAACCAAAGACAGGGCGGCGGTAATAGCATAAAGCCCTATAACCTTTTTTTGTTTGTTTATAGCTATTATTATGTGAGAAAAAATACAACTAACAAAAAGCATGGCGGTTGATATTATTAATATTTGTAAAGCCGGCCCCCCGCTTCCGAAATCTTGGCCAGCAATCATCATCATTATTTTTGTGGCAATAAATTGAGTTCCGACCGCCAGCGGTAAGGCTAGTATTATCATAAAATCAAATGATTTTTGGATTATTTTTTCCAAAAATTTATTTTCCCCTTTTAACCAGTTGGCTGTAAAAATTGGCAACATTATTCCAGCGAACATATAAGGAATAGTTCCTATTACCTCTATGGCTCGATATGATGCTCCGTATATTCCGACCTCTTCATTGCTCTTGAATAATGATAATATTAAAATATCTCCTTTCAAATAAATGAGGTTTAATATAATAGTTAAAGCTAGTGGCCAGGTTCTTTTTATTATTTTTTTCCAAAATATTAAATCAAACTCAAGTTTAATTTTAACTGATTTCTGACTGTATAGCCATAAAATAATAAAGCCGATAATTCCGCTCAGAACCGATGCCCACAACATGCCGGTTAACCCTTGATTTATTTTTGCAAAAATAAAAATAAAGATAACTAAAAAAGTTTTCGATATTACCTCAGAAAGCATAACCTTTTCCATCTCCAGCTTCTTTTGAAATAAGGCAATTAATATTTGGTTTAGAGCTGGGAATAAAAAAATTAGAGTGGAAATAAGCACGCCGAGTTTAATGACTTGGTCATAGGGGAAAAATAAAACGGTAATTGGGGCCAGACCCAAAAGAATCAGTGCTGTAAATAAACGTAGAGAGAAGAGATTGCTGAGTGCCTTTTCTTGGTTTTCGTTTGGATTGCTGATTATTTGAGCGCTTATTAGAGTCAACCCTAAGTCAGCTGACATAGCAAAAAAAGAGACAAAAGTAATAACCGTTGAATATTCTCCAAAACCACTGGCTCCTAAATATCTAGCCATTATAGCCAGAGATGCTATTCCAAGAAGAGTTGACAATCCTTTCCCGATTATTTGAATAATAGTATTTTTAGCTATTCTTTTTTTTAATTCCATTGTTTTTTCTTGTTTTTTTTAAAAAAGTAGTATATAATTTATATATTATTAAAATCTTATCATAATTTTATGAAAAAAGCTAAGTATTTTTTTCTAGCGTTTTTGTTCTCTTTTTTTGTTTTTAATTTTTCTTTAGATTGCGTACGTGCTGCAAGTTTGTGGGATCAACAAGATATGTTGGGCGGAAGCGTCGCCACTACTTTTGGCGAAAGCAAAGCGAGCCCGACCGATATAAGATATAGAATTGTAAAAATAATAAATTCAACTCTTGGAATCTTGGGTTTAGTAGTAGTTGTTTTAATAATTTTTGCTGGCTTTAAATGGATGACTGCCGCTGGAAATGAAGAAAGCATAAGTTCAGCTAAGGCTATTTTAAAGAATGCGATTATTGGTTTAATTATTATTACTTTTGCTTGGTCGGTTACCTTGTTTATTATAAAACGGTTAGATAAAAATTATAAAGAAGATTGGGGCGTTACTTTGTAATAAACAAAATTACAGCAACGTTTCTTTCCTGGGTCACTAGCATTTTATAACTCTTGTATTTTTTTAAATTATTTATTATAATATACTCATAAAGCTAATTGATAATACAATTAGCTTTAATTTTAGGTATTAATTAAAAGGAATCGTTGTTAAATTTTTTATTAAAATATTTAATGGCGGTCTTGTAAAAATATGTCAGAATTAATTAGCGCTATCAAACAAGTTTGTGAGGAAAAAAAAATTGATTATGATTTGGTCGTTTCTGCTATCGAGTCTTCTTTGGCGGCAGCATATCGCAAAGACTATGGAAATAAATTGCAGAATATAAAGGTTAATTTTAATCCTGAAACAGCTAAATCTAAAATTTATGACGTAAAAACAGTCGTGGAAGACTTGTCAGAGGAAGAAAATTTAGAAATTGAAAGACAAAGAGAAGAATTCGAAAACAGAGAAAAAAACAAAAAAGAGAGAGTCGTTAGGGAAAAGGAAGTTGAAAAAAGAGAAGAAGTTAGAAATGAAGAGCGCGATGAAGATGAAAAAAGATTCAATCCTAAAACCGAAATACAACTGAAAGACGCTTTAATTATAAAAAATGATGTAAAAGTTGGAGAAGAGATAGTTTTTGAGCTAGAAGAGCCAGAGGGTTATGGAAGAATGGCCGCACAAACCGCCAAACAGGTAATAGTCCAAAAAATTAGAGAAATAGAAAAAGAGACCATATTTAATGAATTTAAGGACCAAGAAGGAGGCGTTGTGAGTGGTATAATTCAAAGAGTTGAAGGAAGATTGGTCTTTGTTGATCTTGACAAGGCCATTGGAATACTTCCAATGGATGAACAGATACCGAACGAAAGATACACTATTGGAAATAGAATTAGAGTTTTTATAAAAGAGGTTCGCTCTGGTATTAGAGGTGCAGAAATAATATTGTCTAGAAAATCTGAAGAAATTGTAAAGCAAATATTTATGATGGAAATCCCAGAATTATCAAATGGACTTATTGAAATAAAAAATATTGCTAGAGAGGCCGGTTCTAGATCTAAAATAGCCATTTTTACGGATTCTGAAAATATTGACCCGGTCGGTTCTTGTGTCGGTCAAAGAGGAGTTAGAATTCAGACAATTATAAGCGAGTTAGGCGGAGAAAAAATTGATATAGTTGAATATAGTGATGACCCAGTAAAATATATTGCTAACGCTTTGGCACCTGCCAAGATTATTAATATAAGAATTGATGAAAAGTCAAAGAGATCGATAGTTAAAGTTGAACCGGATAAATTGTCTCTAGCGATTGGTAAGGCTGGCCAAAACGCCAGGTTAGCAGCTCGCTTAACAGGCTGGAAAATAGATATTTTGCCTTATATAGAAGGAGAGGAAGCGGTTGTTGAGAATAAAATCGAAACATCAGCAGAGATGGATAATATCGAGCTAGGCAATACTAATGAAGAAGAAAATAAAGATAAAAAAGAAACGAAGGGAAAAGAAAAAAAAGAAAAAGTAGCCAAGGAAAAACCTGTTAAAGAAAAAACGGTCAAAGAAAAAGCAGTGACCAAGGATAAAAAGGAAACAAAAGAAAAGAAAGTAAAAAAATCAAGTAAATAATATAATTCAAATAATTTATTTAATCTGATTATTTTGGTTTATTTAAAAATTACTTTTTATAGTAAGCATAATTAATTAACCAAAATAAAAATTTAAAAAGTATGATCGAAGTTTTTATTATTTCCAGCGCTTTGTTGGCCATAATTTTTGGAGCAGTTCTTATTCGTTCAATTTTAAAATTACCAAAAGGTAATGAAAAAATGCAAGAAATTGCAGCGGCTATTCAGGCCGGTGCAAAAGCTTTTTTAAATCGTCAATATAAAACCGTTGCTATAGTGGCTCTGGTTTTATTTGTAATTATTCTTTTTGTTCCTTCCCTAGGATTTAAAACGGCCTTAGCCTTTCTTATTGGTGCCTTTTTGTCAGCTTTAACAGGTTATATCGGAATGCATATTAGTGTTAGAGCTAATGTTAGAACCACCGAGGCTGCTAAGCATGGCTTGAACAAAGCTTTAAACGTAGCCGTTAGAGGCGGTAGTATAACCGGAATGTTGGTTGTTGGTTTAGCCTTGCTTGGAACCGCTGGTTTTTACTTATTGACTAAAGACTTACATGCTTTGATTGGTTTTGGTTTTGGAGGATCTTTAATTTCTATTTTTGCTCGTTTAGGTGGGGGTATTTATACTAAGGCAGCAGACGTTGGCGCCGATTTGGTTGGTAAAGTTGAAGCTGATATTCCTGAAGACGATCCAAGAAACCCAGCGGTTATTGCTGACAATGTTGGTGATAATGTTGGTGATTGTGCAGGTATGGCCGCCGATCTTTTTGAAACTTATGCCGTTACTTCTATTGCTGCCATGGTTTTAACTGTAATATTTTTTGGCGATTCTCAAGAAAAAATATTATTGCCTTTGTTTCTTGGTGGAATTTCTATTATTTCTTCTATCATTGGTATTTTCTTTATCAGACTGGGGAAAAATAAAAATATTATGCAAGCTTTGTATAAAGGATTGTTTGCCTCTGGTCTTATATCTGCGATAGCCTTTTATCCGGCTATAAAGTGGTTCATGGCTGATAATTCAGTTTTTCCTTTTGTTAATATTTATTTAAGTGCTTTGATAGGTTTAGTCGTTACTGCTTTGATGGTGGTTATAACTGAATATTATACTTCTACCAAATTTGAACCGGTAAAGAGCATCGCCGAGGCCTCTAAAACGGGTCACGGAACAAATGTTATCGCTGGTTTGGCTGTCTCTATGAAGTCGACTATGTGGCCAGTATTGGTAATAGCAGCGGCTATCTTGGGAGCTTATAGTTTGGCCGATTTATATGGAGTAGCTATTGCTGCCGTAGCCATGCTTTCTATGGCCGGCATAATTGTTACCATTGATTCTTATGGACCGATTACAGATAACGCTGGTGGTATCGCTGAAATGGCAGAATTGGGTGAGGATGTTAGAAACATTACCGATCCTTTGGACGCAGTTGGAAATACCACCAAAGCCGTAACCAAGGGATATGCCATTGGAAGCGCGGCTTTAGCAGCTTTGGTTTTGTTTGCTGACTTCACTCATAGAGCTGGAGAAAAATATGTTTTTGCTATTGATAATCCTTACGTTTTGGCTGGTTTGTTTATCGGTGGATTGCTTCCTTACTTATTTGGTGCTATGGCGATGAAGGCGGTTGGTAAATCAGCCGGTTCCGTAGTAGAAGATGTTAGGGCTCAATTTAAAGAGAAGCCAGGGATTATGAGTGGTACTGAAAAACCTGATTACGGTAGAACGGTTGATATTGTCACAAAATCGGCTTTAAAGGCCATGATAGTTCCGGCCTTAATCCCCGTTGTTGCTCCGATACTTGTTGGTTTTTTATTGGGAGTTGAAGCTTTGGGCGGATTACTTATTGGTTCAATTGTAACGGGTATTTTTGTGGCTATTTCTATGACTTCAGGTGGTGGAGCATGGGACAATGCTAAAAAATATATAGAGTCTGGTCATTTTGGTGGTAAAGGTTCTGATGCTCACAAAGCTGCGGTTACGGGAGATACTGTTGGAGATCCATACAAAGACACTGCCGGTCCAGCTATTAATCCAATGATCAAGATCGTCAATATTGTAGCATTACTTATTATTGGTTTATTGCTTTAATAACAAGTTAAAACATAAAGATAAAGGGTATTTTAATGCCCTTTATTTTATGGTATAATTCTTTTTAGATTAGTATTAATTTTTCGAAATATGAATATCACAAGAAAAGATCTAGAAAAAGGGCAAATTGAATTGAATGTTGAATTAAGTGTAGACGAACTTAAACCTCTAATGGAAAAGGGAGCAGAGTCTATTTCCAAAGAAGTAAAAGTAGAAGGATTTCGTCCTGGCAAGGTTCCTTTTGATGTTTTAAAACAAAAAGTTGGCGAATTGGCCATACTTGAGGAAGCTGCTAAATTGTCTATCAATAAAAATATTTATAAAGTTTTAGAAGATAATATAAAAGATAAACAAGTTGTTGGACAACCAGAAGTAGAGATTACCAAAATTGCCGTTGGCAGTCCCTTAGAATATAGAGTAAGAGTTAATATTTTGCCTGAAGTTACAGTTGGAAAATATAAAGATTTTGATTTTAAGCAAGAAAAATTGGAAGTAACAGAGGAAGAAATAAGCAAAGTCTTAAACGATTTAATTGAAATGAGGGCCAAGGAGAAAATTTCCGACAAGACCATTGAAAAAGGAGACAAAGTTATTGCTAGTGTTAATTTGTTTATAGAGAATGTTCCAGTTGAAGATGGACAAAATCCAGAGGTTACAATAATGATTGGCAAAAATTATTTCGTGGATGGTTTTGACAAAAATTTGATTGGATTAAAAAAAGGAGATAAAAAAGAATTCAATTTAGTTTATCCAGATAAACATTGGCAGAAGAATTTGTCCGGCAAGCTAGTTGATTTTAAAGTAGAAATAAAAGAAGTTTATAGCCGAGAGTTGCCGGAGTTAAATGATGAGTTGGCCAAAATTTTTCAATTTAATAACATGGAGCACTTAAAAGAAAATTTGTCCAAAACTATTGAATCTCAAAAAAAGAGAGAAATGGACCAGAAAATGGAGGTCAAAATTTTAGATAAGGTAGTAGACAATTTTAAATTTGGCGACATTGCTGAAAGTTTAATAAAAAGTGAAGCGTCTTTGATGATGAGGGAAATGGAACAAAGCGTCGTGTCTCAAGGCGGTAAATTTGATGATTATTTAAATAGTATAAATAAAACACAAAACGAGTTGATGTTAGAAATTTTACCAGGAGCGACAAAAAGAGTGAAAAGTGCTTTAGCCATGAAAGAGATAGCTGAGATAGAAAAGATATCAATTTCAGACGCAGAGATGGAAAAAGAATTGGATAGTTTGAAAAAAAAATATGGACACGATTCTAAGGTCATCGAAAATCTTTCAAGCGCTCACTATAAAGCTTATTTAGAGAACATGATGTTAAATCAAAAAACAGTTGAAGCTTTAAAAAAATGGAATATAAAAGATGAAAATTCTAGCGATAAATAAAAAAGCCAGTTTTGATTATCAAATCTTGGAAACATATGAGGCCGGAATTGTTTTGTTTGGTTACGAGGTAAAGTCCGTTAGGTTAGGGCAAACAAATTTAAAGGCCTCTTATATTTCCTTTAAAACCAATAAAAAAGGTAAAAGCGAAGCTTATTTAATAAACTCCTATATTCCTCTTTATAAACCAGCGGGGATCAAAGATGATTATAACACCGAGAGAGAAAGAAAGGTTTTGTTAAAAAACAAAGAAATCGATTATTTGACTATAAAAAAGCAGGAAAAGGGCTTGACAGTTATTCCGATTAAGTTATATACTAAAGGCAGTTTTATAAAGTTAGAATTGGCTGTCGTTAAGGGAAAAAAGAAATTTGATAAGCGTGATGATTTAAAGAAAAAGGATGTAGACAGACATTTAAGAACTTTGACAAAACAAAAAATACGAACAAATTAGACATTGGGGATGTCTTGGGTTCGATGATAAGATTCTTTTTAAGCATTCAAGACGTGCTGAGTAATCACGTAAAACTTATTCAAAAAATAAGTGCAAAAAACACTTTAAAGAAGGCTGCTTTCTCATGGAAAGTTCCAGCTTTCGCTCCTGTTGTAGCTTAATAAAATAGCTCAACCATCGGCCTGGTAACTCCTTATAGCCAATCGCCGGTGTCATTTATAAGGATAGAATTTTTGGGTATCTTTCTCTAAAAATTCGAAGAAAAAGAAAGATAAGCGTTATTTCGTTTCGCTCAATTTTAGAAGTAATGCCGAAAAAATAACAATTGGGCTACTCTTGTAGTGGTGTTTAAAAAAACTTGTTAGACACGGGTTCAATTCCCGTCATCTCCACATTTTTAGCTGAGATTATTGAGATCGTTGAGATTATTAAGATCCTTTGGGTGTTTAATTTTATTTTTGTTTAAAAAAGTAAGGTTTTTAAATCCTAAGAATCTTAAGGCTCTTAAGAATCCTAAGAATCTTAATTCTTATGCCGTGGTGGCGGAACTGGTAGACGCGCTGGACTTAAAATCCAGTGATAGTAATATCGTGGGAGTTCGATTCTCCCCCGCGGCACATTGAGTCAAGCGGGTATCGTATAGTGGTTATTATGCGACCTTGCCAAGGTCGAGAGACGGGTTCGATTCCCGTTACCCGCTCATTATTTAGTATTAAAATTAATTTTCATAAAAAGATGAGAAGAAAGTTCAGATTTCCAAAAGTAGACAAAAGACAAAATGAAAAACAATTTAATGCCAACGAAAAAATAAGGGCTGAAAAGGTTTTTTTAATTAATGAAGATGGTGAGAATGTAGGAGTAATGGAGACCTATAAGGCCTTGCAAATAGCCCAAGAGGCTGGTTTTGATTTGGTTGAGGTAAACCCTAAAGCCGAAATTCCAGTTGTTAAGATATTAGACTTGGGTCAGTTCAAATATGAACAAGATAAAAAGAGACATAAACAGAAAGTCTTACAAAAAAAAGTGGAGATTAAAAATATCAAAGTATCCCTTAGAATTAGCGGCCATGATTTTGATGTTAGAGTAGAACAAGCAGTCAAATTTTTGACCAAGGGCAACAAGGTTAAAATAGATTTAAATTTGCGAGGAAGAGAAAAACAGCATTTTGATAAAGCCAGGGAGGTTATTTCGGATTTTTTGCTTAGATTGAAGAGTAATGGTGATTTGTCCATAGAAGAAGAACAGGTATTGACAAAACAACCAGGAGGATATACTATGATACTAGCCAATAAGGCGAAATAATTCAGGAGCAGGATTGTAGCCTGATTTTTTAGCTTTTAAATTGTAATAAATTATAATAATATAAATATGCCGAAAGTAAAAACTCATAAAGCGACAGTTAAGCGTTTTTCTAAAACAGCTACAAAGAAAATAAAGCACAGAAAAGGAGGTCAAAATCATTTTAATTCTGGGGAGTCTGGTAATACAACGAGAAGCAAGAGAAGAGACATGACTATCACCAAGACCTTGGAAAAAACAGTCAATAGACTGACTCCGTATAACTAATAAAATTATTAAAATTTTTAAGATTTTTAGGGTGTTCAACTTCATTTTTATCTAAAAAAGCAAGATTTAAAAACCCCAAAAATTCTAATATAAAAATATGCCAAGAGTAAAAAGAGGAGTGATGCACTCCAAGAGAAGAAAGAAATTGTTAAAACAAGTAAAAGGTTATAAATGGGGACGAAAAAATTTAATAAAACTAGCTCAAACAGCTCAGACTAAAGCTGGCGCTCATGCTTTCATGGATCGTCGCAAGAAAAAGAGAACTAATAGAGCTTTGTGGCAAATAAAAATAAATGCTTTCGTTAGAGAATTCGGCTTGTCTTATTCAAGGTTTATGGACGGTTTAAAGAAAAATAATATAGAAATAGATAGAAAAATATTAGCCGACTTAGCAGTTAATAATAAAAAAGTCTTAAGCAAGATAGTGGAAAAAGTTAATGTAAAAAAATAATAATATGACCTGGATTAAAATAAGTCAATTAATAATCTCAATTCTTTTAATTGTTGTTATACTGCTTCAGAATAAAGGCGCCGCCCTGGGAGGGGTTTTTGGTGGTAGCGGAACGGTTTTTTTGACTAAACGAGGAATTGAAAAAAAACTATTTATTCTTACTATAATATTGGCAGTACTATTTTTTGCCAACTCGGTTGCAAATTTGCTTTTAAATTAATATTTTTTATTTTTAAAATTTATAAATAGGCAAATTATAAAAACTCTTATTGTGAATTTAACTAATAGAAGAAAATTTTTTAATCAATACTTAAAAGAAAGTAAAAACGGTTTTGTTTTTAAGCTTTTTTCTTTCTTTAAGAAGAAAAAAGGCTTGGGTATAAATGAGAATCTAGATGCTTATGATAGTTTAGATAAAAAACTTGTATATTCACTTTCCCCACATAAAACACCCAGTCTAAGACAGATAAAATATGTTAAGAAGGTTTTATCAAATAATGAAAAAATAATAATTTATACTTCATTATTTATTGTTTTTTTAGCTTTAATTTTTTTAGCAGTAAATTTTTATAGGAAAAATTTGGAGATTGTCCCGGCTTACGGTGGTGAATATTCTGAGGCCATATTAGGTTCTCCTAAAAACATAAATCCTCTTTATGATATTGCTCGTGACGCTGACAAGGATATTAGTCGTTTAATTTTTTCCTCTTTGTTTAAAAGAGACAGTAATGGTTTATTAACAAAAGATTTGGTTAAAGATTATAGTGTTAGCGAAGATGCGAAGGAATACACTTTTGAAATAATACAGGGCGTTTTATGGCACCATGGAGAAAATTTGACGGTTGACGATATTGTCTTTACTTTTTCAGCTATTAAGAATCAAGAATATGGATCACCACTTAGAAATTCTTTTGTTGGAGTAGAAATTGAGAAGATAGATGATTTTAACTTTAAATTTGTTTTATCTGAACCTTACGCCGCCTTTTTAGATTTATTAGTTTTTGGTATTATTCCACAAAATCTTTGGATGAATATTGATCCGAAGAACGCTCCATTGGCAGAATTAAATTTGGAACCGATAGGTTCTGGTCCTTACAAGTTTAAGTCTTTGACTAAAAACAAGTTAGGAGAAATAAAAGAAATGTCCTTTGTCGCAAACGAAGATTATTATGATAAGGTTCCTTATATTAGTAATATAAATTTCAAATTTTTTTCTTATTTTAGTGAATTGACTGGAGCATTAAACAATAATTTGGTTGATGGGATAAGCTATTTGCCTCATAGCTCAAAGGACGATTTAATATCGCAAAATTCACTTAATTTTCATCAGCTCAATTTGCCCCAGATAGCCTCTTTGTTCTTTAATCAAAAGAGCAGCTCGTTTTTAGAAGACAAGAATATTAGGAAAGCCTTGGCTTTGTCTATAGACAAAAAAGCTTTAATAAATGATATTTTTTCTGGGAATGCTGGGTTGGCGTATGGTCCTATTTTGCCTAATAGTTTCGCCTATAATAGTGAAATAGAGAAATATGATTATAACATTGAAGAGGCAAAGAGGTTGCTAGACGAGTCAAAGTGGCTAGAAGCTGAAATGACTGAAGACGATTTAGCAAAAATAAGAAATCTTATTTATTTGGAAAACAATAAGGTTGAAAAAATAGAATTAAACACAGAGCAAGAGGCTAGCGACGTTGTTGAAATTGAAGATAATTCTCAGGCGGTGTTAGACTATGATCAAAAGCTATCCGAAGCCTCTGAATCAGTTAAAGAACTTGAAAATTGGGAGCTAAAGAAAAAAATAATAAGTGATTTGGACAAAGACAATTATGAATTATCTGGGAAGTGGAGATACAAGATTTCGAGCGATAAAGAAAAGAAGTATGATTATTTGTTCGTAAAACTTACAACTGTTGATCTGTCAGATAATATTGATGTGGCTAATTTTATTAAGATTTCATGGGAATCAGTTGGCGTTAAAACTTCTATAAAGATAATTAATGCTGGTCAGATTCAAACTGAGATTATAAAAAATAAAAGTTTTGAAATTTTACTTTTGAGTCAGGTTGTTGGTAATGATCCAGATTCTTATCTTTTTTGGCATTCATCTCAATCTGGTGAAAATGGTTTAAATATCACTTCTTATAGAAACAGAGACGCTGACAAGCTTTTGGAAGAAGCTAGAATGACTCTTAATCTTGATGAAAGGATTGAAAAATACAAAAAATTTCAGGAAATATTAAATAATGATTTACCGGCTATTTTTCTTTATTTTCCGACATATACTTATGTTCAAATTAAAGAAATAAAAGGTTTTGACGTGCTTGGAATCTCAGATCCAGCTGATAGGTTTAACAATATTTCCAATTGGTATATAAAAATTAAAAGAAAAGTCAATTTTTAGATTTTTTTAAACCTCTTACATTTATAAAATTTCGCTTTAAGCGATATCTCAAAAATTAAATAACAATTATTTTTAAACTATTTTTTTATTTTAGAATTTATTTTAAATAAAAGAACAAAATTCAAATAATTTTCAAAGTATTATGATTAGAAAATACAAATCAAATGCAGTTTCTCAAAATTTAAAAAAAGAAACTGAAGTAAAAAGTGGTAGCGACAATGCTGTTTCTACTAAAACTCCTATTGTCAAAAAAGATTTTGCCAGGACAAAAGGATTTGCTCCCAGAGGTCATAGACCGGCGGGGCATAATAGAAACAACTCTTTTGGAGTTAGACGTCCATTTTCTTCCGCACCTAGAAACGAAGGAGCCGGATTTCAGTCTGTAGCCCCAAAAGATCTGAATGGTAAATTAAGGATTATGGCCTTGGGTGGATTAGAAGAGGTTGGTCGCAATATGATGTTGGTTGAATATGAAAAAGAAATCATCATTATTGACATGGGTTTACAATTTCCAGAAGAAGATATGCCGGGGATAGATTATATTATTCCTAATGTTTCTTATCTAGAAGATAAGAAAGACTGGATTAAGGCCGTATTTATTACCCACGGTCATTATGACCATATTGGTGGGATACCCCATATTATGGGTAAAATAGGTAATCCTCCTATGTTTATGGGAAAAATGACGGCTGGCTTAGTTAAAAAAAGGGCTGTTGAATTTAGAGACGCTCCAGTTTTGAAGATAAAAGAAATAAATGAAACTGACGTCATAAAGATATCTGATAAGCTTACAATTGAATTTTTTAGAGTGAATCATTCTATTCCGGATTGTTTTGCTGCTATAATAACGACTCCGATAGGAAAAATAGTTCATACGGGTGATTTCAAAATAGATTTTTCCCCAGTTAATGATAAGCCAGCAGATTTAAATCGTATTGCTCAAATAGGATCACAAGACATATTACTTTTAATGTCCGACTCAACTGACGCTACTCATCCTGGCTATCAACTTTCGGAATCAGCAATTGGTGACGAGATGGGAAAGCTTTTTGATAAAATTACAGGCAGAATTATAATTGGAACCTTTGCTTCTCAGCTTAGTCGTGTTCAAAAAATATTTGATTTAGCAAATAAATATGGAAGAAGAATATCTCTTCAGGGTAGAAGCATGAATGAAAACGTGGAGGTGGCCCATCAGATTGGATATTTAAAATTTGACCCAAAAATTTTAGTTGAGGACAGAGATTTAAATAGAATAAGAGATGATAAAATTATTATTATTGGAACAGGAGCGCAGGGAGAAAGCAATGCTTTTCTGTCTCGCGTAGTAAATGCCGAGCATCGAGTCGTGAGTCTGAAGCAAGGAGATACTGTTATTTTCTCGTCTTCGGTTATACCTGGTAACGAAAGAAGTATACAAAATTTAATGGATATGGTTGTCAGACAAGGCGCAAAGATTATTCATTACAAGATGATGGACATACATGCCGGAGGACATGCCAAGCAGGAAGATTTAAAGCTAATGATGCGCTTGGTAAAACCAAGATATTTTATGCCCATAGAAGCCAATCATTATATGCTACAGGCTCATGCCGAGCTAGCCGAACAAATAGGTATAAAGCGTGAAAACATTTTTGTTGCTGATAATGGGCAAGTATTGGAATTTAAGAAAGGTGAGAAAATTGTTGATGGCAAAAGATATGATGTCTTAGGAACTTTAACCAAGGAGAAAGTCCCAACTGATTATGTTATGGTGGATGGCCTGGGCGTTGGTGATGTTTCTAGCATAGTGCTTCGCGATAGACGCGTTATGTCTGAGGATGGCATGATAGTAGTGATAGCTACTATTGATGGCCGAACAGGAGCTTTGATTGGCAGCCCGGATCTTATTTCTCGCGGTTTTATATATATGAAAGAAAATCGTGATTTAATAGAGAAGACTAGAGAAAAAGTAAAAAAAATAGTTAGAGATCAAAACTCAGAAACTCCAGCCGATGATGATTATATAAAAAATAAAATTAGAAATGAAATAGGCAGTTTTCTATTTGGTGCCACCAAGAGAAGACCAATGGTTTTACCGGTAGTAATAAAGGTTTAGTTTATCTGCAAAAATAATATTTTTTTCAAGACCCTAAATAGGGTCTTGACTTTTTTTGTTTTTACTGCTAATGTTTTTAGTTAAGAAAAAAGTAAATGATAGTGAACAAAAATTTCTGTATTTCAGAGTCTATTCTTCTTTTGAAGTCGATAGACTATTTAAAAGAAAGGATTGATTTAAGAGCGGCTCAAGGAGAAAAAGGATTGTCAGAAGGAATAATATTCTATGATGATATTTTTGCTTCCGAATTTCTCGATTATTTCGTTAAATTAGAAAAAGGCGAAAAAATAGAAAGCTCGGCGCCAGTCTCTTCTTTCGATTGTCAGAATCAAGGCCTAAAGGCCTGGTTCAAAAATTAAGTCAACGCCCCTGTTACGACATGGGCGTTTTTTATAATGTTCTCACTGTTTTCTTGTTTTTAAAAATATGTCCATATTTTAACCTTGTAAATTAGGCATAAAGCAAACATTGACTAAACTTATTTTTTATGCTACAATATAAGTGTAAGATATTTGTTTTATTTTTTTTAAAAACTAATTAGATAATTTACCATATTCATTTTTGGCTAATTATCTTTAAAAAATATGAATTTTGAAACAAAGACAAACAATAACGAAGAAATTGATGTTTTGGAAAATAAAGAAAGCGAAAGTGGTCAAGAAAACAAAGGCGACAAAGAAGCTTATCTTCGAGCCGCAGAAAAAGCTAAGGAAGATTTAGAGATGGCGAAAGAGGGAGACAAGGCTTTAGCTGGTGAAGAAGTAGAAAAAGCTAGAAAATCTATTTTTGAAAAAATAGCAGGAGCTTTTAAGGGAAAAGAGAAGAGCGAAGAGGAAAAATATGAGAATGAAATGAAAAGTTTCGAAAAGCTAATAAAAAGCTTAACTCACGTATCGAGCTCTACTTTAGAATTGGGAGCAAGTTTTAGCGGAGGAATTGATTTCGATGCCGTTAAAAGTCCAGAGTTAAGAAGTAAGTTGGATGAAATAATTGATCTTAACAAAAAAATAGCTAAAACAGATAAGGGCCAAGAGAAGGTTGATTTGCTTTATAAGAAAAAAGAATTGATTCAACGCTTAGCTAGAACTGGAAGAACAGAACTTAAAAATAAATATAACATAGCAGCTTAAATTAAGAACAAAAAAAGAGGAGCACGATTCGTGCTCCTCTTTTTTTGTTGTGTGTAATTTTACACTTTTTTTATTTTAGAAATTTGTATTCCTACAAAAATTCCAGCTATAACTAGTAATAAAATAATAATAAAACTTCTATCTATCTCTATATTTGTTATTTTTCCAAAAGGCCAAATTTTTCGAAGGGCCCCGGACATAAAACCAATTAAAATGGCCATGGATTGTTCTTTGTATTTTTTAAATAAAAAGTCTAGCAACTTAATGAAAGAAGCTAGGCCGAATATACAACCAAGGGCGAAAACAAGTAAGTATACCAAATTACCACTAATAAAAGGATTTTTTAGAACTGAAATCATAAACTCATATTTTCCCAAGATTAGTAGAATAAAAGATCCACTTATTCCCGGCAAAATCATAGCGCAGATAGCCAAAATTCCACTTATAAAGATGTTTAAATAAGTGTTGGCTGAATTAATTGAGTTGGAACCAGATATAATCCAAGCTAAAATAAAGCCAGGGATTAGAAACAGAGAGTTTTTAGCTCTGTAGAATTTTTTTGGCAATATTATAAAAATAGAGGCTATTATTAAACCGAAAAAAAATCCATATAAATAGGAGCTATGATTTTGGAGCAGATAGGAGATAACTTTGGCTAAACCGATTATTGCTATAATTATTCCCGAGAACAAAGGAAGCAGAAAGCCTAGATTAATTTTAGAAAACGCTTCTTTAATCTTTAGGTTTAGCAGTAGTTTTAGAAAGCCAAGGTTTATAGCCTTTAATTCTTTTATTAGTTTTTCGTATATTCCCAAAATTAAGGCCATTGTTCCACCTGATATTCCGGGTATAATGTCAACCGAGCCCATGGCGAATCCTTTAAAAAAATATATTAATTTTGTTTTTATTTTTTTCATGTTTTTATTATAGCATATAAACAATTTACTTGTCATTTCTGGTGGAGTTCGTTACTACGAGAAAGAAGCGGGAACGGTAAGGCGATTTTGTTTGTTTTAAGCTAAAAAATAATATATAATAGTAATAAGATGTAAGATTATGAATAACAAAAAAAACATTCAAAATGATTTAAAATTCTTTAAAGAAGATTTAAAAAAGCTCAACAAAGAACAATTGTCGGCCGTGAAGCATGAAGATGGCCCTCTTTTGGTTGTGGCTGGCGCCGGAACTGGTAAAACTACTGTTTTGATAAATCGCTTGGCCTATTTAGTTATGGAAAAGGGAATAAAAACTGATGAAATTTTTTTAGCCACATTTACCGAAAAAGCGGCCAATGAGATGATAGAAAGAGCTGATAAAATTTTACCATACGGTTATGTTGATTTATGGATAAACACTTTTCACGGCTTTGGGGAAAGAATTTTAAGGGAAAACGCCCTAGAAATAGGTCTTAGCCCTGATTTTAAGTTATTAGACGAAACCGCACAATGGGTTTTTATCAAAAAAAATCTAAATTTATTTAATTTGAGCTATTATGCTCCAGTTGGCAATCCTAATAAATTTATTAAAGAACTATTAAATCATTTTTCTCGTTTAAAAGATGAAAATATTTTACCCGAAGATTATTTGAGATACTACAAAAAAATAGAAAAAAAATATGATGATAAAAAAGAGACACCTTCGGATATTGGAGACGAATTGAATCTTGAAAAAATAAAGGAACTGGCTGAAGCTTTTATTGTTTATAATAATCTGTTGATTAAAAATAATTATTTGGATTTTGCTGATTTGATAAATTACACTATAAAGTTATTTAAGACTAGGCCAAATATTTTGAAAATTTATCAAGACAAATTTAAATATTTAATGCTTGATGAATTTCAAGATACTAATTTTTCTCAGTATGAGTTAGTCAAAATTTTATCCAGTAAGAATAATAATTTAATGGTCGTAGGAGATGATGATCAGTCGATATATAAGTTTCGAGGAGCTTCGATTTCTAATATTATGCAATTTAAAGATGATTACCCGTCGGCCAAGGAGGTGGTCTTAAGTAAAAATTATCGTTCCCAGCAAGAAATATTAGATTTGGCTTATAAATTTATTTCCAATAACAACCCAAATCGCTTGGAGATAAAATTAAATATTAATAAGAAATTAAAATCTTTCGTGAATTTTGATAATTTACTTGGACGGATTATTTCCGCTGATAGTTTCTTGAACGAATCAGATGAAATGAGTTCCGTTAGTTCAAAAATAATAGAAATTTACCGAAGTGATCCGGAGTGTAATTGGATGGATTTTGCTATTTTGACTAGAAGCAACGACTCAGCTGATAAATATTCCAAGGAGCTTAGTCGCCTAAGCATTCCTAACCATTTTGTTTCTTTGAAGGGCCTTTATTATAAGTCAATAATCTTAGATATTGTTTCTTATTTTCGTCTACTTGATGATTATCGTGAATCTTCGGCCTTGTTTAGAGTTTTAAATATGGAAGAGTTTAAAATTACTCACACTGATTTACAAAATATAAGTAGCGAGTCAAAAAAGAAATATTGGTCTTTGTTTGAAGGTTTACAAAACGCCGACAAGATAAAGGGTGTAAGCTCCGAATCTCTGCCCAAAATAAATAAACTATTAAACTTAATAAATGTTCACAGCCCGCTTGCTAGAGACAAAAAGCCAAGTCACGTATTTGTTAAATTTATTTATGACAGCGAAATTTTGAAAAACTTAAATCATGAAAAAGACAAAGAAATTTTTTCATATATTAATCAGTTTTATCAAAAGATAAAAAAATTTGAAGAAGATGACGAGAATTTGAGATTAAAAGATTTTATTGAATTACTTGATTTTGAATTGGAGGCTGGTGATTTTGGGCGATTAAAAAATGACTTTGTTGATGTAGACACTGTTAAAGTTATGACCGTTCATGCTGCCAAGGGATTGGAGTTTAAACATGTTTTTCTGGTTGATTTGGTTGAACGTAGATTTCCTAGTGATAATAGAAGTGATAAAATAAGCCTACCGCTTGAGTTAATGAAAGAAAAGGTGGTCGATTCTGTTGATTTTCATATTGAAGAAGAGAGGCGTCTTTTCTATGTCGCATTAACTAGAGCCAAAGAAAGTATTCATTTGAGTTGTGCCAAAGATTATGGTGGAGCTCGTGAAAAGAGGCCGTCAGTTTTTTTCAAGGAGGCGGGATTAGAAATTAAAGCAGCAGAAAAAATAAACTTCGATGATTTAGAGTTTTTTAAAGATTTAAGAATTTTAAATGAGCAGAATTCTGGAGAATTTTTATTAAAAAAAGAAGAATTAAAATTGCCAAATTATTTTTCCTTTTCTCAATTTGCTTCTTTTTCTAAATGTCCGCTACAGTATAAGTATGCTCATTTATTGAAAGTGCCGGTATCAGAAGAAAAATATAATTTAACATTTGGAAAGGTTATACATAATTGTTTGTATCAATTCTTGTTACCGATTCTTCAGGGAGAAAATAAAATGCAGTCAAAGCTTTTTTCTTCTAATGATGAGAGTAAAGAGACAATTAGTAAGGACAGGATTTTATCTTTGTATAAGGAATTATGGCAGAACGATGGTTATCAGAACATTGAAACTAGAGATGATTATTATCGAAAAGGGGAGAAACTATTAGTTGATTTTTATGAAGCTTTAAAGACTGATAAATTGCCTAGTGTTTATTTTTTAGAAAAAGATCTTCGTTTTAAATTTAAAAACAATACCATAATTGGTCGCATTGATCGTATAGATAAGTTGGAGAATGGTAAATTTGAAATAATAGACTATAAGACTGGGAATGGCAAGGAAAAACTAACCGCAGACGATAAAAAACAATTAATCTTATATAAAATAATGATTGAAAGTGTTTTGGATATTGAAGTTGAAAGAATGACTTATTATTATCTCGAAACTAGTAATAAGCTTAGTTTCAGCGCTAAAGAAAAAGAGGTTGAAGCGACAATTGAATGGCTAGCCAGTAATATTTCAGAAATAAGTAAAAAAGAATTTTCGCCCAATCCTTCGTCCTTCAATTGTTCTTTTTGTGATTTTAAGGGCATTTGTGAATTTAGACAGTAGTTTTTATTATTAAAACATATGGATATTTTAAAACAATCGAATCGTGACATTACTGATATTTTGGGTGACTTGAAAAGTGATTCGGATAAAGGTTTGGATCAATTAGATGCGGAAAAAAGACTGGAAGAAAATGGTTTGAATAAAATTGAAGAGAAAAACTCAAAAGCTCTTAAAATATTTTTGGGACAATTTAAGTCGCCTTTCGTTTATCTTTTAATTGCCGCATCTATCTTGTCATTTTTTTTAGGACAAATTATTGAAGGAGCAATGATTTTGCTTTTTATAGTTATAAATACTTCTTTGGGTTTTTTCCAAGAATATAAATCGGAAAATACAATAAAATTGTTAAAGAATTACATTAGTTTTAAGACAAAAGTAATTAGGGGCGGTAAGGAGAGATTGATTGATAGCGAAAGCTTAGTGGTTGGCGATATTGTTATTTTAGAAACAGGGGATAAAATAAATGCCGATTTAAGAATAATAGAGGCTTATGATTTGTTTGTTGATGAATCGGTTTTGACCGGGGAGTCATTGTTGGTCTCCAAACAAGGAGAAATAATGACTGAAAAACCAGAAAATTATTTCTCAGCCTCTAATATTTGTTTTTCGGGGACATCGGTGGCCAAAGGAAAGGCTAAGGGAGTTATTTTAGCTATTGGCAAGACAACTTTCTTAGGAAGTGTCTCAAGACTAACATCTCAAGTTAAAAGGGTTAGCGAGTTTGAGAAAGGAATATCAAAATTTAGTTCATTCATTTTAAAATTAGTTTTAATTACCTTGGTTTTTGTTTTTATAGCTAATTCTTTTTTGAAAGGAGGAAATAACTTTTGGGAATTATTAATATTTTCTATTGCTCTGGCCATCTCGGTTATTCCTGAGGCACTGCCGTTGGTGATGACGTTTTCTTTTTCTAATGGGGCAATGAATTTAGCTAAGCGCAAGGTGGTTGTTAAAAGATTATCGTCCGTTGAGGATTTGGGAAATATTGACATTCTATGTTCAGACAAGACTGGTACCTTAACCGAAAACAAGCTTACGGTTTTGGATTTTTATAATTCTACGTCTTCTGTTAAAAATATTTTGCTTTACGCCAATTTAGCATCTTCACAATCTGGCGACAGGAGTGAACCGTTTGATATTGCCCTGTTTAACAAGCTGGACGAAGATGATAAAGAATTGCTCGCAGAGTTTGATTTTATGTTTAGTACGCCTTTTGACCCGGCTAGACAAAGAAACAATGTTTTAGTTCAAAAAAATAAAAAGTTAGATTTTATAGTTAGAGGAGCCGCTGAGGCGATTTTTGGTTTATGTTTGAATATTGATAACAAAAAAATAGATGACATGAGAGCTTGGATAAAGGAGCAGGGCTTGTTGGGCAGGAGAGTTTTGGCGGTTGCCAAGAAGACAGTAAAGGAAATTGAATTAGACATTTTAAAAAACAATTTAATTGAAGAAGAAAACAACTTAGATTTTTTGGGCTTAATTGCTTTTGCTGACCCTATAAAGGAGGGCGTTAAAAAGGCTGTTATCGATGCCAGAAAATTGGGGGTTGATTTGAGAATAATAACCGGCGATAGTTTGGAGGTGGCAGGAGCCGTGGCCTATCAAATTGGTTTAATAAGTGATCCGTATCAAGTTATTTTAGCCGGAGATCTAGATAAGATGTCGGAAGAGGATAAAAAAAATGCTATAGAGAAATACAAAGTTTTTGCTAGAGTTTTGCCAGAACAAAAATTTAGTATTATTAAAAATTTGGAGGAAAAATATAGTATTGGTTACTTGGGTGATGGGATAAACGATGCTCCGGCATTAAAAATTGCTGGAGTTTCTATTGTTGTCTCCAATGCCTCTGACATCGCCAGAGAAACCGCGGATATAGTTTTGTTAGAAAGTGATCTAAATGTAATCATTGAGGGAATACGAGAAGGTAGAAGAATTTTTGCAAATAGCGCCAAATATATCAAAGCGACTTTGGCGTCTAATTTTGGTAATTTTTATGCAGTAGCTATTGCCTCCTTGCTTATTGATTTTTTACCGATGCTACCGCTTCAAATACTTTTGCTTAACTTGTTGTCTGATTTTCCCATGATTGCAGTTGCCACCGACAATGTTGATTCCGAGGAATTGGTTTCTCCAAAAAAATATCAGGTAAAAGATATAATAATTGTGGCCATGATCTTGGGGGTAGTAAGTTCTATTTTTGACTTTATGTTTTTTGCTATGTTTTTTTCTATTTCCCCGGGAGTTTTACAGACTAATTGGTTTATTGCCAGCATCTTGACTGAACTAGCTTTCTTGTTTTCAATTAGAACTAAAAAGCCGATATTTAAAGCGAAAAGACCTTCCAATTTAATTATTTTATTAACCGGCTTGGCCTCTATCGTGACCGTAATAATTCCATTTACTTCTTGGGGCCAAGCATTGTTTGGCTTTGTTAGACCTAGCTGGTGGCATTTATTTTTAATTTTTGTGGTGGCTATTTTGTATTTGGTTTGTTCAGAGATAGTTAAATTGGCTTATTATAAGAATCAAGAAAAAAAATTAGTTTAGACCTTGGTTTAAAAATTTAAACTATTGATTAATGGGGGGCTGCGGTATAATAATAGTAGGATTCTTGGGATTTTTAGGATTTCTTATTTCTTTGTCACCTCGACCGAATGAGAAGCGAAGCTACGTATCACCTTTGTCACCTCGACCGAATGAGAAGCGAAGCGACGAATGAGTGGAGAGGCCTAAAACAACAGAAAACAGATCTCTCCATTCTCAAATCGCTTTGCGATTTGTTCAGTCGAGATGACAAAAAAGAAAAACTCAGTCGAGACGACAAATGAGTATAAATATTTAAATAATTAAAACATAATATTATGTTGAAAAGAAAATTTAAAAACAAAAAAGCCTTGTCACGTGGACGCGAAGCGTTTTTACGTGGCTTCACCCTCATAGAACTTCTAGTAGTAATAGCTATCATTGGCATACTTGCCACTCTAGCAGTTGTAGCCCTTCAACAAGCCAGACAAAGTGCTAGGGACTCCAAGAGAGTGGCTGACATGAAACAAGCCTCTACCGCCTTAGAACTATTCTTTAATGAAAACGGTAGATACCCCACCACAGATGAATGGAACAGCGGTTCCATTACCTCTTCTACTACCGGAGAAATATTTATGTACAATATTCCTACTGCCCCATCTCCAGCTGATGGCGATTGTCTAGAAGCTTCTAATACTTATGCTTATATACCTCAAAATAGTGGGGCTAGTTATACTATAGATTTCTGTACAGGCAAACAAATATCAGACATGCCAGAAGGAGTGAAACAAATGACCCCGGGAGGAATAATCATGGGAAGTAGTGAGTCGAGCGGTGAAGGAGAAACCGAACCAGCTAGTATTGTTTTTGGTTTTATTTATAACTGGTATGCGGTTAACGATGGAAGAGATATTGCTAATGATGAGTGGTTTGTGCCAGATGATTCTCAGTGGAATATTTTAATAAATTATTTGGGTGGCACCAGCGTAGCCGGGTCAAAGATGAAAGAATCAGGAGTCACATACTGGAAAGACCCAAATACTGGAACTAACGATTTCAACTTTAATGCTAGGGGCGGTGATGCTCGTGGTTTAAATGGTTACTTTCAATTAGCGGAGAATCAATATGGTCAACTTTGGAGCAAAAGCTCAACGCGATATCTTTCTTTGTATTACGAGGAAGATTCAGCTGGTGTTTACTCGGACTCTCCTAAGTGGGGTTATTATGTTCGTCTTTTTCGTGACGCCAGCATTGATGAACAAAACAATTTAAGCGACGGAGAAAGTGCTGAGGCGTATATTGGTAATGATGGGAAGGTTTATAGAACAGTAAAGATAGGAGATCAGATTTGGTTAGCCGATAATCTTGCCGAAACAAAGTATTCAAATGGTGACTGGATTCCAGGATTTGACGATGGTTCATATACTGCGATATCTATTTCTAGTTGGGCAAACCTAACCACTGGTGCATTATGTGCCTACGACGACGATCTTTCCTACGTAATGGAGTAATCGACTTATATATAGGGGCAAATTTAATCTAGAGAGCTTATAAATTTAAGCTCTTTTTGATTAGTTGTTTTTGTTTTATTTCTATAATATAATTACTATATAATTATATTATATGAATATTCCCTTAGCTTTTCAACTTCGTCCACAAAATTTAAAAGAATTTTTTGGTCAAGAAAAAATAGTTGGACCAAATACTTGGTTGAGGTCGGTGATTGAAAAAGATCAACTGGCTTCTTTGGTTTTTTGGGGCCCGCCAGGCACGGGCAAGACCACTTTGGCTTTTATTATATCAAAAGAGGCTAAAGCTGATTTTGTGTCATTGTCGGCTGTCTCTAGCGGAATAAAAGATTTAAAGGAAATCGTTATTAGAGCTGGGGAAAATAGAAGGTTTAATAAAAAAACCATTTTATTTATTGATGAAATTCATCGTTGGAATAAAGCTCAACAAGACGCTCTTTTACCTCACATTGAAAATGGGCTTTTGGTTTTAATTGGGGCTACCACTGAAAATCCTAGTTTCTCTGTTAATTCTTCTTTGCTTTCAAGATTAAAAGTTTTAATTTTAGAATCTTTGTCAGATAATGATTTGATAAATATTATTAAAAGAGCCGAAAAAAATACTGGTTTAAAAATGGGGCAAAAAGAGAGAAAATTAATAGCCAGCTTGAGCGGTGGTGATGCTAGAAGGGCTTTAAATATAGTTGAATCTATTCTAGAATCAAATGAAACCCCAAATTTGAAGTTAATTAAAGAACTTGCAAATAAACCACAACTGCATTATGATAAAGACGGTGAAGAGCATTATAATTTGATATCAGCTTTACATAAATCTTTGCGCGGAAGCGATGCAAAAGCCGCTCTTTATTGGATAATAAGGATGTTGGAGTCAGGCGAAGATCCTTTGTATGTAGCCAGAAGATTAATCCGTTTTGCCAGCGAAGACATTGGCTTGGCTAATAACAGCGCTTTGATGATTGCCAACCAAGCGTATGAGGCTTGTGCCAAGATTGGTTGGCCGGAGTGTAGTTTATCTTTGGTACAAGCGACTATTTATTTGGCTAAATCAAAAAAGAGCATCGCCGTTTATAAGGCCTATAATTTAGGGATGGATGAAATAAGTCAAAGTGGTTCCTTGCCTGTTCCGATACATTTGAGAAATGCTCCAACCAAGTTTATGAAGGATATTGGTTATGGAAAAGATTATAAATACACCCCAGAAGAAGATGATACCGGCCAAAATTACTTGCCAGATGGTTTAAAAAATCAAAAGTTTAAAAAACTAGTTCTATAAACTTCAAATATCTATCGTTTAGTTTAAGTGATCACGAATTTTTTGTTTCTTCTTGCAAATATGTTAGAATTTAATTATTATAAAAAGTAATTTTTTATCATTCCCGCTTGCCTATTTTTAAAGGTAAAACATGGGTAATTTCTATATTTTTATGGATCCGAATTTTTTAATTTTAATAGTACTTATAATTTTATCGGCTTTTTTTTCATCGGCTGAAGTTACCTTTTTGAGTTTGAACGACGCCAAGATAACGGCCATGATTGCGGCTAAAAAGAAAAATTCTTTGTTGGTTAAGCAGTTGAAAAGCAATCCTAGGTCTCTTTTGATAAGCATTTTAATTGGTAACAACATAGTTAATATTGCCGCAGCTTCTTTGGCTACCGTAACTTTTGCCGAATATTTTGATTCCGCAGTTATTGGTCTGACAACAGGAATAATGACCATTGTCATTCTTATTTTTGGAGAAATAGTGCCAAAATCTTTTGCATCTTCTCATGCTGTTTTATTGTCTCGTTATTTCGCCCCTATTTTGTTCTTTTTTAAAAAAATATTTTTGCCAATTATTTGGACTATGGAGAAGCTAACCAATTTGTTAGTTGGCAACCATAAATCTGAAAAAATCAGCGAAGAAGAGTTGAGAGCCCTGGCCATGGTCGGCGTTGAACAAGGGACTATTGAAAAAAATGAGGGGGCAATGATAGAAAAACTTTTTAAATTTAATGATATTTCAGCTGAGGATATTATGACTCCTAGGGTAGAATTGGTTTATGCTCTAGATACTAGTTCCATGGAAGAAATTGCCATTGAGATAGAAAAACACGGGATAACTAGATGTTTGGTGGTGAAAGAAACGACGGATAATGTCTTGGGATTTATTCATGCCCAAGATGTTCTGTTGGCCTTTAGGAATGGAAAAGAAAAAGAAGCCATAACATCTTTGATTAGACCGATTGTCTTTGTTCCCAAACAGATGTTAATCAATAATATTTTAAAAGAATTTCAAAGAAGGAAAATTCATATTGCTGTCGTGCTTGATGAATATGGAGGAACTGATGGTATTATAACTCTTGAAGATATCATTGAAGAGCTGGTGGGAGAAATTGTTGATGAGCATGATATTGATGACGATTTTATCAAGAGAATTGGCAAAAACGAAATTATAGTTTCCGGAAACGTTGAATGTCGGGATGTAAATCGTTTTTTAAACATTAGATTGTCTGATGACGATCTAGACACAGTGGCTGATTTTATATTAGAAACAATTAAAAGAATACCGACCGAAGGAACCACGATTGATAAGGATAATTTTTCTTGTTCAGTTGAAAAAATTGAAAATAAGGTAATTAAAACGGTTAGAATTATCAAAAATTAAATAATAAAAATATGTTAGATAATGACAAAAAAATAAAAACAGAAGAAAAAGTTTTAGATTTTTGGCAAAAAAATGAAATATTTGAAAAAACTATTAACAAAGAATCCGTAAAAGGAGAATATGTTTTTTATGATGGACCACCTTTCGCTACCGGGACCCCTCATTATGGGCATATTGTTGGACAGATAATGAAAGATGTTGTCCCTAGGTTTTTTACTATGAACGGTTACAGAGTTGAAAGAAAATGGGGATGGGATTGTCATGGTCTTCCAATCGAGAACATAGTAGAGAAAGAAATGGGGACAAAAAGCAAAAAAGAAATTGAAGAAATTGGGGTTGAAAAATTTAACACAAGTTGTCGATCAAAAGTTTTGGAATATGCAGGCGAATGGTACAAAGCCTCTGACAAACTAGGCAGATTTGTTGATAAAAAAAATGCTTATAGCACAATGGATCTCAATTACATGGAGTCAGTATGGTGGGTTTTTAAGGAATTATGGAATAAGGATTTAATTTACAAAGATTATCGCTCTATGCACGTTTGTCCTCGTTGTGAAACCACTTTATCTCAATCAGAAGTAACCGAAGGATATCAAAATATAAAAGATTTGTCTTGCGTAGCCAAATTTAAATTATTGGAAGAAGAAAATACTTTTGTTTTAGCCTGGACTACTACACCATGGACTTTAATAGGAAATGTTGCCTTGGCGGTTGGAGAGGGGATTGATTATGTTAAAATTTCCCATCAGAAAGAAGATGGAAATTATGAATATTATATTTTAGCCAAAGATCGATTAGCTGATGTTTTGAAGGATAAAAATTATGAAGTAATAAAAGAATTTAAAGGCGCTAGTTTGATTGCAAAAAAGTATCAGACTCTTTTTGATTATTATGTTAATGATGAAAAGCTACAAAATAAAGACAATGCCTGGAAAATATATTCTGCCGAATTTGTTAACACTGAAGATGGGACGGGTATTGTTCACATAGCACCGGCCTTTGGTCAAGACGACATGAATTTGGGCAAGGAAAATAATCTTCCATTTATTCAACATGTTAATATGGATGGACATTTTAAGGATGAGGTTAAAGATTTCGTAGGATTAAATGTTAAACCGGTTGAGGATCATATGTCCACTGATATTGAAATTATAAAGTATTTGGCTGCTAGAGGTCTTCTCTTTTCTAAGGAAAAATATGAACATAGCTATCCTCATTGTTGGCGCTGCGACACGCCTCTTATTAATTATGCTACCTCTTCTTGGTTTGTAAGTGTTACAAAGATAAAAGAAAAATTGTTAGAAGAGGCAAAAAATATAAATTGGTCGCCGGACTACTTAAAAGAAGGCCGTTTTGGTAACTGGTTAGAAGGAGCTAGGGACTGGTCAATCTCTCGTCAAAGATTTTGGGCTAGCCCTATTCCAATCTGGGAATGTGCTTGTGGGGAAAGAAAAGTTGTAGGTTCGGTTTCGGAATTAGAAGAATTAAGTGGGGAGAAAATAAAGGATATTCATAAAGATAAAGTTGATGCCGTTTCTTTTGGTTGTCCTTCTTGTGGCGGAAAAATGAAAAGAATTCCCGATGTTTTGGATTGTTGGTTTGAAAGTGGCTCCATGCCTTATGCTCAGCTACATTATCCATTTGAAAACAAAGATAAATTTGAAAAAAATTTTCCAGCTGAATTTATTGCTGAAGGAGTTGATCAAACTAGAGCTTGGTTTTATTATTTGCATGTAATAGCCTGTGGTTTATTTGGTAAAAATGCTTTCAAGAATGTCATAGTTAATGGCATCGTCTTAGCTGAAGATGGTAGAAAAATGAGCAAGAGATTAAAAAATTATCCCGACCCAATGTTAATTGTGGACAAATACGGAGCTGATTCTCTTAGAGCTTATTTATTGTCATCTCCGGTTGTTTCTGCTGAAAATCTAAATTTTTCTGAAAAGGGCGTGGAGGAAGCACTTAGAAAAAACATAATGTTAATAAATAATATCTATAATTTTTATCAAATGTACGCGGAAGATTTAAAGGAATCTGACCTTGATAAATATAAAGAGACAAATAACGTTTTGGATCTTTGGATATTTAAAAAAATAAATATTTTGATAGAAGAAGTTGGCTCGGCCATGCTATCCTATAATTTGGTTAAAGCGATGAGACCTATTACTGCTTTCATTGATGAGTTTTCCACCTGGTATTTAAGGAGAAGCAGAGACAGACTCAAGGGAGAGGACCAAAATGATAAGATTTTTGCCTTATCTATGATGCGCTTTGTTTTTCTAAATTTGTCGAAAGTTATAGCCCCCTTCATGCCTTTTATAGCTGAAGACTTGTGGCAGAAAATTACTGCTAATAATTTTTCTGATAACAACAAAAGTGTTCACTTAGAGTCTTGGCCTAAAAGTGAAGAAAGAAATGAAGTGGGAGACGTGTTGGAGTTGATGTCCGAGGTTAAAAAAATTGTTGAATTGGGTCTAGCAGAAAGAGACAAGGCCGGAATAAAAGTGAGGCAAATATTAAATAAAATAACCGTTTTCGGCGCAGAATTAAAAATAAGAGACAAAGAAGAATATCTAGGTCTATTGAAAGATGAATTAAATGTTAAGGGCGTAGAGATTAATGATGGTGGCGATTTAAAAGTTGAACTAGACATTGAAATAACAGAAGAGTTGAGATTGGAGGGCGTGAAAAGAGATTTAATAAGATTTATTAATTTAATGAGAAAAGATCTTGATTTATCAATAGGCGACTTGGCTAAAGTTTCTTTAATTTCAGACTCGGCTTTAGTTAAAAGTGCGATATCAAAATTTAAAGAGGAGATAAAAAAAGAGACACTAAGTTCTGATTTGTCGGAGGGAAACAAAGAGCCCGAGAACTTTTTAATAAAAAAAGAAGTTAAAATTGAAGAAAGCGAGATGTCAGTTTTTATTTATTGATTTTTATTTAAATTTTTGCTATAATAGACATGCTCTCTGTTGCTTAAATTATCGCCGAAGTTTAGCTTTGCGAAACGAAAACGGTAATAGCAATGGGCGGGATTTATAATTAATTTATTCAAAAATATGGCTTTGTGGATTATTTTAGGGATTTTATTCGTTTTGGTAGTGGCCGTTATTTCAATGTATAATGGCTTGATTCGTCTTAAAAACAGGGTTGATGAAGCTTGGAGTGATATTGATGTTCAACTAAAAAGACGTTATGATCTTATTCCAAATTTAATAGAAATTGTTAAAGGTTATGCTTCTCACGAGAAGGAGACTTTTGAAAAAGTTGTTCAAGCAAGATCCAACGCGATGTCATTACAAAATAGTGATAACGTCGAAGAGAAGTTACAAGCAGAGAACGCCTTGTCCTCAACTTTAAAATCAATTTTTGCTTTAAGTGAAAATTACCCTGATTTAAAAGCAAATCAAAACTTTTTAGAGTTGCAAAGAGAATTAGCTGATACTGAAAATAAAATTCAGGCCTCAAGAAGGTTTTACAATGGCAATGTTCGTGACTTCAATACTAAGTTACAAATTTTTCCAACAAACATGATCGCCAAACAGCTAGGTTTTTCATCGAGAAAGTTTTTCGAAATAGAAGAAGCTGCTCAAAAGGAAAATATTCAAGTAAAATTTTAGATTTTTAGTATTTATTATATCGTAATATGTTTAATTTTATCATTAAGAATGTTTCGGCTTCTGGGCTAGGGACCGAGTTTGCTCCTCAAGCCAGTATGACTGGTGGTAGTGATAGCATGAGCTTGTTTTGGGTAGTCGGTGGAGTATTGCTCATAGCCGGGGTTGCTGGATTTTTTGCCTATAAATTTTTTTTGGAATAAGTTAACTTTTCCACGTTAATTATGCTTTGTTAATTTTTCGTTTATTGGGGGTTTTTATTAAGTGTCTTTTCTGTTTGAAAAAACATTTAACGATGGCCCCCTCTAATAATTTTTAGAGATATTTATGACCTTATATAACCAAAGTGATAAAAATAAAAGAAAAACTTGGTTTTTATTTTCGTCTTTTTTAATCTTTGTGATGGCCGTAGGCTATGTTTTTTCCTTGGCCTTTGAAGAACCAGCTATTGTTTATATTGCTGTGTTTATTAGTTTTTTATCGGCGTTTATTAGCTATTGGTTTAGTGATAAGATAGTTTTGTCTATGAGCAACGCTCATGAACTGAAAATAGATGATAACAGAGAGCTTTATCGTTTGGTGGAAAATTTATGTATAACAACGGGATCGCCCTTGCCAAAAATATATATGATAGATGATTTGGCTCCGAATGCTTTCGCTACTGGTAGAAACCCCAAAAACGCAGTAATAGCGGTTACAACCGGCCTTTTGGAAAAGTTAGACAGAAGTGAGCTGGAGGGCGTTATTGCTCATGAGCTTTCTCATATAAAGAGTTATGATATCTTGATTGCAACTTTAACTACAATCTTGGTCGGTATGATTGTTATTTTGTCTGATATTTTCGTTCGTTGGGCTTTTTTTCGTGGTGGCTCTAAAAGCAGTAGTAAAGATGGGTCAAAAATATTAATAATTATTATTGCGGTTATTCTTTCTATATTGGCCCCAATCTTTGCTTATTTAATGCAGTTTGCCATTTCTCGTAAAAGAGAATTTTTAGCTGATGCTGATGGAGCTCTTACCACTAGATACCCAGAAGGTTTAGCCAGAGCACTTGAGAAAATTTCTCAGGATGATAATCAGCTCAGGGCAGTTAACAAGGCAACGGCCCATTTATATATAGCATCACCTTTAAAAGAAAAGAAAAAAGCTTTCTTTGCTAAAGCTTTTATGACTCATCCTCCGATAGAGGAAAGAATTAGCGCCTTAAGAGGAATGGAGTTGTAGTAGAATTATTAGGATTCTTGAGATATTTGTGAAGCTTGAGATAAAAATCCTAACAATCTTAATGATTCCAAGAGTCTTAATAATCTTAATTTGTTAAATATGGATACAAAAATAATAGCTACAATTGGACCAAAATCAGAAAATCATGCCATTTTGAAATCTATGATTCTAAGTGGTTTGGACATGGTTCGTATAAATTTTTCTCATGCCAGTTATGATCAGTACTACAGGGTCAAAGGAACTTTGGATATAATAAAAGAAGAAACCGGCATTGACGTAAAAATATTGTTTGATTTACAGGGACCAAGAATTAGGGTGGGCAAGTTAAATCACGATGTTTTAATGAATGATGGTGACGTTTATTCTTTTTTATTTCAGAAAGGGGATATTGATAACATGGAAATTCCAATCGATGATGCGGAGCTAATTCAGGACTTGAAAATCGATGATCCAATCTTTTTGGACAATGGCTCAATAGAGCTCAAGGTCATAGAATTAGATTTGTTAAATCAAAAATTTTTAGCCAAAGTGGAGCGAGGCGGTTTGCTTTTACCTCGCAAGGGTTTAAATGTCCCAAAAACAGTTTTAAAAAGGCCAATACTTACAGCTAAAGATCTACTTGATATTGAATTCGCTAAAAAAGTAAAGCCGGAATACATCGCTATTTCTTTTGTTCAAAATAGCCAGGACGTGGTTGAATTAAAGAAAATACTGAATAATGACGACATAAAGATCGTCTCTAAAATAGAAAGAGCCGTAGCGCTTGACGATATCGATAATATTATTAGGAAGTCGGATTGCATAATGATCGCCAGGGGTGATTTAGGGATAGAAATGCCAATGGAAGATTTACCTATTATTCAAAAAAATTTGATAAGACATGCGCATTGGCATAACAAACCAGCTATAGTGGCGACCCAAATGATGGCTTCCATGATTGATCATTATCGCCCAACCAGAGCAGAGGTGAGTGACGTGGCCAATGCTATTTTTGACGGATCAGATGCTTTAATGCTTTCAGACGAGACTGCCGCTGGTGCTTATCCAATCGATGCTATCAAAATAATGTCTAAAATAATAAATAAAACTAACGAATACTTCAATAATCGCAACTATTTTAATGATTCAGATGTTATTTATAAAAAATAAATAAAGAAAATAGATCTCTCCGCTCGCCATCCGCAGGATGACTCGGTCGAGATGACAAAAGAGGGGTTTGTCCTTTAGAGACTTTTGTGCTATAATAAACTTAGCAAAAAGGGTCTAAATACCCTATATTTTGTTTGTGTTTGCCCTTTTTTGCTTATAGGCGACAAACATTCTAAAAAGTAAAAAGTTAAAATAAAATGAGTTTGGATGTAGTAGAAAAATTTAAAGATAAAAAATTAAAAGAAAAAATAAAAAATAAAGATCAAAAAGCCTTTGAAGAGCTTTATGAAAAAAATGCTGATGATATTTATCGTTTTATTTTTTTCAAAATCGGCAAAAAAGATGAGTCGGCTGATTTGTCGTCTCTATCTTTTTTGAAAACTTGGGAGTATATTCAAAAGAACTCCATGTCTAACAAGGAAACGCTTAGAGCGCTGTTATATAAAATAACTAGAAATGTTATTATTGATCATTATAGAAGCAGTAGAAAAGATAATATTTCCTTGGATGATAAAGAAAACAAAATAGATGTTATTGATGAAAATCAAGATGTTAAGTCAAATATTTCGACCCAGATTGATTATGAGATTTTGTCCGAAAAAATGATGGAGCTCAAAAATGAATACAGAGAAATCGTTATAATGAGATATGTTAATGAACTTAGCCTGGAAGAGATAGCACAGATAACTGGTAAAAAAAAGATAAACGTTAGAGTATCGCTTCATCGAGCACTTAAAGCTTTAAAGGATATAATGGGAGCAGAGGGATAAGTCTGCCCCTTTTTTTATATGGAAAATGAATTAATGTTTTCAATTATTGTTCCCGTTTATAATGAGCAACATTCTTTGGCTGGTTTGCATAAAGAAATTGTTGAGACAATGAATTCTTTGAAAAATAATTTTGAAATTATCTTTGTTAATGATGGTTCAATTGATGGAACCTTGGAGGAATTAAAAATTCTTAGTCCTATAAAAATAATAAATTTTCGTAGAAATTTTGGTCAGACCTCAGCCCTGGATGCAGGAATAAAGATGGCTGCAGGAAAATATTTAATAACCATGGATGGTGATGGTCAAAACAACCCAATCGATATACCAAAGTTGTTCGATAAATTGATAAGAGATGATTTGGATTTAGTTTCTGGTTGGAGAAAAGACAGAAAAGATAAGTTTTCAAAGAAATTTTTTTCAAAAGTTATTGCTAGGTTGAGAAAGTTTTTAATAAATGATGGTATTTCTGACAGTGGCTGCACTTTAAAAATTTATAAAAAAGAATGTTTTGACACCTTAAATTTGTATGGAGAAATGCATCGATTTATTCCGGCTATTTTAAAAATTAGAGGATTTAAAATGGGAGAAATTGAAGTTTCTCATCGCCCAAGATTAAGTGGGAAAACAAAATATACATGGAGAAGGGGCGTGAAGGGCGTTTTGGACCTTTTTTCTGTTTGGTTTTGGTATAAATATGTTCAGAGACCACTACATCTTTTTGGTGGCCTTGGCATATCTTTAATTCTTTTATCTTTTGTTTCTGGTGTATTTGTTATTTATTTAAAATTCTTTAAAAATCAAAGCTTGTCGGATACTGTTTTGACTGATTTGACGTTATTTGGATTCTTTATTGGTGTGTTACTTCTTGTATTTGGTCTAATGTCTGACATTTTAGCTAGAACTTATTTTAATACTGCCCAGAGAAGACCATACAATATTAAAGAAATAATAGAGAATAAGTAATTATTCTTTTTTGCTATGAAAAGAATATTAATTTTAAATTATGAATTTCCTCCTTTGGGGGGCGGGGCGGGCAATGCTACCCACTATCTTCTTAGGGAGTTTTCTGGTTATCACGACTTAGAGATTGACTTGGTTACCTCTTCTGTCGATGAATTTAAAATTGAAAAAATATATAAAAATGTAACGGTTCATTTTTTAAACATAGGGAAAAAGAATAAAAGATTACACTATCAAACGTTGAAAGATATCTTGGTTTATTCTTTTAAGGCTTATTTTTACTCAAAGAAATTAAAAAAAAGAAAAAATTTTGATTTCTGCCATGCTTTTTTTGGTATACCATGTGGTTATATAGCAATGAAGCTAGAATTGCCCTATATCATTAGTTTGAGAGGCAGCGACGTTCCATTTTATAGTAAAAGATTTTATTTTTTAGATAAAATATTATTCAAAAGATTAAGCTTTAAATTGTGGAAAAATGCTAAAAAAGTTATAGCAAACTCTGAAGATTTAATGTTGTTGGCCTTAGAGGTAAACAAAAATCAAAAAATTGTTGTCATAGGAAATGGTGTCGACACTCAAGAATTTAAACCATTAGAAAAAAAGCTTTTTACAAGACCTATAAAAGCGATTTCGACAGGAAGATTGATAGAGAGGAAGGGTTATGAATTTTTGATAGAAGCTATTTCTGGTCTTCAAGAGATGGAACTTGAATTGATTGGAGATGGTAGAATAAAAGACAAATTAAAAAAAATAGCAAAAGAAAAAAACGTAAATATAAAATTTTTAGGCAAGAAGTCTCATGATCAAATAGCTAGTTATTTACAAAGAGCCGATATTTTTGTTTTACCCTCTTTAAACGAGGGAATGTCCAATTCGATTTTAGAGGCCATGTCTTGCGGTTTGCCAATAATTATGACCGATACTGGTGGCAAAGAGTTAATAAAAAATAACGGATTTATTGTTAAGAAGGGCAGTGCGGAGGAATTAAAACTGGCTTTAACAAGATTTGTTAATGAACCACGATTAATTTTAGAAATGGGAAAAAATTCCAGAGAATTAGCTGAAAAAATAAGCTGGAAGATTGCTTCTCGGGAGTATAGAAAGATTTATGACCTCATTTAAGATTCTTTTTTAGGAAGTTAGAAAAATGTAAAAAATAATACTTGTTTATGAAAGTGGCATATATTTTTTTGAATAACCTAAAAAGCAAAGAGGCTTGTGTCCATCAAGCCTTATCTTTTGTTTCCAATTTTTCGAAATATGATAATATAATTTTTTTTTCCAGCTTTATTTCTAAGATAGAATTTACGAAAGTCCTGAATTTCTTTTTAATAGACAACAATTTTAAGACGGTAAGAGCCCCTTTTGTGGTTGTGAACAATAATTTTTTTATTGAAAAAATCGGGAGGCTTCTTTCCTGCTTTTTTGTTTTTTTATATTTAAAATTAAAAAAGTTTGACGTAATATATACAGAAGATTTTTCATTTGTATATTTTTTGTCATTTATACCTAAGCGGCTTAGGTTTAAAGGCAAAATATTTTTTGAATCTCATAAAATATTCTTTAAAACATCTAATAAAGTTAGTTACGAGCAAGAAAATAAAGCCTATAATTCGGTTGATCGTTTTATTTCAGTATCAAAAAATTGCAAAGATGACTTGTCTTTAATTTTTGGAATAAAAGATGATAATATAATTGTTTTGCCTAATGCGGTTGATTTTGTTGGGCTTACTGATTTAAAAGAAAGATATAGAAAGCTTGATTCTGTAATAAAAAAAGAAAAAAAAGATTTTTTCCTTTTGTATTCAGGGTCGTTTATTGCCTGGAAGGGGCTCGACGTTCTTATAAAGGCTTTGAAATACACAGAAAAAGATATTAAAGCGTTGCTTGTCGGTGGTAATAAAAAAGATATTGATGTTTTGCAAAGATTGGCAGAGAAAGAGCTGGTCGCGGATAAGGTCCTATTAGTAAATAAAAAAAATAAAAAAGATCTTGTAAAATTCATGCTTTGTTGTGACATTGGTATTTTACCCAATAATACGGATAGCAACAATGTTTATACTAGCCCAATGAAAATTTTTGAATATATGGTTATTGGTTTGCCTATTGTATCCTCAGAAATATCATCGGTTAAGGATATTTTAAGAGACATGGAAAACGTCGTTTTCTTTAAAACTAACAATGAAAAAGATTTGGCTCATAAAATAAATTTTTTATATAACAACAGAGATGTTTGCGGTCGTCTTTCAAAAAACAATTTGAAATATGTAAAAGAGTTTGATATAAACATTAGGTCTTTAAAGATAAGAGATTTTTTTCAGGCCTAGAATAAGTTTTTGTGAAAGGTGTCTATTAAAATCAATTTATGAATAAAATATTAAGAATTTTTAAAAAGTTTTTTGCATTATTATCGCTTAGGATTTTTTATGTCATTTTTTTGAAAACAAATAAAATAAAAGATGTAGAAAGTGCTTTAGAGAATAATGACAAGAGTAATGTTGTTATCGTTGGTGGAAACATCTTGAAGAACAAAGGCGATCAGGCTATGCTTTTTTTATTGTTGATTACTTAAAAAAAAATTATCCCTCCAAGAAAATATTCTTGTTAGCTGATCAGAGAGATCTCGCCGAATATACTTTTGAAAAAAAATATAATTTTACGGCTTATAATTGGACTCTGTACGACAAAATAAGTATTATAAGGTCTAAAGATAGTCTTGTCACCAATATAATTAAAGAATCTTCTTGTTTTTTTGATATTAGCGGTTATGCATTTTCTTCTAGTATTTTAAATAAGTTTAAGTTTAAAAATTTTGAACACTCTCTTTCTTATCTTATGAGCATAGTAGTTGCCAAGAATTTTTCTATTCCTTATTTCATTTTGCCACAGTCTATTGGCCCTTTTGACTATCCGTTATTTTACAGGAAAATACTTAAATTTTTGTCGTTTTATATTTTAAAATATCCTCGAAAAATATTTGTTCGAGAAAAAAAATATTTAGATGATTTAGAAAAAATAAGTGGAAGAGACATAGTCAATTTTAAGGACATTGTTCTAGTCGGTGAGGCTTATGATTTAAAAAACATTTATAAAGAACGGCCAGTTATTTCAGAAAAAAATATTTTAAATGATTCGGTCGGAGTTATTTTGAACAGAAAAATATTTGACAGAATAGGAGCGGATGAGTTTTTTGATGTTTATGATCTTGTAATTAAAAAGTTGCTATCTAAAAATAAAAATGTTTATATATTTAGACATTCCTACGAAGATTTAGATTTGTGCATAAGCCTTAAAAGCAAATTTGGGCACAATGAGAACGTTATTTTTTTTAATGATGATTTTAATTGTTTTGAATTAGAAAAAATTATTTCCAAGCTTGATTTTGTGATAGCCTCAAGATATCATTCTGTTATCCATGCTTATAAAAACAAGGTTCCAGCTTTGTGCATTTCTTGGGCTAATAAGTATTATGAATTATTGGATTATTTTTCTCAATTAAAATATCTTTTTGATTGCAGACAAAAGATAAACAAAGAAGAGTTGAGCAAATCTTTGGATTCTTTATTAAGTAATTATTTGTTAGAAAAAGGATTGATAGGGGAAAAAATGGAAGAAGTAAGAAAAGAATATAGCATTAGCAGTTTGTTTAAATTTTAGTAGTTTTATATGGAAAGTTTTAAATCTAAATCAGAAGAATTTCCTTTTGTTTCCGTGGTCGTTCCAGTTTTTAATGACGAAAAAAGAATTGGTAAATGTATAGAATCTCTTATTTCTCAGTCTTACCCTAAGGATAAGTATGAAATTATCATTGTCGATAACAATTCAAACGATGGTACGGTTGAAATAGTAAAAAAATATCCAGTAAAAATTCTTCATGAAAATAATATTCAAAGTTCTTATGCGGCCAGAAACTTGGGTATAAAAAATTCAAAAGGTGAAATAATTGCTTTTACCGATTCTGACTGTATTGCTGATAAAAACTGGATTTTAAATAGCATTCTTTTTTTTGGAGAAAATAAATGTGACTTAATCGCTGGAGATATTAAATTTTTCTATAAAAACGAACAAGATATTTTTGAAATTTTAGATTCTTTTGTGCACTTTAATCAGAAAAAAGGAGTTCTCAGCAATAAGGTTCCTACGGCCAATCTTTTTATAAAAAAATATGTTTTTGACAAAATTGGTTTTTTTAATTCTGATTTAAAATCAGGGGCCGATATTTTGTTGACAAACAAGGCCGTCTTAGCGGGGTATAACCTTTGTTTTTCTCTGGGCAGTATAGTTTATCATCCTACTAGAAATTTTAAGGAACTAATTTTGAAACACAGAAGAATAGCTTACGACAACATACCGAGTAGATTACAGCAGGGAGAAAGTGTTCTGTTTATTATTTATAGTTTGCTTGTAGATTTTCTACCTCAAAAAAAATTTTTTTATAAAAGGATAAGAAATATAAATTATAAAAAAAATAAAACTTTTTTAAGTATAAAGCTTTTTTTCGCTAATTGGTTTATAATTTTTATTACTAACATTTATAGATTCGTTTATTTAAAAGACTTATTAATTAAAAAATTTAAAAAAAATGAAAAAAATTAGCGTGATCATTCCTTGCTATAATGATCCGAATGGGTTAAAAATTACCCTAGAGTCATTAGAAAATCAATCCTTAAGTAAGGATTTATTTGAAGTCATTGTTGGTAATGATGGCGCTAGCGAAGACGTGAGAAATGTTTGTAATAATTTTGGAGTACGATTTGTGAACGTGTTTCCTAGGAGAGGTATTTCTGTCGCTAGGAATAGAGCTATCGAAAAATCATTTTGTAACTTGTTGGCCTTTACTGACGCTGATATAGTAGTTGATAAAAATTGGCTTGAGAATGGTATAAAGTTTTTGTCTATTTATGATTATGTGGGGGGCGTAATTAAAACTGTTCTAAATAAAAATAAAATTAGGAATCACGAATATTATCAGTATTTAACTTCTTTTAATAATGAATACAATTTCAAAAAAGATAAATATTTTGCTGGTGGTAATATTTTTGCCAAAAAAAAAGTATTTGATAAATTGGCTGGTTTTGAAGAGAAAATTATTTTTGGCGGAGAGGATAGAGAATTTGGTGTTAGGGTTTTTTTATCAAAAAGATATCGCATGTTTTATTCTGAAGAAATAATAGTTTATCATCCCGTTCGTACTTTTAAAGAATTGTTGAGAAAGAGTGATATTTATAGAGAATCATCATTTTTTTTGGGAAAAATTTGTTTTGATAAATTCCCTAGTTTGAAACCAAATATTTTTAAATTTTTTAAATTGATTATAATACCGCCCATTAAAGTTCTGGGGTCTAAAAGGAAAATTAATAAGTTCGTGAAAATAAAAGTATTTTTTTGGTCTTTCTATTTAGGATTTTTAGATTCTTTAAATTATATTAAAAACAGGATAAAAGGTAAAAAATATTATGACTTTTTTGAATAACTTTTACCATTTATATATTTGTATTTGATCAATATCCATTATTTTTAATACATTTTTATCGCAAAATAAATAATTATCAATAGCATTGTTCTCTTCCTGACCGATTATTGGGTTCCTGTATGTGTCAAAAATCAACATTCCTCTTTTGTTGTTCCTGTTTTTTTTAATTTTATAACATACTTCGTCTTGATTTTTGTTATAGATATTAATTATATTTTCGTTTTTTATATTAAATTCAATTTTTAGTATTGGAGAAAATTTTGTTGTAATAAATATATAATCTTCTTCCTCATCTTCGATTTTATTTTTTAAATAGTGTATTAAATTATCAACTTTATGATTTTTTTGATAAGTTATGAAATAACTTGTTGAATTTTTAGCATGTAAAGAATTTCCTATTTTAAAGTTTAGTATTAAAAAAGTAATTAAAAGAATAGAAAACAAAAACTTTTCGTATTTATTATTTTTGAATATTTTTGCTGTTTCAATCAAAAAATCTATAGAACTTGCTATTATTATGGTAAAAAATGGCAAAGCGTAGTATATGTATCTAGGTTTAATCAAGTTCACCTTTAGTATTGTGCTATAAAGAATTATGGTTATTATAAATATAAAAAGGTAAGACAAAAGCGCTTTATTTTTTTTGAAGTATAAGTAAACAAAGGATATTATAGAAAGAAACATCACAATTAATAAAAATTTATTATGTCCATACCACATAAGCGGCGGTGAGTTGGGGTTCATGAAAAAATTAAACCAGGATATGTCAAAATTTATAGATTTTATTCCTAGCCAATGTTTTACTCCATTTTTATACAAAAAGCCTATAATCAAAAAAATAATAATAGGAGTATAAATTAAATATTTCTTAGCTTTTGTTTTTGTGTATAAGAAATAAGAATTTATTAAAAAAAGGCTTAAGAATACTATCAGTATATATTTAATAGTTGATAGCCTGTCCGTAAAAAAGGCATATATAAAAAATATTAGAATAAAAATAGCATTTATTATAATATTTTTCTTATTTTTGTTTTTAATAGATTCAAAAAAATTAAAACTAATTAAAGTAAATATTATTATTAAAAAAGAATATAGACTGTACTCTCTGGCAAGCTTTGCCATGCCGATTGCCCAAGGTGAAATAGCCCATAAAATAGATGAAATAATAGCTGTTTTGTTGGATATTTTTTTTCCTAAGTAAAAAATGGCTATAGTTGAAAATGCTCCGGCCAACACGCTTGTAATTCTTGTCCAGTAGAGATATTCAAAATAAGTATTAGCTTTGAAAATTAAACATATAAATTTGCTTATTGATGTTAAAAGCGGAGCTCTAGTATAATTGGATTTTCCAAAGTTTATTAAATCATAAACAGCATTTAATAAAAATTCTTCATCAGTGGACAAGTGTATAATTGTAAGGTTATTTATTCTAAAATATAGAGAAATTAGACTTATAATAATTAAAAAAAGAATGATATATATTTTTTTTTCTTTACTTTTTTTATTTTCCTCCTTACTTTCTTTATTTTTATAAAGAAAATAAATAGAGATGATTATTAACGTGATTAGTGCTATATCAATTAATATATTTTCTAAATTGATTAATTGTTTTAAGATTAGGGTAAAAAAAGAAAATAAAAATAAATATTTAACAATAATATAATGATTTTTATTCATTTTCATTTTTTTATTGATTAAAACTCAAATACCCAGATTTGATTATTAAACTTGTAGTCATCTTTAAAGATTAATTTTTGTTTATTTATAAAGTCTATCATTTCTGGGCTAAGCCTATCATCTATGGCCATATAATCTATTATGATATAGCCATTGTTTTCCTTTGTTATTTTTTCCAAGGTTTCTACATCAAAAATGTTTGTGGCATTGGTATAATAATCTCTATCTGTTTTTTGCCATTCTTTTATTTCTCCACCAGCTAAATTCATTGCTAGGCAGTAATCGGTTTTTCCTAGATATATTTTGTCCATCACTGGATATGGCGATATGATTAGGCTTATATCATTAAAACCATCGTTTTTTACAGCCTGATATGCCTGCTTAAAATTGGCCTGTGGCGTTAATGGCTCTAAATAATAATGAGACTCGGGGACAAAATTAAAAACTCTAATATTCAAGTTCATTACTAATATTACGACCAGGGAGGACAGGACTACAAATACGATTTTTGTTTGTCTGGTTCTTTCACTTATAAAATAAATGAAGAAAGAACAAAATACAAACAATATTGGTATTAAGAATGTTATATATCTATAAACTTTACGATCGCTACTTATAGCGATTATTAGAAAAGGAAGTAAAAATGAGATTGCCAATATTATAGATGAGTTTAATTTATTGCTTTGCTGCTTTTTTTTATAATAAAAACAAGCTAAGATAAATCCCAAAATTGCCAGAATGTAGATAACGGGGAAAAATGATCTTACGAAGTCCAAAAAGTTTACGAGATAATAATTATGTTTATATAACATTTTATAGAATAGGTCTCGACTGATTTTAAAAATGATTGGGACAAACAAAACAAGAAAACCAAAGCTCAAAATTTTCCTTTTTTTTATTTCTTGGTATATCTTAAGTCTTAGATTTTTATCCTCACTCAGCCTCCAAAGAATGGTCGCTCCATATATAGCTATTAGGAGATAGCCAAAATAGTGACTCAATATGGCAAAGAGCGTGCTTAGAGATAGAAACAATAGTTTTCTGTAGGAAAATTTCTTTAAAAGAGAATCGAACAGATAAATTGAAAGAAAAAAGAAAAATTGAAACTGTGAATACATTCTAGCTTGTCTGCTCCAGGCTATTTGCCAATATGAAAAGGAGGTCATAAACGATGCCAGAATAGCTACGTAATTATTGAATATTTTTTTGCTTATTAAAAATATTAGATAAACCGTAAGAATGCCAAAAACGACAGAAGTTATTCTGGTCGCTGTTTCATTGAACCCAAAAAGCATTACGGGGCCACTTATTAAGTAAGTGTTTAATATTGATCTGCTATAAACTTCCCCAGAATCCAAAATGGGGTATCCATTTTTTATAGTTGCTGTAACAGCGTTGAGCGTGTACCCTTCGTCTATCCAATAAGATTGTTCGTTTAATTTGTATATTCTCAGGAAAAGTCCGGCTAGTATAATTATTAGCAAAATCAGAAATTCAACTTTCTTTTTTTTAAAACCATTCAGAGTATTCATATAACTATTGTCTTTTAGATTTTTTTATATTATAATTATATTGTAGTTATTTTATAATATAATTATAGCTATTTTTTGCACAATTAACAATAATTTAATAATTATAATTAAAACACGGAATAACTTATTTATATGATTTATTTTGTGTGGTTTTTAAAAAAATTATGACAAAACAAAAGAAAGGTTTTACCTTGATTGAGTTGTTAGTAGTTATTGCCATTATTGGTATTTTAGCTACTCTAGCCGTTGTAGCATTACAACAAGCCAGAAAGAATGCTAGAGATGCAAAAAGAATCGCAGATGTTCGTCAAATGCAAACTGCATTGGAATTGTATTTCAATGATAACCAATACTATCCGGACGTGGTTACAGATGGAGGCACAATTGCTTCTAACGGCGTAACTTATATGAACATAGTTCCAAGTGCTCCAACTCCAGCTGATGGTACTTGCGCGGCTGCTTCTAATACATATACTTATACAGGCGCTGGAACAGCTGTTGGTGATTACTGGGGAAGTTACACTATTGATTTTTGCTTAGGTGGTCAAACAGGAGGTTTGGACGCTGGTGAAAAATATGCTACTCCAGGAGGAATTATTGATGGTTCTTCAACTTACTAGTATAAACAAAAACTTAATTTCACCGAAAGAGCACATTCAAATGTGCTCTTTCTTTTAGATAAGTCTAGATATTTCTGGACTTATCTTGATTTGGGTCAATCTTATTAGTATTAAAACGATATTTCACTGTAACTTTTTCCCTTTTATTACGTATACTATAGTGCAAGCCTTTTTGTCACCTCGGCCGAATGAGTGGAGAGGTCTATTTTAAAAGTAAATAAAAGGCTAAAATTATGACTGATAAAGAATTATTAAAACAACTTAATTCCCTAAAGAGCATAAGGATGGAAGAGAATTTGAAAGAGTCAAACAAAAGAGTTTTGTTGACTCAGATTTCTAATACCGTTTCAGAAAATTCAGAAGCAAAGCCTTTCAATAATTTCTTCTTTTTTGTTAAAAATATTTTAGCTATGAGTTCTCGACCGGCAATGGTTTTGTCCGGTGTTTTTTTATTTCTTTTTGCTTCCTTAATATTGGGAAGCGATTTTTATAAAAACTCCAAGCCAACCGATTCTTTGTATATTGCTAGAGTGCTTAGCGAGAGAGCTAGATTAAATACAACTTTCGATCAGACAGCAAAAGAAAAATTAGCAGTTAAATTTGCCAGTCAACACGCAAAGGACATAGCGACACTTTTGATGGACCCAGAGTTTAACAAAGAAGAAAACAGAGAAGAGGTGGAAAAATTGTCGGTTAGTTTTAAAAGCGAAATAGAAAAGGTGCGAGGCAATATTAACGCTAACGAAGCAACAAGCGAGATAAAAGAAGATGTGGACTCTGCGGTTTTTAGCGCCAGCAGCTTGAGAGAAGAAAATGGAACAGATGTTTATATAGAAGAAGAAAATTTCAAGGAGAATAGCGACATGACTCTAGACACTTTAAAGGATGAGGAAAAAATAACAGTCTCTAATGAAGATATCGTCTTGGAAGGATCATCAGAATTGTCCAGTACTAGTGAAGAAGTAAAAGAGTTGGGAGAAAAAATAGAAGAGTTAAATGGAAAAATTAGTGACGACAGTGTTATAAGCAAGGAATTGTTAGAAGAGATAGAAAGTTTGTTTGAGAATGGTAAGTATGACGAAGTTTTATTAAAATTAAATAACATAAAATAGGAATAGATCTCTCCGCTCGTCATCCGTAGGATGACTCAGTCGAGATGACAAAGAGGCTAATAGGAATAGATCTCTCCGCTCGTCATCCGTAGGATCTGTTATTTATAGCAGGGGTTCGGCGTGACCAACAAGGTCGATCCCGAGAGGGAGGACGCGACGTTTAAATCAAACTTGTTTCTTTAAAAAGAATATTCATTTGAGAAAAAGAAGAAAAGCTTTAAAATTTTTCACATATAGATCGGTTAAGCTTTTCTCCGCACGCTTATTTTTATAAGCTTGCTGGAGTCGTGAAAAATTATCCCATGCTAATTTTTCCTCGCTTATAACAATAAGTGTGCGGGGGAGCGGGATCCTGATCGATTTATTTCAGGACTAATTTAAGGGCAAATCTTTTAAATCTCAAAAGATATTCTCGGAGAGAAACAATAAGTTTCGACTACCTTTATAATTTATATCTATATATGAATTTAGGGGTGGTATCTTACAAATTATTATGAAAAGATTCAACAAAATCTTTACATCATTAGTCATGGTGATGACAGTTTTTGTAATGAGTGGATTTACTATGTTAGTAAATGTTTCTCCTACTTTAGCTGCAGCACAAGCTGGTGACCTTATTAAAAAAGACGGTCTTTCAGCTGTGTATTACTTAGGCGATGATGGAAAAAGATATGTATTTCCAAACGAATCTACTTACAAATCATGGTACAGTGACTTCTCAGGTGTTGTTACTGTTTCTTCTGATGAATTAGCTAGTTACCCATTGGGTGCTAACGTAGTAGTTCGCCCTGGAACAAAATTAGTAAAAATCACAACAGATCCAAAGGTTTACACAGTTGAACCAAACGGATCATTAAGATGGATACAAACAGAAGCTGACGCCACTGCTTTATACGGAGCCAACTGGGCACAACGTGTAATCGACGTGTCTGATGCTTTTTTCACTAACTATGTAATCGGAACTCCTTTGGCTTCTAATCAGACTCCAGTAGGATCTTTGGTTAAAAAGGCTGGTGAAACTAACATTTATTACTACGATGGTACTAACTATCGTTTAATAGAAGACGAAGTTGCTTTCTTAGCAAATAGATTCCAACATGCTAATATTTTGACATTAGCTTCTTTCACTGCTGGTGGTTCTACAATCACTGGTTCTGAAGCTGCTCTTATCAAAACATCACAAGCTGGAGCTGCTACAGGATGGCAACCAGGTCAAGGAACAGGCGTTACAGTTGCTTTAAACTCAATGACTCCTGCTGCTCAATCAGTTCCACAAACTGTAGGAAGAATTCCTTTTTTAAAGGTTAATCTAACAGCTTCTAATGATGGTGCAACCAATTTAGAATCTATTACAGTTAAAAGAACTGGTTTAACTGGAACTTGGACTACTTTCAAGGTTTGGGCTGAAAAAGACGGAGTAATGGTTACTTCAAAAAGAGCATTAACATCTAATGATGATGCTGTTTTAACTTTCGCTCCAGCTTTAACTATCGCAGCTGGTCAAACAGCTACTTTAGAAATTTTAGCCGAAGTTGCCGGTGCTTCTGGTAATGGTGCTTTAGGAATTGCTTCTGCCTCAGCTGTTTCAGCTTCTGGTTCAACAGTTTCTGGATCATTCCCAATCACTGGTAACTTAATGAGTTTCACTGATTATGATGTTACAGAATTAACATTTGATTCTCCAGCAAACAGCTATGTTTACAAAGTTGGTGATGAAGATGTTGAATTAGGTCAATTTGACATTAACTTTACATCTGACGAGCGTGATGTTGTTGTTAGCTCCGTAATGTTGAGAAACACTGGAGTTGAAGATTTATCAACAGCTTTAATGAATGTAAAATTAGAAAACAATGGAAACGTTGTTTCTAGTAATGCCACTTTTAATGGTCGTTATGCAACCTTTACTTTCAGTAATGGTGGATTAACTATGTTAAAAGATGACGGTGATCAAACATTTACTATCAAAGGTGATATAATCGGAAAAGACAGTACTGGAACAGACAGCGTTGTTTTCAAATTAAATAAGACAGAAGACCTTTATGCTTATGAAAAAGCTACTGGTTTTGGAGTTTCTTATGGAAATGGAAATGCTGTAGATGTTTCAGACACTGAAATTCAATCTGGCGCTGTAACAGTTTCTAAGAAATCAAGCTCTCCTTCTGATACTACAGTTATCAAAGGATCAAAGAGCGTGGTTGCTTTAGTAGCTAACATCAGAGCCGATGAAATTATTTCATCTGACGGTTTATCTGTTTACTATATGGACGACAGTGCTTTCGACTATTCATTTAGCAATGTTAAAGTTTACTTAAACAATGCTTTATTGGGTTCATTTGATACAGCAGCTACAAGTTCTGTAGCTTATACAGCTGAATTACTTGATTCTTCATTGAACTTGAAAAAGGGTGACAATGAAGTTAAAGTTACTGTTGATGTAAAATCAGCTGCTACAGCTGGCGATAATATCAAAATCAAATTAGACGGAGCTGATTTATTGGATGTTCCAGAATATGTAAGCAATGGTATTGCTGTTGACGCTGGTGACATTTCAGGAACAGCTACTGGATCTGAAATCTCAGTAGAAGGTGGTGATTTAACTGTAACTAGAAACGATGGTTATGCTTCAGGCAGAATCGTTGTTAAAGGTTCAGCTGATGTGTCTTTAGGTAAATTTGCTGTTAAAGCATCTAATGATGTTATCAAAATCACTAGCATTAGTTTGGGTAGCAATGTAGTTACTGGAGATGAAATTACTGATTCTTCAGTTTACGACATGAAACTTTTTGTTGACGGTGTGCAAATCGGAACAACAAGAAATTTCTCCGGTGGAGCTACTTTCTCTTCATTGAATTACACTATCGCTCAAAATGTTACAAAGGTTATTGAATTAAAAGGTTCTTTTGATTCAGCATCTACTGGTACTTTTGAGACATTAGCTACTTTCAACTCTCAGGACTCTTTAGGAAAAGCTATTGGAGCTAAAACAGCTTCAACAACTGATTTTGAAGTTACTGAACTAGGAGATTTGATTGTAGAGACAGGAGCAGATACTCCTAACGCTGACATCTTGGTTGCTAAATCTGGCGTTGAACAAGAAATTGCTCAATACAAATTTACTTCTGTTGATGACAGTTCTAATGTAACTGAAATTGAAGTTACTAATACTGCTGGTGGGGCTGATGCTAGAATTGCTAACTACAAATTATATGCAGGTAGCACTTTATTAGACACAGCTATCCCTACATCTGATGTAGCTACTTTCTACGTAACAGGTAACCAATTGAAGGTTGCTGCTAACGCTAGTCAGACAGTTACTTTGAAGGCTACTTTCAATCCAATTGAAGTAGAGGGTGACACTGCAAGCACATTAGAATTACAGATTACTGATGTTGTAGCCAAGTCTTCTGCTGGTACTGAAATCACTGAAGATTTATCTGCTACTCCAATCTCTAACGAGATGACTATCTTGAAGACTAAACCAACCTTCGCTAAAATTAGCAATCTTGTTGCTGGCGCTAACGTAGAACAAGAAATGTTAAGATTTAGCATTACTGCTGATTCCAATGCAGACTTGAACGTTACTGACTTAGTATTTGATATAACTGGTAGCGGAGCAATAAACATTGGTGATGTAAGTCTTTATCAGATTGGAAACTCTACAGTTTTAGATACTACTGCGGACGGTGACTTCAGTGGTCTAAACATCTTGGTTACTAAAGGAGCTACAAAGCAATTCAAAGTTGTTGTTGATACTACAGGCTTAGCCTCTGATGAGAAGTTAAGTGTAACATTGAACAACAGCACAGCTGCTAACATAGCTTGGGGTGAATACTTCGTAACTGGTTATACTACTTACGACGGATCAAACCTAACTGCATTCCCAATTAGTGGTGGTGTAGATACTTACTAGTTCTCTAGTATACTCAAAGTTTTTCTCAATTTTTCTTTAATATAAATTGTAAACAAAAGAACGGCCTCGTAAGGGGTCGTTCTTTTATTTCGCCTATCTATTGACTTTAATCAATCTAAATTGTATTATAAAAAAACAGTTCCTTAACTCTAAAAAAAGATAATTATGGCTAAAAGAAAAAGAAAATTGCCCCATGAAGTTCAGTCTGAGCTTTTAAAGGGATGGCGTGTTGTTTGTGGTAACAAAGAAATAGTTGTTATTGCTCTAAAAAACAAACGCAAACTTTGGGATGTTTCAAGTTGCAAATTTGTTTGTGAATGGAAATCGGATCCCAAAACAGTAATTGAGATCGAGAAAAAAATATTTAAAGACAAAGAAGTTGCCACAGAAGTTGCGACGGAAGTAGGGGCGGAAGTTTCTTGAGGCCATAAGGTCAAACAAAAAAGACAAAGTAGCCACGCAAGATTTTGCGTATCAACTTTGTCTTTATTTTTTTGTGATCCCTAGGAGTCGCGTAAAGCGACTTCGTCGCCACGCGACACTGGATTCCGGCACAAATTATATAAAATTATTATAAGGCTGTGCCACGTGATAAAAACAAACCAAGCCACATTAGTGGCTTGGTTTGTTTTTATTTTACGTGGTGATCCCTAGGAGAATCGAACTCCTATTATCAGGTTGAGAACCTGGCGTCCTAACCATTAGACGAAGGGACCATATTGTAAGATTTTTAAGATTCTTGGGATCCTCGAGATCCTTGGAATTCTTTTATTTTAGTATTTTGCCTAGTATCCAAGCGTTGCCTTTCAGAAATTCTTCTGATTTTGTTGCCTTTTTGCCTTCTAGCTGTAGTTCTTCTATGATAATTGCTTTATCATGGCATTTCACTAATAGCTGGCCATCCTTCAAAAACAACTCTCCCACTTTATGGCTTGAATCTTCCGTAAAAACATCTGATAACTTTAATATTTTAAATAATATTTTCTTTTTTGGCAAGCTTTCTTTTTCTATAAAAGCATAAACCCCTGGCCATGGGAAATAGGCCCTAGATTTTCTTTCTATAATTTGAGCTGTTTCGTTAAAATTTAAGTAGCCGTCTTCTTTTTTTATCATTTTAACATAAGTAGCCAAATCGTTTTCCTGGGCTTCTGACTTTATATTGCCTTCTATATAATCATTTAGAATTTTGACTAGATTATTTTTAGTAAGCTCTTTTATTTTCTCCATCAAACTTTGGCTTGTTTCTTCGATACTTAGATTTATTGGTATTTTTTTTATTATATTACCAGTGTCCATTTGTTCGTCCATTTCCATAATTGTTATTCCACCTTCCATATCTCCATTTAAAATTGTAGCCTGGACACAAGACGATCCTCGATATTTTGGTAACAACGAACCATGAACATTAATACAACCATATTTTGGAATATCTAAAATTTCCTTAGGGATAATTTTGCCATAGGCTATTACTACAATTAAATCAGGTTTTATTTCTTTAATATCTTCTGTTATTTCTTTTATTCTCTTTGGTTGAAGTATTTTTATATCGTTTTCCTCAGCTAAAACTTTAACTGGGGTTTTGATTGTTTTCATGCCTCTTCCTGCCGTTTTGTCTTCTTGGCTAACAATTAGGCTAATATCAAAAAAATCGCTGTCTATGAGCGTTTTTAAGCCAATTTTGGCTAACTCAGGGGTCCCCATGAAGATTGTTTTTATTCTATTACTCATTTTTTTATAGATTTTTTTAATTAAAACATTTATTTGTGATATGTTATTTTTGTCATCTCGACTGAGAAAGCTGCGGAGCAACTTATGAATGGAGAGATCTAAAAAAATCAGGGAATAAATCTCTCCATTCACCCTCTCGCGGAGGGTTCAGTCGAGATGACAAAGAATGGACGATCCTATTCTTTTGCCCTGTCTATAAACAAAATTCCATCCAAATGATCAATTTCATGTTGTATGGCCCTAGATAGAAGTCCCTCGGCCGATATCTTGTTTTTTTTCCCAGACAAATCAAAATATACACAATTGACTTTTTTATGTCTGGAAACTTTTTTATAATAAATCTCCCCTTGTTTATCGACCACGGACAAGCACCCTTCCAAATCTATTTCTTTGGCCCATGACTTTTTGCTTATAAATGGATTTATCATGATTATATTTTTCTTTTTGTGGCTTAAAACTATCAAGCGAATATTTTTTCCAACTTGCGGAGCGGCTAGTCCAGCACCATCTTTTTCAAGCATAGTTTTTTCCATGTTTTTTGCCAATTCAATAAATGACTGATTATTCGTCATTTCCAAGTCAATCTCTTTTGATTTTATCCTTAGTATCTTATTTGGATGTTTAATTATTTCTAATAATTCTGCCATATTATTTTTTAGGGCTTAAAATTTTAAAAAAGTATTTCCATTTCTGTCCGCCTTGGCACAACTCCCTGGTGTCTATTAGTGCCTGATTTATAATGGCATGATTTTTTTCTTTGCAAAGCTTAAAAACAGAGCCTCTTTTAAAATCGGGGACACCCAGTTCTTGTATGACCTTCAACGCCAGGTCTTGCCACTGGTAGGCTGGAGCTTTTTGTTTACTTGTTTTATTTTGTAATATATTTTTTATATCATCCATAAATTTATTTATTTTGTCATCTCAACTGAGTCATCCTGCGGATGGCGAGCGGAGAGATCTAAATCTTAATTATAGACTTCTCCATTCTCCAGTCGCCTTGCGACTTGTTCAGTCGAAATGATAAAAGGGGTATAAATCTTACAAGTTCATGTCCATTGTTAGATAACCTATGCCTAGGTCTTTCTGGTAAGATAGTGTTTCGGCTTGATAATTTAACTTATTTATAGCACCCAAAAGCATTGCCACCGGTCTTAGCCCGCATTCTTTTGCCTCTAGCCTTGTTTTCTCATTTATACTCAATAAATCTCCTACTCCTTCCTGGTTCTTTTTAAGTGATTCTATGACCCTGTTATCAAAAGACTCAGCTTTTTGATAAAAGCCACCAGGAGCTCTGTGGCTTAGGCAGTGTGACAATTCGGCAGAAGCTATTAATATTATATTTTTATTTTCTTCATTTAAAAGTTCTGATATTTTTTGACCAAAATTAAAATGATGCTCAATGTTTTTTTGAAGTGAAGAATTTATGGCCAGAACTTTACCTTTAAAGGAAATTATTTTTTGGTTTTCTTCACTTAGTAGCAAATATAATGGGATGGCAGCTCCGTAATCCACCTTGCTGTCAGAATATAATTCGGTTTTTATCTCTTTTTCCACTGTCTCTTTTATTTTGTAGGCCAGCTCTATGTCTCCAGAAAAACTTAAACGACTAAAATAATCTCCAAATTTCTCAAAGTTTAAATCATATTGAAAGTGGCTATTTATTTCTATTTCTGAGTTTTTGCGTTTATTGTGTGGAGAAAAAACTATTATAGTATCTATCTTTTCGTTTTTTATTTTGTTTTTTATTTCTAACAAAGCATCAGAACTTCTTTTTAAAATGCTGGTGTTTTTTTTGCCAATATTAGGTATTAGTATTGGCGAATGAGGTGTTATAAAGGCTGATGTTATCATTTTTTTATTTTACAAATTCTCCTTCGCTATATAGATTAATTATTTTTTCCGGTACACTTATAATACTTTTCCATTGATAGCCAAGATTTTCAAATACTTCTCCTGACGAAAAGGCTCTTTTTTTACCATCTTCTATTAAATAAACAGCAGAGGAGTTGTCGCTTTTAAGAATCTCTCCATTTCCAAAAAGATAAGGAGATATAGTTGTGTATAGATTTAGCTCGCTTTCTTCGACTGGGATGATTTGTTTTCCCTTAAATTTAGTTTGTAAAAATATTTTATCAATCAATGGTGCTTTCGTTTCTTCTTCTACATAAAAGACTCCTCCGGTTGTTTTGTTTTGTAGTAGTGCTCCAGTTGGATAGGCCGAAGCTATATTTATTTCTTTGCCGTCTTGATAAGAGTTTATATCCTGCCAAGAAGCACTCATGATTTCTTCTACATTTATACCAATTTTTCTAAAAGCTTCGGTGCTGGAAAATAATCTTTTTTTATTATCCACTAATAAATATAATTTTCCATCAGGTGACATTATTACCGAGTAATTAGAGAATCTAATCGGCGCCCCTTCTTCGTATGCGCTTAGTTCTGATGAGTTAACTATAACAGCTCTGTTCGGATTGTATCTGGAGGCTAAAACGCTAATGCTGCTAAATTTTCTCTTTTTTCCATATTGTATTAGCCAATAATCGTCGCCAACCTTAAGCAATGTTCCTTCCGGATATCCTTGTGGCGGGAAATATCTGTTCCATATTTTCCAAAAATTGTAATTACCATTATAAACATGAGGGGTGTAAATATACAAGGCGGCAGTTGCCTTGTTTTCTATTAGAACATCTATTTCTTCGTTGCTTATTGTTCCATATTTATTTTTAAAAGTATAAGTTTCGCCTTCTTGAAACCAAGTGCTAGGAGTTTTTGGATTTACCATATACCATCTAAACTGTAGAGCGGCACTGTTTACCTGTTTACCAAAACTTTTAAAATAAGGGTTACAAGCCATGCTGTCAGGGCAGCCATAACCAGTTGCCCAATCTAATTGTTTTTGTGTTGGATTTTGTTCTTCTATTAAACTTTGTTCTTTTTGTAGTAAAACTAATAGAAATTTCGGATTTACAGTTCCGATAATTTTACATTTTGTTATTCTCTCTTCTTCTGTTGGGCTGTCGCTTAGAGTTACTCCGTCGCAATCATAGTTATTTACAGCTGCGTTATATATAATTTCGGAAGCTTTTTTTTCTTTGCCATAGGTGTCGAGAGTTGTGAGACTAGCCAAATAGCTGTCTTTTTCTTCTAAAAATTTTTGGATATCGTCCAAGGTCATTCCTTTAAAATTTAGGAGCTCAAAATCACTTATTATATTGCCAGGGTTAAATTCTCCTTCGGCTTTTGAGGCGATTGGGAATAAAAGCAACAAAAACAAGAATAAAATCGTTATTTTTTTCATTTTTTTATCTTATATTTAATTTTTTATTGATATATTACATTATAGTATATATTTGTTTTTTTTGGAAGCCATATAGATAAGGCGTTTGTTTCTGTTTTAAATAAAAAATCCCTTCAAAATACTTGAAGGGAGTAATATGTTTTTATTGGAGATATATTTTTGCTCTATCTCCTATTTTTGTTTTCCATTGCTTGACATAGGGCTTTCTTATTTCGGGTGGAATATAACTAAGCATAATTTCCATGGCCTTTTCAAAATCATTTACCCCGAAGCTTTTATTCAAGCCTCTTTCATATGCAGTTATTAGCATTTCCATGCCATTTTCTAGGCACTCTCTTTTTTTATCGTCACCGACACTAATTCCAAAGTTCCAATTCTGGGGCTGAGTTTTCTTGTAAGAAGATATGTATCTGATTGCCATGTCTCTTGCTGCTGCCAGATTGTCTATTTCCGAAACTCCCGTTACTTGGAGCCAAAAAATGAAATGGTATTCTTCGCTCGAAACCGATTCTTGTTTTAAAATGTAATTAGCACAATAAAACTTAGTTTCAAGATAATTATTAAAGAATGTTTTTCTTTTTTTCTTTGAGACTATAATTTTTTCTTTTTCAATCATTAAACATCGCATAGCCCAAATTGCATTCTTGGCCTCTTTGATTTTGTTTTCTCTTATTTTTCTCAGTGTTAGGACTTTTAGAGAATCAACAGTTTTTAGAATTACAATTTCTTGCAAGTCTTTTTTCTTTAATTCTTTTGAGCTTATAGATATAAATATAGAATCAACGTTTTCAAAGCACTTGCTTTCCATATAATCTTGAACTCTTACAATGTTTTGGCTTTTAGCATGTATGCCTATGGCCACAAAAATAACCAGTAAAAGAATTATCTTTTTCATTTTTCGCGTAGTTTTTAGTTAAACATAATTTAGTTATCTATCAAATTTACAGTTTTTATAAACTTAATAAATAACTAAATTATTTGCCCTGATTTTAAAGAACTATAGTTACGTTGTGCCATTATAGCATATTTTTATATAAAAGTCAACATAATTTGCTTTGTTTTATTCTAAATGTGTTTCTTCGATATTTTTTGTTATTTTCTTTAGCAGCAAAGGGTATTTTTCAAAGTTAGGATCACTTTGGCTCAAAAGTTCTATTTCGTCTCTGCTCTTCTTGATTGTTTCATAATCAAAAATTGAAGCAAACTTGAAATTAGTAAAGCCAGACTGAATTTTTCCGTATATATTGCCAGATCCTCTGTTTTTTAAATCTATTTTGGCCAAATCAAGGCCGTTTTGATATTTTTTTAAAGCCTCCAGACGAGAAGTGCTTTTAGAATAATTTATTTTCTTGTCAAAAAAGGGAGTGTCGTTTTTGGTTTCACTTAAGCTTAAAAAGCAATAACTTTGGTATTCGCCTCTACCAACTCGGCCACGAAATTGGTGAAGTTGGGCTAGCCCAAATCTTTCGGCTCCCTCAATTAACATAATTGTAGCATTGGGCACATCTATCCCGACTTCAATAACCGAAGTAGAGATTATTATTTTTATTTTATTGGCTAAAAAATCAGACATGATTTGTTCTTTTTCTGTCGCCTTCATTTTACCGTGGAGAATCGACATTTCTATTTCGGGGAAAATATTTTTCTTTAATTTTTGGTATTCTTCTTTCACCGATTTTATTTCACTATTTTCGATTTCTTCTATTAGGGGACAAATTATAAACGCTTGACGTCCATTCTTTATTTCCTGATTTATAAATTCGTACATTTTATTTTTCCTTTCCGTGCTAACAATTTCCGTTTTAATATCTAGTCTATTTTTTGGTTTGGTTTTTATACTGGATAGTTTTGAACCGTTAAATAAAACAAGACTTAGCGATCGGGGAATTGGAGTTGCTGTCATTGATAGAAAATGAGGGGTTGTTTCTTTCTTGTTGTCATCAAGATTTTTTTTCAGAATTTCTTGTCTTTGAGAAACCCCGAAACGATGTTGTTCGTCAATTACTACTAAGCTTAAATTCTTGAAGTGAATATTTTCGCTTATCAATGAATGGGTTCCAATTATCAAATCGGCTTGTTGACAAATAATTTGTTGGATGTCCTTTTTATTTTTAGATAAAAGTTCAAAATTAGATTCTTTTTTTTGCGAGCTGAGTAATGCTATTTTGAAATTGTATTTTTCTAATAATTTTAAAGCTGTTTTGTAATGTTGAGTGGCCAAAATTTCAGTTGGCGCCATAAAAATAGCTTGTTTTTTGTTTAAAAGACAGTTTAGGATAGCAATTAAAGCCACTATTGTTTTTCCGCTACCAACATCTCCTTGAAGTAGGCGAGACATGGGATTATTTTTTTCTATATCTTTTAATATCTCCCAACTTGATTTTTTTTGATCATCGGTAAGTTCAAAGGGGAGAGATAATATGAATTTTTTAATTTCATTAAGTTTAATTTCTAGTTTTTCAGCTCTTTTTGTTTCTAGTTCTTTTTTTAAAAAATATGATTTGAGTTGGAATAGAAATAGTTCTAAAAATTTAAAATACTCACTGGCCTTTTCTATGTCGTCGTCTTTTTTTGGGAAATGTATTTTTTCCGTGGCCAGATTAATATTTATCAGGCTTTGTCTTTCTAGGGTTTCTTTTGGTAAATATTCGGTAATCTTTAAAAAGTTTGGTGATATTTTTTTAATAAAAAATCTTAATTGTTTTTGAGTCAGTCCGCTGGTTAAATTATAAATTGGCACTATTCCTTTGGTGTGGATGGGCTCGGAGTATTGATTTATTTTTTCATAGATTGGGGAGGCCATTATCAAGCGACCATTGTTGGCCATTATTTTTCCGGCCAAAGAAACCATGTCTCCGTTTTTTAAGGTTTTAGATATAAATGGTTGATTGAACCAAATTACTTCTAAGCTGCCGTGGTCATCGGAAACTATTGCTTCGCTTATGGTCATTTTTTTACGAAAACTTCTTTTATTTCTAATTAAATCAATTTTTACCTTTAAATTGATGGCCGTGTTTATTTTAATTTTTCCTAGATTTTCACAAAATTCATACTTTTCATATCTAAAGGGGAAGTGAAAAATCAAATCATTAATGGTTTTAATACCCATTTTTTCTAATTTTTTTTCTGTTTTATCACCGATTTTGGGAAGAGTTTTTATATTTTTTTCCAAATTTTCCATGCTCTAATATTAACAGATTTTACTTGAAAAATAAATAAAGACTCAATAATAAAGAAAAAGTCTTAAAATTTTAAAAATGCCAGCGTTGAAAAATTTCGAAGAAGACAGAAGCGTAAAAAGTGTGCAAAATTTAATTGTTTGAAGCTGGGCAGGGCTCAGCTGAGTTTTAAATTTTGCTAGCTTTTATAGCGGAGGTTTCGAAATTTTGAATTGCTGGCGATTTTTGTGCAACTTTTTTTAAAAAAGTTGCATTCAAATTTTTGTTGTGTCCCCGCTAGGAATCGAACCTAGATTACAAGATCCGCAATCTTGTGTTCTATCCGTTGAACTACGGGGACTTATTATGTTAAGATCCTTGTGATTATTAAGATTTTTGGGATTTTTGGGATTGCTAATGTATATTTTTTAAAAATCTCAAATTTATATAATCACAAAATTGTCTTAATTTTTTCAAAAATAATCTCAGCGATTTCTTCTACACTTAAATTGGCATTGATTATATCCCAATTATATTTTTTAGCTAAATTTAAATGTATTTGTCTGACTTTTTGAGAGAATTCATCGTCTTGTTCGTGCTTATGATTTTTTTCAACTGCTTCTTTGAATCTCTCTCCATCAAAAAGTAAGGCAATATCTTCTTTTAATAAATGATTATTTATTTCTTCTAAAAAATTTTGTTCTACTCCAGCTCCTACTCCCCAAGCAATGCCAGTCCCAGTATAATCTTCAGCAATAATATTTATTCCTTCGTTTAGCTTTTCTTCTAGTGTTTTTTGATATTGGGTACGATTCAAACAATATATTATCTGAGCTTCACGAGCACTTAGATTGTGTGGATTTCCGTTTCTAAGGTAATTGTTTAGAGCGGGCCCAGAGGGCGCTAAGCCATAAATGGGGTATTTTAAATATTCAGCTACTATATTTTTTTCTTCTAGTTTGTCAATTAAAATTTTAGCTTGGGTGCTTTTGCCTAAGTTATTTGTTCCGTAAAAAACTATTAACTTACCTTTTTTAATTGGCATATTTTTTATCTATTGTCCCCACTACCTTTGATTTGGTTTCTTTCTAAGCGTGAAAATAGTTTTTCTAGATTTCCGCTGGCGACGTCTTCTAGTTCAAGTCCGAATTCACTTGATAATTGGGCCAAATACCACAAGACATCACCTAGCTCTTTTTTTATTTCTCCTCTTTTTTCTTCAGTAACAATTCCGTCGTCATCTCTTATTATCTTTTTAATTTTCTCGGCTACTTCTCCCGCTTCTCCCACTAAACCCAATACAGGGTAAATAAAATTATTTCCTGCATTAGGGTAAAGAGCTGTTTTTTTTGATTCTTTTTGATAGGATTTAAAATCCATATTTATTTTTCATTTTTAATTTTTTCAACTATATCATCTATCTGGCCGTGTAGTTTGTCCCATGTGCTATTATTTATTATTTCATAGTCAGCGTTTTTCATAACAGTAGGAATCTCCTCTTCTGTTTCTGCCATCTCCTCCTGCTCAAATTCTTCTATAGTTTTTTTGTCATCACCTGCGTTTTCATTTCTGTCTAGTACTCTTTTATATCTTATTTCTTTGTCGGCTACTATGCTTATCAGTTTAAATTCAGGAAGCTCTTTCAAATATTTCACGTCAGCCATTCTTCTTATTCCGTCAATGACTATGAAGTGACTATTATCATTTTTAGCATCTTTGGCGATGGCTTTGGCCAGCAAATCTTCGCCGAAGTTTTGCCTTAAAATAGTGGACACTTTTTGCAGACTATTTCTGTTAATTTCAACCCCCAATCTATTTAAAACATCTCTCAAAATTGTCGAAAATCGATAATCGCTAGCGTAATTCTTTTTTATTAAATACTTTTTCATTACTCCTTTGCCACAGGCAATTTGACCGACTAGGCCAATAATAATTTTTTTTTCCATAATTAGTAGTAATTAATAGATAACTTTATATCTAACCAGATAAGAATTTTGATTAATTTGTTTTAATTCCAAAAGTTCTAGGCTGAGATCAAAATCATCCTTGAATAAAGATAAGCCTGAACCAAAAATCTTTGGTTCGACAGTTAGTATTATTTCATTTATTAATTTTTTTTGCAAGAACAGAGTATTAAGACTTGTTCCGCCGCCAAGCAAGGCTTTTTTAAAACCTAAAGTTTTAAGTTCTTCTAACACTTTTTCCGGTTCGCCACTAACCCATTTAACTCCTTCTATTTCTAGCTCCTTGTTTTCAGTAAAAACAACGTTTAGTCTGTTTTTTAAGGGAGAAGGGAAGGTCTTGAAAGTGTTATAGCCCATCATAATCATGCCAAAATCTTTTGATGTTTGGATAAAAACTTGCTTATCCTCCTTGCTTGTCCAATTGGCAAAGTGATCTTTGTTTTTGGCTATCTTCCCGTCTAAGCTAGAAGCCATTATTAAGGTTACTGGTATCATATTTATATAGCTATTGGAGCTTTAATTCCCGGACAAGGATCATAGCCCTCTAGAGTAAAGTCTTCATATTCAAAAGAAAAGATATCTTTTTTGCTTGGATTAATTATCATTTTTGGTAATTCTTTTGGTTCTCTGGATAATTGTTCTTTTACTTGTTCGAAGTGATTTTTGTAAATGTGGAGATCGCCAAAAGTATGAACAAACTCCCCTGTCTTTAAACCGCAAACTTGGGCCATCATCATTGTTAGTAGGGCATAAGAAGCAATATTAAAAGGAACGCCTAAAAATATATCAGCACTTCTTTGGTATAGTTGACATGATAATTTTCCATTTGAAACATAAAATTGAAAAATTGTATGGCAAGGAGGTGGGGCGGTTTTTTTGCCGGAGATTAATTGTTTTAAATCTCCTACATTCCAGCCACTAACTATAATTCTTCTAGATTCTGGATTTTTTTTGATCATTTCAACCACCTCTGCTATCTGATTTATTTTTTCTCCATTTTTCCCTTCCCAGGCAGTCCATTGTTTGCCATAAATTGGCCCAAGATCACCATTTTCATCAGCCCATTCATTCCAAATACTTACACCATGATCGTTTAAATATTTTATATTAGTATCACCCTTTAAAAACCACAATAATTCATAAATAATAGATTTTAAGTGGACTTTTTTAGTGGTCATCAAAGGAAACCCTTTAGATAAGTCAAATCTGACTTGACGGCCAAAAACGCCCCTTGTTCCTATTCCGGTTCTGTCATCTCTATCAGTGCCGTTTTCAAAAACATCTTTTAAAAGATTCAAGTATTCTTTCATAAGATTTTTATTAATTATTATATTAAAATATTAGCAAAGATATAATCATTGGGCAAGCTTAAATTTGGCTTTATTTCTTGCTGGCAAAATGCTATAATGATTATAATAAAAATTATTTATTTTTTATGAGAAAATGTTGTTATTTTGTGTTTCTGTTTGCTCTTCTTTTTGTCGCTTTTTTACCTTTGTCGACCCTTAAGGCTCAAACTTTAGGCGAGAGACTTGGTGGCCGAATATTAATCGATGTTGAACGAAACGGTGAGGCTTGGTATATTTATCCAAAAGATAGCAAGAGATATTATCTTGGTCGACCAAGTGACGCTTTTAATGTCATGAGAGAGCTAGGGCTTGGTATTTCAGAGAGAGATTTCCAGAGAATTGCTCAATCCGGCACAGAGGTGGAAGGAGATGTGGCTTTTGCTAAAAAATTAGCCGGGCTTATAATTTTACAAGTGGAACGAAACGGTGAGGCTTGGTATATAAATCCTTTGACTTATAAAAAGCATTATCTTGGTCGACCAAATGACGCCTTTTTTATTATGAGAGAACTAGGGCTGGGTATAAGTAGAAAAAATTTGGCCTATATTCACAAGGATACTTTAGATGAAAGTATAAATGAATACAGTTCTTATCAGCATAAAGTAAAAGTAAGTTATGAAAATCAAGATTATTTTCTTGATATTGTCGAAATTGATTTGAACAATCCCAAGCTTAAAATAATAAGTGACACTGCTAACTCTCAGAGTTGTCCTGGTCGTTGTCAGTCTAAAGAATTAATTGATTATGTTACTGATAGCAATGCCTTTGCTGCTATTAATGGAACTTATTTTGATACTAGTGCCGAGAAATTAAATTATTATTTTTTCCCAGTATATAATTCTAGGTTAAATGTTTTTATAAATAATGATCAATTAAAATATCCAACAACGGGCCCTATCATGGCTTTTGATGAAAATAATAAATTTTATTATTTTAAAGATAGCAGAGATTTCGCTAGCGTTGAAAACTTTGAACAGACTTATGGGGCAAAGCTTCAAGCTGCTATTGGCAATAAGCCGCGTTTAATAGAAAATGGTCAAAATTTATTAATTGATTGGGAAGTAGACGAAAAACAAAGAGATGTTAAAGCTACCAGAAACGCGCTTGCTTTTAAGAATGACGATATTGGTGGAAAAGGAAAAATATATTTAATAGTTGCTAGGAGTGCCACGGTTTCTGATTTGGCAGAAATTTTAAAGATAATGAAGATGGATTATGCTATAAATTTAGATGGAGGATATTCGGCCGCTCTCTTTTATCGTGATGAGTATATGTTTGGGCCGGGGAGAACCATCCCTAACGCTATACTTTTTGCTGAATAATAATTTATGTTGTCAAAATATAAAAATGATTTAAAAAATAAAGGAGAAGTATATTTGCGCGTAAAAGTTTTTCCGGGGGCAAGCAAGACAATGGTTAAAGATTTTAAAATTGACAATATTGATGACAAGGATGTCGAAACTATAATGCTAAGCATAAAATCACCGGCTGAAAAGAACAAGGCTAATTTAGATCTTATAAATTTTTTTTCTAAAGAATTTGGAGTTTTGAAAAATAATGTTTTAATAATTAGTGGCGGGAAAGGTAGAATAAAGTTATTAAAAATTTTACTTATTTAATTAATTTATGGACTTATCTATTGTTATAGTTTCTTATAATGTAAAAGAAAAGTTGCGGGCTAATTTGAAGGCTCTTTTTGCTTCTCAGGGTGATTTTTCTTTTGAGGTTTTTGTTGTTGACAATGCTTCGGTTGATGGATCCTCTGAAATGATTGAGAAAAATTTTCCTCAAGTTAAATTGATTAAAAATAGCGAAAATTTAGGTTTTTCTAAAGCCAATAATATAGCGATCAAAAAATCAGCAGGTGATTTTATTTTACTTTTGAATCCTGATATGCAGGTTTTTTCCGATACTTTAGAAAAATCACTTATCTTTGCCAAGAAAAATGTTAAAGCAGTCGTTTCTAGTTGTTGCTTGGTAGATGAAAGGAATGAAATAATAAAACATATTCGTCGTTTTCCAAAATTTTTTGATCAATTAATGATAATTTTAAAAATTCCTCACATTTTTCCAAAAGTCTTAAATAAATATTTAATAAATAATTTTAATTATAATCAAAGTCAAAAAGTTGATTCAGTGCGCGGTTCTTTTTTTATGATCAACAAAAAAGCCTATCAAAGTTTAAGTCAAAGAGATTTGCCCCTTTTAGATGAAAGATATTTTGTTTGGTTTGAGGAGGTTGATTTTTGCAGACAAATTTATAAATTGGGAGCTGAAGTTTGGTATAATCCAGATGCAAAATGTTTGGATTATGTAGGCCAAAGCTTTTCGGCCCTTAAGCGAGGCAAAGCACAAAGATACTTTAGGGATTCAATGTTAAAATATTTTCAAAAATGGGAACCAGCTTGGCAGTATTATTTTTTAAAATTTTCTTGGCCAATAGGTATTTTTTTTACCTTGCTTTTTTCTTTTAAAAGTAAAAAAATCTAATCAAGGTGGCGTTTTTATAAAAAAAGTGTATAGTTTTTATGGTATATTATTATTTATAAAAAAAAATATGAATCAAAAGAAAAAAGCCTTTACGTTGATTGAACTTTTAGTGGTTATTGCTATTATTGGTGTTTTGGCAACTTTGGCTGTTGTTGCCTTGCAACAAGCTCGTTCTCGGGCCAGGGATTCTAAAAGAATGGCCGACATGAAACAAGTTCAAACTGCTTTAGAGCTTTTTTTTAGTGAAAATAACCGTTATCCAAGTGAAGAAGAGTGGGCAAGCGGAGATATCTCTTCTTTGTCTGGTGATGTCTTTATGCACAATATTCCTAGTGCTCCTACTCCAGCTGACGGAGCTTGCGATGAAAATTCTAATTTTTATATTTATTCACAAACAAACAGTGGTAGTAGTTATGCTATTTCTTTTTGTACCGGTAGCCAAGTCTCTGATTTTTTAGCCGGAGAAAAACAATTAACTCCTGGAGGAATTAATTCTAGTAGTGAACCGGTTGAAGACGGTGGTGTTAGTGTGGAATGTACAAGTGAAAACGTGGTTGGCGATTCGCGCGGTGGTGGTATACTTTTTTATGCTGCCTATCCTGACCTTGGGGATCCAATAATGCTTATTGCTGCAAACAGTGACCAAAGTTCTGGTAAATCTTGGGGTTGTGATGGTATTTATATTGGAGCGATTTCTGATTCTAACGGAGAAGGAGATACGGCTTTGATTTTAGAGAATCCTTGTGGCACTTTAAGCGCTGCTAAAACTGCGAGTGATTATAGGGGCGGCGGATATAGTGATTGGTATTTGCCTTCTTACACGGAGTTGAACAATTTGTTGGGATATTTTGGTATTTATGATGTTTATTATTGGTCATCTTCTGAGGTTGATGTTTCTAGCGCCAAATCTGTTTCTTTGCCGCAAGAAATTGTTAGAAGCTTTAAATTTACAAATACAGCCAAAGCTGCTCCAGCTATTGAAACCCCTCCAAGTTATGCCAAGGGAAACGCTCATAAAGTTAGGGCCATTAGAGCTGTTGGAACGCCACCAATAAAATAAAGAAAACAAATAAATACATATATAGAATCTACAAACGAGGCCTTCGAATAATGCCTCGTTTGTTTTGAATATTTGTTAATAAATGTTATAATTTTTTTATGAATAAAAAACTAGCCATCATTTTAATAAATTATAAAGACTATGCCAAGAAGTATCTGGATGACTGTCTGCTCGGCGTTAGAAAGCAAGATTTTTTGGGTGAAATCAATCTTTATATAACTGACAACGAGACGTCGGACGAGTCTTTTAACTATTTAGAAGAAAAAGCTCCGGAAGCTAAAATTATTAGAAATAAAAATAATGATGGTTTTGCCAAGGGGAACAATGATGCTATTGAAGAGGCTTTTAGGGACAATTGTGACTATATTTTTTTGTTAAACATGGATACTATTATTGAAGAGACAACTGTTTCGGAAATGGTTAGAGTTGCAGATAATCAAGAGAGTATTGGGGCTGTTCAGGCGAGATTAATGTTATATCCGGCAAAGAACAAAATAAATAGTCTTGGAAACAAAACTCATTTCCTGGGCTTTGGTTTTTGTGAGGGTTATAACGAGACTTACGACTCAGCTGGCGTTGTAGATAAAGCAGAAATCTTTTATCCTTCAGGAGCGGCCGTTTTGTTTAAAAGAAATGTTTTAGAAAAAGTTGGTTTATTTGATGAAAGTTATTTTATGTATAATGAAGACCAAGATTTAGGTTGGCGAATATGGCTCGCTGGGTACAAATGTGTTTTGGCTAAAAATTCTATTGTTTATCATAAATATGAGTTTAGTCGTTCTATTTCTAAATACTATTTTATGGATAGAAATAGAATTATTACTACTTTAAAAAATTACAAAATTTTTACCTTAGTGTTGTTTTTGCCAGCTTTTTTAGTAATGGAATTTGGCTTGTTCTATTTCTCTCTTAAAAATGGTTGGGCTAAAGATAAAATTAAGATTTGGTTAAATTTTTTAAATCCTTTTTTTTGGTATAGAATCTATTTAGGGCGTAAAAAGGTAAGAGAATTTAGAAAAATAAAAGACAGAGATTTAATGTTTTTGATTTCCGGCAAGATTTCTTATCAAGAAATTTCTGGCTCTCTCTTGTCTTTGGCTAACTTTTTTTTGAACATCTATTTTATTTTTGCTAAATTTTTGATAAGATTATTTAATGTTTAGTTTTAATTTTTTGTAGCATGGATCTATCAGTCGTTATAGTTAATTATAAATCAAAAGAAAAAACTAAGGTTTGCTTGGAGTCTATTCTAAAATCAGACCTGAAAGGACTAGATTTTGAAGTTATTTTAGTTGAGAATGCTTCTGGCGACAGATTTGATGATTTATCATTTGATTTTAATAATTTTAAGTTAATTGAAAGTGACAAAAACCTGGGAATGGGTGGTGGAAATAATTTGGGCATAAATAAAGCTACCGGAGATTTTGTTTTAATTTTAAACCCAGACACAGAATTGAAGCCAGGAGCTATAAGAATAATGTTTGACTATATTAAAGGAAGCTCCGAAACTTATATTGTTGGACCAAAATTGTTAAATTCGGACATGAGCCTGCAGTATTCTTGTGCTTATTTTCCTCGCCCCTGGACTCCAATTTTTCGGCGTACTTTTTTGGGCCGTTTTTTTAAAAAACATTTAGATTGGTTTTTAATGAAAAATTTTTCTCATGATTCGATAAAGGAGGTTGATTGGTTGATGGGCTCTTGTCTTATGATTAGAAAGGATGGTTTTGATGGTTTTGACAAGAGATTTTTTATGTATTTTGAGGACATTGATGTTTGTCGTCGCTCTTGGTATCATGGTAAAAAAGTTGTTTATCATCCTGGAGCAGAGGTTATTCACCACCATGCCCGAGAAAGCGCCGGTGGTCCTTGGTACTTGGCTGTCTTTAAAAATAAGTTAACGAGAGAACATATTAAATCTTGGTATAAATATTTTAAAAAATGGGGCCTTGGTAGAAAATAAAAATTTTAAATATAGTATAATTTATTTAGTTTAGATATTTTATTCTTAATGATTAAAAAAATATTATGAAAATTAGAAAAGCAATTATGCCCGTTGCTGGTTTTGGCACTAGATTTTTGCCAGCCACCAAAGCTCAGCCTAAGGAAATGTTACCAGTAGTTGATAAACCGGTTATACAATATATGGTAGAGGATGCGGTTTCGGCCGGAATTGAAGAAATAATTTTTGTAACAGGAAGAGGAAAAAGGGCTATTGAGGATCATTTTGATTATTCTTTTGAGTTAGAACACACTTTAGTAGAGAAAAACAAGTTGGATTTAGTGGCCAAAATTAAAGAAATAGATTCTTTGGCTAAATTTTCCTATGTAAGACAATCCATTCCTTTGGGCGATGGTCATGCTATAAATTGTGCCGCTCATCTTGTTTTTGATGAACCGGTGCTTATAATGTTTGGTGACACTCTTTATGATGCTCCGATTTCCCCGGTTAAACAGATTATTGATTTGTATGAACAGTATAAATGCCCGATTATTGGTTTATCAGAAGTTGATGAAAATAAGGTAGACAAGTTTGGTGTTATAGATGGACTTGATTTGGGAAATGGAAATTATGAAATAAAAAGATTCGTAGAAAAACCAAAAGTTGGGGAGGCTCCGTCAAACTTGGCCGCCGTTGGTCTGTATGTTATTACTCCTGAAATTTTTAAAGTTTTGTCTACTATGAAAAAGGGTAAGTCGGGAGAAATAAGATTGGCGGATGCTTTTGATATTATGTTAGAGAATAATAGACCTTTGTATGGCAAAAAAATAGAAGGAGAATGGCTTGATACTGGTAGCAAGTTTAACTTTATAAAAGCTACTATAAAGTTGGGCCTAAAAAACGAGGAAGTTAAAGAGGATCTTGCTAATTTTATTAAACAAATAAGTAAGGATATATAATTTATTTATTATGAACCATTTAGTTCGAAGGATAATATTTTGGTCTTTTTTCTTTATTTTTATAATCTTGACTTTGTATTTGTCCTTGTTGGCTAGTGGGTATATGATTTCTTTTTCCTCTCTCAAGCCTCCATATAAGTTGAGTCTTTTACAAAAGACTGGGATATTGGCTATAAACTCCGAGCCTAAGGGGGCCGAAGTGAGCTTGGTTAAAAATTTTAAGAGTTTTCTAGTCTCTCGTGACGTTTTTAAAGACAAAAAAATAGAAACTCCCTATAAAGCTAAGAATTTAATTCCAGGTGAATATGTTTTAAGGCTTGAATTGGATGGATACTGGCCATTCGAACAGAAAGTGTATATAAATCAAGGTGAGACAACTTATGTTGAAAATGTGTCCCTGCTTAAGAAGTCTTTGCCTTTAATGATTTTTCCTTCAACGGTTCAAGCTATAGAAGTGGATAGTAATTTTTCTAATGTATTTTTGTCGGAAGATTTGAAAATTTTTAATATAAAAAACGAAACGGAGTTTAATTTAGGCCTAGATGTTGATAGTCTCAAGTTCTTAGACAATAGTAAGCTTGCGGTCAATGATGATTTAATTTTTGATTTGAATAAAAATAAGTATATTGGATCCAGTCAAGGAGATGGTGTCTACAGGAAAAACATAAAAATAAATAAAGACAGAATTTATTATTTAAATTCTGAAAAAAATATTTTTGTTTGTGATTTAGATTTTGAAAATGATAGCTTATTTTTTGAAGGAGAAAATATCGATGATTATTTTATTGGTGGTGATTTTATTTTTTTAATTTCAGAAAATTTAGACAAAAAGTATTTTAAAATCTATTCTTTTGCAGAAAAAAAACTTGTGAGAGAGCTAGAAATGCCATCTTTCGGTAATTTTCAAATTTATTCTGTTATTGGTAGTTTTGTTTTAGTTCGTGATTCTAGCTTTTCAAGCTTGTATATACTGGAGCCGTTTTCAAAAATAAATGTGTTTAGAGGGTTTTTGACAAAAGTAGAAAACATTAATTTTGTAGATAACAACAGTTTTGTTTACTCAAGCGGTTTTGAAATTTTTCTTTTTAATTTATCCCTATTTCAAAGCTTTCTAATTTCTCGCTTTGAGGATAATATTACCAGCCTGCTTTGGCATCCGAAAGAATATGTTATCTTCTCAAATGGCAAGGACATAAACGCTATTGATTTAAAATATAATAAGTATGTGACAAAACTTTTTTCCTTCGACAAGGTCTCCAATATTGTCTTAGATAAAAATGGCGGAATATTATATTTTACTGGTAAGATAGCCAATCAAGAGGGCTTGTATAAATTGTCTATTCAGTAGTATTTTGTTATAATTGTATTAAATTAGTAAGCGATATTTTCCGTATTTATTTTATTTTTTAATTGATTTTTTATGTCTAAATTTATTATTAATGGTCAAAAACCATTATCAGGAGAAATAAAAATTAAAGGAGCTAAAAATTTAGCCTTAAAGGTCATTCCGGCCTCTATTTTATCAGAGAAGCCGATGACTATAGGTAATTTACCAAAAATAGAGGACATTGATAAATCTTTGCAATTGATCAGAGAGATGGGGTTTAAGGTTGAATTAAAGGGAGACAAAGTAATTATAGAGAGTAAAAATGTCAAAACTTTTGAGCTGTCAGATAAGTTAGCTGATAAATTTAGAACATCTATTATGTTCGTCGGGCCTTTGCTTGCTAGATTTAAAAAAATTAAATTTCCTCATCCTGGGGGATGTGTCATTGGTGCCGGTGGAAGGCCGATCGATCTCTTTTTGGATGGTTTTTCCGCTATGGGCGCCAAGATAAAAGCTTCTGGTAAATATTATTTTATAGAAGCAAAAAAATTAAAAGGAATGGATTTCTTTTTTCCAAAGGTTTCCGTTACCGGCACGGAGAGTTTGATGATGACCGCTTGTTTAGCTGAGGGCCAAACTATCTTAAGAAATTGTGCCATGGAACCTGAAATAAAATATTTAGCTGACTATTTAAATGAAAATGGTGCCAAGATAAAAGGTGCTGGCACGTCAATGATAGTAATTGATGGTGTAAAAAAAATGGGTGCTGGTAAAATTGAAATAATGCCAGATAGAATAGAAGCCGGATCTTTTGCTATTTTAGCCGCAGCCACCAATTCGGAAATTCTTATAAAAGATTGTAACCCCGAACATGTTTCTGTTTTGTTGGCTATTTTTAAAAGAATAGGTGTTAATTTTGAAACAGGAAAAAATTGGATAAAAATGAAAAAAAGAAACAAAATCAAAGCTTATAGCATCCAAACTCATGAGTATCCTGGCTTTCCTACTGATTTGCAGTCTCCTTATGCGGTTTTAATGACTCAAGCTGATGGCATGTCTTTGATTCATGAAACGATTTATGACAGGCGTTTGATTTGGACGGATATGTTATCACAAATGGGCGCAAATATTACCATGTGTGATCCTCATCGTGTGGTTATAAATGGTCCAAGTAAACTATATGGCAAAAAATTAATCAGCCCAGATATTAGAGCTGGTATTGGTTTGGTCATAGCCGCTTTAATGGCAAAGGGTAGAACAGAGATAGACAATATTTATCAGATAGACAGAGGTTATGAAAAAATAGATGAAAGATTAAGGAGGCTGGGAGCGGATATTGTTAGAGTGGATTAAATACAAATAGCCGTTTATTTTTTTGTTGCAATAAATTGTAAAGTTTTTAGGTTCTTATGGCTTTTGCTATTTTGCCCTAAAATATTTTAAATAAATATTTAATAATCATTATAAAAACTATGCTTAATAAAAAACAAAAAGCTTTTACACTTATTGAATTATTAGTGGTAATAGCTATTATAGGTATTTTGGCTACTCTAGCGGTTGTAGCTCTACAGCAAGCCAGACAAAATGCTAGAGACGCAAAAAGAGTGGCGGACATGAAACAGGTCTCCACTGCTTTAGAATTGTTTTTTAGTGAAAATGGTAGATATCCAACAACTGATGAGTGGAACAGTGGCGCTATAACCTCTTCTAGTACAGGGGAAATATTTATGTATAGCATTCCTGTTGCCCCAACCCCTGCTGATGGAAATTGCTCTCCCGCCTCTAATACTTATGCCTACATTCCTGTTGATAATGGCAATAGTTATGCCATTAATTTTTGTATTGGAAAACAACTTTCAAATCTTAATGACGGAGCCAAGACAATGATCCCTGGTGGTATAGTTGATTATAGTGGCCAACTAGAAGAAGAGCCAGGGGGTTGTTTGCCAGAATGTTCTGAGGGTTATATTTGTAATGAAGGAGAATGTGACCTTGTTGCTTGGGTTGAGCAATCACTTTCTGGTTCAAGAGAATGGTATTCTATAACCTCATCTTCTGATGGTACTAAATTGGCGGCGTGCGCTATGAATGGTTATATTTATACCTCTTCTGACTCAGGCCAAACTTGGGTGGAGAGAATTTCTGCTGGTTCAAGAAGCTGGGCGGCTATAAGCTCTTCGTCCGACGGAACAAAGCTTGTAGCGGTTAATAATTATTCTGGTGGAAGTAGTGGCGGGTATATTTATACCTCTTCTGATTCTGGACAGACCTGGGCAGAGAGAACGTCTTCTGGCGAAAGAAGTTGGGAAGGAGTAACCTCGTCTTCTGACGGAGTAAATTTGGCTGCCGTGGCTTACAATAGTGATTATATTTATACGTCAGATGACTCCGGTGTAACATGGACTGCCAGAACTTCGGCTGGAGCAAGAGATTGGGACACCATTGATTCTTCTTCTGACGGCTCTATGTTAGCAGCCATCAGTGAATGTGGGTATTTATATACATCTTCTGATTATGGGGTTACCTGGGTAGAGCAAACTTCTCTTGGGTCAAAATGTTGGAGTTCAGTTGCTTTTTCTTCTGACGGAGAAAGAGCCGTCGCCGTGGCCGCTACTCTTGATAGTGTTTATGTTTCTTCTGACTTTGCTCAAACGTGGACAGAAAAAGCATCTTCTGGATCAAGAGCTTGGTATTCAGTTTGCTCATCGTCCGATGGAAGAAAAATATTTTCCGCCGTTTGGGGTGGCTATATTTATGCATCCTATGATTATGGCGAAACATGGGTTGAACAAACTCCTTCTGGCGCAAGAAACTGGGTTGATATTTCTTGTTCAAACGACGCCAACGAAGTGTCCGCTGCCGTTAACAATGGGTATATATATACCTACAGATAATTTCCGCATTGTTGACAATTTATTTAGATTTGTTAATATGTATCTATTAAAGGAATATGGTTTTCCTGGTTTTTTGGTTTAATATTAATTTATATATAAATAAAGCATAAAAATATGACAAAGATAGCGGTTATAAAAACAGGCGGAAAACAGTATAAGGTTAAAGAAGGCGATGTTATTAAGATTGAAAAACTCCCTCTCGAAGACGGAAAAAAGGTTAAATTTGAAACCTTAATGATTGCTGATACCGACGGCAGCTCTATTGAAATTGGAGCTCCTTTTTTGGGAGAAAAAGTTGAAGGAGAAACTGTTTCTCAAGGTAGAGCCAAGAAGATTTTAGTTATAAAATACAAAAACAAAACTAGATACAAAAGAACTATCGGCCATAGACAAGAATTTAGTCAAGTGAAGATTGAAAAGATAGCTTAATATTTCAAACATATTTCTAAAAAATGAGCCAGTATTTGGCTCATTTTTATTTTAACTCATTTCTGTATTTTAAAGCATTACTCAGAGTAGTTTCGTCCACGTACTCCAGGCTCATTCCAGTTGACAATCCTTGAGCTAGTTTACTTATTTTTATTTTTGGGCTTTTTAATATTCTTTTTAAATAAAGAGAAGTCGTCTCTCCCTCAATAGTTGGACTTAGAGCTAATATCATTTCTATTTTTCCATTTTTTTTAATTAACTCGTTTATATGTTTTACCAATTTTTTTATATTTAATTTTTCTGGTCCAATGTTTTCTATAGTATTTACGAGTCCATTAAGTATAAAATATTTTCCGTTATATTGTTTGGTATTTTCAATGCTGGACATGTCTTGGAAGTTGGCTATTATACAGATTAAATTTTCTTGTCTTTTGTCGTCAGAACATATTGGACAAATTTCTTTTTCCGAAAAAGCTGAACATTTTTGACAAATCTTAAAACCATCAAAAATATTATTTAAGTCTTTGGCTAATAATTTAATTTGCCCTGGGCTTTGTTTCATTATATGGAATACGTATCTTTCGGCCGTTTTTCGGCCTACTCCGGGCAATTTTGAAAATTGTTGGATCAGGTTTTCTATTGTTTTTGGGTAATGTATTGACATTTTTTTTAAAATAGTTTATATTTCTCTAGTAGTTTTTTAACAATTAAACAAATATCTTTATGGTGACATCGTTTTCTGTTCTTAAATTTCGTAAAATATCCTCCCGCAAGGTAGAGGAAAAACAGAGTATCAATTCTTTTGTTCTTCGGAACAACAATGGCCAGTTAGTTCAGATAAGGCCTGGGCTTTGCAAATCGAAACCAAAGTCCTTTTTTGAAAAAATTTTCACAGGGAAAGATGTTCCTAATAAAGTTATTTTTGTCGGAAATTTGGAGACCGCTCAAACAAGGGCGGCTAATCGGCATTATTACGAAAGGGTCTTAAAGTTGACCGAAAGTAAAGAATATAAATTACAAGAAGTAGTTTATAATGACCCCCATCATGCTCTCGAGCAAGAGGAGAGGGGTTTTGTTTTCTCGGCCAACTAATTTAAGACATTTATCTTCACGCGCCTTCAACAGAGGGCGCTTTTTTATTTTCTACAATTAGTTTAATCCTGGTATTCCACCCATTTCTTGCATTTTTTTGGCCATTATTCTTTGTGTTTTTTTTATAGCGTCATTAAAAAGATCTTTAGTTGTTCTAGCAATCTCTTCTTTGCTTGAGTCGTTGTTTATAGATAGCTCCATGATTTCCATATTGCCGTTCATTACTAACTTTATTCCATTTTTTTCTAATTCAACTTTTTCATCCGCCAAAGCATTTTGCATTGTTTTGGCTTGGCTTCTTAAATCTTTTAATTGTTTTAGTTTATTAAACATAAATTTTTTTGTTGCGCTGTAGTCAAATAAGCACAAAGTGCTTTTATATGAACAAGAGCGAATATTTGATTATTGTTAGATATTAATTATCTTCTTTTTTTGATAAATTTCTAAAGCTGGCAGTTTCTTCGGAGAAAAATAGATCTATTTTTCCGGTTGGGCCGTTTCTATGTTTGGCTATGTGAATTTCGGCTTTATATCTTTCTTCCATTGATAATTCTTGAACATTAAAAGCTCTGTCGGCCGCTTTTCTGTATATAAACATTACAACGTCAGCGTCTTGTTCAATGGATCCCGAATCTCTAAGATGGGAAAGCTTTGGTATTGACGAGCCTGTTTGTTGTTCGGCTGCTCTAGATAATTGGGCTAGAGCCAAAACGGGGACGTTTAATTCTCTGGCTATACCTTTTAGTCCGCGACTAATTTCTGATATTTCTTGAACGCGGTTGTCACTAAATTTTCCTCGCCCCTCCATTAACTGCAAGTAGTCGATAACTATTAACCCCAATCCCTTTTCTGATTGAAGCCTTCTGCTTTTTGCTCTTATTTCCATAACCGATGAATTGGGGGTGTCATCTATATATATTGGTGTTTCGGCTAAAATACCCATAGCTTCTCCTATTTTTTGAAAATCATTATCTTCTTCTTTGTCTGATAAATTTCCGGTTCTCATTTTCCATAGATTTACATTAGCTTGAGCACAAAGCATTCTGTCTACGAGTTGCTCCTTGCTCATTTCTAAAGAAAATAGTCCTACCCCAACTTTATTTTTTATAGCTGCCTGACGAGCAATGTCTAAAGCCAAAGATGTTTTTCCGACGCTAGGTCTGGCTGCCAAGATTACTAAATCAGATTTTTGTAAGCCAGCCAAAAGATTGTCTAAATCATGAAAACCAGTTGATAGTCCTCTTAATTTTCCGCCTTTTTTGTGTAATTCATCTATTCTTTCGAAAGCTTCGGTGAGCAAATTGTCTATTCCTGAAAATGAATTTTTTAAGTATTTCCTAGAAACACTAAACATTTTTTTTTCTGCTTGGTCAAGAATTTCATCTACATCTCTCTCTTCTTCAAAGCTTAAGTCCATTATTTCACTGGCTGATATTTGTAGTCTTCTAAGCGTTGCCTTTTTTTGTATTAAGTTGGCATAATAAGAAATATTGGCTGTTGTGGCGACCGTGTTTGATAGTTGAGCCAAATAACTTCTGCCACCTATTTCGGCTATTAATTTTTTTTCTTCTAATTTGTTAGACAGGGTTATAATATCTACCGGCTCTTGATTATTGAAGAGCTCTATCATTGATTCGAATATTGATTGGTGGTTATTGTAATAAAAGTCAATCGGATTTAGTATATCCATTACTTTAAAAATAGCCTCTTTGTCTAATAGTAAGCAACCTAGAAGGGATTGCTCTGCTTCAATATTCTGTGGAGGCATCTTGCCGAGTTGATTTTGCTTTTCTTCAGCCATAGTTCATGTTTTACGTGTCTATTTTTTAGAATAATTACATAGTATCTTAAAATAGATATTTTATCAAGGTGGTTTTTGGTCTTTTGTTTAGGCAGTTTTCCATTCTTTTTCAACTTGTTTTCCACCTGTTACTTGTCGATTGTTTATACTATTGCCAAAACTTTTTTTTTGCTTTATAATCAAACTAATCATAGATTTTCAGTTTTATGATATTTTTTTGTTGTAATCTATGCGCCTATAGCTCAGTTGGTAGAGCAGCAGCCTTTTAAGCTGATGGTCGCAGGTCCGAATCCTGCTGGGCGCACATTTTTTATAGGATTATTAGGATTTTTGAAATACTTAGGGCGCTTGGGGCTTTGAAAACGTAAAAGTTTTAACAATAACATTGGTTTTAATAATCTCAAATATCCCAAGAATCTTAACAGCTCCACTTGTTGCCGCCTTAGCTCAGTTGGTTAGAGCGACTGTTTTGTAAACAGTAGGTCGTCGGTTCGAATCCGACAGGCGGCTCAGATTTTAAAAATACTCTTTTGGGTATTTTTTTATTAGAGTTTTTATTTTTTCTTTAGGTTTAATTTATTTAGAATATTCTAAAGTTTTTTTATTAGATATTTCTTGAAGAAATTAAAATGAGGATATTGATTAAATATAAAAAAGCATTAGCTATTTTTTTATTAAATTTATTTATCTTATTTAGTTTTGTTTTTTGTCTCTTTTGTGATCGTCGCTTTATTGGTATTGGGCTTGTTTTTACTTGTTTGTTTTCTATTATTTTTTTAAATTCAATCGTTCTTTATTTAATTAAAATTTTAAAGAAAGAAAGAAAAAATATTTGTTTTTGTAGAGAAGATTCAAGCTCAAAAATTAGCGCCTGTCTTAATAAGATGGCCAAAGTTTATAATGTGATGGAAATCAGCAAAATATCCTCTGGTATTTATCATGATTTAGCTAATATCTTAACTGCTTTGAATTTGTCTGTTAATCAAATAAAATATGTTGGTGGCAATGAAAGGGACGTGGGCGTATTAGTTAAAGAAACTTTGAACATTTCTCAAAAAGCTGGCTCGCTTGTTTCTTTTTTGAAAAATCAATGTTGTAAAAAATTTGAAATCACTAAATTTAATTTGGCCGATGAAATCAAGAATTGTTTGTCGTTGTTTAACTTTTATTTTATAAAATATGATATAACAATCGAAACGACACTTCAAGATGATATTTATTTGTTCGCTAGTCATATAAAATTTGATCAAACTATTATTAATATCATAAGCAACGCCATCGATTCTTTAAAAAGCAAGAGCACTAATTGTTCCAGAAAAATATTTGTAAAATTGTTCAGGGAAGCCTCTTTCATCAAAATAATTATTAAAGACGGAGGAGTTGGTATTGATAAAGATAATTTAAGCAAAATCTTTAATCCATTTTTTTCATTGAAAGATGATGAAAGTAATAATCATTGTGGTTTGGGGCTCTTTTTGGTTAGGAGTATTATTGAAAATGATTTTTTTGGAAAAATTAAAGTAAAAAGCGATACTAATCGAGGTGCTAAGTTTATAATTAAAATTCCCGGGTGATTAAATGGATCTATTTTTAAATAAATCATATCAATATAACGATTTGATTTTTTGATTTAGTAATGTTAATATTTAGTCATATTATTATATTTTTATTATGTCTGAAGATAGAGTTGTGAGTCCAATAGAAAATAACAGTGATAAAAATTTTGACCTTAGTTTGAGGCCCAAAAGTTTTTCTGAATATATTGGTCAAGAGAACATAAAAACCAATTTACAAATAACCATAAAAGCAGCATCTAAAAGGTCGGAACCCATAGATCATGTTTTGTTTTATGGTGCTCCTGGTCTCGGTAAAACTACCTTGGCCAATGTTGTTTCCAACGAAATTGGTGCTAATCTCAAGGTAACATCTGGCCCGGCGATAGAGAGGAGTGGGGACCTGGCAACTATTTTAACCAATTTGAGTGATGGTGATATTTTATTTATTGACGAAATTCATCGTTTGAATAAAGTAGTAGAAGAAATTTTGTACCCAGCCATGGAAGATTTTGCGCTTGATTTAATTATGGGTAAGGGGTCCGGAGCCAGAACACTCAGAATTGATTTACCTCGTTTCACCATCATTGGCGCAACCACTAAGGCCAGTTTATTATCAGCTCCGCTTAGAGATCGTTTTGGCATTATTCATCATTTAGATTTTTATGAAGATGAACATATTCATCAGATTATAAAAAGAAGTTCAAATATTTTGGGCGTAGAAATAGATGAGGAGGCAAGTCTTTTAATAGCCGAAAGAGCTAGAAAAACACCTCGCATCGCCAATAGACTGCTTAAAAGAGTTAGGGACTTTTCAGTCGTTGAAGGGAACGGTTTTATCGATAAAGATATTTGTCTTAAATCATTTGAAGTTTTAAATATTGATAAATATGGACTTGATCATGTTGATAGAAAAATTTTAAACACAATTATTGAAAAATTTGGTGGTGGGCCGGTTGGTTTGAATACATTATCAGCAGCCACCGGAGAGGATATGGCTACTATCGAGGATGTTTATGAACCTTATTTAATGCAGCTAGGTTTTCTAGATCGTTCTCCCAGAGGTCGTGTCGCCACTGATTCAGCGTTTGGTCATTTAGGATTGAAAAAACAATAAATATTTATGAATTTAGCTGATTTTGACTACGAATTACCAAAGAATCTTATTGCTCAAGAACCAGCAAATCCACGGGATCATTCCCGTCTTTTAATTTATAATCGTGCCAATGGGGAAATTGATCATCGGCATTTTTGTGATTTGTTTAATTATTTAAATAAAGATGACGTTCTATTTATAAACAATTCAAAAGTATTTAATGCCCGTTTAATTAGTAAAAAGGAGAGTGGCGGGAAGGTTGAAATTTTTTTACTAAAAGTTGTAGAAAAGAATAAAAATATTTGGAAATGTTTGCTTGGTGGAAGAGTGGTGGTTGGCAAGATACTCAAATTGGCGCAAGGTATAAAAGCTGAAGTTTTAGAAAAAAACGAGGGAACGTTTTTGCTTAAATTTGATCTGGATTATGAAAGGTTTATAAAAAAGTTAGAAGAGATAGGAGAAACTCCTTTGCCGCCTTATATAAAAAGAAGCGAAAAATTAAACAGGGATGTTTCAAATTATCAAACTGTGTATGCCAAAAATGAGAAGATAGGCTCATCGGCTGCGCCTACTGCGGGCCTGCATTTTAATAAAGAAATTTTAGAAAAAATAAAAAGTAAGGGAGTGGAGATAGTAGAGGCAACGCTTCATGTTGGACTGGGAACGTTCTTACCAGTTAAAACTGAAAATATTCTGGAACATAAAATGCACAGCGAGGATGTCGAAATTTCTCTTTCTTCAATTAATAAGATAGTAGAGGCAAAAAATAAAAAAAAGAGAATAGTTGCCGTTGGAACAACTTCTTGTCGCATATTGGAAAGTCTAAATAATTTTTTAAAGTATGATTGTGAAAAAAATAAATTTTTGGAATATAAAGGGCAAGATTTAAAATTTTCTACTGATATTTTTATTTATCCAGGATACGAATTCAAAATAGTAGATTCTCTTATAACTAATTTTCATCTGCCAAAATCTAGTTTGTTAATGTTGGTGAGCGCTCTTGCCGGTCGAAAAAATATTTTAGAAGTTTACAATAAGGCAATAGAAGAAAAATATAGGTTTTTCAGTTATGGTGACGCGATGTTTATTGTTTAGGGGGTGATATTGTTTTTTTGTTTTATTTTTTTGAAAAAGGTGGCACAGAAATATATACATGTTGATTTTTAATCATTTTTCTGCTAAATTTTAGTTATTGATAATCAAGGTTTGTTAAAAATATTATTTCTGTTTGAATTAATATTCAAAAATAGCCTATATAATTTTTATGCTTAGAAATATATTTGAGTTTATTAAGGTGGTCGTTGTGTCTCTTTTAATAATTTTGCCAATAAGGTTTTTTGTTATTCAGCCGTTTTATGTTAAAGGGGCTTCTATGGAGCCAAACTTTCATGATCATGAATATCTTATCGTCGATGAAGTTTCTTATCGTTTTAATAGCCCAAGTCGCGGAGAAGTTATTGTTTTTAGATATCCTTTAAATCCTAAGGAGTATTTTATAAAAAGAGTCATTGCTTTGCCCGGTGAAGAAGTTGAGATTGTTGATGGTGATATTTATATTTACAACGAGGAAAATCCTAATGGCTTTTTGTTAAAAGAGTCTTTGTATTTGGATGATAGTGTGGACACGTATAATGTCGAAGAAGGGTCTACGGAATTAGATGGTGATGAATATTTTGTTTTAGGAGACAATCGACATGCCTCTAAAGACTCCAGAAGTTTTGGTCCAGTAAATAAAAGCTTTATTGTTGGAAGAGTTATGTTGAGGGCATGGCCTTTTAGTAGTTTTAGTCTTTTTAAACACATGGATTATTATAATAATTAAATATCCGCCCTTGCATACGTAAAAGCATTTCGCGCTAACGTGGCCATGGTGTGACAAATAAAAATATGGGCAGGAGAAAAAAAACCGAAAAGAAAGTTTCTTTTGTTAAAAAAAATAGTAAAATTGGCAATAGAATTGTCAAGGAGAAGGTTACTGTCAAAAATTTTTTGCGTCTTTTGGGTATGAAGGATGTTTTACCAGTTGATTACAAATTTCTAAATCCAATACTCAAGAAAATAGAAGATACTGCAAATAGTTATAGCTTTAACAAGATAGAGGTTCCTATCATAGAAAATTTTTCTTTATATAAGAAGGCATTGGATAAAAATAAAATTAAATCTTTATTTTTCATTGAGCAAAACGGTCCGGACAGAGCATGTTTGAGGCCCGATCTTATACATGGTATAGCCAGGGCTTTAATAGAGCACAATATTTTGAATACTCAAGAAAGACCATCAAAGTTTTTTTCTATGGGGCCTGTTTTTAGACAAGAAAAGGTTAGGGGCGGTGTTTACAAGCAGTTTACTCAGTTTAATCTTAGTATTTTTAACGATATTAAACCATCGTCGGATGCTTTTTTGATATTTGTTATTTATAATATATTTAAAGAATTGCAAATAGATGTTCAAATTCAAGTTAATAGCCTAGGTGACGCTCCTTGCCAGAAAGAGTTTTTGGCAAAATTTTTAAAAGCTTTTAAGGAAAAGAGTAAGAAAAATAAATTATGTCCAGAATGTAAAAAGAACTTGACGAAAAATCCTTCGTTATTATTGGAGTGTCAGGAAGAGGGTTGTTTAAATTTGAGAAATGAAATGCCGCAAATAATTAATCATCTCTCCGAAGAAGGCAGTACTAGATTTTATAAGACTCTAGAATTTTTAGATGAAATGGAAGTTAATTATAACTTTAATCCTTATTTGATAAGTGACGTTGGTTATTATAACGACTTGATCTTCGAGGTTTGGCCAATAGAGAAAAACGGAGAACTAAATAGCAAGTTGTCCCTCGGTAGAGGGGGTAGATATGACAACCTCTTTGGTTCTTTAACGGGTAGAGATTTACCGGTTTTAAGTTTCAATGGTGGAATCGAAAGAACCTTGATTAAGTCTAAGGAAAATAATCAGACAATAGAAGAAAACAGAGACGATGTTGTTTTTTTGGCTCAGATTGATAATCAGGCTAAGGTTAGAGCAGTATTTTTATTCAAAGAATTAACGAAGAGGGGGTTTAATGTTTTTCAAGCTTTTCATTTGGATGATTTAAAAGGTCAGATGGAGGAGGCCAAGCAATGTAAGGCCAATATAGTTCTTATTTTGGGGAAAAAAGAAATTGCCGATGAAACAATTTTGTTCAGAGATACTGATTCTGGTGTTCAAGAAATAGTTGCTCAGAAAGATTTAATCTCAAGGCTTGAAAAAAATATTAAACTGTAGTATAATATTTTTAAATATAATTAAAAAAATAGAAAGGAGGTCCTATGGCAGATTTAAAGAGAAAAAAAGGAGAGAGTTTTGAAGCTTTTTTAAGGCGTTTTAAGGGTAGTTTAAAAAACAACAAAAGATTAGAAACCTTTAGAGGCAAACAAACTTTTAATAAGAAGAAAACTAAAATACAGTTGAAGAAATCGGCTTTGGCCAAAATCAGTTTGGGCAAGAAGTATGAACTTCTAAGAAAAACTGGCAAACTCGAAGAAGGCAAGCGGATGAGATAGACAAAAAAAAGTAGGCGCGCAAAATTTTGCGGGCCTACTTTTTTTTTATTTTTTGAACATTTTTTTGATTTTATAAAGAGGATTTGTCTGGGAATATTGTTTTATTCTTTCTTTGGCGTGTTTCGTTTTGACAAAATCAAGCCATTCAGCATTGGGTCCTTTTCTGTTTTTTTCAATTATTATTTCTACAATATCTCCGTTTTTTAATTCTTGGCTTAGTGGTGATATTTTTTCGTTTATTAATGCCCCAGAAGCTTTATTTCCTATGTCCGTGTGAATGGCATAGGCGAAGTCAACCGGAGTTGATTTTTCTGGTAGCTCTATGACATCTTCCTTGGGGGAAAATACAAATATTCTATCCTGAAATATGTTTGTTTTTATTTCTTGAACAAATTTTTCAGTGTTTTGGTTTTCTTTTTGTATTTCCAATATTTCTTTTATCCAGCCTGGTTTATCGTAATCTTTGTTTCCACTTTTATAACTCCAATGCGATGCTAGTCCGTACAAAGACTCATCATGCATTTCGTGGGTTTTTATTTGAAATTCAGTTGCCTTGCCGTCTGGTCCGATTATAGTTGTGTGCAAGCTTCTGTATCCGTTAGGCTTCGGTACTGCAATATAATCTTTAAATCTCCTTGATATCGGCTTCCAAATTGAATGGATTACGCCCAATATTTTATAACAGTCCTCTATGTTGTTTACCACGACTCTTAAAGCGAACACGTCGTAGATTTCATCAAACTTCCTATCTTTCCTTTGCATTTTTTGCCAGATACTATAGAGATGTTTAAAGCGGGCAGTTATTTCATAATCAATTTTTGCTTCTTTTAGCTCTTCTTCCAATCTATTTTTTACTTTATTAAAGAATTGGTTTCTTTCTGCTTTTTTTTCAATTTCGTACTTGTATTCTATTTTTTTATATTCATTTGGGTATAGGTATTTGAAGCAGATGTCCTCCATCTGCCATTTTAATCTCCAGATACCCATAAGTCCTGCTATTGGGGCATATATTTCTAGGGTTTCTTTTGCAATCCTATGTTGTTTATTTTCTGGTAAGGCATCAAGAGTCTTTAAATTATGTAAACGATCACAGAATTTTATGTATATTATTCTAACATCGTCGACAACAGCTAAAAACATTTTTCTTAAATTTTCTCTGTATCTTTCTATGCCCCTATATTTTATTTTTCCCAATTTTGTAATTCCGGCTACCAATTTTGCCACCTCTGATCCGAAGGTTTGCTCTATTTCCTCTATTGTACAAGAGGTGTCCTCCGGTACGTCATGTAATATTCCGGCCACGATAGTGCTTTGGTCTGCTCTTATTTGGGCAAGATTAAAGGCCGTATGAAGACAATGTTCAATATAGGGCTCTCCACTTTTTCTGCTTTGATCGCCATGTGCTTTTTTGGCAAAATTGTAGGCCTTTATTATCTCTGAAACATCTATATCTGGGTTAACATCCGTAGCCTTTTTTATTAGTCTTTCAATCGTCATAGGGCATTTTATTATTTTTTGTTTTTATGCTATACTCATCTATATAATACCAAATAGTATTTGAATTAGCAATTTATTAAAAATTATTTATTTAACTATGTTTAATCCTAAAAAAAATCTAAAATTGATTATTTTTTTTGTTTTTTTGTTTTCATTGGCGTTTATATTTATTGATAGCAATGCTTTATTGGCTGCTACGACTGACAGTTTGGGAATCAATGCCGTTGACAGTGAAATAGTATTAGCGAGTACTGACCCGAGGACGGTTGTTGTTAGAATAATCAATATTTTTTTGGGAATTCTTGGTATTGTAGCGGTTTCTTTAATTATTTTTGCTGGTTTTACTTGGATGACATCTGAGGGTAACGAAGAAAAAGTAAGCAAAGCCAAGGGCATATTAAAGAGCGCTGTGGTTGGATTGATTATTGTTTTATCTGCTTGGGGAATAGTTTCTTTCATTTTTAAGGAAATAGCTGGTGGTGGTTCTGAGTCTAGTTTACAAAATAGCAATTCTTCTTTTTTTCAGAATGGCATTGGGGCGGTCGGGGCTTGTACAGTCGAAAGTGTTTATCCCGAGCCAGGTCAAAAGAGTGTTCCTAGAAATACAATGATAATGATAACCTTTAAAGAGGAAGTCTCGTCTAGCACGGTACTTGCCAATTCTTCTATATGCTTAGAGCAAGAATTTTCTTTTGAAGATCAAACATGCTCAAATCCTGTTGATTTTAGTTTAAGCACTGAGGATAATAAAATATTTGTGATATTTCCTAATTCCTTGCTTGGGAATGAAGATGGCTTTTCTTCTTATGTTGTTTATTTCTCGAATGATGTTTTAAAGCTTGACGAAAGTGAATCAATATTTGATACTTGCGCCCCTCAATATTTATTGTGGAACTTTGAAGTTAGTAATCAGCTTGATTTGACGCCACCAAAAATAGAAAGTATTTTTCCTCAAGCCGACAACCAAAAGGATCAGCTTGAAACAAGTTCTTTATTGGAATATGCAGAGGCTCAAATAAGTGTTGTTGGTATTCCTAATTATTTCAAACCAGCTGAAATTACTTCTGTAACTAGTGGTGGAGGAACATCCTCTAGCGCCTCTGGCGAGATTAACCCAAATTATAACGGAGAATATACTAACTTTACAGTGACTATCCCAACTGGCGCCGACAACAAAGCTCAATTAATGGGAGGTTCAGTTAATTTAGGAGCTTTTGACATTATAGAAAATAAGGTTAATTTTACTAATTATTTTTCTCTTGAACTAGAGGAAGGATTTTCTCCTGGCAACTCTTGGAGCGTCCAGGTCAAAAAAATGGTTCCAGCTGATAAAATAAAAGTTGGTCCATACGAGTATACTTTTATAGATGGCGATACTAATTCTTATAATATAGGAGTTAGGGCTAGTAATATTGGTCAAGCAGAGCAAATTTATATAGCTTTGAATGATCACCCGAATGTAGATGTTTCTTATTCTTCTAACGTTATAAGCTTGGTGGCTAAAACCGGAGGCTCTTCTGGAAATTCAATAGCCCTGCAGTCCTATACTGACAAAATACAAGTCGTAGAATTTAGTGGTGGGGCTGATAGGGTGGATAGAATAATTGTTGGAGATAAAAAGGACAAACCAATGAACGCTACTATTCAAATAAATTTTAATGAAGCTATAAACCCATTGACCGTTTCTGGCACTAGTGCAGAACTTGAAGACTATCTTAGGGTTATTAATGTGTCAGACGGCGGATCAATAGTAAGCGGAAAATTTGTTATTTCTTCAAATTATAAAACGGTTGAATTTGTGTCAGACTTTAAGTGTGGCGCCAATAGTTGTGGTGGCGATGTTTTTTGTTTGCCGGCTAATAGTAATATAAAAGTGGAAGTTGTGGCTGCTGGATTGTTTGATTGTGAGGGGGATGGTATTAATTGTGCAAATAAGAGTCCGTTCGTAAATTGTCCAGTTAATATTTGTCAAAATGACGAGGGCAAGAGATACCCTTTGTCTGCAATGCCGGCAAGCGGGGCGATGGATTCTTCCGCTAACTCTCTTGATGGAAATGGTGATGGTTATTCTTATGGACCGGCTTCTTATTATTATAAAAACCAAGCTAACCCTTTAACTGGAGACAGTTTTTCTTGGTCTTTTTGGATAAATGATAAAATTGATTCAGAGCCGCCAGTTATTTTAGAATTTACTCCAACAACTCCCGCCAACTTATTTAGTTCAATAGAGATTATTTTTAACAAGCTTATTTCAACTGATAGTCTTAGAACCGGGCAAACCTTAATAGAAAGCGGAGAAGAAAGTGTTGCACATAATAGAATAAATATATTAAGTGGTCAGTTGGTTGGATATTGGATAAGCTTTGAAAACCAGGATACTAATCCCGTGGACGGGGATCCTGATAGAACGAAGGTCTTTATAAATCATGCTAGATTTTTTGAGGGTGCTGGTTATAGGTCTCAAGCTGGTTCGGGGGTTAAAGATATTTATCAAAATTGTTTTAAGCCTAGTGCTAGCATAAATTGTAATGCCAACCCCCTAAATCCGTCTTGTTGTGATGGAAGTCCTAGTTCGGGAGCTGACTGTTCGACCGCTGATTAAGTCGACAGAAGAAAGTTTTTTATGTTAAATTTATATTGGGATTAGGCTTATTTTTAGTTTAGTTTACAAGAGTAAGAGTATGTTTTATTTATTAATAATTTAATTGGTTGTTTATTATGTTTCAAAATTATTTTCTAATAAACAATTATAAAAAGTATTATGTCAAAAGAAAAAAAAACAAAGGAAGTGGGAAAGTCTGGATCAAACAAGGCCGAAGCCGCTTCTTTGGCTATTGCACAAATTAAAAGTAAATTTGGAGAAGGGTCTATAATGAAGTTTGGTGAGTCCAGAAAAACAAATGTTGACGCTATTCCTACCGGTTGTTTGTCCTTGGACATAGCTTTTGGTATAGGTGGAGTTCCTAGAGGTAGGGTTATAGAAATTTTTGGTCCTGAATCTTCGGGAAAAACTACCTTGGCACAGCATATAGTAGCAGAAGTTCAAAAGTTAGGAGGAATTGCTGCCTTTGTTGATGCTGAGCACGCTCTTGATCCTGATTATGCTGAAAAAATAGGAATAAATATTAAGGAGATGTTGATTTCCCAGCCAGATACAGGAGAGCAGGCCTTGGAAATAGTTGAGACCTTGGTGCGTTCAAATGCCGTCGACGTTATAGTTATTGATAGTGTTGCAGCGCTTGTTCCTCAAAGAGAAATAGAAGGAGATATGGGCGATCAACACATGGGGCTTCAAGCCAGATTAATGAGTCAGGCCCTTAGAAAGCTTACCGCTATTATATCTAAAACCAAGACAGTCGTAATTTTTATTAATCAAATAAGAAATAAGATTGGTGTGTTTTTTGGCAACCCAGAGACTACCAGTGGAGGAAATGCTTTAAAGTTTTATTCGTCAGTTAGAGTTGAAGTCAGAAGAAGCGCGCAAATTAAGCAAGGAGATAAAATAATAGGCAATAGGGTAAAAGCTAAAATTGTTAAAAACAAAGTAGCGGCCCCTTTTAAATCGGCAGAGTTTGATATTATGTATAATGAGGGGATATCTCTTTCCGGCGATCTTTTAGATCTAGGTGTTGAATATGGTGTTATTAAAAAATCTGGAAATTCTTATTCTTTTGGTGCGCACAAGATGGGAGTTGGGAGAGAGAGTGCCAAGGGATATATTAAATCACAAGAAAAATTGATGAAAGAACTTCGAGTTAAAATATTAGAAGAATATAACAAAAAAGAGAATAAATAATGTTGCAATTTTTATTTAGTTTTTCATAAAATACTCTTATTTTTTAAGAGTATTTTAATTATATGAAAGCTTTATTTTTTTCTTAAATAATGCTAAAATATTGATGTTCTGATTTTATTTATAAACTTATTAGAATAAAAAAAATGACTAATTTTTTTGTTTTGTCTTTGGGTGGGTCATTGGTTTCTTTGGCCGATGGTTTGAATATTGATTTTCTAAAAAAATTTAAAAAACTCATTGAAAAAAGAGTCGAAATGGGGGACAAATTCATTATTGTAGTTGGTGGTGGGTTTTTAGCCAGGGACTCAATCAAGGAGGCCTCAAGGCTTTCTAGTAATATTAGTTCTGACGAAAAAGATTGGATAGGAATATCGGCTACTCATTTAAATGCAAATATAGTTAAAGCTATTTTTGGTAATTTATCTCATTTTAAACTAGTAGATAACCCTTATGTAAAGGTAAAAACCAAAAAACCACTTATTTTTTCAGGTGGTTATTTACCGGGGAATTCTTCCGATTTTGTTTCCGTGCTTTTGGCTAAAACTTATGGGGCAAAAGAGATTATAAATATGAGCAATATAGATTATGTTTATGATAAGGATCCGAAAAAATATCCAGAGGCGAAAAAGATAGAAAATATTTCTTGGCGCGAATTTTTATCAATAGTTGGCGACAAATGGGCGCCAGGACTTAATTCCCCTTTTGATCCGATTGCTTCCAAGCTCTGTAAAGCAGAAAAGAAAAAGGTAGTAGTTCTAAATGGTTCGAATATTGTAAATTTAAATAATTATTTTTTAAATAAAAAATTTAAGGGAACAGAAATATATGATTAATAAAAATACTAATTTTCAGGGAGACGGTAATTTTTCTTTAAATAATGGGTCTATAAAAAAAATAAGTAAAATTCCAAGAGATTTTTTCAAAGGTTTATTAGAGTTTCTTAAGGAATATTCTGTTATTGGTTTGGCAATTGGTGTTGTTGTTGGCCAGGCCTCTAAAGATTTGGTCGATTCGATGGTGAAAGGAATTTTCATGCCGTTTATTGAGCTTTTGGTGTCTAAAAATAAGTTTGAAAATTTGGTGCTGACTTTTAACGGGGTTAATTTTGACATTGGGAAGGTTATTAGTTCTTTTTTAACATTTTTAATCATAATGATCCTGCTTTATTTTGTGGTTAAGAAAATAATGAAAAAAGATAAGTTGCTGCCGAAAGGCAAGGCCTAATATTGGATATTTATTTATGAATAAAGGAAACAAAATAGTATTAGGAATAGACCCTGGATTTGCTGATACCGGTTTTGGTGTTTTGGAGGTTGATGGATCAAAAATAAAATGCTTGGAGTTCGGATCAATAAAAACAGCCCCTAAAGATATTTTTGTTGACAGATTAAAGAAAATAGATAAAGCTTTACAGGAGATAGTGAACAAATATAAACCGAGTTTAGTTTCGGTTGAAAAAATATTTTTTAATAACAATGCTAAAACTGCCTTGATGGTTGGGCATGCCAGGGGGGTTATTTTATTAAATATATCCAAAAACAACATTCCAATAGTTGAGTTTACCCCTCTTCAGTTAAAGCAATCTATTTGTAATTATGGTCGAGCTGATAAAAATCAGATAAAAAAAATGATAAAAATATTTTTAAATTTAAAAGAATTGCCAAAATCAGATGACGCTGCCGATGCCTTGGGCCTGGCGATTTGTGCTTTAAATTTTTTAAAGAAATAGAATCTATGCCAAATAAAAAAATATCAGTGGTTCATGTTTCAGCCGAGGTGGCCCCATTTTCTAAAACTGGTGGCCTCGGAGACGTTGTTAAAAGTTTGCCAAAGGCTTTGTTTAAGGCTGGCCATGATATAAAAATTATCACTCCTCTTTACGGTCGAATAATTGATATTGAAAAATATAATTTAAAGTTAATTTTTAAAGATGTAAAGGTCATTGTCGATTCTGAAAATTCTGTAAAAGTTAATTTTTGGCAAGGGGAGTTGATTGAAGGCCTGCCAGTTTATTTTATAGAAAATAAAAAATATTTTTCTAAACATAAAAGAGTTTATGGTTCCGGGCAAGAAAACGTAAGGTTTTTAATTTTTAATGTAGCCGTTTTGAAATTATTAAACATTTTAGATTTAAGTCCGGATATAATTCATTGTCATGATTGGCACGCAGGTTTGATTCCTTATTATTTAAAAAGCAAATCTCGTTATACGAAAAACTTATCTAAAACAAGAACAATTTTTACTATTCATAATCTTGCTTTTCAAATGGGAAAAAATTGGTTTAATATTCCTTTGGAAAAAAAGGATTATGGACGCAAAAAGTTGCCATTGATAAATAATTCTGATATTGAGAATATTAACTTTGCGAAGAGGGCTATACTTTCGGCTGATATTGTCAATACAGTTAGTGAAAAATATCGCGAGGAAATAATGACCAAAAAATTTGGGCAGGATTTAAATAGAATTTTGAAAAATAGAAGTAGACGTCTGTTTGGAATAGTCAATGGTATTGATTACAATTCTTATAATCCCAGAAATGATTATGGTTTATTTAAGAATTTTGATGAAAAATCTCATTATCTAAAGTTAGAAAATAAAAAATATCTACAGAAAAAATTAGGATTAGCCATTAATGCCAACGCTCCAATGTTTTGTTCTACTTCCAGAATCACTCATCAAAAAGGCTTTGATTTAATTTTGAAATTATTACCATATTTGTTGAGAATGGATGTTCAAATTGTTTTCATGGGTGACGGAAGAAACGAGTACATAAAAGAAATACGAGGTTTTTGTAAAAAATTTCCAAAAAAAATAGCCTGGTTAGCTATGGATCAAAAAAGAGAGACTCTTTTGTATGCCGCTTCTGATTTTTTTATATTGCCTTCTTATTATGAGCCTTGCGGAATAAATCAAATGATAGCTATGCGCTATGGATCTGTGCCTATAGTAAGAGAGACTGGCGGTCTTCATGATACTGTCAAAAATTTCAATCCAAACTCAGATACTGGTCTTGGTTTTACTTTTAAATACGAAGATGAATTTTCTTTCTTTTGGGCGATAGTTAGAGCTTTAGAAAACTATAAATATAAAAATGTTTGGAATGAGCTCATTAAGAGAATTATGCTTCAGTCAAGTAACTGGGAGATTCCTGCTCAAAAATATGTTGAGCTTTATAAAAAGGCCATGAGAATTAAAGATTAAATTTAAAAAACATGCTGTGGATAAATTTTCTTCATTTGTATCAGCCGGCAAATTCTGACGCTTATAAAATAAAAGAGGCCGTTGATTTGAGTTATCAAAGAGTAGTAAGTGCTTTAGAAAAAAATCCAAATACAAAATTTACTTTAAATATTTCTGGTTGTTTAGTATTGAGATTGTCAGAATTGAAATATTCTAACCTAATAAATAGAATAAACAAATTAATAGAAAAAAAACAAATAGAGTTGACTGGGTCAGCCGCCTATCATCCATTGCTACCCTTAATCAAGGAAGAAGAGGTTGTTTGTCAAATAAAGGAGAATGAAAAGATTATGAAAGAATATTTTCCCAAGGCTGTTTTGAGGGGGTTCTTTTTACCAGAGATGGCTTACGGCCTAAAAGTTGCTAAAATTATCAAGAAGCTGGGATATGAATGGCTTGTGCTTGATGAAATATCGCTTGGTTCCAAAAATATTTTAAATTTTAGAGATATTTATAAAGACAAGGGGAGTGGTTTAAAAATTATTTTTAGATCAAGAGAATTTTCGAATTGCTATGTGCCAGATAAACTAAGTATTTTTATTAAAAAGAGCAAAAAAGAACAAAATGGAAAAGTTATTATAAGCGCTACGGATGGAGAATTGTACGGGCTTAGACATAATGATCCTAGTAAAAAATTTGAAAATATTTTGACAAATAGTAAGATTGAAACAATTTTGGTGTCTGAATATATAAAAAGAAAAAGGACAAAAGAAGTGAAGATTAGAAACAGCAATTGGGAATCAACCGAAAAATATCTTAAGAATAATGAGCCGTATCATCTTTGGTATGATAGAAATAATAAAGTTCATCTAAAATTGTGGGAATTTGTTTCCTTGGTAGATGAAATTATTGTTAAATACAAAAATGATGATAATCATAAATGGGCTAGGTGGCATTTTGTTAGAGGTTTGGCCAGTTGTACTTTTTGGTGGGCCAGTGGAAAGGATTTTGAACATAATTTTGGACCTACGGCCTGGAATCCGGATGAAATAGAGCGAGGCGCCAATGAATTTATCAGAGCTGTTAGATCTTTGGAATATTCAAGCAAAAAGAGTGAAAAAATAAAAGCGGAGCTCTTATTTATAAGTATAAAAAAGATAATTTGGACCAAGCATTGGTCTTATCATCAAAGTATTAAATAAATTTTGTATGGAAAAAATAGAAAAGTTGCTTGATCATAGATATGTTTTAGATTTTTTTAACAAAAGAGTTTTGCCTTTATACCCTGATTTTGGAAAGATTAAAAAAATTAAAATAATACCGCATAAAAAATTTATCTGGACTGGAACGTATCACGTCGTTCTTGAATTTAGAGTTTTTTTTCCCGTGAAGGTGAGTAATGGTTCAAAGAAGAAGATAAAACAATTTTCCTTTTTTTGCACGGCCCACTCTAGTGAACCGAGAAAAAATGTTTATGATATTTTAAACTATCTTTGGTCCAATGGTTTTTCTAAGGGATTTTTAACAATTCCAAAACCGATACTATATTCTAAATATTTTAATGCTTCTTTTTATAGAGGTGTGAAGGGAGACAGTTTATTGGAGTTTATAAAAGAAAAGAATAAACCAGAAATTGAGAAAATAGTAAAAAAGACAGCTGAATGGTTATCAAAACTTCATAAAATTGCCGAGCCCAAGGACATTAATTTAAATAAAAATAATAAAAAAATAAAAACCGTGGTTCCTGGGTATAAAAAAATAATTAAAGATATTGAAGATAAGTATGGCGGAAAATACACTCATGATCTAAGGAAGATTTATGATTGTTTGATAGACCTAGAGGAAGACTTTTTCAAACTTACTGACAAAAGATGGCTTATCCACGGTGATGTTCATCCAGATAATATTATAAAAATTAGCAAAGACAAGATGGCCATGATTGATTTTACCGATATTTGTCTTTCTGATTTTGCTAGAGACCTGGGGACATTTTTACAACAACTTGAATACAAGTTAAAAAGAAATAATTATTCTGGCAGCTATATTAAAAAAATTCATGATATTTTTCTTAGCAATTATTGTAAAAAAGCCAGAATCAAGTATAATATAAGATTGAGAGAGAGAATAAAGCTATATTACTATTGGACAGCCATAAGAACCGCTGTCTATTGGCTTACTAAGCATAATCCGGACCCAGAAAGATCAGAACCGTTGATTTTAGAGGTGAAAAAGAAGTTAAAAATATAACATATGATTATCGATTTGCAATTTCACTCAGTTTATTCAGACGGGTACTTGAATCCTAAGGACCTGGCCAGGTTTGTCGCGTCCAGAAATGTTAAGGTGGCGGCGCTGACTGATCATAATACTTTGGCCGGGATTAATGAATTTAAAGAACATTGTCAGAGATATAATATTAAAGTTATCAACGGCTTGGAGCTATATTGTAGATATAAACGAAAGACAATAAATATTTTATGGTATAATTTTGATGATAAAAATGAAAAACTTTTGGGTATTTTAGAGGAAACAAGAAAAAGACGGTATTTAATGGTGAAAAAAGCTTTGTTGAGATTAAAAAAAAGGGGATTTAGATTGAATGTTGATGAAATATTGAGTGAATTTAAACACTATATACCCATAAATCGTTTGGCCGAGAAAATAACCAAGAATCATTTTAATTATAGTAAGATTTTTAAAGAAGTTAGAATAAAAAACAAGTTTGTCAAAACATTGAGAGAGGAAGATATTTTGGGTGTGTTATTTTTTAATAAAAAGAGTGACAGATTAAACGAGTCCTATATAAATGTTGAGAGAGTTGTTGAATTAAAGAAAGAAATTGGAGGACAATTAATTTTTTGTCACCCAGGTAAATATAATAAATACGCTGGTGATATTATATTAAAATTACGAGATATGGGAGTTGACGGCCTTGAGGTATTGTCACCCCATCACACAGTTGGAGCAGTAATGCACGCTCAGTTTTTGGCAGAGACATTAGATATGATTGCTAGCGGAGGATCAGACTTTCATCGTTTTGAAGAAGGAGAAAATTTTAAAATAAGAAGTTTCGATGATTGGTTTAAAATAGATAGCAAATACTTAAGAAGAATAAAAGAAATAATATCATAATAAATATGGGCGCTGAAAAAAATAAGAAAATTAAAGACAGTAAAGATATTTCAGAAAACAAGATTAAGATTAGTATAATCTCCATGGTGATATTTGTTTTTGGTTTGATAAGCTTTTTGTCTTTATTTTCTTTGTCTGGGAATTTTGGTCTATTTTTAAGTAAACTTTTATCTTTGGGGTTTGGCTGGGGTAAGTGGTTTTTCCCAGTTTTGCTAATAGTTTTGAGTATTGCTTTATACAAAAGAAAGTTATTTTTTTCTAAAAAAATTAATTACCTTGCTTTGTTTTTGTGTTTTTTCCTTTGGCCACTTTTGTTTCACTTTTTCTTTTCTCAGAATCTAGCTAAATTAAAAGCCTCGGAAGGGCTAGGCGGTGGTTATTTGGGCTTCTATTTTTCTTTGTTTCTAAAAAATATTTTAGGTTTTTGGGGTGGGTTAGTTTTAATTTTTGCCTTGTTTCTTTTGTCTTTTATTTTAATGTTTAATATTACCTTGTCGGACTTGGTTGGCTCGAACAGCCACTTGATAATGTTTTTTAAGAAGGTATCTTCTTTTTTTGGTAACAAAAAACAAGGAGAAGGGGATGAAGAAACGGGAGAAGAAGAGTATGAAGATGATGATGAAGACGATGATGAAGACGATGACGAAGAAATTGATGAAAAAATTTTTAATAAAATTTCTGCAGTCCCAGAAAAGAAAAAAGAAGATGATTTGTTTTTTGCCAGAAAAAAAATAGGCAGTGACGATATTGAAAAAAATAAAAAGCAAGGAGAGTTAAAAATAAATTGGAAGACTAAAAAAGTTAAGATTGATTTACCCCTTGAATTATTAAGTGGTGAAATCGGCAAAGCGACTAGTGGTGATATAAAAAGCAATATTTTGATCATTCAAAGAACTTTGGAAAACTTTGGTATTTCGGTTGAGATGGGAGAAGTTAATGTTGGGCCAACCGTAACTCAATATACGTTTAAACCGTCAGAGGGAGTCAAACTTTCAAAGATAACAACCCTTAGTAATGATTTATCTTTGGCTTTAGCGGCTCATCCGATTAGAATCGAAGCACCGATACCTGGCAAATCTTTGGTTGGGATTGAAGTTCCTAATAAATCTAAAGCAATCGTTGGTTTGAGGGAAATTCTAGAAGATAGAGACTTCAAAACTAGAACCAGCAATTTAATGGCCGCCCTAGGTAAAGATGTTTCGGGCAAAAACATTGTTTATGATATTGCCAAGATGCCTCACTTGCTAGTTGCTGGGGCTACAAATTCGGGGAAATCAGTTTGTCTAAATGCTATTATTATTGGCTTGCTTTATCAAAATAATCCGGAAGATCTTAGATTTATTATGGTTGACCCTAAAAGAGTGGAACTGCCATCTTATAACAATATTCCTCATCTTTTAACGCCCGTTATAACTGATGTTAATAAAACGGTTAATGCTTTGAGATGGTGTTTAAATGAAATGGATAGGCGCTATGAAATTTTGAATCAGGCCGGTAAAAAGAACATACAAAGTTACAACGAACTAAGTAAAGAAAAAATGCCCTTTATAGTTTTTGTTATTGACGAATTAGCCGATTTGATGATCTCGGCCGCCAAAGAAATAGAGAGCAGTGTTATTCGTTTAACGCAAATGTCTCGAGCTGTTGGAATCCACTTGATTTTAGCAACTCAAAGACCGAGCGTTGATGTTATAACCGGTTTAATTAAAGCCAATACTCCTTCCAGGATAGCCTTCTCAGTGGCTTCGGTGGTAGATTCGAGAACTATTTTGGATTCATCTGGAGCTGAAAAACTTTTAGGCAAAGGAGATATGCTTTTTAGTACAGCTGAGTTGTCCAAACCAAAAAGAATACAGGGCGCTTATTTAAGTGATCAAGAAATTTTGTCAATTGTTGGCTATATAAAAGAAAAATATGGCACCGCTGATTATTTGGAGGGAATAGTTGAGAGACAAAAGGTCAGCGGTATGGGTGGCGTTGGGCTTGATGGCAATTTTGGTGATGAAGATGAGCTTTTAGAAGAGGCAAAGGAGGTCATAGTTAACGCCGGCAAAGCATCAACTTCATTGCTTCAAAGAAGGCTCAGAATAGGATACTCTAGAGCTGCTAGCATTTTAGACATGCTGGAAGATTCAGGAATAATTGGCCCTTCAAACGGTTCTAAGGCTCGTGAAATACTTATATCTAGAGAGCAATTTCAAGGTCCTGCAAGTAATGCATTTCCTTCAGCTGGAATTCATAATAAGGCGGAAAGCAAAGCCCCTGATCATTATTTATATGAAGAAGAAGAAAGTCCTTTGATTTTTAGTGACGATACTAGCGAGAAAGTTGAGAACGTAATTGCAGAAGTCGAGGAAGACTCTGACATTGAAGACGGCGAAGTAAAGAATAAAAGTGATATTAAAAAAGAAAAAGATAAATCAGATGATGATTTTGGTTTATATTTTTCCAAATAAGTTTATTTTATGAATATGTTTTCGTCTTTTATAAAAAAAATAATCCCCAAATCATTTTTAAATAGATTCAGGCCAATCTATCATTATCTTTTTTCATTTTTGGCTCATGTTTTTTACGGCAAGGCTAGTAATAAAATTATAGTTATCGGTGTAACAGGAACATCGGGCAAGACCAGTTCTGTTTATTTAATGGCCAAAACTTTAAATAATGCTGGATATAAAACGGGATATACCTCCACGGCCATGTTTAGTGATGGAAATAATGAATGGTTGAATAACAAGAAAATGACCATGCTCGGCAAGTTTTTTACTCAAAAGATGTTGAACAAAATGGTTAAAAATAAATGTGTGTATGCTGTGATAGAAACAACATCAGAGGGTATTAAACAATTCAGACATCGATTTATTAATTACGATGTAGTTTGCTTTACTAGTTTATACCCAGAGCATATAGAGTCTCATGGTAGCTTTGAAAACTATAAACAGGCTAAGGCCAAGCTTTTTTCCCATTTGAAGAATTGCAAGACAAAATATGTTGACGGAAACAAGAGGGTTGTTAAAATAAAAACTAATTTATCAAAGATAAATTTTAATAAAGTAAAGAAAACTATAATCGTAAACGGAGACGACGAACATTCATTTTTCTTTTCTGGTTTTTGGGCCGAAGAAAAATTGTTTTATTATAAGGGAGATTTCGCGGATAAAGACGAGAACGTTATTTTTTATAATAATATTTTGGTTGATAAAAATGAAATTTCGTTTGACGTTTTATTTAAACAAAAATTATCAAGCGATAATGGTATGACAAACAAGAGGGTTTCTTTATCACTTTTAGGAGAATTTAACGTGTTAAATTCTATGCCCCTCTTGGCCTTGTCGGTAAATCAAGAAATAAACCTGGACTTGATTTTAGATAAATTAAAGGAAATAAAGAATATCCCCGGAAGATTGGAAATTGTAGATGCAGGGCAAAAGTTTCTGGCCATCGTTGATTATGCTTATGAACCGGTAGCTATGAAAAAACTTTATAACACTATTGATTTTATAAGAGAAAATAGAAAGGAAAAGGGAAAAATAATTCATATTCTTGGTTCGACTGGTGGCGGTAGAGATAAGAGTCGACGCTTTACTTTGGGGGAGATAGCGGGAGAAAAGGCTGATTTTGTTATTATTAGTAACGAGGATCCTTATGACGAAAATCCTTTGGATATTATAAATCAGGTTGCATCCGGTTCTAAGGCTGTTGGGAAAATAGAGGGTGAAAATTTATTTAGAGTTTTAGATAGAAGAGAGGCTATAAAAAAATCACTAAGTTTAGTCGGCGATAACGATATCGTTCTTTTAACTGGCAAAGGAAGCGAACAAGCAATTTGTGTTGCTGGTGGGAAAAAGATTAAATGGGACGACAGAGTCGTTTTGAGAGGAGAAATTATTAACAAAGTTGTTTAATTTTTTAAGGATTAATTCTCCCTATATCGCGGATATTGACCGAAATGACTTATTGGTATATAATATAGATATAATAATATAAGTTTATTTATTATAATTTTATCGTGACTATAGCTCGTTTTTTGATGATCTATATTTGCGAACTTTTAAAAAATTTATGACAAAACAAAAGAAAGGTTTTACCTTGATTGAGTTGTTAGTAGTTATTGCCATTATTGGTATCTTGGCTACTTTAGCTGTTGTAGCATTACAACAAGCTAGAAAGAATGCTAGAGACGCAAAAAGAATTGCAGACGTTCGTCAAATGCAAACTGCATTGGAATTGTATTTCAATGATAATCAGTTTTACCCTCCGACAGATGAGATTGCCGCTGGTGGTGAAATCGCTACTAATGGAGTAACTTATATGAACATCGTTCCTACAGCCCCTACACCGGCTGATGGTACTTGTGACGCTGGTACAAACGCTTATACTTACACAGGCACCGGAACAGCAGTTGGCGATGCTTGGGGAAGTTATACTGTTGATTTTTGTTTAGGTGGTCAAACTGGTGGTCTTGCAGCAGGTGAAAAATGTGCTACACCTGGTGGAATCATCGATGATGCTTGTGAAAATCTATAGTAAATAGTTAGCTCAAAGAAATAAAAAAAATAAGCCCTTTCGGGCTTATTTTTTTGTGCGCCGTGTCGGATTCGAACCGACGACCATCTCCTTAAGAGGGAGCCGCTCTACCAGCTGAGCTAACAGCGCGTTTTTTTATTTCTGGTGGCTGAGGAGGGGCTTGAACCCTCGACCTTAGCGTTATGAGTGCTACGCTCTAACCAGCTGAGCTACCCAGCCATATTAATTAGTATTTTTAAGATTATTAGGATTTTTATGACTTTTGGAATATCAAAATACAATAGTCATCTATAAAGTATGGTTATTTTTAATCCTGAAAATCTTAAAAATCTTAATTATCCTAACAATCTTAATAATGTGTGCCCAGCAGGATTTGAACCCGCAACCTTCTGGTCCGAAGCCAGATGCTCTATCCAGTTGAGCTATGGACACTAAACACTAAAAGACAATCAGTTAATATTAATTGAAAACAATAAAAACATTATAATAAAAAAACATTTTTTAATCAAGCTTTCAAAGAATCTTTTAGTTTTTTTCCACTTTTAAATTTTGCTACTTTTACGCTTGGAATTTTTATTCTTTCTTTCGGATTTCTAGGATTTACTCCTCCGCGCGCATAACGAGTTTTGACGCTAAAAGTACCAAAACTCGTTAACTTTACAGAGAAGTCTTTGCCTAGTTGTTCAATTATTTCATCTATAGCAATCTTTAATATCTTTTCTACTTCTTTTTTTCTGATGTTGGGATTAGAATGCTTTTTACTTACAATCTCGGCCAAATCTTTTTGGTTGATAGTTTTGTTGATATTTCTTTTCATATAGCACTTTTTTATTTAGCGTATTCTATCACTCTTAGTTCTCTAATAACATTAACTTTTATTTCTCCTGGATATTTTAATTCTTGTTCTATTTTTTTGGCTATATTTCTGGCCACTTCGTATGATTTAAGATCGTCTATTTTTTCAGGAGAAATAAATATTCTTACCTCTCTTCCGGCTTGGATGGCGTAACTTTTATCTACCCCTTCAAAGGAGTTGGCTATCCTTTCCAATTCTTCTAATCTTTGAATGTAATTTTCAAAAGAATCATGTCTGGCTCCTGGGCGAGCAGATGATATAGCGTCAGCAGTTTTTACTATTACAGCCAAAAGTGTTGGTGGGTTATCATCATGATGCGTGGCCACTGGTATTATAATTTCTTCTTGAATATTGAATTTCTTTAATATATCCCTTCCTATTTCAGTATGGTTTCCTTGAACTTCGTGATCAACGGCTTTGCCGATGTCATGAAGCAAGCCAGCTTTTTTAGCTAAAACTGGGTCGGCTCCAAGCTCCTGAGCTAACATTCCTGATAGATGGGCGACTTCGATAGAGTGCTCTAAAGCGTTTTGTCCGTAGCTGGTTCTGTATTTTAGCCTTCCTATTATTTGAGTTAATTTAAGATCAAAGGCTGCCACGCCTATGTCATAAACAGCATTTTCTCCGGCTTTATTTATATCTATAGTTATGTCTTCTTTAGCTTTTTTGACAGCATCTTCTATTTTTGTTGGATGAATTCTGCCGTCTTTTATTAAATATTCCAAGGCTTTTTTGGCAACATGTCTTCTAATTAATGAGAAGCCAGAAATGGTTATTGCGTTAGGTGTGTCATCAACTATAATTTCAACTCCAGTCATCTGCTCTATCGATTTAATATTTCTTCCTTCGCGACCGATAATTCTGCCTTTCATTTCGTCACTGGGCAGGTCGACAGTGGTAGTTGTCAATTCGGCCGTGTAATTTGGGGCCAATCTTTGAATCGCAAAGGCTAAAAGGCCTTTGGCTTTTTCGTTTACTATTTCATTTGATTGATTTTGTAGCTTAGCTATTCTAGATACAAGGTCTTCGCTATTTTTTTCTTCAATATTTTTCAAAAGTATCTCCTTAGCTTCTTCGGGGCTTAAATTGGCAATTTGTTCTAATTTTTTGATTTGGTCCTCTTTAATTTCCTTAATTTTTTCCTTTATTTCCTGGACCTCGTTTACTTTGTCGTAGAGCTTTTGTTGTTTTTCTTCTAGGGCTAGTAATTTTTGGGAAAAAGCGGTTTCTCTATCTTCTAGTCTTTTTTGTAAGCCGTTTATTTCCTTTCTTCTGCTTGCTTCTTCGTTTTTTGCCTCTTCTATTATTTTTAAAGCCTTTTCTTGAGCTTCAAGTTCGTATTTTTTTTGTTTTGCCCTTGCCTCGTTTAATATTTTTTCAGCTTTGTTTTCAGCCCCTTCAATTTTTTTGGATGAGGATCTTTTTTGGTATAAAAAACCAACAAAAACACCACCAATCAATAGTATAGCGTAGATTGCGTATTCCATATTTTTATTTTGTTTTAGGAAGCTTTTAGCGAATTAAAAGAAACAAAAAAAGACTCGTTTTTAGTTTTTTGAGAAAAAGAGTTTGTCTTTATTTTTATGTAAGATTTTATTTTACTTATTTTGTTTAAAATGCTCATAATTGCTGAGTTTCCTAATAACCTTTTAATTTTAAATTTAAACTGTTTTTATTATAGCAAAGGCTTTTATTTTTGTAAAGAAGCTTTTTTGGGGCGCTTTTATTTATTTTATTTTTGTGGTATATTACTGTTGTGTTGTTTATATAATTAATGTTAAACATATGTTCAAAATGCCTAATTTTAAGCTAAAGCCGTTTATTATTATTTTTTTTATCGTTGTTATCGCTGTTTCTTTCTTGTTTTTGAAAATACAGCAAAAATATCAGGCTAGAAACTTTGTTGATAGTAATCCTAGCGGTGATAACTCCCCGGAGGTAGCCAGTCTGAGTCCCAAATATTCTTCAAAAATAAAGAAATTTGCTGATGTTGCCGATTTTAGCTCTTTCATTGAAAAAAATCAGGTTAATTTTGAAAATAATTATCTAAAAAGATCGGACATGGCCATGGACATAGCCTTTGCTTCGACAGAGTCTCTTGATTCTTCTCTTGCCAACAATGAAATGGTTGGCGGAACCGATTTTTCTTTAACGAACGTTCAAGTCCAGGGCGTAGACGAGGCCGATATTGTTAAAACTGACGGATCTTATATTTATTATGTCTCTGAAAAAACTTTATATATAGTTGAGGCTTACCCAGTAGAAAATAATAAAATTTTAAGTAAATTAGAATTTGATTCTTATTTGTCGGATATTTATATCAAGGGAGACAGTTTGGTTGTTTTTGGTAACGAAGGCTTTAATTATGGTATGCCGAAAGATAGACTAGCGATGAGCATAGGTATAATGCCACCAATGTCCAACAGTGTTTTTTTACAGGTTTTTAATATATCAGACAAAACTAATCCTATAAAAGAAAAAGATTTGAAAATGGATGGATCTTATTTTGATTCTCGCTTGATAGGCGATTACCTTTATTTCCTTGTTAACAATTATAATTATTATGGTCAAGGATTGCCAAGAGTTTCATACCAAGACAAAGAGTTAAATTTTAATTGTCAGGATGGTTTAAAATGTGCTCCTTCGAATATCTATTATTTTGATAATTATTATGATAATTTTAATTTGACTAGTGTAACCTCCTTAAATATAACAGATTTTAATAAAGAGCCAGAAAGTAATTTTTATTTGCTTCCTGCCGGACAAAATCTTTATGTGTCTCAAAATAATATTTATATTACTTACACTAAATATTTAAACGAGTATGAAGTAGAAACTGATGCTTTGTTGGAGATCATTTATCCTCGTCTATCAGAAAATGACAGAAAAATTGTTGATGAAATAAATTCTGCTTCAGAAAATATTTTGACTTTAAGTGAAAAAAGAAGCAAAGTTAGAAGGATTTTGGATTTATATATCAATTTTTTAAGTTTAGCCGAAAGAGAAGCCTTGCAGAAAGATTTGGATAATAAAATAATGGAAAAATATCCTAATATTTTGGAAGAGCTGGAAAAAACTGTTATTCATAAATTGGCTGTTTTTGAAGGTGCCGTTGAACCTATTTTTATGGGCGAGGTCTCTGGGTCTGTTTTAAATCAGTTTTCGATGGACGAATTTGATGGTTTCTTCCGAATGGCCACAACTAAAAATAGAAGTTGGTCAAGATTCGCAAGCCTTGAAACTGATTCTTATAACAATGTATATGTGTTAGATTCAAATTTAGAATTAACTGGTGAAATAAAAGGATTGGCCGAAGGCGAAAGGATATATTCTGTTCGATTCATGGGTGACAAGGCCTATGTTGTAACATTTAAGCAGGTTGATCCATTATTCTCAGTTGATTTAAGAGATCCTTATAATCCGAAAGTTTTAGGCGAATTAAAGATTCCAGGATTTTCTAACTATCTTCATCCTTATGACAATAATACTTTGATTGGTTTTGGAAAAGAAACTCAAGAAGAGTCAGACGGAAGAGTTATAACCGGCGGTCTAAAGTTGTCGTTATTTGATGTTTCTTCTGATGAGCCCAAGGAACTTGATTCTTATGTAATCGGTGACCTTGGTAGTGATTCAATAGCCTTATACGATCATCGAGCCTTTCTCTTTTCGAAAGACAAGAATCTACTTGCTGTTCCGGTTGTCTTAAGAGAGAGCGCGGGCGATAATTCGTGGGGCGATATTTCTTTTAACGGTTTGTTGGTCTTTAATATTATTGATAACAAATTTGTTTTGAAGGGACAAATAGATCATTTATTGTCGGAAGGAACAAACGAGGCTTATAATTATGAAGACTCTGTTAAAAGAGGACTCTATATTAAAGAGTATTTTTATAGCTTGTCCGATAATTTTATCAAAATAAACGAGATCAAAGATCTAAAGGAAGCCTTGTCTATAAAACTAAAATAATAAAGTTATTTTTTCGTTAGTTACTATATGAAAATAAAAAGACTTTTTATCGTTTGCCATCTTTTAATATTTTTGTTATTTTCCGTGGCCGTTGTAAAACCTACTTTTTTCTATTGGGTGTTACTTTCTTCCAATCTTATCCTAGTCTTTATTTCTTATAGGATTATAGCCCTTCGTTCTGATAAAAGTTTCTTGAGGTATTTAATTTTGCCAGTTTTTTTTATTAATTCTTGTTTTTTTTATTCTAGTTTATTGGTTAGTAAATTGTTTATTTTCTTAATTTTATTTTCTGCCGTTTTGTTGCTTTATTACTACTACAAAAGTGCATTAAAATATTATTTTATAGAATCTGATAGAAAAAAAAATTTGCCCTTTTGGTCTAATTTGTTTGGTTTTTTGACTGTTTTTTTGGGATCCTCGTTTATTTACGGTTTATCTTATTTTATAAAGATCAACAATTTAATTTTGACCCTTTTATTACTTGTAATTCTTTTTTTGTCTTTTTTCCAAAACATTTTTATTGAGAGATATTCAGGAAGGGCAAATTTATTTTTTTCTTTTTTGTTTCTGTTTTCTTTAGCACCTTTATCTTGGTCAATATTTTTGTTACCGTTTAATTACAACGTTTCTGGTTTAATAATTTCTCTTATCTACTACAGCGCCTTGAGTTTTGTTATTTTTTATTTTAAAAAAGAATTGACGGTTAAAAAAATAAAGTATAATCTTTTGTTCGTCGGTTTTGTTTTATTGGTAACTCTTATAAGCGTAAAGTGGAGATAAATTTATAAATTACTTTTTGATTTTTATGGAAAAAAAAGAAAAAAAAATAAAGACATGGTTATTAGTTTTATTGTTTTCGCTTATTCTTGGTTTTTTGGGCGGAGTCTTTTCTTATATTTATTCCTATAAGAATTTTTACAGCTTATTTCCTTTTTCTCAAGAGCTTGATCTTAATTCTTGGGATTACGGAGGAACTAATTTTATTATTCAGGATGCAAAAAAGGTTGTTATTAATCAGGATTTGAAGATAGAAGAAAACATTGCTTACCTCAGTGAGGCCACGGTTGGTGTTTTTAAAAAAAATGAAGTTAGCCAAGATTTATATTTTTTTGAAGACAGCATCTTAAATGGCCTGGTAATAAGCAGTGACGGCTGGGTCTTCGTTAATATAGTCGGTTTGCCTAGTTTTGATAAAAATATTTTAAAAAATGAAGATGAATATGTCATAATATCAAAAAAAAATAAAAAGATTTACGAGATAGAAAATCTGACTTATTCTGAAAAAGATGCCCTCTTACTTTTAAAGATAAAAGGTATTGATAATTTTCCTGTTAAGTCTTTTTACAATTTTTCTGATTTGAAAGTAGGGCAATCTCTTTTGTCGTATACTTTTTCTGGCCAAATAGATCCAGTTTTTTTAATGTCTAAAAATCAACAGTCGGGCATTGTAAATATTGATAAATTTAGCAATAGTTTGATTTTTAACAAAAAACAGGATGATTTTTTTAGAAATTCTTTTGTTTTTGATTTAAATGGCGATTTAGTTGCTCTTACTTCATTTGATTTAGAGGTTTATCCTATGAGCGACTTCAAACCCTTAATATTTAATTTTTTCAAAAATAAAGAAATTAAAAAGGCAAAATTTGGTATAAGCTATATAAATATTTCAAATGTGTTAAGCACTGATAATGATTTTTACTCGGAAGGTGCCTGGGTCTATAACAATGGTTTGTCCGCAGTTGAAAAAGGGGGTTTGTTTGACTTGGCTGGCCTTAAAACCGGGGATATAATAATCAGAGTAAATGATTATAAAGTTGATTCCAATAATGATCTTTTTGATATTTTGAATAATTTTGTTATTGGCGACAAACTTTCCCTTTATGTTTTAAGAGATGATAGTTTTATAGACTTGAAAGTTGATTTGAAATAATTTTTTTGTTTGTCCATCCTTGTTGATTTAAAATAATAACAATAAATTATTTAATAATAAAAAAATATGAAGCTTAATAAAATAAATAAAAATAAAATAACCAATAAAAAAGTTTTACTCAGAGTTGATTTTAATGTTTCTATTTTAAATTCAAAAGTGAAAGAGGACTTCAAAATTAGACAGGTTATAGAAACTATAGACTTCCTTTTAAAGAATAATTGTCGGATAATTTTGCTTAGTCATTTAGGTCAACCAAAATCAGGTTTTGAAAAAAAATATTCTATGAAACCAGTGGCCTTGCATTTATCAAAAATTTTAGCTAGAAAAGTAGAATTTCTACCTTTTGATAAGTATTCTAAATTTCAAGATATTAAAAAGAGAATAGAAGCGGACATAAAAAAAAGTGATAAAAAACTATTTCTGTTGGATAATATTAGATTCTTTGATGGAGAGGAAAATGACAGCTTGAGCCTAGGCAAGTCCTTGGCCGGTTTGGCCGATGTTTATATAAATGATGCTTTTGCCGTGTCCCACAGGGCTAACTCTTCAGTTTCGGCAGTTAGAAAATACATACCATCTTACGCTGGTTTTTTATTGGAAAAGGAGCTAGAGAATTTAAATAAAATATTAAACCCTAAAAAACCATTGGTGCTTATAATGGGAGGAGCAAAGATTGCTAGCAAAGCACCTATAATTGAAAGATTGTATGACAAAGCTTCCTTTGTTTTATTGGGTGGGGCGTTGGTTAATAATTTTTACTTAGCTAAAAAATATAATATAGGAAAATCCTTGTATGATCCTGGCTCAGAATCTTTGATTAAGAAGTTTTTGAACTTAAAAAAAATAATTTTACCAGTTGACTTAATTGTAGCTTCGAAAAATAACAACGATAAATCCATAAAGAAGATAAAGAAAGTAACCGAAGTTTGTAGTGACGAGTCTATTTATGATATTGGCCCAGAGACTATTAGTTTATTCGCTAAGTATATCAAAAAAGCGAAGACTATTGTTTGGAATGGGCCTATGGGTAAATTTGAAGAAAATGGATTTAAGAGGGGAACCGTTGCGATTGCGAGCGAAGTTGCCTCTTTGTCCAAGGGAAAGGCTTTCGGAGTTGTTGGTGGCGGTGAAACAGTAGAAGCCTTAAACTTATCTGGCATGAGATCTTATATAGACTGGGTTTCAACTGGTGGCGGCGCCATGCTCGATTATCTGTCTGGAAAAAAAATGCCAGGAATTGATTAAAATTATTTTGTTATATTTATAATTAATCATAATAATATGTCAAAAATTAAAGAAATAAAAGCTCGAGAAATTTTGGACTCTCGTGGTAACCCAACGGTTGAAGTTAAGGTTTCTCTTGATAATGGCTTATGGGCCAAAGCTAGTGTTCCGTCTGGAGCGTCCACTGGAGTTCATGAAGCTCATGAGCTTAGAGATGGAGATAAAAAAAGATATAGCGGAAAGGGCGTACTTAAGGCCGTGAAAAATGTTAATAGTGTTATAGCCAAAAATCTAAAAGGAGAAATTGTATTTAATCAAGAGAAAATAGATAAGAAAATGTTGCTTCTTGATGGTACTAAGAATAAAAAAAAGTTAGGAGCCAACGCTATTCTGGGCGTTTCTATGGCTGTTGCCAGAGTAGCCTCTCTAGCCAAGGGCCAAGAGTTATATGAATATCTAGCAGAAACCTTTGATTTTGATAAAAATTATAAATTACCAACCCCGTCATTTAACATTTTTAATGGTGGAAAACACGCTGATACCAATCTAGATTTTCAAGAATTCATGATCGTCCCTAATTCTAATATAGAGAAGTTTTCAGAAAAATTGAGAATGGGCTCAGAAATATTCCATGAATTAGGCAGAGTTTTAAAAGATGCCGGCCTTGATACTGATGTTGGTAATGAAGGAGGTTATGCTCCAAATATTACTTCTACTATTTGTGCTATAGAATATATTATTTTAGCGGCTGAGAGAGTCGGTTACCAACCGGGTGTAGATGTTTTTTTGGGAACGGACGTTGGGTCTTCTGAATTATATAACGCTAAAGAGAAAAAGTATATCTTTACTTTAGACAATACTAAAATGGGAGCTTATGATTTAATAACTCTTTATCATGAATGGGTCAGAAAATATCACATGATGTTTATAGAGGACGGTTTAGCCGAAGATGATTGGGATAATTGGAAAATACTTAGCAAAGAGTTGGGAGATAAAATTATGTTAATTGGCGATGATTTGTTTGTGACAAATGAAGAAAGGCTGAAGAAAGGAATAAAAAACAAAGTGGCTAACTCAATCTTGATAAAGTTAAATCAAGTAGGAACAGTAAGCGAGACCATGAAGACTATCAAGTTGGCCCAAAAGAATAATTATAAATTAATGGTTTCTCATCGTAGCGGAGAAACATGTGATGATTTTATCGCTGATCTTTCGGTGGCGGTTGGGGCGGAGTTTATTAAATCTGGCTCATTGTCTAGGGGCGAGAGACTTGCTAAATATAATAGATTATTGGAGATAGAAGAAAATTTAGCTTAAATTTTGTTTATGGATAATACAAATAAAAAAAAGACAGTCGTTCTCTTGACCATAAATGCCTGGGGAGTTTCTTCTGATGTCGAAAACAATGCGATAAGAAAAGCTAAAATTGAAGATTTTAAAGATTTGGTTGCCAGTTATCCTTCGACAATAATCAAAACCTGTTCTGATAAGTTGAGTGAAAATTATAGAATCTTGGGTCTGGGGTTGAAGAGTGATAATTATTTTTATAACAAAAACTCTTTATCTAAAATTATTGATCAAAATAATTTTAGTCAAATAAAAATAGCTGATAGTGAAAATTTCCCATTAGTTTCAGTTTTTTTTAATAATCAAGAAGAGAAGTTTATTAATGAGGATTGGAAAATAGTAAAAAATAAAAAAGCCCTGTCCGATCTTTTTTTTAGTGTTGATGAAAAGATAATTAAAGAAACCGTTAGTACTATCAAGTCTGGCAAATACGATTTTATTTTTTCTAATCTGTCCGAAATGGGCGATGCGGCCTTGTCTGGTGATTTTGGTCAAACAATTTCGGCCGTAGAAAAAACCTCTCTTGGTCTAAAAAAAATAGCCAATGCAGTTCTAGAAGAAGAAGGAACCTTGATCGTGCTTGGAGCTTATGGAGCGGCTGAGGATGTTTTTAATGTTAATACCAAAATTTCTAATTTTTCCAAGACTTCGAATCCGGTCCCTTTTTTGATCGTGGGGAAAGATTATCAAGGGAAAACTATAGGCCTAGAAGAAGCGCCCAACAATGACTTGAGCTTAATAAAAACTCAAGGTGATTTTTCTGATATTGCGCCAACAGTATTAAAAATAATGGGCCTGGATATTTATCCAGAGATGACAGGTGAGAGCTTTGTATAGTATTTATTAATCATAAAAATGAAAAAAACAGATTTTAAAAAGTTAAATAAAGTTCAACAGGAGCTTCTCGAAAAAGCTTTTGAGGCGATGAAAAATTCTTATAATCCCTATTCCAATTTTTATGTTGGAGCGGCCATTTTAAGTGACGACGAAAGGATGGTTGGTGGAGCAAATGTAGAAAATGCGGCTTATGGAACTACTGTCTGTGCCGAGTGTTCGGCCTTGGTTAGGGCTAGAGCTGAAGGTATAAAAAAAATAATTAAGGTGGCCGTAATCGGCAGAAATAGTAAGCAGCTAGTGTCCGATCCAGTTTCTCCTTGTGGTGCTTGTCGCCAAATGATATTTGAATTTTCTCAAGTTTCAGATTTCGATATTGAAGTAATTATGTCGAATACCAAGATGGATAAAATTATTATTGCTAAAATAAGCGAACTTTTGCCACTGGGCTTTGGTCCAAAAAGTTTTGATAAAATATAACAATTTAGTTTATAATTTGGATTGTTTTTGTTTTTTAAATTAAACAAAAAGAGAGGCAATTTTGCCTCTCTTTTTTATATCGAGTTTGGTTGTTGAATATTTTTAATGATTGTTGTTTTATGAAAATAATAAATACAATGAAATCGCGATCATTATTCCCAACATTGATCCAGCCAAAACTTCTATTTTTGTGTGACCGATTCTTTCCTTCATTTTTGGATATTTTTGGTCTAAGAATTGATCCTCGCTTAAGTCTTCAACTAATATATTTATTATTCCACCTTGTTGGCCTAAGTACATTCTTAATTTTAGAGCATCGTTTATAACTATTACGGCGAAGGCCAATGACATGGCGAATAAACCAGAGTCGAAGCCCTCTACTAAGCCGATTATAGTAACCAAGGAAATAACGAATGCGCTGTGTCCTGATGGCATTCCGGCGTAGGTAAGGGCGAAAAAATCTTTCCATTTCATCTTGTTTTTTTTATTTAGGATTATTTTTAGAGCCTGCGCCGTTATCACTGCCACAAAAGGAGTGATTAGAATTAAGTAAGAATTCATATTTTTTTATTATAATATTTTTGAATATATTTAGATGTCTAGATTTGAAACATTTTTGGCGTGTGTTTGAATAAAATTCTTTCTTTTAGAAACATCATCACCCATTAACATGTCAAAGACTATATCTGCTTTGCCGGCGTCTTCTACTGTTACTTGTTTTACTATTCTGCTGGCCGGATTCATAGTTGTCTCCCATAATTGTTCTGGATTCATTTCACCTAAACCTTTGTACCTCTGAATAAATAATTTTTTGCTCTTTTTTTCTTCATCTTTATCAGCGGATTTTTTAGATTTTTTATTTTTTGTTTCTTCCTCTGTCCCTTCTCGACTTTCCTCTGTCTCTTCGGCCGTCTCTTCTTCTTTCACGTCTCCCCCTAATTCTTTAATTATTTTGTTTTTTTCTTCTTCAGTGTAGGCATATTTAGAAGAAGATCCTTTCTTGATCTGATAAAGGGGGGGCTGAGCGATATAAATATTACCATTAGTGACGAGCGGATTGAAGTATCTGAAAAATAGAGTCAGGAGCAGGGTCCTGATATGCGAACCATCAACATCGGCATCGGTCATAATTATAATTCGACTATAACGAAGTTTTTCTATATCTATTTGGTCCCCAATATTTGTGCCTAGGGCTATGACTAAATTTTTGATTTCGTTGTTAACTAGCATTTTATCCAAACGAGCTCTTTCTACGTTCAAGATTTTTCCTCTAAGTGGCAATATAGCCTGAAATCGTCGATCCCTGCCTTGTTTAGCACTACCTCCAGCCGAATCACCCTCTACTATATATAATTCGCATTCAGCAGCTTTATTGCTTGAGCAATCAGCTAATTTTCCCGGCAAAGTCATTCCCTCTAAAGCGCCTTTTCTTAGAATACTAGCTCTAGCTGTCCTGGCCGCTAATCTGGCCTGGGCTGATAAGAAGCATTTGCCAATAATACTTTCGGCTTCTTTTGGATTTTCTTCTAAAAACATCGAAAAAGATTCACCAAAAATTTGCTCAACATAAGTTTTCATTTCTGCATTACCAAGCTTACCCTTGGTTTGTCCTTCAAATTGTGGGTCTGGTAATTTTACACTTACGATAGCAGTTAATCCCTCGCGCACGTCTTCTCCTGTTAAATTTTCATCTTTTTCTTTTAAAATATTTTTGCTTCTAGCATAGGAGTTCAGAGTTCTGGTGAGAGCTGTTTTAAAACCAATCAGATGAGTTCCGCCGTCGACATTGTAGATGTTGTTGGCAAAAGGGAGGGTGGTTTCATTGTATTCATCGTTATATTGTAGGGCTACTTCTATTTTGCATTCGTTAATTTCTTTTTCAATATAAAAAACAGTGTCATGTTTAACATTTTTTTGTCTATGAAGTGATTTGATGTATGACTTTATACCACCTTCAAAATAAAATTTATATTTTTTGGGGCTATGTTTTGGTCTTTCATCGCTTATATTTATTGTAATTCCTTTGGTTAAATATGTTTGTTGTCTTAAGCGATCTAAGATTTTTCCCCAATCAAATTCTGTTTCAGTAAAAATACTCTGATCAGCTTTAAAACTTATTATTGTCCCTGTTTTTTTTGTTGTACCAACGGCCTTGATGTTTTTTAAGGGTTTCCCAATTTTGTATTCTTGTTCCCATATTTTACCATCACGGTGTATTTCAGCTTTTAAATATTCACTTAAAGCATTGACAACAGAAACTCCTACGCCATGAAGACCTCCGGAGATTTTGTATCCACCTCCACCAAATTTTCCACCAGCGTGCAATTTTGTTAAAACTGTTTCTAAGGCTGAGAGGCCGGTTACCTTATGTCTTTCAACTGGGATACCACGACCATTATCGGCTACTTCAACTATACCGTTGTTTAAAAGTCTTACGCTTACTTCGTCGGCATATCCAGCCATAGCTTCGTCTATGCAATTGTCGACAACCTCCCAGATTAAGTGGTGTAGTCCGGCCGAAGAGGTAGAGCCAATATACATTCCGGGTCTTTTTCTGACAGGGTCTAGGCCTTCAAGGACGGTGATAGAATCGGCTCCGTAGTCTGATTTAATTTTTTTCTTGTCTTCCATATTTATATAATAAAATAATAATAAAAAAAGCAATAACAAACAAAAACAAGAGTTTTTATTTGCCTAACTCCATTAATATTGTAACAAATTAATTGGGGGGAGTAAAGGGGATGGGGTGGGATTCTTGAGATTTTTAAGATTCTTGAGATCCTTGAGATTTTAGAAAAGCGCTGTTTGTGGGTAGGTGGGATGGCCAGGATTAATATTCAAGGGAGCCAATGAAATCTGGCATGAAACTGGCTTGACTTTTGCAAGAAAGTGTGCCATAATTGCAAGTTAGTTTCAGGACTTTAAAAAATAAGGGGCTTTAAGTTAATTGTTAAGCTAATCTTTTTCTTTTGTCATCTTGACCGAATGAGGAGAGTGGCGACAAGCGATCAAAGAGATCTGTAAACTAGATTGATTTAGCAATTAACTTAATTATAAACCTTCAAAAATTAAAAAACATGAAAACAAAAGAAGTTTTTTCGGCGGAGTTAGTTGAAACAGTTAAGCACGATTTGAAGTGGGAGAGGGGCTCTGCTGTAATATTTGTTTGTGCATTTTTAGGGATTGGGATATCCGTTTTATTATTTCATTTCCATCTTTTGCTAGGAATAGATCCTTCCTGGCTTTATCTATTTATTGTGTTGTGCCCAGTTATTGGCATGATTGTTAACTCTTTTTTTCCTTATTCTAATGATAAAAAAATTAAAAGGAGGCTCGAACGAATTATATCTCAAAGAAAAAGTTTTAATTCCGACCAAATTGCTTCCTTGATAATAGAGATTGAAGAAAAAAAGGATGAGTTAGAAGAGCTTCGACACGAAACGATGCTCTTGGGTGAAATTGATTATTAATTTAAAAACAGGAGGAAGTCAAAATGCCGATAATTATTGTGTATGGAATTTCAGAAAAAGAAGATTCTGCTTTTCTCGAAATGTTTATTGATCTTGTGCGGTCCAAAGTTGCCAGTATTGAAGAACTGAAAATTAAAAAAGAACAAGTTTCAGTTTTTCTCCAAAGAGATCTTGTGGTTAAAGGATTGGGCGAAGAAATAATCATTTTCGTTGAAGGTTTGATTAGTAGACCGGAAAGGACGGAGGAAGTGAAAAAAAAATTAGCCATGGAATTGGTTATTAAAGTGAACGAATCTTTTCCTAAAACTCTTTTTGTTGATTGTATTATCAAACCTTTAAGTTCTGGCGACATTTGCGCTTACGGAGAAATAAAGGGGAATATGTTTTTTACCGATTTTAGAGATTAATTTTTTAAATTGGTTTATTAGCTGGCATTATAAATTGCCAGCTTTTTTTAGATTTAATGTTTAAGATTTTTTTAAAATGCGAACATTGGAAAAATTTTGAAAAAATCATAAGCGTAAAAAGCGTGTAAAATTTAATTGTTTGAGGCTGGATGAAATTTAGCCGAGCCTTAAAGTTTGCCAGCTTTTATAGTGATTGTTACGAAATCTTGAGTTGCTGGCGATTTCCTGCCTGCCGGCAGGCAGGTTGTGCCACTTTTTTAAAAAAGTGGCTCGAGAAAAAATGTTTTTTGACTTTTAGGCAGTTTTAATATAAAATTTAAGTATAAATAAAAAAATATAACATAATTTATGTTTAAAATTTTAGTTACAGGTGGGGCCGGTTTCATTGGTTCCAATTTAGTTAATAAACTGCTTGATTTGGGTCATGAGGTTGTTGTCATTGATGATTTATCTAGTGGCAAAAAGGAATATTTAAATCCTGTGGCCAAATTTTATCATATTGATATTAACGATAAAAAAGTAAATGACATTTTTAAAGCAGAAAGTTTTGACTACGTTTGTCACTTGGCAGCTCAAATAGATGTTAGAAAATCGGTAGAAAATATGACTTTTGATAATCAGGTTAATGTTTTGGGCGGGATAAATATTTTAAAAAATTGTCACAATTTTAATGTTAAAAAAATAATTTTTTCTTCTTCTGGTGGAGCGGCCTATGGCTTTCCTGATAAAATTCCGACCAAAGAACATCATCCAACCTATCCCGTTTCTCCTTATGGTATAAATAAAATCTGTTTTGAAAAATATTTAAATTATTATTATAAAGTTTTTGGTCAGAAATATATTGCCCTTCGTTTAGCTAACGTTTATGGTCCGAGGCAGTACAAAGGAGGAGAGGCTGGGGTTATTGCTAATTTTACCAGCAATGCCATAGCTCAAAAAAAGAGTTTTATTTACGGAGATGGTTTGCAGACCAGGGACTATATTTATGTTGATGATGTAGTAGAGGCTTTTGTTTTGTCGATTCAGTCTGATTTTATAGGAGAGCTTAATGTTGGTACAGGAATAGAAAAAAATCTCTTGGAAGTTGTGGAGGCCATAGAAGCTTCTTTGGGAAGTAAATTAGAAATAGAATATCAAGAAGCAAAATTAGGTGAAGAAAGAAGGAGTGCTCTCGATGCTTCACTGGCTAAAGAAAAATTAAATTGGGAAGCAAAAATTGATCTAAACGAAGGAATAAAAAGAACTATTGAGTGGGCAAGTAATAACAATTTTCCCTCGTAACTGAAATTACTACGGAAAAACAAGTTAAATTAATAATAGCTGGATTCCAGCTTTTGCTGGAATGACAAGGCTTTGGGTATATGTCTAAAAAAATAATTGCTGGAAATTGGAAAATGAATTTGGATTACAAAAATTCTTTAATTTTGGCGGAAAAAATTAGCAAAATTTTGGCCTTTAAAAAATCTAGGAATGAGATTATAATTTTTCCTGATTTTTCTTCTTTGCTTTCCATTTCTCAAATCGTAAAAAAGAGTCAGATAAATATTGGAGCTCAAGACGTGGCCGCTTTTCCGCTTGGAGCCTATACTGGAGAGATATCGACAGAGACTTTAAAACAAATAAATTGTAAATATATTTTGATTGGACATAGTGAAAGGAGACAATATTTTGGTGATAATAACTTTGTTGCTGATAAATTAGAAAATGTTATAAAAAATAGCAAAATTACTCCTATTTTATGTATTGGTGAAAGCTTGGTAGAAAGAAAAAAGGGTGAAACCTTTAAAGTCTTAAGCAAACAGTTAAGTGATGCTTTTTCCAAAATTAAATTAGAAAATATCGTAAATAGAAAAATAATAATTGCCTATGAACCAGTTTGGGCAATTGGGACAGGTTTGGTCGCTGAGGTAAATGATATAATTTTGGCACACAGAGAAATAAAAAAATGTTTTTCTAAAATGTTTAAGGGCGATAAAGTAAGAGAGGTTCAAGTTTTGTATGGTGGCAGTGTAAACGTTAACAACTTTTTAGATTTAGAAAATTTAAAAGAAGTTGATGGCCTATTGATAGGAGGAGCTAGTTTAAAGGCTGGTGACTTTCTTGATATAGCTTTTAATTTTTAAACATATGTATAATATTTGGCCACTTATAATAATTTTAATTAGTTTGTTGGTTGTTTTGTTTATTGTCATGAGGCGATTTCCTGCTTTGGCAGTGCTAGACGTTGATAACATCCCGGAAGAAAAAGAACAGCAGATAAAAGAAAAAATAATTAAAAGCAGAATTAAAAGAAAGTTTTCTTATTTAGACAAATTTTTTGCTTTAGTGGGTAGACTCTTTCTTAAAATATCTAAATATATTTGGGATAGTTTAGATAATTTTAAAAAAAAGCAAGAAAAAAAAATAGAAAGTAGCATGTTGTCTGGTGTTGGCGAAGGAGAACAGTTAAGGTTTTTGTTTAATCAAGTGGAGACTTTAATCAAAGAAGAAAAACTGGAAGAAGCTGAACAAAAATTAATTGAAATGATAAGTCTTGATGATAAAAATTTGTTAGCCTTTTCTGAATTGGGAAAACTATATCATTTTGAGGGTAAGCTTCAAGAGGCTAGACAGACCTTGCTTTACGCTTTAAAATTAGCTGAAGTAGAAAATTTGAAAACCGACCAAGCTGAATTAAATTATAATCTATCTTTAATAGCCAAGGATTTGAAAGACATAGATGGTGCAATTTTGAGTTTATTGAAAGCCCTAGATAAAGATGCTAAAAATCCTAGGTATCTTGATTTAATGTTAGATTTGTGTATAATTAAAAAAGATAAAAATCTAGCATTGGAATATTTAGTGAGAATAAAAGAAGTAAATCCGGAGAATCAAAATATTTTGGAATGGGAGAGAGAGGTAGGAAATCTTTAGGATTTTTCTTTTGTCACCTCGACCGAATGAGAGGCGAAGCGACGAATGAGTGGAGATGGTTAAAACATCAAGAAGCAGATCTCTCTATTCGTCATCCGCAGGATGGCTCAGTCGAGATGACAAAAGGGATAAAATGCCGAGATAGCTCAGTTGGTAGAGCATTTCCATGGTAAGGAAAAGGTCGCGGGTTCAAGTCCCGCTCTCGGCTCAGTTTTTTAAAAACTATTGTTGAACTAAAACTTTCAGAATGGCCAAAGAAAAAAACAGAAGTGGTCTCTCTAAAAAAAATACGAGAGGAAGAAAAAGAAGCAGTAAACATCCTAAAGCAATTTCTGTCCATCACATCCTTCCGCGTAGTAGGGGTGGTGGTGACGGGCTTGAAAACAAAGCGAAGATTGTAGCATGCGATCATGAAAAGTTTCATAAACTTTTTAAGAACATGACTCCATTTGAGACTTTAGCCTGGTTGCAAATTTACTTTTGGGGCTTACAGATTGATTACGTAAGCGAGTACTGTTTTAACCGGGATAAATTTCTTTTTAACAATGGTAGATATAATCTATCAAAAAGATCCAGAGATAAAAGCCAAAGAGTTACCTTGAGATTTCATAAGGCTCCATTTATTCGTTATGTTTTTCACGAACCAACCGTGATTCCTTATCATAGTGAAATATATTACGAACTTTTTGGCAGTATGACACAATATGAAATTCTGGCCTGGCTCGAGGTGTATTTTTGGAAAAAACAAACCCGTTGGATAAATGAATATGTATCCAATAAGGATTATTTTTTGTCCAATTTGGATTAATGTTTTTAAATTGAGTATTTAGTATTAGATAATTCACCGTCAACACAATAGTTGGCGGTTTTTTTGTTTATTTTTAGTAGATATTGACATTTTTTTAAAAATATGCTATAATACCGAAACAGTAGCGATTAGCGCTACTAAGCACCTTGAAATTTGAATAATATTATAAACTAAAATAAATAGGAGGATTAAATCATGAAATTTTCTGATCGATTTGTCGGCAAAGCGCAGTGGAATGCTTTTTTTGCCATTACTTTCTTGCTTGTTTCAATTGCATTACCTGTTATTTTCTTGTTGTTTGGGCTCAATTTATTAATTGGCCTGGCTATAGGATTAGCTCTTTTTCTTTTTATTTCTATCATCGCCCTGTTTAAAGGATATCGTTTCTTTTTTAACAATTATCCTGATTGCAAGGACATGGAACTTCGAAGATTTTATTCTGTTCCTGAAAAGCATGCTGCTTTGGTGGAAATAAATGGACTTTATCCAGAAAAACCTCTTCATGCCGGTTATTACTTTGTTTTTCCCTTTTTTGAAATTGTTACTTTCTCCCAAACTATTTTCTTGGGTGATTTTAACGGAGTAATTTTTGATGGAGGGGAAGAAAATAAGATTGATTTTAGTAATGGGATATCCACTCCGATAGAGGCTATGTATGTAGCTCATCTTTATTCGGGACCAGAATTAGGATTTGACTTAACGGTGGTGGGTAAGACCAAGGAAGAAATTGAAGAGATAGAGGATGTTGTGTCCATATTAGCTTCAATGTTGGATAAGGAAAAAGACGAAATTAGAGCGATGAAGACAGTAACGCGCGAATTGAAAAGTGTTATCCTTGACAACAGTATTAAAAGGTATGCAAAAGAGGAAAATGCTGACGATAATATTCGTGAAATGTTAATGTCTCTCTTGCGTTTAACTTTGGGCAGTCAAGATTCTAATAAAGCCCGAAAAGATAAGATTGGCTTGGATAAGTTGAAGGAAGAGGATCGTTGTGTTTTTAATTCCATAATAAAACACTACGGTGTAGATATTCGTTCGATAAATATTTCTGACATCAAGTTGGCGCCAGAAGAAATAGAAATCAATCGCGCCAAATACCAATCTGGACTTAATGTTGAAATTGCTGAAGACAAGAAAAAAACAGCCATTATTGACGCTGAGGCTAAAGCCAAGGTTATGGAATTAGAAGGAGACGGTTTGAAAAATCAGATAAAGAGTATCGTTGATGCTGGTGCTTCCGCCGAGAAAGTTTTGGAATATTTAACCAAAATGAAACAGTGGGAGTCCATGAAGCCAAGCGACAAATCATTTATCATTGATAATGGCGGAACGATTGCCGGAATACTCGCGGCTATTGGTAGTGTAAAACCTTAATAATTAGAAAAAATGAGCGGAGGAAAGACAAAGGGAATACCTTTACCGAAAAAGATTGAGCAGGTTCAAGATCAAAATCAAGAACCGGCACAAAACGATAAGCCAAAATCCAGCCCGAGAGAGCCAAATAAAACACTAATGTCTATTAGAAATGTTTTTTTAGCTTTTCTGATAGGAGTTGTTCCATTTGTTCTAGTTTGGATCTTCATGTACTTTTTTAATTTTGATTGCCCTGAAAAGCTCAAGTATTATTTAAGTTATGAGGAATGGCGGTTTTGGACAAGGCTTCTAATTTCTCTATTGCTAACCGGAATAACATTAAAATTGCTTGATTCCGTAGCAGAAGAAAAAAACAAGTTTGCCGATGGAATTTCAAAGGCATTATTACTGACGCTTATCGTGTTTATCTTGTGGTTCTATGGTATTTCTAAGCCATCAAGAGAGCCACAACTGGCAAGAGAGGCGAGCGAAGTTAGCTGCTTCAATCCGAATCCCTTTAAGGATTTGATGCCAAAGTATGTTTTTACTCTTAATAGAGGAGAAAAAAGTCTTTGGATCGATTTTCCGGCGGGATATAATCTAAAAAATTGGGGGAATTTAAACTACTACAAAATCATCTATAAAGATGGTAGCGTGGTTACCATAGACGGTAATAGAGTGGTAAAACTCCCAGATTTAAACGAGAGTACTCAAGTTCGCTTTGAGTCTTTGTCGGACGGACAAACAATATATGTTTATCTGACAAGAATCAAAAGATAAAAGATAAACTTAAAGGACGAAGAAATTCGTCCTTTTTTATTTGCTTTTTTTTGAAAATATTGTTATCATATTAATAGATTTTAAATTTTTTAAACTTTATAATATGATTAAAAAAATATTTTCTTATTTTTTGTTGATATCATTTTTCTTTTTGGCCTCTTCTAGTTTGGTTTTTGCACAAGCCGATCAAAATAACCCCCCTGCATCAACGGCGGTTAGTCTTTCTAATCCTTTAGGCGCAGGAGCTACAGCTCAAAGCGTTATTGGAAATGTTATCAGCCAGGTATTGGGCGTTGTTGGAGCCCTGGCCTTAATCATGTTTATTTATGGAGGTCTTACTTGGATGACTGCGATGGGCAATGAACAACAAATAAAAAAAGGTAAAGATATTTTGATGTGGGCTACATTAGGGTTGGTTATAATTTTCTCGTCATACGCTTTAGTTAAATTTGTTTTACAAGCCATCGGCGCATAACTTTAGTTGACATTATTTTTTTTTATTGTAAAATATTGAGGTTACTTATTTTAGGTTTTTTAAAAATCTTTTTTTATTGGGTCGATACCAAAGCGGTCAACTGGGGCAGACTGTAAATCTGCTGGCATTCGCCTTCGTAGGTTCGAATCCTACTCGGCCCACATATGTTAATTCATCCTGACAAAATTGGCAGAAGTTTTATCAAAATATTTTTGGTTTTATTTTTAATTCTGCTAGTCGTTGGGGCGATATTAATGCTTATTTAAGTTTATGCCAGAATTACCAGAAGTAGAAACAATAAGAAACGGCCTGAGCCGTTTTGTTTTGTTTAAAGAGATAAAAAAGCTAGTCTTGCTCGATACCAATCTCTTTAAAGGGGCTGAAAATGATTTGTTAAAATTGAGAAAGGATGAATTTTCTCAAATAGATCGTTTAGGCAAGGCCCTTGTTTTTTCTTTTAAAAAGAGTGAGAAAAAAATGATTATTCATTTGAAGATGACTGGTCAATTAGTTTATTTTTCTGGAAAAAATTTGAAGGAACAGGCCATGCTGGCTGGTGGCCATAGTGAGAAAGGGCAAAATAATTTAGATATTTCAAAATTTAAACATCTTAGATTGAGAATAGAGTTTTTTGATAATAGCTTTTTGATTCTAAATGATACTAGACGATTTGCCTATCTCAAGCTACTAAACATCAAAGAATTTGAAGAGGTGAGTGGCAAATTGGGAGTAGAACCACTATCAAAAGGCTTTAGCCTTAGTTATTTTTTAAAGATCTTAGAGAAGAGAAAAAAGAATATTAAAGCCTTTTTGCTTGACCAGAGCTTTGTAGTCGGAATGGGAAATATTTATGCCGATGAAATCTTGTTTGCTTCAAAGCTAAGTCCGTTCAGGAGTGTTGACTCGCTTGATTTAAAGCAGAAAAAAGTTCTCTATAATAATATAAAGAAAATATTGAAATTAGCCATAAAAAAAAGAGGGACCACTTTTAGCGATTATGTTGATGCTGATGGTAAAAGCGGTAATTTTTCGAGCGTGCTAAAGGTTTATGGTCGTAAAGGCCAAAAATGCAGGAGTTGTAACGGTTTGGTGGGAAAAACAAAGCTTGTTGGGCGCGGGACTCATTATTGCCCTAAATGTCAGAATTAAAATATAAAGAGCAGATCTCTCCATTTGCCCTTCTCCGCCAAAAGGCTACGGCGGGCTCAGTCGAGATGACAAAACTAATTATTGACTTTTAATCTTTGTTTGCTATAATATAATAAATTGCTTGGTAGAGCAGTTTATTTATAATTGTAAATGAAGGGATAGTCATCAAATCAGATATTTCGTGACGGCCCAAAAAAATATGTCTCAAGATAACATGATAAAATTGGAATGTACAGAGTGCAAGATGGTCACTTATCATTCTCATAAAAATAAAAAAACTTTAAAAGCTGTTCGTTTGGAACTGAAAAAGTTTTGTAAATTTTGTCGCAAACACACTCCTCATAAAGAAACAAAATAATTATTTTAAAATAAAAATATGAAAAGTAACAACTTGGCTAAACCATTTTTAATTTTTTTATTAATTTTAGCTGTTGTTGCTTGTTATTTTATTTTTAAACCCTTTTTAATAGAAATAATAATCTCGGCCGTTTTGGTTTCTTTTTCTTATAGACCATTTCTTTGGCTTACTAAATTTTTTAAAGGTAAAAAAATCGCCGCTGCTTTAGTGATGTCTTTACTTTTTCTTTTGATTGTAATTATTCCTATTAGTAATTTGATAATATTTTCAGGTAAAAAATCTTTAGTAGCTTATTCGGAAACGGCAAAATTTATAAATAACGCTGATGTTAATCTGAAAAATAGTGTCTTATCAAAATTAGATTTTATAAACTTTGAAGATGCTAATGTCAAAAATTTTATATTAGAAACGACAAAGATTATAAGAGATTGGATAGGCAAAGGAGCCACTCTTATCGTTAAGGGGACAACTAGCTTTTTGGTTTCTTTGATTATGATCGTTTTAACTATGTTTTTCTTCTATATTGATGGAGAAAAAATGGTAGAAAAAATAAAACATTGGTCACCGTTACCAAACAAGTACGATGTAGAGATATTTAAAAAATTTAGAGAAGTTAGTTATGCGGCTGTAATTTCCACTTTCGCCACAGCAGGTGTTCAAGGTGTTGTTGGTGCTATTGGTTTTATGATCGTGGGACTCCCATCTTTTTATGCCGGAATATTAATCGCCTTTTTCTCTTTGATTCCTTATATTGGATCAATGATAATATATATCCCAGTTGGAATTTATTTAATAGTAGTAGGTGAAATTTTTAAGGGTGTGTTCATATTAGCTTGGGGATTTATAATCATAGGCAATACCGACAATCTTTTAAGAGCCTATCTTCTAAAGGGAAAATCGAATATCAATCCTATTTTTATAATATTTGCCTTGATGGGCGGAATTGCCTTGTTTGGTTTCTGGGGTTTAATTATTGGTCCGTTAATTCTAGCTTTGACCAGTACGATTTTTCATATTTATGAACTAGAGTATGGCAAACAACTAGAGGAATAATGAATTTATAATTGATTTAAATATTTATGTTGGGAGAAAAAACAAAAAAAAATCTAGAAGAAGCTTTTGCGGGCGAATCAATGGCTAGAAATAAATATGATTATTTTGCTTCCATTTTTAGAAAAGCCGGTTATGTGCAAATTGCTAATATTTTTGAAGAAACAGCCAGAAATGAAAAAGAACATGCCAAATTATGGGCTAAACAATTAGGTTATATTCATGAAAATATTAATGATAATTTAAAAGCGGCTATAGAAGGTGAAAATTATGAGCACACCAGTATGTATCCTCGCATGGAGAAGGAGGCTCTGGAGGAAGGTCATGACGACATTGCTAAACTTTTTAAAGAGGTTGCCGAAGTAGAAGAGGCTCACGAAAAACGTTATAAAAAATTATTAGAAAATGTAGAAAAAGGAGTAGTATTTAAAAGAGAAGAGACTAAAAAATGGAAATGTAATAACTGCGGTTATATTCATGAAGGAACTGAGGCACCAGAAGTTTGCCCAGCCTGTAGTCATCCTCAAGCTCATTTTGAAATTTTCATTGAAACATATTAATATATAAATCTATTTTATACTACTTTTTTAGAAAAAGTAGCCAAAAATCGCCAGCAGCTTAAAACTTCGGGCCAGCTACTATAAAAGCTAGTAAAATTTAAAACTCGACTAAACTTCGTTTAGTCTTAAACAGTTAAATTTTACACGCTTTTTACGTAGCTGTCTTGTCCGAAATTTTTTCAATGCTGGCATTTATTTTTTAAAATTGTTTGCAATGTTTGCATTTTTAATGAAAAGTATAATAAAAAGTATAATAGCATTGAAAAAAATAAATTTTTTGTATATAATAAAGCACATACAATATTAATGAATTTTGCGGGCGTAGTATAATGGTAGTATAAGGGTCTCCAAAACCTTTGGCGTGGGTTCGATTCCTACCGCCCGTGCAGGTATTAGTAAAAAAGAGCGGACGCTCTTTTTTGTTTGACTTTTGATTCGCCAGATTATAGAATTAAGATATAAATTTTTATATTATGGACCCAATTAAAATTATTCAAAAATTTTATAAAACTGATTCACTGGCGTATAGCTTTTTAGTTCCTCATAGCCAGTCAGTCGCTAAAAAAGCCATAGAAATAGCTATTCGAGTACCTCATCTTAGTCCTGATTTAAAGTTTATTGAAGAGGCTTCTATGTTGCACGATATCGGTATTTTTTTAGTCAGTTATCAGAAAATTGGTTGTTTTGGCGATGAGCCATATATTTGTCATGGTTATTTAGGCAGAGAACTCGTAGAAAAAGAGGGTTATCCTAAACATGCGCTAGTGTGCGAAAGACATATAGGCTTGGGTATTTCCATGAAAGATATTAAAATGCAAAAACTACCGTTGCCATGCAGAGAAATGATGCCAATTTCAATTGAAGAGAAAATTATTTGTCTGGCTGACAAATTTTTTTCCAAAAATAAAGAATTTTTAACTAAGGAAAAAAGCATTGATCAAATCAGAAAGGATCATTTGGGGTTTGGAGAAGATAAAATACAAAGGCTAGATGAATGGTTGAGTGAATTTAAAATTTAATTTATTTTTTTGACATAAATTCGCCCCTTATATTATAACGTGTCATTTTGAGTTGTTCTTATTGGGCGGTGTGATTGACAGAAGCATGTTGCGAATGATATACTTTTTTGTTGTTCATTGAAATTATTGTTTAACCAAAACATGTGGGAAATGAAAAACCTAAAAACAACTGTTTTTTTATCCTGGGCTTGTGACCAGTACTTGAAGAAAGAAGAATTTCGAGCTGTTTTTATGAAATTTAAATTCGGGGAAGGAAAGGACTCAAAAGAACTTAGTTTTATTGGTCTGAGAGACGACTCTTGGGGGATAATCTATGGATGGAGTAAAGCTTGTCCTCCCTCGTGGGACTTTGCTGAAGTTTATTATTGTTGTCACGCTCCTATTGATTCAATCGAATCGGAAGAGTATCTTGGCAATATTTTACTCAAAGAAATTGATGAAAAACTTGATTTTTTCCCATCTCCAAATGAACTCGCCACTTCGAAAACTCTAAAGTACGATATTGTAGCTTTGGGAGAGGGCGCACATGCAATAAAATTATCTTAATAAAAACTTTTACTAGCGGTCTAATTTAGATCGCTTTTTTATTTTTTGAATATTTTTAGTAGATTAGCCCTTATTTTATAGTGTCTTTTATAAAGTTGACTGGCATATAACTAAGTACCTTGCATAACATAGTAATATGTGTTACACTATTTTTATTACCTGTGGATAAGTATAAAATAATTAAAATTATAATATGAATATCAAAACACAAAATGACACCGAAAATACTAAGGCTCAGATGCGAAAAGGGTTTTTAGAATTCTTAATTCTTTTAATGATATCAAAAGAAAAAATGTATGCATCTGATATTTTAAAAAAACTTAAAATGGCCGACCTGATTGTGGTCGAAGGGACGCTGTATCCGCTCCTGATGAGATTAAAAAACTCGGAATTACTGGAGTATGTTTGGGAAGAATCAAAAAGTGGACCACCTCGAAAATATTATACAATAACGAAGGACGGCCTGGGAGCGATTAAAGAGTTAAGTAAAACATGGTTTTGTTTGTATAAAGCCATAAACATTTTAATAAAAGATAAATAATTTATAAAATAATTTAATAGTATGAAAAAAACAATACCAGTGACACTTAGTAACTTCGCCTACATCTTGGATGAGGATGCTTATAAAAAATTAAATGAATACATAGAGGGCATAAGAAGTCACTTTAGTATCACTGATTCAAAAGAAACCACCGATGAGATTATAGGTGACATTGAAAGCAGCATCGCGGAGAAGTTCAGCTCCAAATTAAATGACTCGAAACAAGTCATAAGCATTGAGGACGTAGTTGAGCTCGTAAAATTAATGGGCTCTGTGGAAGACATTGCTGGTGACAGAGAAGATGTGCGAGATAAGATTGGCGAAAGTAATTATAATAAAAACGAAGAAAAAACAGAGAAGGGAAAGAAAAAAAGATTATTTAGAGACACAGATGATGTTATTATAGCCGGTGTAGCCTCTGGACTGGCTAGTTATTTCGGAGTCGATTCCGTTTTTGTTAGGTTGTTATTTTTCGTTTCAATGTTTTTTGGTGGTGCTGGCGTCGTGATTTATGTTATTTTATGGCTTGTGGTGCCAAAAGCAAAAACTTCAACTCAGAAACTTGAGATGCAAGGCGATTCTGTAACATTAAAACAATTAGAGAAATTAGCCAGAGAAAAGACCGAAGAATTTAAGAATATTGACAGGGGCAAAATAAAGAATTTTATAAATTCTATATTTGAAATAATTGGCAAGATACTCAAGGCCTTTTGGAAAGTTTTTATGATTTTTTGGGCCGCACTTGGTTCTTTTATTGGTGGCGTAATCATAGTGGTTTCAACGCTTGCGCTCACCGTTGTCGGTTTTGTTTTAGCTGCTATGGTTTTTAACTCAGACTCACCTTTTATAAATATGCCCGAAGGTTTGATTGAAACTATGGGGCGCGGTATTTTGCCATTGGCTGCTTTTTTTGTAGTGTTCGTGCCAATAATATTCTTAATATTATTAGGGGCATCTCTTGTTGGAAGAAGAAATGTTTTTAATTTACCAACTAGTTTAACGCTAATCGCTATTTGGGTGACAGCCACCATTGTTTTTGGAGTTGTAGGGATTGATACGATTCCAGAAATAAAGAAACAAATAGAATTATATGATTCAGATATAAACCTTATTACCAATGATGTTGAGGTGAGCAGTTTTGATAGAATAAAAGTGGGCGCTGCGTATAAGGCAAATATTACAGCCGGGGATGAATATAAGGTAACCGCGAAGGGAAGAGAAGATGATTTAGAAAAAATGAACGTGAGTGTGATTGAAGGAGAGCTGATTATTAAAAGAAATCAAAACGAAATCTGTTTGTTTTGTCACAAAGGAAATAATGTGACTTTCGAAATAACCACGCCCAGTTTAAACAATCTAGAGGCCAGTGGCGCAAGCAGTGTTGATGTAATTGGTTTTAGCGGAGAGCTTATACAAGCAAAATTTTCTGGCGCTTCGAAAGGCGTTCTTGATTTAAATTATGGCAAATTCGATATGGATTTAAGTGGGGCCTCAAAATTAATATTAAATACCGCGACTTCAACCGAATTGAAAATAAAGTTAAGTGGAGCTTCAAACGCAGAAATATCAGGAGTGGCAGATGTATTTAAAGTTTATATGTCTGGTGCATCAACATTAAATTCGTATAAACTTAAAACAATGAGTGCCAAGCTTGAGCTCAGTGGGGCTAGCAAGGCGGAACTTAGTGTTTCTAGAGATTTAGATGCAAATGTTTCGGGTGCTAGCACAGTTTACTATGAGGGAAATCCTGAAATAAATACAAACGAAGAGAGGTCAATCATTTTAAATAAAGAATATTCAGAGCTATATTGAGACAAGCGATTGGTTGGAAGCGTCTGCCCGAGCCCTTTCTAAATTGTAACAAAAGGGCTATATTTTCGTATACTATTATGTAGAGTATTAATATTACGATAGAGAATATGTACAATAATTTTTATAAAAATCAAATCCATTTAATCGACAGAAATACTGGCGCTTCTTTTGTTTGTCCAATGAATTTGGCAAATAATCGTGGAAATGGTTTTTATAAATATTATGAACAAAATCAAATTACTAAAACATTCAAACATAAATTGAAAATATAGCTTAAATTGATAGGTGTTAAGATGAAGAATATTTACAAGGGCCATCTCCATGAAGGGGGTGGCTCTTTTGTATAAATTTGTTCATTAACAATAAGAATCTTAAACCTATCAGCCATGACAAAAAAAATAATTAGAAACTATGCAACATTTATGTTGCTTGAAGGATTAGCTCTTAGCTTTTTCTTTGGTACTTATCAGCTATTTCTTTTAGAGAAAGGCTTGAGTTTATTAGAGATAAATCTCCTTAATTGTGGATTTATGATTGCTAATTTTTTACTCGAAATTCCTACTGGTGCGATTGCCGATTTTTTTGGGAGAAAGCGCTCGGTTATTATTGGTCTTTGGATTTATGCTTTATCGTTTTTTCTTTATTTTCTTTCACAAAATTTTTGGCAATTTTTAGTAGCAGAAATTATTGGTGCAGTAGCCATAACTTGTATTTCTGGCGCTCTTGAAGCTCTGGTTGTTGATTCTTTGAATCACTATGGTTATGATGGAAAATTAGAAACGATTTTTCGTCGGGGTGAAATTAGAAGCTTGGGCGTCATTGTTGGAGCGGTTATTGGCTCTTTTGTTGGTCAGATTAATTTGGCTTGGCCTTGGTTGCTCAGTTCTTTGGCTTACGTTTTTTTAGCCATAGCATCAAATTATTTTTTTTATGAAGATTATTTTATTAAGCCAGAAAAAATAAAATTTGGGCTAGAACCAATGAAAAAGATTGCCAAAGAAAGCATTGTTTATGGCCTTAAAAATCGTCCCTTAATGTTTGTTGTTGCTTTTTCTGCTATCTTGTCTCTGGCCGTCCAGCCGGTAAACATGTATTGGCCAATTGCTTTCAAAAACATTTTCGATGTACAAACCAAATACATGGGATTAATTTTTGCTGCTATAGTGATTTCTGCTTATGTTGGTTCTCAATTTTCAAAAGTTTGGCAGAAAAAAATTAAATGTCAAAAAAATGCAATTTTCTTTTCACAGATTATTACATTGCTGGGAATTTTAGGGGCTTGTTTCTTTTCTAGGTTGCCATTATTTTTAGCTTTTTTCTTGATTCACGAATTTGGCCGTGGTTTATTTAATCCTCTTAGTCGCGCTTATATAAACGAGAATATTGAAAGCAAAAATCGCGCCACTGTTTTGTCGTTTGAATCTATGGTCGTGAAAGCTGGAGCTGGAGCTGGTTTAATCTTGAGCGGGTTGATAGCTGATAATTTTGGTATTTTAAACTCTTGGCTAATAAGCGCTTTGATTTTGGTAATTGGGATTTTTATTTTTTGGAGAAAAAATGGAACAAAAAATTAAAATTCCTAGGAATAGTTTTTATTAAGGAAGTCTGTAATAGTCTTCCTTTTTTATTTTTGTATGCTTATTTTAGCTTTTAGGCTTTTTGTTTTTAATGACTTAAGGCATTTTATGGTTAATAAAAAAAGAAGTTTGCACTTCTTTTTGTTTTTGTTTATTTTTTGTATTTATAATATTTCTTTTTTCCAACAAAATAAAAAATAATTGAAAAAAGACTGTTCGTCACAAAACCGGCTAAAATTAAATACCAAAATGTTTCCGGATTATGAAAATGGACAGCGGCTCTGGTTATCAAGGCTATAATTGAGAAAAAAATAATTTCCCCGATTATAATAGATGATATCAGACTTTTTCTCCGAATTCCGTAATATTTTTTCCATCTATACCTGTTATAGCCGATGGCATAACCGATTACGCTTGGCCCTGCTATTGGAATGACGTTGGAGATGGTTACAAGAACAGACAGAAGAGACATGGACATTCTGATGAAAGTTTGATTGGAGTTTCCTTTTGCCATTTTTTATAAATTTTAAAGTTCGACATCGTTTGATTTGTTATATTATAATAATTATTTATTTTTGTCAATAAATTATTATGAATGATTTCTTTATAAACAAAGAAGTAAGAAATGTTTTTTATAGCCGGCAAAAAGTGTAATGCATTTTGTCTAATGAGGCTGTTGAAATAAAAAAAGGCCTACTCTTTAAGCCTTTTTGGTTCTTTTATAAAATTTCAATAACTGCCTGGTCAAGCACTCTTTTCAAAATCGGGTGTTTAATTTTATCACCATCTTCTTTAATAAATTCTTCGACTTTTATCGGTTGCCCTTCTTTTTGGTATTTAGCGGCTCTTACAATCATTTGGAGTTTGTCTAACTGGTGGGCAATCTGGGATCTTTCTGTTTTTTTTTCTTCAAACTCTAGCCACAGTTTAAATATTTTTTTGCCCTCAATTCCAAGCTCCAAACATATTTTTTTCATGGCAGTTAGTTCTGCTTGATATTTTTCGTCTTTTGTCCAACGTGTGCTTTTAGGGCAACTATTATCAGTTCTTCTGTCGCCGACATTTTTATCAGATTCTGGCCAATCATGAATCTTGAGCATTTTATTGAGCCCTGGGATATTAAATAATTTTTCTGCTAAAAAAACAAGTTCGTCGGTATGTTCTCCGACTGTTTCCGGATCCTTAACCTTTCTGTCAACCCAGCCGGTACGTGGCGTTTTGTGAAGAACATCAATGACTTTTACAACTTTCGTTAAAGATTTTCCTTGAAAATTTAACGGGTATTGATAGTTTTTGTTTGACATGCTTATCGTTTTTTAAGGTTCGACATTAATTAGCCTATTATATTTATTTTTTATTAGCTTGTCAATGAAGTCGCTATTACGTAGTTGACAAATTAGCAAAAAATAATTAGTATAGAGAAAAGTACTTTGAAAACTAAATAAATGTCTATGATATGATAAAATTAAGGAATCCGTTGAAAGCGCAGTTAAAAATTGCGTATCTTGTCGTTACTTATGCGTGCAATAACAAATGTAATTTTTGTTATGCCCAAAGTATGCTTAAAAAGTTTATTGAGGGCGAAGAATTAGTTCATATGCCCTTAGAGTTTGCTTATCAAATAGTGAGCGAGTTGAAGTCTTTAGGTGTTAATAGATTTCATTTAATCGGTGGCGAGCCTACCGTTTATCCTTATTTGCTTGATCTTGTAAGGTTTATCAAACAAGACCCAAGAGTCTATGTGGCCATAGTGACTAATGGTAGAAAAATTGGAGACGAAGCTTATTTGAAAGACTTAGTTGATGCTGGGGTTAATGGATTCCAGATCTCGATTCAAGGAGCTGACGCCGAAAGACATAATGCCGTGACTGGTAGTTATAGTTTTGACATGACTTATAAGGCCTTGTTGAATCTGGCTAAATTAAATTTTCCGCAATTTTCTGCAGCCATCACGGTTAGTAAGGACAATTGCGACCAGATTGAAGGATTTATTCATACCATGAAAAAAGAAATTTTTAATGGTGGCCATTCTGGAAAAATTTTTATCAATTTTGCTGCTCCAAGTATCAATTTTAATTCAAGCACTTCCGTTAATGGAGAGTATGCTTTAAATCCCAGAGAAGTTGTTGATCTTATTTTGAAGATTGACTCTCTCTTTCCAGCAGAGCTGTATTCTGAAATTATTTTTTCTAGTCGCGTCCCTATTTGTATGTATCCGTCTGGATCCTTAGAAAGACTGAACAAAAATAATCGAATGAGTGCAGGTTGCTCTTGCGGTTTGCATAATGGCAATATTATAACTATTGATCCCAGAGGAGACGTTCTTCCTTGCACTAACTTTGCCGGGACAAGACTTTTCAATTGTCGTGGTGAAAATAATGTTTTTGATAAAGATTCTTTTATTAATGGGATTAATAGATATTTCCCTAAGATAAAAGAACTAGCTCATTCTTATCCATCAATTAAATGTAAAGGATGTAGCAAAATTCATCGCTGTTTTGGAGCTTGTTTGTTCTGGTGGTTTTACTTTAATCCTGATCATTTTATAAAACCTTAATTATGGTAAATTCATTAGATTTCCTCGATGAAAAGATTGGTAATCGGCAAAGGATGAGTAAAGCTGATTTAATTGGCCTTGTTTTGTTTAAAAAGATAAGAAGGTTCAAAAAAGCTTTTATTTCTTTTTTATCAAAACATAAGTTTTTTTCTTTTTATCTTTTAGCTTTGCTAATTTATTTGTTTATTAAGTTTGTTTTTCGTTATATTGTTTAACCTTTTAAATTGCTTTATTATGGGTCCTTTAACTGGTGGTTTAATTATTGGTGCCATCGTCGGAATTGTCAAAATTATCAAAGGCGATGATGATAAAAAAGGAAAAGGAAATGAAGGTGGAAAGGGAAAAGAAAAAGATAGTGATTATGACAGCAGTTGTAACTGTTCCATTGATCAAAATTAATTTTCCAAACTATTCCATTCTTAAAACTTTTTCTAGAAACTTTATTTTTTAAGCGAAGCTTAAAAGCTTAATTCCCCCTTGTGTAAACGAGGGGTTTTTTATTTTTAATTAAAAATACCGTTGTTAAAGCTATTCGATGTTTTGTTTTTCATTCTTTGCTGTGTTATAATTATTTTATGAATGATTACGCCACTAAATTTCTAGATAAAATAGTTAAAGTAAAAATAGATAGACCTTTAGGCTCTAAGCATCCTAAACATAGTATCTATTATTCTGTTAATTATGGTTATGTTCCTGGAGAAATGGCGCCTGATGGAGAAGAATTAGACGCATATGTTCTAGGCATTTTTGAGCCGGTAAAAGAGTTTGTTGGCAGATGCATTGCGGTTGTTTATAGACTTAATGACGACGATGATAAGTTAATAGTTGTTCCTGATGGAATTAGCTATACAAAAGATCAAATTTCGTCCTTGGTTGAATTTCAAGAGAGATTTTTTGAGTCAATAATTATAAAATAAACATTATGAAAATTGAATACGAAGCAACTTTTATTAATGTTAATAAAGATGAGATACGCAAAAAATTAAAAGAAATAGGAGCCTCTTTAATTAGACCAGAATTTTTTCAAAAAAGACTATCCTTTGATCTTCCTTCTGGTCATGAAAAAAAAGGGGCATGGCTTAGGGTGCGAGACGAAGGTGATAAAAATACTTTAACTTTAAAAATAATTGACGGTGAGAAAATAGAGGACCAAAAAGAGATACTTTTAAATATTGACGGTTTTGATGAGGCTACTGAAATGTTGTCTCTTATGGGTTGCCGTCAAAAGGCCTACCAGGAGAGTAAGCGAGAGCTTTGGCTTCTAGACGAAGTTGAGGTTACAATTGATGAGTGGCCATATTTAGAACCCTACGTTGAAGTTGAGGGCGAATCCGAGGAAGTCGTTAGAAATGTTAGCCATAAGCTGGGTTTTGATTATTCTAAGGCCTTGTTTTGTTCTGTCGATAAGCTGTACGAGATGAAATACGGTGTCCCCAGAGAAATTATTTGCCAAAATACTAAGAGAATAACTTTCGATGACCCAAATCCATTTTTATAATTTTATATTCATAAAAAAATATTTTTTATGTTAAAAATAATTGCTATTGGTGGTGGCGAAATTAGAAGACCAAAAAAAGAGGGTGGTTTTTATAAAAATGAAACTTTAAAAATAGACAAAGAAATAGTTTCTTTCTCTGGTAAGAAAAGCCCAAAACTTCTTTTTATTCCGACGGCTAGTTCTGATGCCGAAGGATATTTTGAGGTCATTAAAAAACATTTTACCAAGCTTTCTTGTCGAGTTGATGCCTTGTATTTAATAAAAGACAATCTATCTGAAGCAGAAATAAAAAATAAAATTTTAAATTCTGATATAATTTATGTTGGTGGCGGTAATACTTTAAAAATGATGAATATTTGGAGAAAAAATAATTTAGACAAGATTTTAAAGCTAGCAGTTAAAAGAGGAATTGTCTTATCTGGTATTAGTGCTGGTTCAATTTGTTGGTTTAAAAGTGGTTTGTCTGACTCCAGAAAATTTACCGGCAAAAACGATAAGTTTGATTTTATAAAAGTTTCCGGTTTAGATTTTGTAGACGCATTGCACTGCCCTCATTATGATGCTGAACCTGAAAGGAGGGTTGCTTTAAAAAAAATAATGAAAAAAACTTCGGGGGTGGCCATTGCTATTGATAATGGCTGCGCCTTACAAATTTTAGATGATAAATATAGGCTGATTAAATCAAAGAAAACGGCCAGGGCCTTTAGAGTTTTTTGGTTTAAGGGCAGATTTATTTGTGAGACGATAAATTTGGAAAAAAACTTCAAATTACTCAAAAATTTGGTAACAAAATTTAGTTAATTATTTAAGAATGATTATTGACTTATAACTAATAAAGTGATATTCTTGTAAGAATAGCATGGTCGTTTTGAATTTAATAAAGTTTAATGATTTTTGCTAAAGTAACTTAAAAACTGAAATAATATTAACCCAAAAAAATAATAGCCATGAAAACAATGAGAATGAAAGAAATGAAGAATTTGGGCATTGTTCCAAGTTTGAGCATCGCCAGAATACTAAAAGGTTTTTCAGTCGAAAAAGCTGTAGTTGTTACACAGATAAGTTTTTTTTATCGTTTTTTAGAGTTTCTTGGAAGGGTTTATTTGAGTCTAGAAGAATTGAGTCAGATATATTTTTATCTTCCTATCGAACGTCGCGTGGAGTTAAAAAAACATTTAGAAGCGATTGCCAAAGATTTTTCTGGATGGAAAAACTTTTACGAAGTCAACCGATATTCAGCTAGAATATTGAAGGATATGGCGCTAAATGAGATGAGTGAGGTTGTAACTAATTTTCAGCAAGCTTATGATGGTTTTAAACTGTCAGTCGGAGATGTAATAATGGAAAGAACTTTTTTTTGTTTGATGGAAGAAAGGGCCATCTCTTTTGAAGAAAAAATAACAGTTATAAGATGCAGTCATCAAATTAGCGAAGAAAAGATTGAGGAGTTATTCTTGATGATTAAAAGTTTTTTTAATGCTGAACAATTTGTTTGCATTCCTGGCCTTGATGATAAACATAAAACCAAAGGACAGAGAAAAATGTTGTACTTATCCGATAATTTTAGAAATCTAATCAGGACGCATAATCGTACAAAACCAGGAGCTCCTTTAAGGAGAGAAATTGTTGCAACAACGGAAAATTATGAGCTGCTTCAAGATGAATTGCTTCAGGCGTACTATGATGAAAAGACTTGGACAAACATGAAGCGGATGTTGTTTGGCAAGATAGAAAAGCTAGTCTTAGGCATAGAGGACTGGTTAGAAATTTTAGTAAAATATGGTACCGATCGGAAGTTAAAGAATTTGGCGATGAATAAAATGCGTCAACTTGGGTTGAGTTTTGACCAATTGAATAACACATTAAATCGGGCTAAGGATCCGGAAGTAAGAATGGTTATTTTAGAGGAAATGTTTTCTCTGTCATTTGCCAACTTTGCAAGATTATCCGTTATTTGTCCTAAATGTATTGAGTTCCCAAATATTTTTGACAAGGTTTTTTCTTTAATGTTGGAAACTGCAATTAGTTCGGAGGATGCCGAAAAAGTTTGCGACATTTTGACCAAATCAAAGAGTAGAAACAATACAGATTTTTTATTGAGAATATTGAATCTGGGCGTTGGCTTTGAGACTCTAGAAAAGCTTTTTGTTAAATCCTCACAGGATAGCAAAAAGATATTGGCAGCTCCTTTAAGGCTTGCAGCCGTAGGGAATTTTGATTATTTGTTCCGTGTCTTTACTCATATTCGATTTATAGACGATGGAGATAAAAGATGTCAAAACAAATGTTTGAAGGATATGATTTTTTTGGGGGAGGAAAGTCGTAACGTTGAGCATTTGTTCACAATTTATCAGCTAGCCTTATTGGTTGATAATTTTATAATTTCAGAAAGAGTTGTTAATTTAATTAAGGAGGCAAATTATGAATTTTCGTTGTTACTGAACATTTACGAAAAATTGGAAAAAAACAATATAATTAATAATGGCTTGGCAGCATTTCTGCAAGGAGAAATGATCATCAAAGCCAAGAGCAATTCGGAAAAAGCGGTGGCATTTATAAAAGCACCACTACAAATTAAAAATATTGCTTTGGCCAGCCTTTTAAAGGCAGCCTAAAAACGTTCTTTGAATTTTTATAACCCGTTTCTGTTAGAGACGGGTTTTTTATTTGGTTAGAAGTTTAAATTTATGCTATAATTATTATCATAAAGTATTCTTTTTATAAAAAAGTTAGGATATTAGTAGTGTTTTAGGGCCTTTAAATTATAGCTTTAAATAAATTTTATGGAAGAAAAATTTCAAAAAATCAAGGAAACTGTGGAGAGAGAATTAAATTTAGAAAAAGATTCTGCTCATGATATTGATCATGTTATGAGAGTCTACAATTTGGCACTAAGCATATCTAAGAGCGAAGGGAATGTTGACCTAGATGTTTTATGCGCAGCAACGCTTCTCCATGATATTGGTGGAGCCAAGGAGGCTAATGATTCAAGCGGCAAAACCGATCATGCCGTTGTTGGTGCTGAGATGTCTAGATCTATATTGGGGCGCTTGGGTTTTACTTTTGACAAAATAAAACACATCCAGGATTGTATTTTATCTCATCGTTACAGAACTGACTATAAACCGGAGACAATTGAGGCCAAGATATTATTTGATGCTGATAAGTTGGATGCTATTGGAGCTATTGGCGCTGCTCGAGTTTTTTCTTGGATCGGAAAACACAACGCTAAGATTTATAAAAAAGTAAATGTTGATGAATATATAAAAGAAAATCAAGGGGGTAAAATTGACGGAAGAATTAAAGATAAGTCGAAACATAGTGCTCAAATAAATTATGAAGTGAAAGAAAAGTTCTTGTTAGATAAATTATATACGGAAACAGCCAAAAAAATTGGCCAAGAAAGATTGGCTTATTATAAAAATTTCTTAGATAGATTAGAGAAAGAGGTTAATGGGGAATTATAGTATTGGTTAGAAAATAATAATGGTATAATTATGAAAAAATATAAAATAATTATCAGTATTACTGGCGAAAATGCTAAAGATTGTATTGCTAAAATTAATGAAGTAATAAAGTTTAAATTGTCAGAGGTAGCTTTGTTTTTGGAGAGGTTGAGCCTTGACGACCGTCATAAGGTTTATAATTATTTGAGAAAGTCTGGTATTAAAAATATTCCTTTTGTTCATTTGCGCGATGACATGACTAAGGATGAGATAAAAATGTTAGCTGATCTCTATAAAGTAAAGTATTTTTCTATTCACGAGAATCATTTTAATATTATTAATAATTGGCGAGGATTTTATAAAAAGTTATATCTAGAAATGTCTACCGATAATTATGTTGCACCTAATGTAAAAGTTGAAAAAATTGGTGGCTTTTGTGTTGACCTAGCTCATTATAAGAAGCAGCTAGTTTTAGAGAACAAAGATTATGAGTATGTTTATAAATATAAAAATAAAAGTAAGTTATTTGCCTGTAACCATTTAAGTGGTTACGATTTTAAGGCCAATGTTGACATGCATGTTGTAAAATCAAAAAAAGACTTTTTGTATTTAAGCGAATTGCCGGACTTTATTTTTGGTGGACTAATCGCAATGGAAATAGACAACTCTATTAGAGAGCAGTTAATTTATAGAGATTATGCTCTTTTTTTGTTACAAAAAAGATTGAGGATTAAATCAAATTGATTTTGTTATATTTTTTTACTTTGTTCTTTACGGTTTCTTAAATAATTGGTATACTTAAAGTGTAAATAGTAGTATTCAGTTCTTGATTATTATGAGATATATGGAAAAGAAAAAAATATTTTTTGTTATTTTGCTTATTATAATTGTTGTTGCAACTACAATGTTTTTGCTTTGGCGTCGCAATCTTGATGCGGACAATTCTTTAAGCAATGTAAAAAAAAGAGGAGTTTTAGTAGTCGGTGGTGACGCTCCGTATGGTGTAATGGAATTTTTTAATGAAGACAATGAAATTGATGGAATTGACGTAGACATCGCCCGTGAAATTGCCTCTCGCCTAGGTGTTCGTTTAGAATTTAATGATTATGATTGGGATCAACTATTTTTAAAAGTAAAAAACGATGAAATAGATTTAGCGGCCTCAAGCATTACTATCACTCCTGAGCGACAGAAAGAAATGCTCTTTAGTACTTCATATTTTAATGGAGGACAGGTGATAGTCGTTCGGTCTGGGAACCAAGATATAGGAGGAGTTAACGATTTGGTTGGAATAAAGATTGCCGTTCAAGAGGGCACCACCGGTTACGATGAGGCCAAAAAATATACTCAAGAAAATTTAATTTTTCCGTATTTAAATTTTGATGATTCCGGCATCATTAATGATTTGGAAAATGAAAAATTTGAAGCAATTATAGTTGATTATGTTCAAGCCCTGAGCATGATAAAGGTTTATTCTGGTTTAAAAATTGTCGGAACTCCTTTCACTAGAGAGGACTATGGTCTTGTTACTAAAATTGGCAACAATACTTTGATGCAGGAGATTAACTCTATCATACTAAACATGGAGAAAGAGGGAACGCTTAAAAAAATAGAAATAAAATGGAGTGCATTTTAATTTAATATAAAAAATATGAAAATTTTAATTATCGATGATGATTTCGACGCAACAGTGACTCTCAAGGCTTTACTTATGGGTCAGAGTGATTATACAATTGACGTTGCCTACGGTGGCCGTGCAGGGCTAAACATGATGATCGCTGATCCAAGTTATGATTTAGTTATTCTCGATGTTATGATGCCAGATTTCAGCGGTATTGATGTTTGTAAGGCCATGGCTGAAAGCGAGGAACTCAAAAAGATACCAGTTCTTTTGGCATCCGCTCTTCCGATTAACTCTAATGAGCTAGGAGAATTGTTGGTTCAATTTAAAGCTCTGGTTGTAGTCAAGGGGGCGCTCGAAAAACCATTTGTCGTAGAGGATTTATTAGCGGAGATAAAAAAGATAAAATAGATATGAAAAAAATTATTATTGCCTTAATTGTTTTAATCGGCTTGGTTTCGGGCAGTATTTATTTTTTAAATAATTTGTTAGTCGAGAAACAAACATTGTTAACCCAAAAAAAACCATTAATTGTCGGTTTTTCTATGGGAGCAACTGGTGAGGAGAGATGGTTTAAGGATGGCAAGCTATTTATTCAAAAAGCCCGAGAATTAGATGCGGAGGTTGCTGCTATTTTTTCAGACTATGATGTTGAAAAACAAATTTCACAAATTGAAAATTTAATTAGTCAAGGAGTTGATGTGCTTGTTGTTATTCCTTCAGATTCTGAAAAAATTGGTCCAGCCATAGAAGAGGCAAATCGTTACGGAGTGAAAGTAATTGCTTATGATCGATTGATAAAGAATAGCGATATAGATTTATATATTTCATTTGATAATGTAAAAGTTGGAGAGCTTCAAGTAGAGAGCATTTTATCAGTAGTGAGCAAAGGTAATTTTGCTTATATTGGTGGCTCACCTACTGACAACAATGCTTATTTGCTCAAAGAAGGGGCTATGAATATTTTAAATCCCAAGATCGAAGATGGTGATATTAAATTAGTTATTAATGAATTTGTAGCCGATTGGAAACCAGAAGAAGCTTACAAGATAGTAAAAGATTATTTAGATTCTGGTAAGTCACTTAATGCCATTATTGCGGCTAATGACGGAATAGCCTCTGGGGTTATCCAGGCTCTCGGAGAGAAAGGTTTGGCCGGAAAAATACCAGTGTCAGGTCAGGACGCCGAACTTTCTGCCACACAAAGAATTGTTGCTGGGACTCAAACGTCTACTGTCTATAAACCAATAATTTCTTTAGCTTACAAAGCGGCCGAAATTGCAGTTGCTATGGCGAACGGGCAGGTCGTTGAGACTAATACTTATATCAATAACGGCGAAATGATCGTTCCTTCATATTTTCTTGATCCAATTCTGGTTAATAAAGATAATATGATGGAGACGGTTGTTAAAGATGGCTTTCATACTTATGAAGAAATATACTCATTTATAAAATAGTAAAAACCGGCAAGCCTTTATGGGTATTAAAAAGAAACTTTTAATTTCATTTTTATCAATTATTGTAGCCTTGCTTGTTGCGGGGGCCTTTTTTGTTGTAATGAATTATATAATATTGTCAAAATATAGAACATTAAATAGTAACATGGTATCAGAATATCAACTTATTGAAGATGTTTCTTCGTTGCTTCTTTCTTTCGACAAGCTCATTAAAGCACCAAATGATACCCTGGAAATGGATAATTTTAATTCTATTTATTCCAAAACAAAATATTCGTTATCGGAGCTCAAGGAAAAAATAGTTAGCTATGAAAGCAAGATAATTTTTAATGGATTGGAAAACAACATTAATGGTGTTTTTTTCGATGTCGAAATAGGTATTAATAGCTTGAGTAGCGGTAATTATCTCGAGGCCATTGATCGTCAAGGCACCGCTTATCGTAAAAATAAATTTGTCAAAGAAAATGTTTCCAGTTTACTCTTGAAAGAACTGGAGTATTCCAAAAATTTACAGATAGAAATCGACAAAGTTAGATTGATAAGCCAGATGATCGCTATTCTTTTGTTGCTTTCGACCGTTAGTGGCTGTGTTTGGTACGCAATTGTTTTTTCCAATAAATTAGTTTTGCCACTTGTTAATTTGACAAAATTAGCGAAACTGATTGAAGGGGGAGATCTTGAGGCTTCGGTGAGCAAGGAATTGTTAAAGGGCGATGACGAAGTCGCTAGTTTGGCTAGCTCATTTCATGCCATGGTAGTAGCTCTTAGGGCAAATATTCAAAAATTACAAGAATATAATATAGAGATTAAAAATTCTCGCAATCATCTAAAAGAAGAGAAGCAAAAACTTCAGCAATATTTAAACGTTGCCGGAGTGATTGTTTTGATTTTTGATTTAAATAATAATGTTTTTTTAATTAATAAAAAAGGTTGCGAAATTTTTGGTATAGAAGCTTCCGATATTATAGGTAAAAACTGGGTTAGTGAATATGTGTCTAAAAAGAATCAGAGACAAACAATAAAAACCTTGGCACTTCTTGCAAATAGTGCAACACCGGTAGATACCTTGGAAAATATTGTAGTTTCCAAGGATAAATTAGAAAAAAATATTGTTTGGCGTTTTAGTATGCTCAAAAATAAGGATAATATGTCTCAAGCGATATTAGCAACGGGAGTAGATGTAACCGAACTAACTAAAGCAAAAATTACGATTAACCAACTTAAAGAAGTTGATGCATTGAAAAATGAAGTCTTAAACATTGCGACTCACGAATTGAAAACCCCTTTAATTTCTATCGTTGGTTTATCTGAGGTAATGAAAAATCAACCCAAGACAATTCCATCTGAATACCAAGATTATATTTCAATTATTTATAAAGAGGGATTGAAATTAACTAATCTTATTAAGACGATGCTTACGGCCACTAGAAATGAAGTTAGCAAGATGACGGTCGTTAAAGAGAAATTTAATTTGATAGATTTAATTTTCTCGCTTAAAACATCTCTTGAGATGCTTGCTAAAAGAACAGATTCACATATTAACTTTGATTTGCGGGCAGAAGGTATTAATATAGAAAGTGACAAGTCGAAGATATCGCAGGTTATTTATAATTTTGTTGATAATGCCGTTAAGTATGGACCGAAGAATCAATCAGTTACTATTGGCTTATCTTTGTTGGGCAATGAATTGATCAGGGTAGAGGTTAAGGGAGAGGGTCGTGGTATTTCAAAACTGGCACAAAAAAGTCTTTTTATGAAATTTTCACAATTGGAATCTTCTTTGTCTCGCTCCCAAGATGGTATGGGCTTGGGTCTTTATATTTGCAAACAAAACGTTGAAAGCTTGGGTGGCAAGGTTGGTGTTGAGAGTGAACCGAATCAAGGCGCCACATTTTATTTTACTTTACCTTTAATTTCTAAAATAAAAATATGAAAATTTTAATCATTGACAATGATGTCAGCACTACTACTACTTTGGTAGCTTTGCTTATGAGCCAGGAAGCCTTTCAAATAGACGTCGCTCATGGTGGACAGGAGGGTTTAAATAAAATGACAGCAAATCCAGATTATGATTTAATTCTTCTAGATATTATGATGCCTAATGTTAGTGGCCTGGATGTTTGCAAAGCCATGGTCAAGGATCCTAGTTTAAAATCTATACCAGTTTTATTAATGTCATCCGCTCTGCCTATTCCACCAGAGGAATTTCATAAAACATTAGAAAAATTTAGTGAGTCTAGCTTGATCAAAGGTGTTTTGGAAAAACCTTTTGTTATCGACGACTTGATAGCACAGATTCATAAAGTAGCCAGAAAGTAATAAAAGTAATAAAATTTTTGGTTTTTTGTAGCTTATTGCTTAAATTTAAAGCTAGTGTTAGTATATAATGTTAGTATTCAATTAAATATTTATTTAAAGGATTCGCATCTTTAGTCATTTTTGGTGGCCAGTAGACGTCGGGTCACCTATTTTTATGTTCAATCAAAAAGATCAAAATCACGCCGGTTTTAAAAATTTAGGCATAAAGCCCTCTATTTTATCGGTTTTAGAAAAACTCGGCTTAGAAAATCCAACGCCGATTCAGGTTAAGGCAATCCCTGTGGCTATTTCTGGTAAAGATTTGTTTGGTATTGCCCAAACAGGCACTGGAAAGACTCTAGCCTTCGGTGTTCCAACCATACAGCGCTTAGCCGAAGTAAAGGGAAGGGCTTTAGTTTTATTGCCGACCAGAGAGTTGGCTAATCAAGTAGAGGAGAGTTTAAAAAAACTTGGTAAAGACTTGGGTCTTCGCACTATTTCAGTAATTGGCGGTGAGGCCATAGGTCGCCAATTGTTTGATCTCCGCAAAAACCCTCATGTTATTGTTGCTACTCCGGGTAGATTGCTAGATCATGTAAAAAGAAGAACAATAAAACTTGACGATATTTCAGTTTTAGTTTTGGACGAGGCTGATATGATGTTCGATTTAGGTTTTGCCCCTCAAATTGAAGAAATAATTAAGTTAACACCCGCGAATCGTCAGACCTTGTTATTTTCAGCTACTATGCCCGCTCCGATTATTAAGTTGGCCGAGAAATATTTAAAAACTCCACTACAAATAGAGGTGGCCCCCGCTGGTACTACGGCTGATTTAGTCGATCAAGAGATATATTTAATTCGGCACGAAGATCGTTTCAGTACTTTGGAAAAAATATTGTTAGATTATAAAAATTTAGTTTTAATTTTTGTTCGTACTAAATATGGAGCCGCTAATTTAACCGAAAAATTAAGATTTAGTGGTCATCAGGCCAGTGAAATTCATTCTAATTTGTCGTTCAATCAACGCAAGACAGCTCTAGCTGGTTTTAAAAGTGGTGCTAAGAGAATTTTGGTTGCTACTGATGTTGCGGCTCGTGGTTTGGACATAAATGATATTGAATTAGTGCTTAATTTCGATTTACCAGATAATTCAGAGGATTATGTTCATCGAATTGGTAGAACGGCAAGAGCAGGAAAGGGTGGTAAGGCGATTTCTTTTGCCATGCCAAATCAGCGCCGGGAAATTCAGAAAATAGAACGTTTGATTAAAAAAAATTTAGTTATAACAAAAATTGGCGCAGTTCAGTCCGAGGTTAAGAGAACTCTTATGACTAGGGCGCAAAATGATAACAATTATCGAGGTCAATCTCGTTTCAGACCAAAGTCAGCGCCAGATTTTTCTACTTCAAACAACGCCAATAGACCGTTTCGATTTGGACAAAATGCCTCCTCTGGCTTTTCTACGTCTGATAAAAATAGAAAACCGTCTCGTTTCGGAAGAAGAATTGTTCCTGGTTTGTCCATGCCAAACGATGTCGGCAGTCAATCTCGTTTTGGACAGAAAGTTGTCCCTGGTTTTGTTTTAGACAATACTGATAGATCATTTTCAAAAGCTAGAAGTTCAAAACCTAGTCGGAATATTAAGGGTGGTCCCCAAAAGAGTAAAAAGTTTAACAAAACAGAAAGACCAGAAAATGTAGAAGGTAAAAGCAAAAAAAGTAATAGTAAGAATAAAAAGAATTACTCCTTTCCTTCTTCTAAAAAATCTGATTTTAGCTTTTCAAAGTATAAAAGTAACAAACGTTAATTATTGCCATGATTTTAAAAGACCCCTTCTCGGAAGGGGTCTTTTTTTTTGTTTTTAAATTTGGGCTAATTGGTATTTTTCACTAATAGATCTTTTTATTCTTTGTCTGGTTCTTTGGCTATCTTCATTACAGAACCAGACGCTCCAGCCCTTATTTCTTTTGTAGGCCGATATTCTTTCTTTTAAATTTTCAGTCTCTCCGATATCGGCAATTTTGTTTTTTGGATTAGCTATTATGTAAACCCCCGGTTCTTTTTGGAATGAGAAATTAATAGGGAATTTTCCTTTAAAAGCAAATCCTTTAACTACAACTTCTTTATTCATTTTGTTTGTTTATGCCAAAATTAAATTGATTAATAATTGGCAAAATTAATTATTTTAAATTCTGTTGTTATTTTAGCAGGGCAAAAATATCTTGTCAAGAGATAAAACTTGTAAAGAGCTGTGGATAAGTTTTGACAAGAATGTTGACAAAAACAAAAAAAGACTTTATAGTATAGACATAATAATTAAAGTTGAATATTTATGCACGATTTACAAAAGAAAATAGTTAGCATATCCTTAAATAAAGATCTTTCAAAATTAACGTTACGCGACATTGGTGAATTAATAGGAATTGGTAGAGACAACCCTCAGAAGACTAAGCATCATTTGCAACAGTTAGTAAAGAGAGGTGTTTTTAAGAATGAAGGTGGAAAATATAAGAAAATAAATGTAAAGAATGATGATAAAAAAACAAGTCTGGTTTCCTTGCCTATTTATGGCTCGGCAAATTGTGGAGAAGCTATTTCTTTTGCCGATGATCATTTAGAGGGTTATTTAAAAGTTTCTCCCACTATTATTAAAAATAAAAAGAAAGTATTTGTAGTAAAGGCCAAGGGCAACTCTATGAATAAAGCCTTGATTGACGGAGAGAGTATTAATGATGGTGACTATGTTTTGATTGATTCTGAAAAGAAAAACCCAGAAAACGGAGATTATGTTCTGTCTATTATTGATGGTCTTGCCAATATAAAGAGATTCAAAGAGGACAAGGGTAGGGGCATGATTGTTTTGTTTTCGGAATCAAGCTCTAATTATGACCCCATTTATATACATAAAAACGATCGCGATTTTTATTCTGTAGCCGGAAAGGTATTGGGAGTCTTAAAAAATAGTTAATTTTTTAAAGCTTAGATTTATATAAAAAGAGCCTTTTGGCTCTTTTTTTGTTTTGTTTGTCCTTTTTTTATTTTTATGTTATTATTTATATGTAAAACAGCCTAATTTTTTTTAAAGATTTTTAATATAATTTTTATGAGTGAAGACGATAAAAAAATAAAAAGAAAACAAGTATTGTCAGAACTTAGATCTGAGGAAGAGACGGAAAATCAGCTGATTTGGCTTTACCAAACTTTAATTGATTTGGGGATTGAGAATTGTTTTAGCGAGGATCATCGAGCCTTTTTTAGTGATGGAATGAAAACCTTGAGAGATGAGTCAAAGGCCCATAAAATTTTAATAAACAGTGTTATTGCCAAATATGGCTTTTAAGAATAAAAAGTAATTTTGTAAAATATATGAATTTTGATAAATGTTCCATGAGCCAAGAGGGGATACTTCTCAATCTGCAGAAAGGCCTGGACAGTGAAGTTAGGGCCAGAGATTTATGTCAAGAACTTTTAAGTGTTATGGACGATGAAAATGATAAAAAAATTATTGATAAAATATTGAAAGATGAGGAGCGACATATAAAAATTACTGAAGAATTAATAGTTGTTGCCAAAGCTTTTTACGCTAACAACTAATTTTTGATTATTCCTCATTTGCCTTATGAATTCAAAGCCAAAAAAAATTCTAATAGTTGAAGATGAAAGGCCATTGTCTAGGGCCTTGGAGTTGAAGTTGTCAAATATAGGTTTTAAAACTAGGGTTGCTTATGACGGCGAAGAAGCTTTAGATTTTATAAAAAAAGATAAGTTCGATCTTATGTTGCTTGACTTGGTTGTGCCAAATATTAGTGGCTTTGATGTTTTGTTGAGATTAAGACAATCAAAGAATAAAATACCAATAATAATTACTTCTAATTTGGGTCAAGGTGACGATTTAAAGAAGGCTCAAGAGCTGGGAACTTTAAAATACTTCATTAAGTCGGACGTTGGTATTGCCGAAATCGTTAACTATGTTAAGGATTTTCTGGATAATAATTTAAAAAACGATAAGGATAAAAAATAAAAATATATGTTTTTAGATGAAGATAAAATAAAGGATATACTTTTGTCTGAGAGTTATATTACTAAATTAGACTTACAGAAGGCTGAGAAATTTTTGAATGGAGCCGGGTCAGTAATCGATTATTTTTTGGATCACGGAGTTTTAACTAAAAAATTATTAGGACAGGCAATAGCCGAATTCGATGGTGTGTCTTATTTTGATTTGAGAAACAATCTACCTTCTTATGAACAAATTTTGAAATTTCCCGAAGAAGTTGCTAGGGAATACCGCTTGGTTTTCACCAGAGAAGATGGTGAAAAAATGTTTTTTACTTCCGATGATCCTAAAAATTCCAAAAATATATTTTTGAGCATGGGGGAGCTTTTTCCAGTAGAGAATGTTTCTATTTCTTATTCTTTGCCAGAAGATATAGACTTCGCTTTGGATTATTTTTACAAGAAGCCACTCAAGACAAGATTTAGTGATATTATTAAAGGTGGAAAAAAAGTAGCTCAAGAAATAACAACCGAAATATTTAAAGATGCTTTGGCTTACAATTCTTCTGATATTCATTTTGAACCACAGGGAAATGAAACGGTTATTCGTTTTAGAGTTGACGGTGTTTTACAAGAAGCTGGAAGAATTTCCAATGAGTACTATAGTAATATTTTAAATTTTGTAAAGGTACAAAGCGGACTGAGAATAGACGAACATTATTCTGCGCAGGACGGTTCTATGAGTTACAAAATAGGCAAACAAGAAGTAGATATGCGTATTTCTATTTTACCGGTGGTTAGTGGAGAAAAAATAGTTATTCGTCTTTTGGCTAAGTATATAAAAGGATTTGGTCTGCACGAAATTGGATTAGAGAAAAAAGATAGAGATTTAATGAGACGGGAAATACAAAGACCTTTTGGTATGATTCTTACAACTGGCCCGACTGGAAGTGGAAAAACGACCACTCTTTATGCCTTGATAAAGTTATTAAATAATCCGAGGGTTAATATAACAACTTTAGAAGATCCAATAGAATATAGAATTAAAAATATAAATCAGATTCAGGTCAATGTGGCTACCAATTTAACCTTTTTAAAGGGACTCCGAACCATTGTTAGACAGGACCCCGATGTTATTATGGTTGGGGAAATTAGAGACGAAGAAACTGCCGAAATGGCTGTTAACGCCTCTCTTACTGGCCATTTACTTTTGTCAACTTTTCACGCCAATGATTCTGCTACCACTATTGCTCGTCTCTTGGATATGGGAGTAGAGCCGTTTTTATTGGCGTCTACGCTTAGAGTCGTTGTGGCCCAAAGACTAGTCAGAAGATTATGTGAAAAATGTCGTTACAGTGTTACAATTTCCAAAGAAGATTTAAAAAAAGAACATCCCGAGATTGCTAAGTACCTTAAGAGAGAGGACAATGTCTTTTATCAATCACATGGTTGTGAATCTTGTGGCTATACTGGCTACACTGGTAGAAATGCTATTTTTGAAATTATTTTAAACACTCCGGAGATGCAAGATTTAATATTGTCTAGGCCATCAGCTAAACAAATTTGGGAATTAGCGCAAAAACAAGGGTCAGGATCTTTGTTTGCCGATGGTATGCAAAAAGTAAAAGCGGGTATAACATCTATTGAAGACTTGCTTAGAGTCGCCCTTCCTTAATATTTATTTATAAAATTATGAAACTATCAGAAATGGGGCTTAGCTCTAAAAAGGGGTATCTTATAGAAAATTTGGCCACATTAGTTGATGCTGGTATAAATATTTCAGAATCATTGTTTATTATTTCGTCTGGGGTTAAAAATAAGGCTTTTAAATCCTTGATTGGTAGAATAAAAGAAGGCGTTGACGCCGGATTTTCCTTGTGTGAGTCATTCAAAAAAACTAACATTTTTTCTAATCGCGATATATCATTAATAATGATTGGCGAGAGTTCTGGTCGTTTAGCTGAAAATTTAAATATTTTGTCTTTGCAACATCAGAAAGAAAAATTTTTTAGATATAAAGTTTATTCTGCTTTGATGTATCCAGCGTTGGTTTTATTTATGATGCTTGTTATCGGTGTTGGTATGAGCTGGTTTTTGTTACCTAAGTTATCTGTCGTTTTTACGCAGTTGGATGCTAAATTACCATTTATAACCAGGGTGATGATTTCGGTTGGTAATTTTTTTGGGAGTTATGGAGCGATTTTTTTTCCAATATTTTTCACCTTGCTGTTTCTTTTCTTTTATTTTATTTTTGTACACAAGAAGACACAGCATATAGGTCAGTTGTTTTTATTTAATTTTTTTAGTACTAGAAAGCTAGTTTTAGAATCGGAGCTTTCCCGTTTCGGTTATATTTTAGGAACTCTTTTGAAGGCTGGTTTTTCTATAACTGAGTCTTTGAGACTTTTAAATCAAGCCAGTCCATTCTCTTTCTATAGAGATTTTTATTTATATTTATCAGAGAGTATATCGGAGGGAATCTCTTTTAAAAATAGCTTCGATTCTTTTACAAAGTCAGAGAGACTCATTCCTGCTTCTGTCCAACAAATGATATTTGTTGGTGAAAAGTCTGGCAAACTTCCAGAGATGCTTTTAAAAATAGGAAGGAGCTACGAGGAAAAGCTTGATATTACTACCAAGAATTTATCAGCCGTGCTTGAACCGGTGCTTTTGATTACTGTTTGGATCGGCGTGGTGGTTTTGGCTTTGGCTATAATTTTGCCAGTTTATAGCTTGATAAGCAATATCAATTAGTTTTTTTTATGATTTTTTCAAAAAATAGCAGACATAAAGAAGGTTTGTTGCGTGAATCAAAAACTTTTTCACGTGGTTTCTCTTTGTTGGAGATTTTACTTACAGTGTCTATTTTAGCTTTATTAGCCGGAGTTCTTTCACCGGTTTATTTTTCTATGCAGAGCAGGGACAGTTTAGAGGCGAAGACCGAGACTGTCGTTAGCTCACTCAGAAGGGCCCAGATTTTATCTATGACTGGCGAGAATGATTCTTCTTGGGGCTTAAAGATACTAGAGAATGAGGTTGTAGTTTTTGAAGGAAACGATTATTTAACCAGAGACACAGTTTATGACGATATCATAAAAATTGATAGCAAAATAATAACTAGTGGTCTAGACGAAATTGTTTTTAATAAGATTGTTGGTGATACTAATGACACCGGTGTTGTTACTTTAAAGTCGACTACTCAAGAAAGAAATATTGATATAAACAAAAAGGGTATAGTAAATTATTAATTTTTATGTTTATAAAGAAAAAATTGAGAGCTTTTGGTGGTATAGAGATTCTTTTGGCTGGCTCAATAATGACATTGGTGATGGTTTCTTTGATGGGTCTTTTGTTCTATGGCCAAGATTCAATTAAAAGAGAGAATTTATCATCTGGGGCATCTTTAGTGGCCAATGAAGGTTTGGAGGCCGTTTCTAGTATTCGAGACAGAAGCTTTTCTGATCTAGTGGATGGTCTTCATGGCTTGGTTTTTGTTGATGGGCAATGGGAGCTTTCTGGCGAAAGTGATGAGTCTAGTGGTTTTAATAGGGTTATTACTATAAGCCCCATTTCAGAGAATATAAAAAAAGTTTCCGTTTCTGTGACATGGTCTAATGGTCCAGGTAAAACTGGCCGGGTTTTATTATATAAACATCTTAGTAATTGGTTTGAGCAACAAAATGTCGTAGTTATAACAGAGGCTGAGCAGTTATTAATAGATTCTTCCGGAGGTATTGTTAATGCTTCGAATAGAAATCAGGTTATCGGAGTCAATCTTTCTAATCAAGGCCCTAATGATATAATTTCAATTAAAAAAATGACACCGATATGGAGCGGGGTTAATACCAATCGTAGAATATCTTCTATAGCTATAGGAGGGGTAACAGTTTGGAGTGGGTCGGAAGTATCAGGAGTAGAGCTTACGTTAGACGCTCCCTTTGAACTTGATCTTTTGTCTGGCGAATATCCGCTTATTTTTAATTTTAGTAGGACAGTTGATGGTATAAGCTTGTATGCCAATTTTACTATGTTTGATGATTCACAAAAACAGGAGGGCATGATTGCTGGTGTCGGCGCCGATTTAATTCCACCGGCCACTATAAATGATTTAAGTCCCATAGAAACAGACAATGAATCAGTAACTTTATCTTGGACGGCCCCTGGGGATGATGATAATGTTGGTCTAGCCTCTTATTATGAAATTAGATATTCTCAAGATAATATAACGGAAGCCAATTGGGATTCTGCTAGCATTTTTTCTGGAGTACCGTTACCTGAAATGGCAGGGACAGTTCAATCAATAAAAGTAGATGGTCTGTCCGTGGACACGGGGTATTATTTTGCTATAAAGACTACTGACGACAGTGAAAATGTTTCCGATATATCAAATATTGTTTACGATAGTACGACTGGATTAACTCAAGCCGAGAGGTTGCTGATTGATTCCTCGGGAGGCATCGTTAATGCTTCGAATAGAAATCAGGTTATCGGAGTCAATCTTTCTAATCAAGGCCCTGGCCAGATAATTTCAATTAAAAAAATAAAGCCGACATGGAGTGGAATCAATACCAATCGTAGGATATCCTCTATAGTTATAGGAGGGACAACTGTTTGGAGCGGTTCGGAAGTGTCCGGAACGGAACTTACATTGAATGCACCTTTCGATCTCGATCTTTCGTCTGGTGAATATCCGCTTATTTTTAATTTTAGTAGGACGGTTGATGGCATAAGTCTGTATGCTGGCTTTATCATGTTTGATGATTCGCAAAAACAAGAGAGCATGATTTCTGGCACTGGAGCCGACTTAACCCCACCGGCCGATATAAGTAACTTAGGTCTTGTTACAAAAGATCATGAATCAGTAACTTTGTCTTGGACGGCGCCCGGAGATGATGGTAGCACTGGCATGGCCTCTTATTATGAAATTAGGTATTCTCAAAGCAATATTACCGATCTTAATTGGGACTTAGCTAACGTTTTTTCTGGAGCGCCATTACCTGCAATGGCCGGAACGGCTCAATCAGTCAAAGTAAACGGTTTATCTCCCAATACTGGTTATTATTTTGCCATAAAAACTACCGATGATAGTGAAAATACCTCTGGTTTGTCCAATATTTTTTATACAACCACTAATAGTCTGCCGCAATCTTCTTATTTACAAATTAATATGAGCGGAGCGGTTATTGGTCCGTTGCCCTTAAGCAATGTAAACGTTTCTGGCATCATGTTAGACAACAATGGAGCCGCTAGTATAAGTATAAAATCTATAAGTGGGTCATGGACAGGCAGCAGATTAAGAGAAATATTTATAAATGGAGTATCTATTTGGTCTGGCAATCTTAATTCTGGCGGAACTGCCACTTTTTCTACTCCTTATGTTTTAACCACTATCGGGGGACCATATAACTTGCGTTTAAGATTTCAGAGTAATTTTACTGGTCAAACAATAAATTATTTGGATTTTACTTTATTTGATAATTCGGTTAAAAGAAGTGGCAGTAAAAGTTTTTAACTTTATGAATTTATTTTGTTTTAAAAAGAATAGATCGGCCATGACTTTAATAGAACTCTTGCTTTATGTTAGCTTGCTTGTTTTTATTTTTTCAGCCCTTTTTTCTACCTTAAGTATTTTCTACAGCAATAAAATTAAAAATAGGACTATATTAGAGGTTGAGCAACAGGGACTGATTGCATCTTTGATACTTAGCCAAGAGATAAGAAATGCTCAATCTATAAACTCCCCTTCAGCCGGAAATTCTTTGGCGAGCTTGTCTTTAGAGCCTTTTGATCCGAGCAGGAATCCTCTTTTATTTTCTTTAATAGCTGACAAAATTGTGATTGATGAAGCTGGAGACCAAAGCAATCTGAGTTCTGATAATGTAGTAATTAGTAATTTAAATTTTGAAAACAATTCAGCCGGGGAGACTTCAAGTATTAAATTTAGTTTTGATGTTTCTTACAATTCAGATAGCTTAAGGCAAGAATATAAATATGATAAAAATTTTTCAGGTACCGCCAACTTACTTAAATAAAAATATTTTAAATTTCAAAAGATCGGCCTTCGTGGCAATGATAAGTGTTTTAATTGTTAGTGTTGTCGTTTTGTCGATTTCGGTGACTATCGTTTTTGTTAATATTAATGCCATTAAGAATAGTTTATCGATAAGAAATTCTGATCAAGCCAGGATGTTGGCCGAGTCTTGCTCGGAATATGCTCTAGAAGAAATAGTTCTTGATTCTGATTTTTCTGGCGGTGATAGCGTTGTTTTTGATGATGGTGAGTGTAGTTATAACGTTATTGTCGGAGCGGGAGAAGAGAGAACAATAGAATTGTTAGGACAAGTTAAAAACAGTACAAGAAGGGAAAAGATAGAGATAGATTCACTAAACCCGGATATAAATATTGTTTCTTGGCAAGAAGTCGCTAGTTTCTAAAAGGGCATGTTTGTAATGCTTTTTGTATATATCATTTTATATAATAAAGAAATATCAAAATTTGGTGTTTTTTAAATTTCGTGCTATATTATTTGTAATAATAAAGGTCGAGTATATTTATTATTTTTTTAAATATTTTAAAGAATAAAAATTAATTTAATGATTTTTTATAATTTTGTTTTTTTGAAAACGATTTATAAAAGCTCAACAAAAGTCATGAATAAAAAAAGAAATCAAGGTTTTACATTATTGGAAATCTTGTTAGCTGTTGCCGCTTTGGTAATTTTAGCCAGTATTGTTATTTTGGCTATTAATCCAGGGAAACAATTAGCTGATACTAGAAATTCACAAAGATGGTCAGATGTAAACACTATTTTAAATGCTGTTTATCAATACGCTATTGATAACGAAGGTGATTTGCCAGCTACAATTCCGCTTGATACTTCCACTGGAACTGATATTTGCATAGAAACAGATACGGCTTCTTCTTGTTTGGTTGATCTTTCAGTTTTGATCCCAACGTATTTAGTTGATATTCCAACTGATCCAAAAGCAACTACTACACAAAACTATACCGTGGTGGCATCATCTACAACAGACAGAATAACTGTTTCGGCTCCTTTGGCTGAACAAAGTAAGACTATCACAGTTACTAGATAGTAACTTTCTCAAAATAATGCACTGCTAAATTTGCCCGGCTTAGGCCGGGCAAGGGTGGCCGTGCATTATTGTTATTATGGCACAATAACAATAATGTCTTAAGATTAAAAACATGTTTAGTTCCAAAGATAAAAATATTAACGATCCTTTTGTAGTCAAGGAAAAGAAATTTAAATTTGGCAACCTTAAGGATTCTTTTTACCATTTAGGATGGATGGAGGATTCTTTTTTGTTTGGTGAAAACGACAAAGAAACCCTAAGAAAAACTTTTGATACAGAAAAAATAAAACATATTTTTTCTTTTTTATTTTTGTTCTTTGGTATTTTAGTCGCAAGGTTATTTTGGTTGCAAGTTTTAAGAGGGGACGAGTATCGTGCTTTGGCCGAAGGAAATAGAACCAGAATTGTAAATGTTGAGCCCAAAAGAGGAATTATCTATGATAGCAACATGATTCCTCTGGTTAAAAATGAAGCTAATTTTGTTTTGTATTTGATTCCAGCTGAGATGCCAAAAAACGAATTAGAAAGAGATGCAATTTTACGCAAATTAGCGTTTATAATAGATCAACAAGATTTGAATCTTAAAAATAGTGAAAAATCGAGCGAAAATGTCTATTCTGATTTTGAATTTTTAGAGGACAGCGATTATTTTTATTTTATAAAAGACAAGCTGGACAAAATAAGGTCTGGATCCTTAGAATCTTTTAGGCCCTTGTTCATAATGGATAATATTGAACACGCTTCTGCTATGACTATTTATTTAGAGGCAGAAAAAATGCCAGGAGTTTCTTTGTCGGTTAAAATGGGGCGATCTTATATTGATTCTAGCTCCTATTTGTCTAGTCTTTCCCATGTCGTTGGCTATACCGGGAAGATATCGGAAAAAGATCTAGACATCTTTGGCGATGAATACTCTCTTATAGATTACACGGGCAAAACTGGTTTGGAATATTTTTATGAGAATGAATTAAAAGGTGAAAAAGGCAAAAAATATATAGAAGTCGATGCTTGGGGTCGAGAAAAAAAGATTATTAATGAAGTTTTGCCAAAAGATGGTTTTAGTTTGGTTTTAAGTTTGGACACAAAATTGCAATTAAAAATAGAAGAAATATTGAATAAATATCTTCAAAAAGATAAATTAGGGCGAGCCTCAGTTGTGGCTCTGAATCCAAAAAATGGAGAAGTTTTGTCTCTAGTCTCTTGGCCATCATATGATAATAATATTTTTTCCAAAGGCATAAGCCAAAGTGAATATAGTAAATTGTTAAATAACCAAGATAATCCTTTGTTTAATAGGGCTGTTAGCGGAAATTTTCCTTCTGGGTCGACAATCAAACCTATAATTGCCGCCGCCGCCTTAGAAGAGGGTGTTATTAAGGAAAATACTTATGTAAATAGTGTTGGTGGAATATGGATTGGCCAGTGGTATTTTCCGGACTGGAAAGCCGGGGGGCATGGCCTTACTAATGTTAAAAAAGCTATTGCTGAATCAGTGAACACCTTTTTTTATTATATTGGAGGAGGATATGAAAGTTTCTCTGGCTTAGGAATAGATAAAATAGTTGAATATTTGAATTTATTTAACTTAGGTTCCCAAAGTGGCCTAGATTTGCCACAAGAAGCAAAGGGTTTTGTGCCTACGCCAAGCTGGAAAGAAGAGAATAGAGACGAAGCTTGGTATATAGGGGACACATACCATGTTTCTATTGGGCAGGGGGATCTTTTAGTTACGCCACTTCAGGTAGCAAATTTTACTTCCTTCTTTGCCAATGGTGGCAAGCTGTATAGGCCCCATTTGGTAAAAGAAATATTGTCTAATGATAATGATTTAGTTAGAAAAGTTGAGCCTGAAATAATAAAAGAAAATTTTATAAGTGATAAAAATGTAAAAATAATAAAAGACGGGATGAGACAAACGATCATATCTGGTAGCGCCAGCCGTTTAAACGTTTTGCCCTTTGAAGTTTCTGGAAAAAGTGGAACTGCTCAGTGGGGGACTGATAAGGATCCGCATGCTTGGTTTACATCTTTTGCCCCCTATGATGATCCGGAAATAGTCTTAACTGTTTTAGTTGAAGAGGGTAAAGAGGGTAGCAGCATAGCAGCCTCTATTTCCGGTGAAATATTAGAATATTATTTTTCTCAAAAATAGCAACATTCATTGTTTTTGATCCCTGTATTTGCTATTATATTGTTATAGACACCTTGTTGTCTATTGACTTTTTTAAATATATATGTTATAATTACTATACAAATAAATTTATGGCTACAAAAAATTCAAATTTGAGCAATAATACAAGCACTGATCAGACAGATGACGATCAAGTGCTTTTTTTTCATAATAAACTAGAGGAAGCTATAAATGCCATCAAGGATATTGAAATAGAGGCTATTAGCTCTCTGAGTCGTTTGAGCTTGAATAAATTAGCGAAATTAAAAAGCGAAGAAACAAAAAATGCGGTGGAAAAATTGGAAGAAATAAGGAAAAAGATTAATCAAAATTAATTTATAAATAAACTTAATTTAAAAATATGGCCAATTTAGAGAGCAAAAAAGATCAAAAGGAGGAGGGAATAACGTCTTCCGACTTGCTTAAAAATAAAAAGGAAATTAAAGAAATTGAGGTAAGATTGAAAAGATTAAATAGGGGTGGTAAGGAACAATTTAAGGGGGAAAAGGAAGGGCTTGTTGATAAATTAAAAAAGATGGGAGTTGAATATGTAGAAAAACAAAAAAAAGAAGCGGTGGATAATATAGTAGAAGTTGCTGGTCCAAATCCTGATCTTGAAAGTACGGGAGTGGTTGATAGTGCTAAAGAAAAAATTGAAAAAGTTGCTGATAATTTTGAAAAAGAGATTGGTGCTGAGAAAAATGAGACAGAAAAGGAAAACAAAGAGGAAGTTCTTGAAGCTAAAACCGAAACCGAAATCGAAACCAAGGTTGAAAAAGAGAACCTGAAATTCTTAGAAAAAGAAATGAAAGATTTGGGAATAAGTGAAGAAAATTTAAAAGGTGAGTCATATGAAAAATTCGATAAATTGAGTACTGGTTCAAAGCTATTGGTTCTAAAAAATTTAAAAGCAATTATATTAAGTGATATTTCAAGCGAATCTTCGTCTCAGGCCAGTGAATCGGTCGGTGTAGTTAAGGGTTTGTTTAAAAATATCAGAAAAAGTTTAAAAATAAATAAGGCCTCGGGCAATTTAAAGGAAGCGGAATTAAAGAAGCTTTCTAAGGATGGTTTTGACAAGTATAAGGAGGGAAAATATGGAGAACAATTAGATCAACTATCAAACATAATGAGTGGTTTTGAAATTGATGTTGTTGAAAAAAATGGAAAGGCAGAAGTGTCTTTGCTGTCTATAGAGGAGGGAATGGATGATAAAGAAAAAGAAGCGATTGAATCTTTTAATGAAAGTGCTAATAAATTTTTAAATATTCCAAAGGAATGGGCATATGAAAGCGCTAAATTCGAAGATAAAAAAAAGTATGAAAAAGCCAAAAAAGAATATGATGAGGCCAAGGTAGATCTTTCTGAGATGGGTATTGGAAACGGTAAAGGTCCAGAGATTTTATCAAAAATAAATAAATCCGAATGGCAAATGAGAATGATAAGAGATTTTAAAAATGACTCAGTCTTAAAAGAAGAATGGAAAGAGGCCGTAAAAAACAAGGGGTTTTTCATGAAAGCAATCTCTAACATGGGGAACAAAGAAAAATTAGCTTATATGGCTTCTGGTTTTACTATTCGCACCATAAGTGCGACGTTGGCCTTGTCAGTGGCATCTTTGCCCTTCATGATGACCGTTGGTGGTATTAGAGGCGTGAGAGGTGCTAAGGAGGATTTGAGAAAAAAAGACAAAAAGGATGTTTATAAAGAAAAAACGGATAGTCCTATTGATGCACAGAGAAAAAGTGTTAGAAATGAAATGAACTCTATGGTTCCTAAAGAATTTTCTTTAAATCCAGAAGAGTGGCTTAAAACTGTGCCAGAAGAAGAAAAAAATAAATACAATCAACTTAAAAATACCTTCAATGAACTAAATTCTAAATTAGAAAAAGAGAATGCTCAAAAATTAAATACAGTAGAAGCCAAAAGTTTAAGTGATAAAATAGACCTTCTGATAAATTCTTACAACGAAGAGCTTAATTTGGGCGATAAGGCTGATTCTGAAAAACTAAAGAGTATTTTGGATTCTTTAAATTCGAGAGTTATTTTTACTAAAGACAAAATGAGCAAAGAATTAATTAATTTTGGTTCTCGTGGCTCAGTTGTCAACTTCATGGAGCTAAAAAGGAACATGGAGGAGGCAGAAAATTTAATACTTGGGGCAAAGTTTGAAACTGATGTGGAGCGCAGCGAGAGAGCAAAGAGACTTTTCGATAAAATTTTGGACAGCTATAAGCTTAAATTAGATGATACTAGAAAAAAATATATAAGAAAAAAAATGATCAAAGGAGCCTTAACGGCCGGAGCTTTTTCTGCTCTTGGTTCTTTGATGTCTGAATTCGGTGGTCTGTCTCATGTGTTGAGAGGCGATATAAGTCTTGATAATTTTGGAAGCAAAGTTGGTGGAATCGGTAGTGCGATTAAGGGAGATATTTCCATGGAAGATATAAATGCTCAGATGCAGGAAAATATCAGGATTAAAATGGATAGTCTTGATAGGGCGCTTGTTAATATTGAAGGAATTTTTAATACTGACAGTGCTAATGTTTCTGGAATACCACAAGCTGAGATTGGTGGAGTTGCTAATTATGTCGAACTTAATCCTAGTCCAGAAAACGCAAGCAATATTGCCGAAAAATTAAACGAAAGTGGTATTAAACTTGAAGGTCTAAATGATAAAGCAATGAAATCAATAGAGGGAATTGGAACGTTGCAGAAAGTAGTCACCCTAGAAAAGGGAGATGGTGTTTCTAAAATATTCAATGGAATTCGTGTGCATAATGAATATTCCGTGACTTTTGTTGATGGAAAAACAGGACAATTGACAGAGGGAGCAGCTTTTAGCAAGATGGTTCATCCCGGAGATCAGGTTATTCTTGGGGAAAATGGTAAAATTTATGTTGTTTGCAAGAGCGGTATCCGAAATAATCCTCTTTACGGAAAAGAAGTTGTTTCTGATAATCTGACAAATGCAAGACCGGAGATTCTTGATTCTAACGGTCAACCGTTTAAGACCGCTGGCAGAATTGAAGTAAGCGGATTAAAATTGGGGCAAGATGGTAAAGCCGATCTTGAAACATCTTTTGTGGGTAATACTGAGGTTTCTTCTGATATGGTGGATGGAAATATAAACAATGCTCATAATGCCGTTGGCGCGGTTCAGTCCGACGCCCTAGAAGGCTGGGCTCATCCTAAACCAGACGAAATTATTGCAGGTGGCCCGGTTATACTAGAAAAAGAAGATGCTAAGATTATTTTTCCAAATGGTGACGATTTAGATAGAATTAAGGATATAGCCCCTATAACTAATGGTTATCAGGCTGTTTTGGATGATGGCACAATGCTTAATTTCAGACTTGGGACAGATGGTTATTATGTTTTGGAAAGTAGTCCAGATTTGAGCTCTGTAAGTGGAATTATCGAGAGGTCCATTAATGACGTTTCTTCGAGCTTGGAGGGGGTTGATGGTTGCTCTTGGATCGATAAAATGGATGGTAGTTCAGTTGAAATTAACGACGAAACTAATCAAGCCATTATTAATGGCGATACAATTGATTTTGGAACTACAAACGAAGAAATGGCCAATATAGATAAAGTAGATAAAATATATAATCCGACAGATGGATCGGTTTCGGAATATAAAATTTATTATAAAAATGGAGCCCTTGAGAGCTTTGCTAAGGCTAGCGAAGGAGATTGTTATGTTAAGATTAACAAAGACTTGAGTTCTACTGGATTAAATCTTGAAGACAATATGGAATCAAAAACAGTAAATAATGTTTTTGTTGGGGACGAAGGCGGTGTTTATGTCTCACCAGAGAATCCTTCCAATAAGATGATTAGCGAAGATTTGTCTAAATATTTATCTGAATCTTATGATAATTTTGCGGTTAATTATAAAGACAAAATGATTGTTCTGGGGGGCGATAAAATTGACTTTAGTGGCCTAGACGATTTGTCTAACATAAAAAATATAGAGCCGGCATATGATGGTGGCGGAGGAGTGGCTAAGTTTATTGTTAGATATCAAGATGGCGGGCTAGAAACCTTTACTGCCCAGAGTGATGGCAGTGATGGAATTATTTATACAAAAGCCGGCGATGTAGTCGTTGGACTACCAAATGAAATAGTGGACGCAAATGAACAATTAGCCGACTCAGACGTTCAAGACGCTCATATTATTAACGAAACTGATAGACAGGGTAAAGTAATAGAAAGCAGCGAAACATTTGAAGACAAAGGACTAAAACCACGGTACAAAGCCAGGCGTCAAATGTGGAAATCAAGGGTAATTTAGCACAATTTTCCGTGGACAAATCAGGCGATTTATTTGATAAATTGAAAGGAGGGAAAATTAAAAACGAGACAGCCTTTTTAGATTATATAAAAGAAATAAAACAGGAAGCTCTTGGCAACAAAGAATTATCCCCTTTAGAGGAGAGGAGTTGGAAGTCTTTCTTCAATAATAGTTTTAGTAAAGATCCTGATTCGCCCCTTTTGTCACAAAAGTTAAAATTAGAAATGACTAGTTTTTTGGCTACAACTAAATAGCTTAAAATCAGTGATATCATAAAAAGAAGCGGCAATTTTGTCGCTTCTTTTGTTATTGATTTTATAAGTCTTTTTTGCTAAGGTCTTATTATGAATATACTGCAAAAAACAATAGAAAGGACAAGTAATACATACAAAAGGGACAAGTTTTTGCCTATTGTCGTTATTTTTTCTTTTATTTTTTTTGTTTTGGCTTCAATTTTGCCTTATTATCAAAAAGAACAAAGCTTTCTTAAATTTTTTTCACCAGATGAAAATGCTAATTATGTTTTTACAAAGTTATATGCCCAGACTGATACTCTCTCTATTTTTGAAAAGTATAATTTGATAGCTGATGATATTGTTAGACCTAGAAGCTATATTAGTTCTTCTGGATTTATTAAGCCGGTAAGTTTTTTGGGTATGACCATTATTTATGGTCAAATTGCTAGATTTATTGGAATAGGATTAATACCATTTCTGACACCATTCTTTGCGTCCATGGCTCTGATTTTTTACTATCTGTTAATTAAGAAATTTTTCGGGAGAAAGAATGCCTTGGTTTCATTTTTTCTATTTTTTTCTTTTCCAGTTCTACTATATTATTCGGCGCGAAGCATGTTCCATAATGTTTTGTTTTTGTCATTTTTAATTATGGCTTTATATTTTTTGTCTGATCTTTTTGAGAGAAGGGTTTCTAGCGTCAAAAGGTATAAGGAAAAATATATAAAGAGACTTTTTGGGGTTGATTTTTTATTTTCGGCTTTATCTGGCTTGTTTTTTGGTTTAGCCATCGCTGTTAGGTCTTCTGAGTTAATTTGGCTGTTTTTAGCTGCCTTGCCATTTTTCATTCTTAAATATAAAAAACTTAGCTTTTTCCGTTTGTCTATTTTTATTTCTTTTTTTATTTTGGCCTTGATTCCAGTGTTCTGCCATAATCAAATATTATACAACTCCCCTTTTTATGGTGGTTATTTTGAAATGAACAAGTCGATAGAAGAAATAAGTCAGGCGGGAGGGGGAATTGTGAGATCATTTTTTTTGGGTAGCTTTAACGATGTGAAAGTTCTGACCAAGTCTATATTTAATACTATTTTTTATTTTGGTTTTTTCCCTAGACAATCTTTGGAAATGTTTGATAAATATTTTGTTAAAATGTTTTGGTATTTATGTTGGCCGACTGTTTTTGGTTTATTCTACTTTTTCGTTAAAGACCGAAAAAGAATTAAAAAATTTGGCCCCTATTTGTTTTCCTGGTTAATAGCATCGTTTTTCTTGATTTTCTATTATGGTTCATGGAAGTTTGTTGATAATCCTGACCCGAGTAGCTTTACTATCGGCAATTCTTATACTAGATACTGGCTTCCAATTTATATTGGATTTTTTCCCTTTGTAGCTCATTTTGTTTTAAATATTGGTAGAATATTTTTCTTTTTAAAGAATAAGAAAGTTTATTTATATCTTAAAAATTCAATTTCGCTTATAGTGTTAATTGTTTTAATGTTTTTGTCTTTTAAATTTGTTTATGACGGGTCGGAAGAGGGGCTTAAATATTATTTTGCCAAGTTGGATGTAGCCAAGGAAGAGGTGGGCAGAATAATAGAATTAACTGAAAGTAATGCAGTTGTTGTTACTCAGTATCATGATAAATTTTTATTTCCAGAAAGAAAAGTGATTGTTGGTCGTTTTAACGATGATAATATGAACAAAAATTATTATAAATTAGCGGGATACCTTCCGACTTATTATTATAATTTTACTTTTCCAGAAAGTGATTTAAAATATTTAAATGATAGACGGTTAAAAGAGTTTGGTCTACAAATTGAATTGGTAGAAACACTTAATCAAGATTTCTCTCTTTATAAAGTATACAGGCCTTTGCCCGTTTTTTGTGTTTTTTAAATGCGAACATTGGTAGAATTTCATCTTAATTCGTGATTTTTATGCTACTTTTTCTGAAAAAGTAGCTTTGAGACAAAAGATTTATGACTTACAATATTATTACAATTGGTTGCCAAATGAATGTCGCTGACAGCGAAAGGCTTCGTGTTTATTTGGAAAAACTAGGTTTCAAAAATGAACCTAATTTTTTGTTGTCTAATTTGGTGGTTTTTGTTACTTGTGGAGTCAAGCAAGCAGCAGAAGACCGCATTCACGGGCTTATAAATAGGATTTATAAAAATAACAAAAAGATCGTGGTCGCGATTACTGGTTGTCTGAGTGACAGGGATGATTTGCAAAAAAGTTTTGGAACTAGGGTTAAAATTTGGTTTAATATTTCTGATTTATTAAATTTGGATGTTAGGCTTAAAAAATATTTTTCAAAAATAAAAAAAATATCTCCTAAAGAAAAAAATTATTTAGAATTAGATGTTGATTATTCTTCTATTTTTTCAGCTTTAGTACCAATCGGTAATGGGTGTAATAATTTTTGTTCTTATTGTGTAGTTCCTTATGCTCGCGGTCGAGAGGTTTATCGGCCAGCTTATGATATTTTAAAAGAAGTAAAAGGCTTAATTGACAGTGGTTATAAAGAAATAACATTGTTGGCACAAAATGTTAACAGTTACAGTTCGGAAAACAATAATAAAATAATTAAGGAGTTTGGTTTTAAGTCAAAAAGAGCAAAGATAGATTTTGCTGATTTAGTTTCGATAATTGATGATATGAAGGCCAATTTTTGGTTGAGATTTTCTTCTAGCCACCCCAAGGATGTTAGTGATAAATTGATTAAAGTTTTAAAAAAATCAAAACATATTTGCGAACATTTTCATTTAGCAGTGCAATCTGGAGATAATGACATTCTTAAGGTTATGAATAGAAAATATAAGATTGAAGACTATAAAGGTAAAATCAAAAAAATAAGAGAAGCGCTCGATTTTAAGAATGGATTTTCGGCTGCTATTACTAGCGATATAATTGTTGGTTTTCCTGGAGAAAAGAAAAAGCATTTTAATAATACTAAAAAACTTTTTAAAGAAATTGGTTTTGATTTGGTTTATATATCTAAGTATAGCCCGAGATATAAAACGGCTTCGTCTTATTTAAAAGATGATGTATCTATGTTGGAAAAAAAAGAAAGAGAAAAAGAATTGAATATTTTACTTCGAAAATCGGCTTTACAAAATAATAAGCAATATTTAGACAAAGAACTTGAGGTTTTGTTTGAAAAAATTGATCGTAAAGGCTTTTTAATTGGTAGAACCAGAAGTTCTAAAATCGTTAGAATTAAACACAAAATTTCTTGTCCACAAAGGTTGATTGGTGAGTTTATTAAAACAAAAATAATAAAAGTCTTTGAGTTTGAGCTTGAAGGGCGAATTGTTGATTTTGTAGATAGTTGTGCTAGTGTTAGCAGTAAAGAAATAACAAAGAACAATGACAAAATAAAAAGTAAAACAAATGGGAAGGTCGTTGTAATTTTAGGGCCAACTGCTAGCGGCAAAACATCTCTGGCTGTAAAATTAGCCGACAAATTCAATGGTGAGATAGTCAGTGCTGATAGTCGTCAAGTCTATAAGGGGATGGATATTGGTACTGGCAAAGACTTGAGTGAGTATTTTATAAAAAATAAAGAAATAAAGTGTCACTTACTAGACGTAGTTGATCCTAAGGATATTTTTTCTTTGGCTGATTATCAAAAACAAGCATTTTCGGCTATTGATGAAATTTTGAAGAGAAACAAATTACCGTTTTTGGTTGGTGGTAGTGGTCTTTATTTGGAGGCGGTGGTTGATAATTATTTATTGTCCAATTCTAAGCCTTCCTTTGAAAAAAGAGATGAATATGAGGCTTTGGATTTGACAGAATTACAAAATAGAATAAAAAAAATAAATAAAAAATTCTTTAATAGTTTAAATAACAGTGAGTCAAATAACAAAAGAAGATTGGCTAGATACCTAGAGGTTTTATTAAGTGAAAAAAAGTTTGTAGCTAAAAAAGGGAAGAGAAGATATAATTTTTTAATTCTAGGTCTCAATCCTGAGAGAAAAATAATAAAAGAAAGGATATATAAAAGGTTATTAGATAGGCTTAATAATGAAGACATGGTCGGTGAAGTCAAAAGGCTTAATGAGGGTGGGGTTAGTTTTGAGAGACTAGAGAGTTTTGGCCTGGAGTATAGATTTGTTTCTTATTATTTACAAAAAAAAATAAGCTATCAACAATTAATCGATCGCTTATTTATAGCTATTTGTCAGTTCTCTAAGAAACAAATGTCCTGGTTTAGAAGATGGGAGAGAAATGGAGCGGAAATTGTTTGGCTAGAAGACAAAGAAGGTTCTGGTAAAAAGATTAAAGAATTTCTTGAAAAATAAAAAGATTATTCGCAAACTATACCTTCGGAATCGCTAGCATCAACATCATAGTGGCAGTTAGCTGGAAATCCATTCAAGAAATGGTCACTCTGAAATTCATTAGTAGCCGATGATTCAAGTCTGTATTTAATACGGAAATAATCATCTCCTTCACTGTTAAAATTGTTAATTGCAAAGAATTTGTAAGGATACCAACCTGTTTTCCATGTGCCAATTGGTAGATAATTATTCAGGGGAATATTTCTTAGATAAACCGGGCCACTTTCGCATGCAGTGTTAGATGATTGGCCGGGATCATTCAGGTCTGTTGAAAGTTTTATACACCAATTACTTTGGTCCGGACATGGTACACTTACTCCGTAGATGCCATAAGGCCTATCTGGCTCGCTTGTTACTGTCGAACAATTAGTATTTCTTCCATAATTTTCTATTAATGACCATCCATCGTAGATAACATAATAAGATAGATCATTTTTGAAGTAGTAGCCATTATCATGATACATTTTTAGCATGGCATTTGTAATCTTTTTAATATCAAATAATCTTTGGCCATCTCGGACGTCGGAACAAGAGTCGAGACCCGTAGGCGTTACGCAGTTTTCTCCTGATTCGTATTTGTTTAAATTATTTTCCAAGCAAAATTCTAAGACATAGAAATCACCATCGTGTAGTTTTTTATAGGTATACTCTTTTTCTTCGCAGTCTTTACTAGCTGGCTGAGAATTTTTTGGTATATTGGCCATGTATATTTTGTCGGTAGTTGATCCGAGTAGATCTCCCCCAAAGATTAGTTCGTCAGGGTAGGTTCCTTCGTTCCTGTAGTATGACTCTAATGCCATTTGTATCTCGCCCATATCGCTAGTTCTTTTTGTATCCCTTCCACTTCTTCTTATCTCTTTAAGGGATATGCTGACCATAGAAAAAAGAACTCCGATTATTATTATGGAAATTATAAGTTCTACTAAGGTGAAGGCCTTTTTTTTATCTAGCATATATTAGAGAGAGTTTATTATTTCAATTATCTTTTTGGGATTATATTTTCCATGACTCTCGGCCATTACTTTACCTATAAGAAACTGGAGTAAAGCACTTTTACCATTTTTATATTCTTGGAACTGCTCGTTGTTTTCTACTATTATTTTTTTTATAATTTCTTGAAGTTCGACACTATTTTCTTCATTTTTTTGTTCCAGGCCTAATTTGTCCATAATATTACTTGGATCTCCGCCATTTTCAAATATTATTTTTAATATTTTCTGCCCAGAGCTTGAATTTATTTTTTCTTGATAAACGAGAGATATTAATTCGGCAAAATTTTCCGCTGTTATTTTCAAAGCTCTTATTTTAGTTTTACTTTCATTTAACAATTTAAACAATTCACCACTTATCCAGTTGGCAGTCATTTTGGCTAGTTTGATTTCTTGGTTTTCCCATGATTGACCAATGGCTCCGGTCCATTCTCTAAGTTCTGATATCACCATTTCAAACCAGTTAGCTGTGTCCTTATCGTTAGTTAAGACCTCAGCCATGTCTGGAGAAATATTATATTGTTTAACAAATCGCTCTCTCTTTTTGTGAGGAAGCTCTATTATTTGTTTTTTTAATTCATCAATTAAATGGCTACTTGTTTTTATTGGTAAAATGTCAGGTTCGGGAAAATAACGATAGTCAGCACTACTTTCTTTTATTCTTTGGCTGAAAGTCTCTCCCGTATTATCACTGCAACCCCTGGTTTCGGCTAGTACTTTCTCTCCCTTATCAAGCAATTCACTTTGTCTTTTTATTTCGTAATTTATAGCTTTTTCTAATGATTTAAAGGAATTAATATTTTTTATTTCAACTTTAGGGTTGAGTTTTTTTCCGTTTTTTCCGCTTAGACTGCCTTTGTCATTTCTTTCCCATGATCCTTTTTTTTGTAGACTGATATTGGCTTCGCATCTCATCTCTCCTTTCTCCATATTGGCTTCGCTGATGTTCAAATATTGTAATATTTGTTGGTATGTTTGGCAAAAAATTTTGGCCGTTATAGCATCTTCGATCATCGGTTCAGTAACCAGCTCTATGAGTGGCACTCCGGATCTGTTAAAGTCTATTAATGTATAATTTTTGCCAGAAGGATGGTTTAGCTTTCCGGTGTCTTCTTCTAGATGAATTCTAGTAATTTCGATTTTTTGTTTGTTTATTTCTAGAAAACCTTGATAGGCAAATGGCATATCAAATTGTGATATCTGATATCCTTTTGGTAGGTCAGGATAAAAATAATTTTTACGATCAAATTTGCTGAGTTGGTTTATTTTGCAATTCAAAGCTAATCCAAGTATAATTGTTTTTTCAACTGCTTTTTTGTTGGCTCTTGGAAGTGTCCCTGGGTGTCCAAGACATATTGGACAAGTATTTTTGTTTGGTTCAGAATTGAAGGGATCATTTTTGCACGAGCAAAACATTTTGCTATTCGTTTTTACCTCAGCATGAATTTCTAGACCGATTATAACATCATACTTCATACTTAAAGTTTTAATATTTTAGATAGCCCCTCAGAAAGTGGCTCGTTTTCTTTTTCTAGGTCTTCTTCGAGATATTGTAGTAAATGGTTTCTGACCATGATTGGGTTTTCGTTTTCTAGCGGTACCGTCAGTCTATGGTTTATAGGATTTTTAAATTCAAAAAATATTTTTTTAACGTTTTCTTCTGGTTTATAAATAATATAAAATTTTGATATTGATTCAAATTTATAAAATTTTTGTCCAACGAATAAACCGTTATATTTTAATTCGATTTTTATTCTTTTTGGGTTTTCGCTGTCGTAGAAAACAATCAAGGCGCTAAATAGTATCATTATTAAAGCAAAAAGATAGTTTTTATCAGTAATTGCCCAAATTATTAGCCCTAGAGTAATAATTGAGGCTATAATATACCATCTCTTGCTTCTTTGATGTTTTACGAATTCATTAATTTCCCAGTTTAGGTTAATTTGTTCGGTGTTGTCGTTTTTATTAGGAGCCTCTTTTCTTTCTATTTTTTGATTTTCTATTACTTTTTTGTTTTTATGCTTGGACATATTAATTGACATTATTTATTATATTTTATAATATATCTGTATTATACCATAAATTGTTTTTTTCAACAATTTTAATAAATAAAAATGGAGAGGTGTCCACGTATAGTTTTCGGCACGTGGCTAGCTTAAAAATTAAAAAAATATTGGAGAGGTGGCTGAGCGGCTGAAAGCAGCATCCTGCTAAGATGTTAAGGGGGTAACTCCTTCAAGGGTTCGAATCCCTTCCTCTCCGCCAAGAATATTTAGTATCGGAAGACCCGAGTGCCTTGATTTTATTGAGGTTTCTGAAGTGCTAAAATTATCAAAAGTTCGAACCTTTAAGGGATTCGAACTTTTTTGTTTTTTAGTTAGTTTTATGTTAAAATTAAATTATGAAATTTGAACAAATAAACAATGAAAAAAAAGAAAAAGAGCCTAAGATAGAAATCATAAGCTCTGATTTAGCATCTAAAAAAATAAAAGATAATCCCTTTTTTAATAAATATCATTGGGCGATGGCTGATTGGCAAGAGGATAAACTATATCTTCCGCCTCAATCTGATGAAGCTATAACTTTTGCTGTGGCGTCTCATGAATTAGGACATTTAGTTAAGAAAAATAGATTAGAGCCCGATAGAGAGGATTTTAATACCACCTATAAAGAAGAATTAAGAGCTTGGGAGTTGGGTTGGGATTATTTAACTAAACATCTTTCGGATTATTATGAAAATAAAGAGGATGTTGTGTTTTTAGAAAATATAAAAAACAAGATTAAAGAAAAAATATTGGCCATAACAGAGTTAACTAAACCTTTTTATGGGCATAATAATTTCGACGATATTAAAGATCAAAGAGATTACTTTTTAAAAACAGAGGAGGGAATTAATATTAAAAATGAGCTAGACGAATTAGAAAATTTTGTTAAAGATTTGCTTATTAAAAATAATCAAGAAAAGTTTTTAAGTAAAATTGATTGGGATAAATTTGTTGCAGTCATTAGAAAAGCCTTAATTGATATAGAAAAAGATAATAAAAATAGTTAATTTTATTTTTCAATTGTCACAACCCCTTTAGTAATTTTTATCTTACTCCTAAAACACCACTCCGCATCCCTTACTCTCCGCGGATTGCAAACAGCTCTAGTATTGGAGCTATATTGCCTTGGAGCGATATGTTATACTAAACATAGTAGAATTATAATTAGCAGAAATCAAATATGAGAAATCCATTTGTTCATGTTGTTACCACTGATAAATTAGATTTATACGGCGTTTTAATAAACGCTCCGAAAAAAGATACTATTATTATCAATATTCACGGAACCGCTGATAATTTTTATGATAATGACTTTATTTGGCAAATTGCGGAAACTGTAAGGCCATTAAATGTTTCTGTTTTATCGGTCAATAATCGTGGTTCGTATAATTTGGAATTCTATGACTACGGCTTAGATGCTCGCAGAAATTCAGGAGCTTCTGTTGAAATTTTTGAAAAATGCATTCTTGATATTGACGCCTGGATAAAATTTGCGCTAGCATTGGGCTATAAAAAGATAATTTTAGAAGGCCATAGTTTGGGCACGGAAAAAGTTGTTTATTATATGAACAAGGGGAGATATAAAGATAAAGTTAAGGCTGTTATTTTATTAGGTTTTTCTGATTCTTATGGCTATCATTTTCAATATTTTGATAAAAAGAGAAGGGGCGTTTTGTTTGATGAGGCGAAGTTATTATTAAAAAACAATAAAGGAGAACAATTTTTGACTAAACCTTGGTTATCTCATGCCGGGGTTTTGCCTCAAAGCGCTGAATCTTATATCAACTTTTTTAGTGATGAATCTGAACTATCAAAGACCTTCCCGATACGCAAGGGTGGTGATTTGACAATGTATAAAAAAATAAAGGTGCCAGTTTTAGGGGTTATAGGTGACCAAGAGGAATATACAGTAATACCAATTCAAAAAGCGATTACATTGCTTAGGGTGGAGAATGAAATGGCAAAAATATACCAAATAAAGTCTTCTGATCATAATTTTTCCGGCAAAGAAAAAAAACTTGCTGGCATTATTAAAGAATTTATAAAAAATCATTAGCTGTCGTTTTAAAGCGTTTTGCCCTTCCGGCATATTGTAAATATCTCTATTTAGGGCTTTTTTGATAGGGAGTTTGTCATCTTAGAACGGTATGATATAACATTGTTGAAGGTTTGCAAAAATTAACTTATAAATATATGTTAAAAATTATTATTGCCTCTGGCCCCGTTATTGTTGAAAATAATAAAGTTTTGCTGAACAAACATGGCAAAGATGATTTCTGGAAGTTTTGTGGTGGTCGAGTTGAAGATTACGAAATCAACCTCAAGGAAACCGCCAAAAGAGAGGTGAGAGAGGAAATGGGCTTGGAAATAAAAATACTAGATGGAGACCCTTATTTCTTTTACACCGAAAAAGAAGATAATGGAGTAAAGGTTAGTGTTGTCCTAGTTCATTTTTTAGCTAAAAGAATTAACGAAATTACCCCTGGTAACGATATAAGAGAATGGAAGTGGATAAGTCTAGATGAAATAGATCGAGAAAATCTGGCGCCAAACATTAAACCAGCTTTGAAATACTTTGGTTTTTAGTTTTTAAATTTTAATATGAACAAAAACGTAGTCACTATAAAAATCCTTGTTTTATTAATCTTAACCGTTGGCATTACGTCTTACGGTTGCGCGAAGTCAACGGAAAACAGGCCAACGCTTGTCGACACGGGAAACTCTTTTAATGCTCAAGAGATGGTTGATGTTTCTTGCGCTAAAGAATTAAATTGTTGCGAAGAAGATTATGATTGTGAATATATTTGGTATACGGGAGAATGCAATACTCCGGAATATATAAATAAAAAACAAGAAGAAGCTAATGGCCAGAATATTAATATTGGTGAGGCTCCTCGCCTGGACAATGTTACTTGTACATGTGAAACCAGTAAATGCATAACGCATTATTAGTTTATTTTTTTTAAAATTAATTTGGTGAGACCATTTTTGTTAAAAGTTTTAGATGATATTATTTAATTTATTAAGAAGGTAATAAAACATTTTATATTGCATTGGTTTAGCACTCTTGACATGGGAGTGCTAATTGTTTATAATACTAACATAAAATATTTTTATGGAAATAAGTGAAAGAAAAAAAAGGATTTTATTGACCATTATTAAAGAATATATAAAGAATGTTCAGCCAGTAAGTTCTGGTATTTTGGTCGAAAAATGTAAGCTTGATATTTCTTCGGCTACTGTTAGGAATGAGATGGCTGAATTAGAAGAGGGCGGTTTCATATTTCAACCCCATACTTCTGCCGGGAGAATACCAACGGAGTTGGCGTATAAATTTTTCGTAAGTGACTTTCTGTCAGCAAAAAACAGAAAGCCAGATTTAAAAAACCAGAAAGCATTGGATGACATTTTCGGTTATTCCGAGGAAAACTTCAAGGCGGTAGCTAAAAAATTGGCTGATATTTCAAAGAATGCCGTTTTCTGGGCTTTTCATAAAAACAATTTATATTATACGGGAGTTTCTAATTTATTTTTTCAACCAGAATTTAAACAATCAAACATTGCCTGTGACGTTTCTATTGTTATTGATCGAATGGAGGAAATCATTGCTGATATTTTTGACAAGTTAAATTTAGGCGAAAACATATTTATTGGTAGTGAAAATCCGTTTGGACAATTTTTAAGCTCTTTAGTTTTGAAATATGAAGATAAAAAGCAGAGGGGATTAGTTGGTATCATGGGTCCGATTAGAATGGATTATGAAAAAAATTTGGATTTAATATATTATTTAAAAAGTAAATTTAATAAATAGAATTTATGAACAATGACTTTAAGGATGACCTACGAGGTGATTCAAGCGATGACAATCAAAACAGTTTTCAAGATAAATTACAAGATGAAAATATAAATGATTCTGATAATAATTTAAGTAATAATAAGACAGCAAAAAATGGCGAGGTATCAGAAAGTGAGGCGAATGAAAATGATGATGACAGTGTAGTTAATATGCTAAAGGAAGAAAATAAAATCTTAGAGAATAAATATAAAAGAGCATTAGCTGATTATCAAAATTTATTAAAAAATTCAGCCGAAGAAAAACTAGAACTTTTAAAGTATTCGTTGGAAGGTTTTTTGCTGGAAATATTGCCTATTTATAGTAATTTGAATGCATCGATCAGCAATTTAAGCGATGAACAGGCTAATAACCCCTGGGTAGAGGGAGTCAAGTATATCATCAAGCAATTCGATGAATTTTTTTCCAAAAATGATGTTTCGAAAATAAAAACTTTTGGTGAAAAATTTGATTATAACACCATGGAGGCTGTTGATGGGCAGGGAGACTATGTCGTTAAAGAACTTCGTCCTGGTTATAAATTAAAGAATAAAACCATCATCGCGGCCGGGGTAGTAGTAGGAGATAGAATTGAAGATAAAAGCAACTAATATAAATTAAAATTATTTGTAAATATTTTTCTTTCTTCATCTATAATTTGTAAAAAATTATTTTGAAGAAAGGACGTTTGAATATATGTCTCTTATAAAATGGAGCCCCTTTCTAAGTGATAACTATTTTGACGAGATGGACAAAATGGTTGGTGAATTTTCACCTTCGTCTCGTTCGATTTCTGGTTTTGTGCCAGCGGTTGATATGTATGAAGATAAAGATAATGTCATTATTGAAACTCAATTAGCCGGTATAGATCCTGAAAAAGTTGATATTTCAATTGAAAATGACGTTTTATCTATCAAGGGCGAAGGAGAAAGAAAAACAGAGGTTGAAGAAAAAAATTACTACAGAAAAGAAATTAGGAGAGGAAGTTTTTATCGATCAGTTCCTCTTCCAACTAGAGTTTTGGGCGATAAGGCTTCGGCGATAGCTGAAGGTGGAATATTAAAAATAAGCATTCCGAAAGCTCCTGAAACCAAACCAAAATCGATAAAAATTGAAACAAGCAAAAAATAATTTATAATTTAATTAAAATAATAAAGTATTAGAAATTTAAAATAATTAGTAAAATTTACAGTTGAGCGCTATTTAGCCTTGACCGTTATACAAAAAAATATGGGAAAAGTATTAGGAATTGATTTGGGTACTACCAACTGCGCCATGGCCATTATTGAAGGTGGCCAGGCTAAAATTTTAGAAAATGCCGAAGGAAATAGAACTACTCCATCTGTTGTGGCTATTTCTAAGAGTGGGGAGAGATTAGTCGGCCAATCAGCTAAAAGACAAGCAGTTACCAATCCAAAAAACACGGTTCATTCCGTTAAACGTTTAATTGGTAGAAAGTTTGGTGATTCAGAGGTTAAAAGAGACATCGAGCTTGTTTCTTATGAGATAGTTCAATCTGGCGAAGGCGTTAAAGTGAGGATGAACGATAAGGATTATACTCCACAAGAAATTTCGGCTATGATTTTGTCAAAATTAAAGGCCGATGCTGAAGCAAAAATTGGAGAAAAAATTACTGAAGCGGTTATTACTGTTCCGGCTTATTTTGATGATGCTCAAAGACAGGCCACTAAAGATGCTGGCAAGATTGCTGATTTAGATGTTAAAAGAATTATAAACGAGCCAACAGCAGCAGCTTTGGCTTATGGTTTTGACAAGAAAAAGGGGCAACAAGCTGTTGTTTATGATCTAGGTGGCGGGACCTTTGACGTTTCAGTGTTAGACATTGTTTCCGATGGAGAATTATCAGTTGAAGTAAAAGCTACGAATGGTGATACTCATTTAGGTGGAGAGGATTTTGATCAAAGAATTATTGATTATATAATTTCCGAATTCAAGAAAGATCAAGCGATTGATTTATCAAACGATCCTTTGGCGCTACAAAGAATTAAAGAATCAGCTGAAAAGGCCAAGATAGAATTATCAACTGCCATGGAGACTGAAGTTAATCAGCCTTTTATAACAACCGATGCTAATGGTCCTAAACATTTAGTTCTAAAAATTAGCAGATCAAAATTAGAGGAATTAGTTGTTGATTTAGTGGATAGAACCTTAGAGCCTTGCAAAAAGGCTTTGAGCGATGCTGGTTTAAAAATTGGTGATATAGAAGAGATCATAATGGTTGGTGGTATGACTCGAATGCCTTTAGTTCAGAAAAAGGTAAAAGAATTTTTTGGCAAGGAACCCAATTTGAGTGTTAACCCTGATGAAGTTGTAGCTGTTGGGGCCGCTGTTCAAGCTGGAGTTTTACAAGGAGACGTTAAAGATGTTTTACTTTTGGATGTAACTCCCTTAACCCTAGGCATTGAAACCTTGGGTGGTGTTGCTACCTCTTTGATTGAGAGAAATACAACAATCCCAACGTCAAAATCACAGGTTTTTTCAACTGCCGCTGATAATCAACCAAGTGTTGAAATTCATATAGTTCAAGGCGAGAGACCGATGGCTTCTGACAACAAAACTCTAGGTCGCTTTATTCTTGATGGTATACCACCAGCACCTCGCGGAGTGCCTCAAGTTGAAGTTTCCTTTGATCTTGATGCTAATGGTATCTTAAATGTAATAGCTAAAGATAAGGCTACAAATAAAGAACAAAAAATAACTATTACTGCTTCTTCTGGATTAAGCAAGGAAGAGATAGAAAAAATGAAACAAGAGGCCGAAATTCATGCCGAAGAAGATAAAAAGAAGAAAGATGATATTGAAATAAAGAATCAAGCCGAGGCCGTAGTTTTTACAACCGAGAAGTTATTAAAAGAATCTGGCGATAAAATGAAAGAAGAAGATAAAAAGAATTTGGAGGAAAAATTAGAAGAACTAAAGAAGGTAAAAGATTCTGATCAATATGATGACATGAAGAAGAAAATGGAAGAATTGAACGAGATTGCTCAAAAAATTGGTACAGCTATGTATCAAAATCAAGCCAATCAAACAAATTCAGCAAATCAGACTAATCCTTCGGAAGAACAAAAACCAGAAGATAAAAAAGAGGACGAGGTCGTTGAGGGGGAAGTAGAAGAGAAAAAATAATTTATTATTTTTGTCATTCCCGCCGCCCTTGTCATCAGTGTCACGCTTGTCATTCCCGCGTAGGCGGGAATCCAGCGGAAACCCATTCGTTGTTATTTTATTTATTCGCATTTATTTTGTTTGGTTTTTTATTTTTTATTATCCCAAGAATCTTAAGGGCCTCAAGAATCCCAAGAATCTTATGTTTTTTTAATTTATGTCTAAAGATTATTATAGTGTACTTGGCGTTCCAAAAACAGCCAGTCAGGCTGAAGTAAAAACAGCTTTTAGAAAGTTGGCCCACAAGCATCATCCTGATAAAGGAGGAGATGCTAATAAATTCAAAGAATTAAACGAAGCTTATCAAGTATTGGGTAACGAACAAAAAAGAAAACAATATGATCAGTTTGGTTCTTCGGCTTTCTCTGGCGGTGGCGGGTCTGGTGGTTTTGATTTTTCTGGCTTTCAACAGGGAGGTTTTTCTGGCGGAGGGATGGACTTTGAAGACTTAGGAGATATTTTTGGTGGTCTAGGCGATATGTTCGGCTTTTCTTCAGGGAGATCAGATAGAGGGGGAACAAACAGAAGAGGTTCTGATATGGAAGCAATTTTAAGTATTGATTTTCTAGAAGCTGTTTTTGGCGTGACCAAAGAAATTTTATTAGAGAAGAATGTTGTATGTTCAAAGTGCAATGGAAATGGCGCTGAACCGGGAGCAAAGATAGAAACATGTAAAACTTGTAACGGAAAAGGAAGGGTTTTAAAGACGCAAAGAACTATCTTTGGGGCTATGCAAGTTGAAGCGGTGTGCCAGGATTGTCAAGGAGAAGGAAGGACGTATACTGAAAAATGTTCAAAATGTAATGGAATTGGCATCCATAAAGGTGAAGAAAAAATAAAAGTTAAAGTTCCTGCCGGGATAGACAACGGTGAGGCGATTAGACTCACGGGCAAAGGTAATGCCGGAATGAACGGATCTGCTAGCGGTGATTTCATACTTAGAATAAGAGTAAATCCTTCTAAAGACTTTAGAAGAGACCTCTACAATATTCATACTAAGGAGACCATAAGTGTCAGACAAGCAATTTTGGGTGATAAAATCAACGTTAAAACTATTCATGGAGATATTATTTTGAAAGTTCCAGAAGGGACTCAATCGGGGACAATTTTCAAGCTCAAAGGAAAGGGAGTAAAAAAATTGAGAGGAGGCGGAGAAGGGGACCATTTTGTGGAGCTTACCGTTAACATTCCTAAAACAATTTCTCGCAAAGACAAGAAGGTTTTAGAAGATTTAGATATATAAATTTATGTTTATCGATACTCATTGCCATCTAAATTTTAAGGATTTCAAGGATGATTATTATCAGGTTGCAAAGAGAGCTCTTGACGATCAAGTAGAAATGATCGTAGTTGGTTCTGAGGTTAAAACTTCTCAGAGAGCAGTAGATTTGCTTGATGAATTTGGAAAAGGTGTTTATGCCGCTGTTGGTCTTCATCCTATACATCTGCAAGATATATTAGTTAAAAACAATAATGAAAATGGTAAATACGAATTTAGAAGTAAAAAAGAAGACTATTCAGAGGAAGATTATTTTAATTTAGCTAAGAGCAACAAAAGAGTTGTTGCCATTGGTGAAATTGGTCTTGATTATTATCATATTGGAAGCGATGTGGACTCAGAAATAAAAAAAATAAAGAATTTACAACAGGAAGTTTTTTATAGACAATTGGAGCTATCAAAGAAGCTTGATCTCCCGGCTATTGTTCATTGTCGGGAAGCTCACGATGATCTTTTTCCCATCTTACAGGATTTTTATAAAAGAAATAGTTTTAAAAAAGAATGGGGAGTTATTCATTGTTTTTCTGGTGATTATGATTTGGCTAAAAAATATTTCGAAATTGGTTTAAAAATATCATTTACTGGGCTTGTGACTTTTGTTAAGGATTGGGATGAGGTAATTAAAAAATCGCCACTTCAAAAAATAATGATAGAAACTGATTCTCCTTATTTATCGCCGGAACCACACAGGGGCAAGAGAAATGAGCCAATTTATGTCAAGGAAGTGGCTAAAAAAATTGCCAATATCAAAGCATTGGATTTTTTTACTGTAGAAAATGAGCTGTATCAACAATCCAAGACTTTTTTTAGTTTATAAGATAAACTTTAAAGACATTCTTTGACGAGAGAGCTTTTATTGCTACTAGCTCTTTTTTGTTTGATTATTTTTTATTTTTATTGTAAAATAAGAGTACAGCTTAAGAGCCTTTATTATTAACGCCTCTTTTAAGGTTTGGCAAAAAATATGAAGAAACAATTACTATTTTTGTTTTTGGTTTTTAGTTTAATGTTTTTTTCGGCTTGTTCTTTATTTAAAAAAACTGAAAAAATAAATAATACTAATATTACAGAAAAAACTTCTTGCGACATTCTTTGTTTGTCGACTACTGATTCTTGCTCGACGATATCTTACGATTTGTGCTCAAAGCTTTGTCCAAACTGGGATGATGGTCAAAAAAAATGTGTTCAAAACTCCAGCAGTTGTGATGCTTTTTATGATGATTGCCAGATAGAAAAAGACTTTGTTTTTGAACCAGTTTTGGATGATGATTGTTCTTTTTCTTGCAACAACTATATAGAAAAATGTAATATACAAGCTGAAAGGTCCAAGGACGTTAACGATCAAAATATTTTTGACGATTGCTTATCTCAGTGTAGCGAGTGGACCCCAGAACAATCTAAATGTATAAAAGAAGCAGAATTTTGTACCGATATTATGATGGAGTGTGGTTCTTAATTATTCGTTTTTTTAACCATGTGCTAATACCAGCCCCCATATTTCCAGTGGCTGGTATTTTTTTATTTCTTTGCTAAGTTCTTCGATTGTTGATCCACTTGTTGCTACGTCGTCTATAATTATTATTTTTTTGTTTTGTATAATTTTGAGAGAATTATTCTTATCTCTTATTTCAAAGCAGTTTTCCAAATTGGTTTTTCTTTCTATCTTTTTCAATTTTGATTGAGACTTAGTGTTTCTTTTTCTGTTCAATTTATTAAAGATTGGAATTTTGCTTTTTTTGCTAATAATTTCGGCCAAGACTTCGCTCTGGTTAAAACCCCTCCATTTTTGTCTTTTTGTTGACAGGGGAATTGCCATAATGAGACTATTTTTTTTATTGAAACCATCGTCAGTTTCGTGTTCGAATATTGGATTTATCCATATATTATTTTCAAAAAAATTAAATAAAAATTGGCCTAAAAATTGGCCTATCTCTTTTATGAGATTATATTTGAATGATTTAATTAATTTTGATAATTTTTTGTCATTAAAGTCACCAGCCACCATTATTCCCTGGTAACTAAAATATTTTTTACAGTTTTGGCAAAATTCACCATTTTTATTTTTTATTCCACAATTTGGGCAAGATTGCGCTTTGAATGTTAATGACTTGAAACATTTATAGCACAAGTAATCATTTCCAAATTCTTGGCATATTAAACATTTTCTAGCAAATAGCAAGTCTAAGAAGATAATCAAAACCTTCCTTATTTTTTTTATCATTTTTGAGCATTTTTGGGGCAATGCTTTTTTAGTTTTGAAGATTAATTTTATGTATCTGTTCGTCGATTTGATCCGTAAAGAATAAATTCGACTGGTCTTTGTTTACAATTATTGAAGAGATGTTGTAAGCTTGGTCTGGTATGGCTATTAGGGTTTTTTGACCAGTTTCAATGTTTATTTTGTATAAATCATCTGATGTTCTTAGCGCTAGCTCTGGAAACATTCCGGCCATTGATTCAAGGCTTTTGGGCACTGCGCAATAAACTTCTGTATTACTAGCAAAAGTACATTTATCGGCCCATGTTTCAAGTTGCAGGCTTCTTCTGTTTTTACCTATATCATCACCACTAGCGTTGACTATCCATAACTTTGGCTTTAGATCATCTTTTGGTGAATAAACACTGTATAGTAGTTTGTCTCCATTCTTTGACCATTGAGGCTGGAATCCCCAACCTTCAACTATTGTTGATTTAAAATTTTGTCCATATTCTCCTATAAAGAAAACCTCTCTTCTTTCGGCGTCCACTCCTTCGGTATACATTCCTACTGATTGGTTATTCGGGGACCAAGATGGAATAACCCATCTGTCATTTTCGCCTATACTTTCTAAGACTTTAGTTTGGGATCCGTCACTGTTTGAAATAACTAGCCACCTATTATCTGGGTCTATTCCCAAACTTTTGTTTACTAGTTTTTCGCTATCCGAAGAAAAAGTAAAATCTTCCCAATGTTTTGGCAATGTTACTTGTTTGTTGGTTGTAAAATCGTAAATTATTTTTGTTTGGTCGGGGTATTCTATAACCGCCTTTGTTTTGTTTGGAGCCCATTCTACGTCAGAAACATTGAAAAAAGACTTATCGCTCAGGGGAATAAGATCTCCCTCGTCATTTACCATATAAAATTTATTGTCATCTTTGTTGTAAAACTGAACCGCCCCTCCGTCTTTGCTTGGTGTTGGATTTAGAGAGTGTGATTTTACTATAGTGGTTGTTTCTGTGATTCCGCCAATGGCTATTTTACTGATTCCTTCGGTTTCTTTTTCCTGGGTGCCTTGGGGGCTTAGTGGGGTATCTTCTCCTGGCTTTATAGTTCCTGGCTCTGTGCTGTCAGTTATTATAGGCGTTCCATCAGGAGAACTTGGCAGGCCGTCAGTAATTGAACTTCCAGGGCCTTCTGGTTCTCCGGGAAGAATAGACGTTTGTTGGAAGAATAATCTCCACACCAAAAAGCCTATAAATAACACCACTATAACGAAGCCTATTATCATTATGATTTTCTTGATTTTGTTCTTTTCCATTTTTTATTTTTATGTTATAATAATAGCGAGTATTATTGTAACATCTATTTATTTTGTTTATTTAATATTGTTGCTCAAACTGTAGCATATTTTTTAAACAAAATCAATTTATTTTTTTAAATAAAATTTTGAATTTTTAATATAATTTGAAAATTATGGGAATATTTTCATCTTCAAATGATAATCATTTTTTGGGAATAGACATCGGAAACTCTTCTTTAAAAATGGTGGAATTACTAAAAAAAGGTAAAAAAATATCATTGTCCAATTATGGCTTCTCAGAAAATATAGAGGGGGCAGATTTTACTTATTCGGATGATGTGGCTTTTTTGGCAAAGTCTATTGTTAAATTAAAAAATGACTTAGGCATAAAAACAACCAGGGCCAATGCCTCTCTTCCTAGTTGGTCTGTTTTTTCTTCGGTTATAAATCTTTACAATTTTGATAAGAAAAAGATAAATGAACAAATTGTGGAAGAGGCAAAAAAAGTCATTCCATTGCCATTGGAAGAAATGGTCTTAGACTGGAAGGTTATTCCAAACAAGAAAAACAATAAGAACAACGTAAAGGTTTTTTTAACTGGCTCTCCAAAAAAATTAATCAAGAAGTATATAGACGTTTTTAAAGAAGCAAAAATAACATTGGCCAATTTAGAAACAGAGACCTTCTCTTTGATAAGGTCTCTACTGGGAAATGATTCGTCAACGGTAATGATAGTCGAAATGGGCGAAAATAGTACTGATTTTTCTATAGTTAAGGAAAGTATTCCTTTTCTAAATAGGAGCATAAACGTATCCGGCAGAACAATAAGTGAAGGAATAGGTGCTAAAATGGGGATAAACCTAGAGCAGTCTGAACAATTTAAATTTGATCTTGGTATTTCAAACGAAAATAAAAAAGCCGAGATCCCAAAGTTTATAGTTGATGCTGTAAGCCCAATAGTTAACGAAATAAAGTACATGGTAGACCTTTATTATAATGGTAATAATGATAGTATCGAGAAAATAGTCTTGTCTGGTGGCGGTTGTCTTTTGTATAACTTCGCCGAGCACTTAGAGTCAGTTTTAAATATGAAAGTAATTATCGGCAACCCTTGGTTTAAGGTTTCACATCCTTTAGAGTTGGAACCAGTTTTGTATGAAACTGGGCCTAAATTGTCGGCCGCGATTGGTCTAGCTTTGAGAGGAGCTGATAAAAATTAATTAATTTTATATATGCCAATAGAAATTAAAAAAACGAATAATAATCAAGACAAGAAAGGAGAAAAGAAAGATGATAAAAAAGAATTGGCCGAATCAAAGAAAGAGGATCAAGCAAAAAAAATTTCATTTTTTGAAAAAATAAAAAAAATATTTTCTTCTTTAAACGAAAAAAATGATGATTACGACATTGGCGACGATGATAAAATTGATCATTTGCAACTTTTAGAAAGTGATCTTATAAAAGGTGAGGTCCCAATTGTTTTTGAATTTCGTAGACATTTAATTGCTTTTTTTGCCCTTCTTTTGATTTCCTTTGTTTTAATTATGGAGGTATATTTTTTGCTTTCTTGGTGGGAAAAAAACAAAAGTTTAGAGAACTCTTATTATCTTCAAGATGAAATATCGGCCGTTAATCGCGAAAAAAAGGAATTGGAGCAAGAGTACAACGAGGCTTTCAATTTTAAAAATAAGATGAATACATCTTTTTCTGTTTTAGACGATCATGTATACTGGAGTAACTTTTTCTTATTTTTAGAGCAAAATACGTTAAAAAATGTTTATTTTAAGAACTTCTCCGGTGATATTTCTGGTTCTTACATTTTACCAGCGGTGACCGATGATGTTAGGGCTGTTAGTTATCAGTCCAAATATTTCTCGGCCGATCGAAGAACCTCATCCGTGGCTATATCGGATGAAGAAATTGGAGTTGGTGGTTTAAGCACTGAATCGGGCTTTGTAAATTTTAACATTAATTTAAATTTGAATCCTAGAACGTTTAATGATTTATAAAATTTACTTATAAAATTATGGATGATAAAAAAAATAATAAAGAAGAAGAAATTGTTAAGGAAGAGAAAAAAACAGTCTTCAGAAGAAAAATTTTAAATGGTGTTAGTTCATTTTTAAATTCTTATTTTCACTATTTTTCTTTTTTGGCTTTATTCTTTATTTTTTGGTTTTCCTTCAACTTTATATTGACTCCAAAGTACGAGAAAGTGAGCTTGGCGTCTAGTGAGGTTTTGGAAGCGAAGAAAAGCTTGTTTATTAAGGAATATAGGGAGTTGGCTTCTTATAAAAAAAATATAGAAGTTTTTAAAAGTATCAACCCTGGCGATATGGATAAAATATCAAAGATGATTCCAGGGGAGTATTCCAGAGATGATCTTTTTACTGAATTTACTTATTTTTTGATGAAAAATAATTTTAATGTTAAAAGTATAAAAGTTTCCAACACGGAGGATATTGTCTCCGGAAAACAGGTACTGTCGAGAAGATCTTCTGGTACAAGCAATGACCCTGAATTTTCTAGGGCCACCCAGGTTTCTTTGTCTTTGCCACCCGATGTTGGTTCTTGGTTAATAAGAGCTGAGATTTCCAATGTCGCTTATACTGATTTAAAATATTTATTAGATATTATTGAAAATAATTTAAAGTTGGTCGATGTTGTTTCTATGGATTTCGACCCTATTACAAAGTCAGTAAGTTTTGACGCTTTGACTTATTATTATAAAAATAAATAATTTACAAATATGAGTAAACTTTATAAGTTGGTTTTTGTAATTATCGTGGTAGTCCTTCTTTTTTTGAATATTTCATTTTTTTTGTATAATCAAAAATTGATTTCTTATTTAAAAATAGACGTTGAAATGGAGAGTCCGGATTTAATAATGAGCAGGGTAGACAAAGAGGCCTCAAATGGATTTTTTGATTTGAACAAAGTTAATGATTCCAAATTTGTTAATTTAAAAGAGTTTTCCGTTGATTTAACTGGATTTACAGTTCCTAGCGATTTGAATTTGGATGAAGATTTACCGCCAGATGATTCAAATGGAGAAGGGGTTCCAGATGATCTGACTCCGCCAGAGTTACAATTGCCAAGTTTCGAGGTTGGGAATAAAAATCCTTTTGAACCATTTTCTAAATAAAAGATGCTAGTAAAAAATATTTATGTTTAATAACGACAAGTTTTTGAGTTTACTAAAATTAAAGAAGGTGATTCCCGCCGATAAGGCTTCGGAGTTAGATATTTTAATTAAAAAAGATAAAAATTTTAATTTGGAAGATTTTTTGATCAAGCAAAAAGTTATTAATTCCGAAAAAATAACTGAGATTAAAGCCGAGGTTTATAATCTGCCTTATAAAAATTTAGTTGGTGAAGATATTCCAGAAAACATTTTGGAAATTATAAATGAAGAATTAGCTGAAAATTATTTAGCTATTTGTTTTTCTGTGCTTGAGAAGAAGATGAGCATTGCCTTGGTTGAACCGAATTTGAAAGCTATGGAGGCTTTAAATTTTTTAGCGAATGAAAAGAAGCTTAGGGCCGATTATTATTTAATTTCTAAAAATAGTTTCAATTCCGCTTTTAAACAATACAAGAAGATGGAGGAGGAGATATCTTCTGCCTTGGAAATAAAATCTAAATCTGAGGGAGGAGAGGATTTGATTCAAATTAAAAAAGAAGAAGATAGGGAAGATTTGAATGTAGATGACGCAAATAGCGCCCCGGTTGCTAAAATAGTTTCTGTTATTATTAAAAACGCTATCGATAGTCGTGCTAGTGATATTCACGTTGAACCTTACGAAAAAGAGAGTCGCGTTAGATATCGTATTGATGGTATACTTAAAAATGCGCTTTTTTTACCGAGAAATATTCATAATTCAGTTGTGGCTAGAATCAAAGTTATGGCCAAGATGAAATTGGACGAAACTCGCGTTCCTCAGGATGGTCGTATAGTCTTGGTTATGGATAATAGAGAGATCGATTTTCGTATTTCTACCCTACCAGTGGGGAATGGTCAGGAAAAAGTTGTTATGCGTATTTTGGATACAGCCAAAGGTATTATAGGTTTGGATGAGCTGGGCTTTAATACTTATCTTTTGGAGGTTTTCAAAAGAAACATGAAAAAAACCAACGGGATTCTTTTGGTTACTGGTCCTACCGGTAGTGGTAAGACGACAACTCTTTATTCAATTTTAAATATTTTAAATCAAGAGGGGGTTAATATTTCTACGTTGGAAGATCCTATAGAATACCAATTGAAAGGGATAAACCAGTCTCAGATAAGGCCAAAGATAGGATATTCTTTTGCTACTGGTCTTCGCTCCTTGGTTCGTCAAGATCCGGATGTTATTATGGTGGGAGAAATTAGAGATGAAGAAACGGTTGAACTGTCTATTCATGCTGGTCTTACCGGCCACTTAGTTTTATCAACTATTCATACCAATGATTCTTTGGGAACTATTTTTAGGTTGATTGACATGAAAGCTGAGCCGGTTTTGTTGTGCTCTATATTGAGAATGGTTGTCGCTCAGCGTCTTACTAGGAGACTTTGTGATAATTGTAAAAAAGAAGCAGACCCGGCATATAAGGAAAAATTTATGAAAGACGCCTTGAAAGTCATAGAAGGCCTTGATATTGAGAGATTAAGGTTAGAACTTCCTAGTATAAAGTCTTTCGAGGATATAAACAATTTAAAAATATATCAACCAGTTGGTTGTTCTAAATGCCAAAACAGTGGTTATCTTAATCGTATTTCTATTGGTGAGGCTATAGAAATAGATGATAATTTAAAGGATTTGATCATGAACAAACTTTCGAGTTTAAATGTCGAAAATGTTAGAAAAAGTCAAAAGTTTATATCCTTAAAACAAGACGGATTTCTGAAGGTTTTAAAGGGGGTCACGAATATTGAAGAGGTGTTGAGGGTGATCGAGATGTAATTTTTAATTTTAAGTATTTAAGTCGCATACATTATGTCAATTTTTAACTACAAGGCAGAGAATAAAAAGGGCAAGATCAAATCAGGCCAAATCGTTGCTGTTAGTGAAAACGATGCCATTAGAAGGTTAAATAAGAAAATGTTTAAGGTAAAGAAAATAAAAGAGGTTTCTAACTCCCTGATGGTTAAAATAAACAATAAATTAACTCCGATTAAAAACAAGGATTTAGTTATTTTTTCTAGGCAGTTTGCCGTTATGATTTCTGCTCACGTTACGGTTACGGAGGCCTTGTATACAATAATTGAACAAACAGAAAATGCTCATTTTAAAAATATAATTTCTGGTATTGCCTATAATGTTGATGGTGGAGCTTTGCTTTCTGACGCTTTGAAACAAAACAACCATATATTTTCAGATTTTTATTGTAATCTTATTAAAGCCGGTGAAACTTCTGGCAAGCTGGATGAAATTTTGAGCTATTTGGCTGATGAAATGGAAAAGGATTTTGACATGTTGAACAAATTTAAAGGGGCGATGATTTACCCAGCTTTTATTTTGAGTGGCTTGGTCGCTGTTGGTGTTGTTTTTATCTTTTTCGTTTTGCCGGAATTGACGACCATGCTTCAAGAGACTGGCGCAACTTTGCCGTTACCGACCAGAATAGTTATTTCTATTACAGAGTTTGGCCAAAAGTATTATTTAGCGATAGTAATAGCAGTTGTCGCTTTCATCTTCTTATTCAGAATGTTTTTAAAAACAAACTTTGGTAGAAGAAAATTTGATTATTTATTGATTAAATTACCGTCCATTGGTAAGCTTTTTCAATTAATTTATTTAGTTCGATTTTGTCGATCGCTTAGTACTCTTTTGAAAGGTGGGGTGAGCGTTAATAAAAGTTTAGCTATAGTTGGAGATATACTTAATAGTACCGTTTATAAAGATATAATAAAAGAAACTATTAATAACGTCAGCGAGGGAGGCTCTATTATTAGCGCCTTAGAAGACAGTGACTATGTTCCGAAGATGATACCGGAAATGATGTCGGTTGGTGAAAAGACTGGTCGTTTGGACGATATCTTGGAAGAAGTTGCTAAATTTTACGATAAAGACGTTAGAAACAAATTGAATAATATTAGTGCGATTATAGAGCCGGCCATTATGGTTATCATGGGCTTGGGTGTTGGTATTATGGTAGCCGCTATTATTTTGCCGATGTATAATATGGCTAGCCAATTTTAGTTTTTTACACAATATGATGGATATTGAAATAAATATTTTGAATAGGAGCGATTTCGGCAGGTTTGTTTCTGATTTTTTTTTTCATTCTAATAATAATTTCGGAGAAAACAGTTTTTTGCAGTCTTCTTCGTGGGGCGATATTCAAGAGAGGTATAAACGAAAATGTTTTTATTTATCTTTCAAAAAATCAGGCGTATTTTTAGGATTTTCTTTAATAATCGAAATTCCAATCAACAATTTTTTTAAGTATTGGTATATACCAAGAGGACCTGTTTTTAAGGAAGACGTTAGTGACAAGGATGAAATAGAAATTTTTTCAAAATTATCTGATTTTGCCAAAAAGAATAATATTGTTTTTATTAGGTTTGAATCTAATAGTGTCGCTTTAACTAAGGAAAAAAACGCAAAAAAAACAAACGACGTTCAGCCATCTAAAACTTGTTTTATTGATATAAGACAAAGCAGGGTTGACCTTTTGAAGGGGATGAAGTCCAAGACTAGATACAATATTAGTTTGGCTAAAAAGAAAGGGGTCAAAATAATATCCACCAGTAATCATCGTGTCGCTTTTGATAATTTTATAAAGTTAATGAAGGAAACATCAGAAAGGGATGGTTTTTATATACATGCTGAAAATTACTATAAAAATTTAATTTCTTACAATAATCATTTTATCAGAGTTTTCGAGGCTCATTACAATGGCCAGGTTATAGCTTCTGGCATTTTTTCATTTTATAGACGCCAAGTTTCTTATTTGCATGGAGCATCAAGTAATCAATTTAGAAACGTTATGGCGCCATATTTATTGCATTTTGAAACGATGATCTCGGCTAAAAAAGAAGGATATAAATTTTATGATTTGTATGGAGTTAATGATTCAAAATGGCCCGGGGTCAGTCGTTTTAAGAGAGGTTTTGGCGGGGAGCAATTTGACTACCAGGGAACTTTTGATTGGCCAGTTAAAAAAGGATGTTATAAACTTTATCGTTTTATTCGTTTTTTGCGGTCGTTTAAATTTTAATTTTTTATGATTGAAATAAATAATTTAACGAAGAATAAAATAAATGAAAAAGAAATAAAAAATTTGGTAAATATTTTTTTAGGAAAATATAAAATTAAAGATAATTTATCAATTGCTATAATTGGAGATTCTAGGATGAGAGAAATAAATTATTTATACAGAGGTTATGACAAAACTACGGATGTGTTATCTTTTGGTGATTTAAATGAAATTTTACTTAATTTTAGCCAAATTAGAAGACAGGCCAAGGAATATAACAAGGAAACAGAAGAAGAGTTTTATTTCATCCTGGTTCATGGTTTATTACATTTAGCTGGGTTTTGTGATGAAAAAGAAAGTGATCGCTTGAAAATGATTGATCTAGGAAATAAGTTTTTGTCGAAGTATAATAAAAGTTTTTAGTTGCATATGTTGAAAAATAAAAAATCAGAATATGAACGAGAGATATTTTTGCATTGGCCCGCCACGTGGAAGTCGGGAGCGTCTTTGCGTGGTTTTACTTTAATAGAGGTTTTAGTGTCTTTGTCGATAATAGTTGTTTTGAGCTCTTTGCTTGTGGTTAATTACAAGACTGGCTCTCGTCAATCTAATTTATCTAGCTTTCATAGTTCTCTTTTTCAAGATTTAGAAGCGACTAAATGGAAGGCGATAAATTCGCAACAATATGGGGGTGAACTGCCAGTTTATTGGGGTGTGTATTTAGAAAAAGGTTTGTCATCTTACAAAATTTTCGCTGATTTAAATGGTAATTTTATAATTGATGATGGCGAGGACGATATTTCCTTGGGAGCCAAGAACTTCGATTTTTTAAGTAGTTCAATTATTAATGATATAAATTTAGGAGATCGTGTTTCTATTCTTTTTTCAACCGAAGATGGTTTCCCGATATTTTATGATATTGATGGCGACATAATCTCGGGAGACGACTTAATTATAGAAATCAGGGATGGTGATTTTAATTTTGGAAAGTTGATATTTTTAAACTCATTTGCTTTGGTAGATTTTGCTGATTGTTTTTGTTCGGTCGGATATGAAAATCAATGTTCTTGGTGTGAATAATTATATATTATGTTTATGTTAAAAAATAAAAAATTGCAGCGTGAACGAGAAATATTTTCACATAAATTTATTACTTGGACGTCGAAGACGTCTTTGCGTGGCTTTACTCTGATGGAGGTGGTAGTCATACTTTTTGTTTTAAGTGTTGGTATTTTGGCTATTCTTTCTTTGGCCAGACGAAGTTCTTATTTTCAGAGTGTTAAGAAAAACCTAATAGTCGCTTCTTATTTGTCTCAAGAGGGCATAGAATTAATGAAAAACATTAGAGATACCAATATCATCTTGGAGGATAGCTATGATAATTGGGACGGGTTTTCTTCGGCCGGGGTGGGTGAATTTACCTACAAAGTTGATTTTTTTACCTTATTGGCCACCACTTGCCCTTCTATAGATGAAGCTGTTTTGCAGAATGATAAGGATGGATTTTTTGGTCACATTAAAGACGGTGAAGATTCTATTTTTAAAAGACTAATTACTGTTAGGGCCGAGACTAGCTCTAGCACAACGGTAGAGTCATGGGTTGAATGGACAGAGAGAGGGCAAACTTATGATTATAAACTGGAGACTATTTTATATGATCTATCTTTATAAAAACAAAAAAGAAAGAGCCTTTACTTTGATTGAGATTTTAGTTTCTATTTCGATCTTGGTTTTTATTTTATTAAGCCTTTCTAGCATTTTAAGAAGTATATCAGTTAATCAAAAAGAGCTTTCTGCCGATTCTTTGACCTTGAATAACGTAGATTATTTTTTAAGGATAGCTAGCGATAATTTGCGACAGGCCCAAAAAAGTGACGGTTCTCTATGTGGTATAGCCGAAAATAAATTTTTTAATACAGGAGATGCTTATATAGATTTTATAAAAGATGGTGAGTGTTATAGTTTTGAATTGTTTGATGATGGTGGTGTGAACAGGGTTGTTATGTATGCAGGATCTAAGGGGAATAATTATATAAGCTCTAGAAATATTGATATTGCCAGTTTGTTTTTTGAAGTTGAGGACTATATTGAATATGGTCAACCAATAGTAACTATTTTTATTAAAGCAGCGCCAGTTAATGGTTTGAGTAATTATATATCCGATCAGACTAGTGTTTCAGTCGGATATTATGAGTAAAAGTTATGAGCAAAAATATCTTTATAAATAAAAAAAATAATTTACCTGGTAGCGCGATTCTAGTTTCTATTATTATTTTGGGGTCAGTTTTTATAGTGGCCTTTGGTTCGGCCTATATGTCTATTGTGAATATGTCGAGAGGGGTTAGTTTGTCTGAAAATATAAAGTCCGAAGAGGCATCTCGAGCTGGAATAGAAAGATTTAAGTTTGAATTTTATTCTAATGGTTTTGATGCTAGTGGTGCTTGCGATGATCCGATTTTTTCTTCTCAAATTAGTGATGATTTGTCGTATACTATTTATTGTGATGATTCCACAGGTAAAAATGTTTTCTATTCTCTTGGTGTTTATAAAGATAAAGAGGTTTTGAACAAAATAAAAGCTAAAGGATTATTTGAAGATTGTGGTGATTACTTATTTTACGAGGGCGAGCTTTATGGGACGGTTGAAATAGGTGACCAATGTTGGATGAATAAAAATTTAAATATCGGGACAGAAATAACTCAATATGAAAATCCAACAGACAATTATATAATAGAAAAATTTTGTTATAGTGGAGATTATAATTTTTGTGATTCATACGGAGGCCTATATACGTGGGACGAGGCTATGCAATATGTTAATGAGCCCATGTTTCGGGGCATATGTCCTGATGGTTGGCACATACCAAGCGATGAAGAGTTCAAAGAATTGGAATCTTTTTTAGGAATGGACGAGATAGAATTAGATGAATATAGCTATAGAGGCAATGATGAGCTAGTTGGAGGAAAAATGAAAAGTACAAGAACTGATTTGGATGATCCAACATGGACTTATCCAAATACTAATGCTAGTAATGAAAGTGGATTTTTAGCCCTTCCTGGTGGGCGATCTTTTTTTAATTCCGAGTATAATGATTTCGAAGAAATAAGAGGGCTGTTTTCAGTTTGGTCTTCGTCAGTAGGCGGGGACTATAAAAACCCTATGGCAAGACTTTTGTCTTCTTCTAATGATGGAATAGCCAGGGAACCAAGAATGGACGCTTCCTATGGCCTGTCTATTCGCTGTCTTAAAGACTAATCTATGACCAAGAAAGAAATAAAAAACCGTATAGAAAAGTTAAAACAAGAAATAAATATACATCGCTATAATTATCATGTTTTAGACAAAGAAAGTATTAGTGAAGCGGCACTTGACTCATTGAAGAATGAGCTTTTTAAATTAGAACAAGAGAGCCCAGAATTTATTAGTCCCGATTCACCAACTCAAAGAGTTGGAGGGCAGGCGGTTGATAAATTTGAAAAAAGTACTCATTTTAGCCCGATGTTGTCTTTGTTTGACGCTTTTTCTCGGGATGACATGTTGTTGTGGCAAGAGAGACTCGGTCGTTTTTTATCGGATAATAAAGAAATTAATTTTCAACCAAATTGGAATTATTATGCAGAATTGAAACTAGACGGCTTGGCCGTTAATCTAAAATATCAGAATGGGATGTTAGTTAAAGGATCAAGTAGAGGCGATGGCAAGGTTGGAGAAAATATAAGCTCTAATATTAGGACGATTGACAGTATTCCTTTAGCGTTACAAGCTTTAGGTGAAGATGACCTTAAAAAGATAGGATTAAATGATAAGTCAATTTTAAAAATAATTAAATCTGGTCTTATAGAGGTGAGAGGGGAGGCGATAATGACCAAAAAAAGATTGGAAAAAATAAATAGTCTTTATCTAAAAGAGAGCAAACCACTTTTGGCAAACACCAGAAATGCTGCCGCTGGGTCTCTTAGACAGCTTGACCCACGTTTAGCTGCTGAAAGAAAATTACAGTTTTATGTTTACGATCTTATTTTTTATGAAGATAAGAAAAAAAAGAATATTTTAACCAGTCGTCAAAAGGCAGAAAAACTAGCTATGTTGCTAGGATTTAAGGTTGTGCAACATAATAAATTATGTAAAAATTTAGAAGAAGTCTTTGATTTTCATAAATATTGGGAGAAAAACAAGAAAAAGCTTGATTTTAATATCGACGGGGTGGTGGTCAAGATAAATGAGCTTAAATGGTGGGATACTTTGGGTATAGTGGGCAAGGCTCCTCGTTATGCAATGGCTTATAAATTTCCAGCGGAACAAGCTACGACAAAAATAAATGATATTGTTTGGCAGGTTGGCAGAACAGGCATTTTGACTCCGACTGCTATCTTGGAACCGGTAAATCTATCTGGGGCTATAATTAGTCGTTCAACTTTACACAATATGGATGAAATCGATCGTCTTGATGTTAAAATCGGAGATACAGTAATAATAGAAAGAGCCGGAGATGTTATACCTAAAGTTATTTCGGTGTTGAAGAATTTAAGATCTGGCTCTGAACAAAAAATTTGTACACCAAAAAAATGCCCAATATGCGATAGTAATGTGATAAAAATTGACAATGAAGTTGCCTTCAGATGTTCAAATCTTAGATGTTACGCAGTTAATTTGAGGCAAATAACTCATTTTGTTTCCAAAAATGCGCTCGATATTGATAGTTTAGGTCCAAAAATTATTGAACAATTATTGAGAGAAGGCCTTATTGGGGATTTTGCCGATCTATATTCTATAAAAAAAGAAGATTTGTTGATTTTGGAGAGATTTGCGGAAAAATCTGCGGATAATTTCATAGAGGCCATGAATTCAAAACGAAAGGTAGATTTGAGCCGTTTTATATATGCTTTGGGGATAAGACATGTTGGTCAAGAGTCGGCCGAAGCTCTGTCTGACTATATATATCCGCTAATAAAGGGGAAGACAAAGAATAACCAGCTAGATTTTAATGATTTTATAGAAGTAATTTTATCCTTGGAAGCTGAGAAATTGAAGGATATTGAAGATTTTGGGCCAATTGTCTCTAAAAGTATTTATGCCTTTTTTAGAGATGAACATAATTTAAAAATATTAAAAAAACTAATAGAAGTTGATATAAAATTATTATTGAAAAACAGTAATATAAACAATTTAAATAAGAACAAAAACGTTTTTGCTAAAAATTTTTTATTGACAGGAACGTTAAATAGTTTGACAAGAGAGGCTGCAAAAGCTAAAATAAAGGAATTGGGTGGCAAGGTTTTACCATCCGTTAGCAAAAAATTAGACTTCTTAATTGTTGGTGACAATCCGGGAGGAAAACTTGATAAAGCCAGGTCTTTGGATGTAAAAGTCTTAAGCGAAAAAGAGTTTTTAGGGTTAATAAATTTTTATGGAAATAAGTAAAAATGAAATAGAAAAAATAGCCTTTTTGGCTCGTTTAGATTTAAACGAGGTTGAAAAGGAAAAATATCAAATTCAATTGGCTAATATTTTAAATTTTGTAGATTCTTTGAAGGAACTCGATGTTTCTAATTCTGAGGTTTTGGGGCTAGCAAATGATTTTGAAAATCAATTAAGAGAGGATGAGGTTGTTGACTGCGATCAAGAAGAGAGAGAAATCGCCATAGGTCAGTCCGCAGAAAGAGAAGCAGGCCAGATAAAAGTTAAGAGAGTTTTATAGTTTTTTGTAATTTATTTTTTGAAAATGGATTTTCATAAGTTTACAATTAAAGAATTGTCTAGAATTTTACAAAAAAAAGAAATTAGTTCTTTGGATTTGTGTAATTTTTTCTTGGATAGAATTAGAAATATAGATAGTAAATTAAAAACTTGTATCAGCGTTTTCGAAGAAGAGGCTAAAAAACAAGCTATTTTAGCTGATAAAATGATAGCCAACGGGGAGAAGGGGGAATTAATAGGCATCCCTTATTTAGTAAAGGATAATATGCTGGTCAAAGGTTTTAAAACAACTGCCGCTTCTAAAATGCTAGAAAATTACATAGCTCCTTATGACGCCACTGTAATAAAAAGATTAAAGGATTCCGGGGCTGTTCTATTGGGAAAAACAAATATGGATGAGTTTGCTCATGGGGCTTCAACTGAAAATTCGGCCTTTTTTGTAACCAAAAACCCCTGGGATTTAGAAAGAGTACCGGGTGGGAGTTCTGGTGGGTCAGCGTCTGCTGTTTCAGCTGGTTTATGTGTTTTTGCCTTGGGTAGTGACACTGGCGGATCGATTCGCCAGCCAGCCAGTTTTTGTGGGGTCAGCGGTTTAAAACCAAGCTATTCCAGGGTCTCTAGATTTGGTTTAATTTCTATGACTTCTTCGACTGATGTTATTGGTCCGATTGCCAAAAGCGTAGAAGATGTCGCTATGGTTATGAAAGTTATTTCAGGTTTTGATGAAAATGATTTAAGTAGCGCCAATCTTGATGTTGAGGATTATTTAAAAAATATTAATAAAAGTATAAAAGGTTTAAAGATAGGCGTTGTTAAAGAATTTGTTGATAGTTTAGACGAGAAATTTAAAGAGGTTATAAATCAGGCTATTTTGACTTTTGAAAATTTGGGAGCAAAAATAAAATTTATTTCATTACCATATAACAAATATGCTGGTCCAGTTTATTACATTATTACCCCTTCTGAGATAAGTTCAAATTTAGCTCGCTTAGATGGAATAAGATATGGTTTTTCTGCTGATTATAAATCTAAAGGTAGTTCGGCCGAAAATTTAAATGAGCTATATTTAAATAACAGGGGCCAATCTTTTGGGCCAGAAGTGAAAAGAAGAATAATGCTTGGAACATATACTTTGAGTTCTGGCTATTTTGATGCTTATTATAAAAAGGCAATGGCCGTTAGAGAAAAGATAGAACAAGAATTTAATGATGTTTTTTCTGAAGTTGATGTTATTTTGACCCCAACATCTCCTCACGTTGCTTTTAAAATCGGAGAAAAAATAAACGATCCTGTCAAAATGTATTTAGAGGATATTTTCGTAACAGGGCCTTCCTTGTCTGGTCTTCCGGCCATATCTATACCGGCTGGGTTCGTGGATAATTTACCGCTTGGAATTCAAATTTTTGCTAATAAATTCAAAGAGGACTTGGTTTTAAATTTGGCTAATAATTTTCAATCAAAAACAGACTTTCACAAAAAGTCGCCAGATATAAATTAAATTTTTTAAATAATTAATTTTTAAAATTATGATTAAGGACATGTTTAAAGACAAAAGAATTAGCGCCATTTTTACTGTTGTTTTTACTTTTTTGTTGATTATGGTGGTTTTTGTTATTGCCAAGAGTGATTTTGGCAAAACAAAAAAACACCAAGAACTTTCTGCTGAAGACATAGAGTCTTTGGTCGCAGCTGGCGATTTTTTATCGCCAAGTTTGAGATCGGTTGATGATAGTGATGTTTTTCTGGGCAAAAAAAATGCCGATGTAGAGCTTATAGTTTATGAGGATTTGTCTAGTTATTATTCTGCTGAATTTAGTAAAACTATTGATTCAATTAGGCAGAATTTTGGTGATAAAGTTCTCGTAGCTTTTCGTCCTTATGCCAACAAAATGTTTCCTCTTTCAATATCGACAAATCTTTGGGCTCAATGTGCTATGGAGCAGGGGAAATTTTTTGAAGCAAGAAAATTGTTGTTAAAGCAAGCAGAAAACGAAACACTTTCTGAGGAATATTTTTCTAATTACGCCAAAGAAATAGGCCTTAATTTAGATTCTCTCGAAAAATGCGTTAAAGGGGAAAAATATTTAGCTAAGTTGGAAGGCCTGAAAAAAGAAGCCGAAAGATTTGATGTTTATGGTGCGCCGACAGTTTTTGTTAATAATGAAATGATAATAGGGGCCAGATCTTTTGAGGATGTTACAAATGGAGATGGGCAAAATTTAGAAGGAATGAAGAATATTATAAGTAGAAATTTGAAGTAATTAAATTTAGATAAATTATGTTGAAAATGTTTTTATTGCAGTTTCTTTTAGATACTGATGTTCATTTTTATTTAAGGGAATTAGAGGGAAAGATTAATATAAAAAAAATACTTAAAACCAAGAAAAAATAATTTTTTCTTTGTTTTATTTTTTTGGAGAGCTTCCCGTGTAATTACGAACCTTTCGTTTTGTGACGCTGGATTTCGCCATGTAAAAGTTTTTGTTATGCTTTGCATAAGCTAAAACTAACGTGGCTTATAATAAAATATTGGAGAGTTCGCATAGTGGTCTAGTGCCAGTCTTCGGCTGGTCAGTCACAGGCTGACGCTAAATATTTTAAACTAAATGTATGGCTTGAAATATTTTTTATAAAAATCATATTTTACACATATTTATTAAGAAGTAAAATTAAAAAATGGACCTACATTGGGCCTACAAAAAATTTATGTAGAAGGTTTAAAGAGCATAATAGCGGTAAGGTAAAATCAACGAGCCCATATTTGCCATTTGATTTGATTTATTATGAAGCATATAATAATTATACATTAGCCAGAAAAAGAGAAATTGAATTAAAAAAGAAGGGGCAACAGAAGGAAATTTTAATGGCAAGATTGAATATAGTATAAACATTTGGAGAGTTCGCATAGTGGTCTAGTGCGCACGCTTGGAAAGCGTGTATACCGCAAGGTATCAAGGGTTCAAATCCCTTACTCTCCGCCAAACAAAAAACCCGAACTGCTTCGGGTTTTTTGTTTGCTGAAGATAAAAAGAGGGATTTGAAAGCCGGAGGCGATGTGTGAGCATAACGAACACCGCCGAGGCCGGGTCGGGGAGCTTAGCGAGCGACGAGCAAAGCGAGAAAGCGAGGCTTGGCTACCGTGACCAAACCCCTTACTCTCCGCGAAAACAATTTTAAGAATAAAAAAAGTCGAATTGCGAGATTCGACTTTGTTTGTTTTAGACTGTTTTAAATTCATCAAAATTGCCTGATTTTATATCGGCAACTGTCATGATTATATAAAACAATCCACCTGCTAGAGTTGCCCACAATGGTGCGCCCCTTAAATCTCCACTTATTATGTTGATAAAACAGATTAATGCCATTCCTGACAGAATTCCAAAATAGGGCAAATGGCTAATACCTCCCAGGCTTATTTTTCCTTTTTGAGGGTAGCCCCAGTCTGGTTTGTGGGACGGCCTTAAGTTCATCCATGCAAAAATTGTGGCGAGTATAATAGAGAAAGCAATAAAGATAACCCACTCTAAGTTAGTAATTTCACCTTTTATTGCAAGGTGAATAAAGCCATTTGTAATCCATACTAGGCCGAATAAATCTCCATAGGTTTGTGTGTAAAAATCTTCCCAGTATAAAAATTTTTGCTTACTACTTGAGATAATAGATTTACGAGATGGTAGGTTGCCTCTTTTTTTGTCTAATTGCTCAGCCAAGTATTGAGATAGACAAAATAAAGTATTTAAAAGAGCGACTAAATAAAAAACTGACCAGTTCATGATTTCCTCCGTTTTTTAGTTATTTTTTAATGAATTGTGTCTGTATTATATCATATTTTTTGCGATATGTCAATATTTCAGGTTTTGGTATATTTTACTTAATGAATTTTTGAATAAAAAAGTTCCAACTACGTCCCACTCTCTCCGCCAAATAAAAAACCTGACTTGCGTCAGGTTTTTTTTGTTTGGAGATGGCTAGGAGGGATTTGAAAGCCCTCCTTCGCCATATTTCATATGGCTTCGGCGGGTAAACCGGAGGCGATGCGTGAGCATAGCGAACACTGCCGAGGCCGGGTCGGGGAGTTTAGCGAGCGACGAGCGAAGCGAGAAGGCGAGGCTTAGCTACCGTGGCCGAATCCCTTACTCTCCGCGCTTGATTTTTATTGGTAATTTCTGTAATATATAAGCATAAGAAATCTTCGTTTTTTTTATTATTAAATAAAAAATATGGCAAAATAATTTTTTTTATTTTTATTATTAAATTTATTTTTTATGAATAAAAAAATATTAACCATGGTGATAATTTTTATTGCCATCGTTGCCCTCGGTTCATATTATTTTTGGACCAACAAGGCAGACAAAAATGTAAAAATTGTGGCAGTAGCCACCATGAGAGGAATAGACGCTGGCGTCGATACCATTAATGGTGTCAAATTAGCACTTAAAGAGGCTAATTATTTAGTCGGTAAATACAACATAGAGTTAATAGTGGAAGATAATGGAGATGAAGAGGGCTATTGGGTTGAAGATGTTGAAAAAAATATTGCTGAAAAAGCGGCAAACGATAAAGATGTTATGATTTATCTTGGACCAATTGATAGTGGAGCGGCTAAGATTAGTTTGCCAATAACAAATAAAGCTGGATTGCCTCAAATAAGCCCTACTAATACTTGGCCAGGGCTAACCCAGGCTGGTTTTGCTCCTGGAGAACCAGGAATTTTTTATCCTACTGGAGTTAGAACTTATTTTAGGGTTTGCCCGACTGATGCCGTCCAAGGTCCAGCCGGGGCTATTTGGGCCAAAGAGATGGGTCTTAAAAATATTTTTATATTTGATGATGGAACGCTCTACGGTACTGGTATAACTAATATTTTTGAAGAAAAAGCTGTGAGCTTGGGTTTAAATATTTTAGGACACGAGACTCTTGATAGGGAGGGCCAGAGTTTTGTTTCCGAACTTAATGAATTAAAAGATTTAGATTTGATATATTTTGGCGGAGTTCCGTCGACCGGGGTCGTTAGTCTCATTAAGGGCATTAAAGATTTGAATTTACAAGCAAAGTTTATGGGAACAGATGGAATTATGGACCAGTTTATTCTTGATCAAGCTGGAGAGTCAGCCGAAGGTATTTACTTGACTACTATTGGGTCGCCAATAAATGAATTACAAGATGAAGGGGCAGATTTTTATAAAAACTATGTTAGTGAATACGGAATAGAGCCAAATACATATTCAGCTTTTGGTTATGAAGCCGCAAAAGTTTCCCTGTTAGCCATAGATAGGGCGGGTCAAAAAAACAGAGAAAAAGTTCTTGGGGAGTTGGCTGGTTTGCGAGATTTCCCGGGTATTTTTGGAAATTGGAGCTTTAACTCTAGCGGTGACACAGATTTAATCTTGGTAAGCGGAAACATTGTAAGAGATGGAAAGTTTGAATATGAAAAAACATTGAGTTCCGGTAATAATTAATTTATTTTTTGCTAGAAAAAATTTGAAATGCTCAAAGAAAAATTAAAAAAAATATTTAGTAAAATAGGGCTTAAACTATTAACGCCTTATTTGGTTTTTTCTTTTTTTGTTTTTCTATTGATATCCGTTTTTGTTTACTATAATTATAATTCTGAAATGAATTTTATAGAGGATAGTCAACAAAAAATGGCAGAAAGCGTAAGTAGCGAAATTGACTTTTTTATTTTTAGTACAATAAATGATCTCCAGTTTGTTAGTAAGAATATTGCTTGTTTAGATTGTTATGAGAATAATAGTTTTTTGATAAACAATTTGTTTGATGTTAATTCTGATATTTATAGTGTTCATATCTTTGATCGGCAAAAAGGAATTACTAATGACCTGCATAGATATAGTAAAGATGATCATTCTGGCGATTTTGGTGTTGGCATATTTGAAGACGGGAAATTGTTGAAAGGTTTTGATAGGGGCACCTTTATTAGCCCCGTTTACGTTTCTGTTTATGACTTGCCTTTCATTTTTATTGGAGTGCCCATTTTTGATGAAGTTAATATACAGATAGGGACGGTTGTGGCCGAAGTTGATTTAACTTTTATTTGGGATGTGATTTCTAGAAACAAGTTTAAAAAAACAGGGTATGTTTATGCGGTTGATGTCAGTCAAAAACCTAGGCTTATTGCTTATAAAGATATTTCTTTTCTCAAATCGGGTTATGACGTCAGTGGCTTTGTTGGCGTCAATAATATCGTTAATCACAATCATTCCTTTTCTGTTTATGAGTCTTTCGATGGCAAGAAAGTTGTTGGCGCTTGGAGTTCGATCAATTCTACGAACTGGGGTTTGTTGGTAGAACTTCCAGTTAAAGAGATTTTTAGTGATCTTTTTATTTTGCTAGTTATTAGCATTATCTCAATTCTTCTTTTTGTTTTTTTTATAATCGTGATACTCGTTAGTATTTATAGAAATTTATTAACTCCATTGAAGGGGCTTACTGCTGGAGTTAATGAAATTAGCCTCGGAAATCTGAAGCACGTTGTAGAGATCAAAACTGACGACGAAATTGAAGAATTAGCAGAATCTTTTAATGCGATGACTCACGACTTAAGAGTCTCTCATAATAAATTAAAGGATTATAGTGTTAATTTGGAAAATAAAGTTAGAGCCAGGACTTTGAGTTTAACAGAGGAAAAGAAAAAATTAAAAAAAATCAATAATAAACTTACCGAGAGCGAACAAAAATTTAGAAGCTACATCGACAAAGCTCCCGATGGCATATTTGTTATTAACAAAAATGGTGCGTTTATTGAAGCAAACAACTCATCGCTTTTATTTATCGGATGCTCAGAAGAAGATTTAAAAAAAATAAAGTTTTTCGATATAATTTGTGACAAAGATGTTCCTCAAATTAAAAAACATTTAGAAACTGTTTTAAAATTAGGACAGGCAGAGGACGACGTTCTTTACAAGAGAAGGGGCGACAATGTTGAAGGGGATAGTTGTGGCAGGTATTTTAATGTCAGTAGCGTTAAACTTTCTGGTGATTTAATTTTGGTTTTCGTTAAAGATATTACTAAAGAAAAAGAGGTTGATAAGGCAAAAACAGAATTTGTATCTTTGGCCTCACATCAGCTCCGCACTCCTTTATCAGCTATAAATTGGTACTCTGAAATGCTTTTGGCTGGAGATGGCGGAAAGTTAACCAAAGATCAAAGAAAATTTAGCGAAGAGATATCTGCTAGCAACAAAAGAATGGTGGAACTCGTTAATTCTTTGTTGAATGTTTCTCGCTTGGAAATGGGCACCTTCATTATTGATCCAGAACCTACGAATGTTGTTGAAATTATGGAAAGCGTTATCAAAGAACAAATTCCAATGATAGTAAGCAAGAAAATAGAGGTTAAGAAAAAAATATCTTCTGATATTCCGATAATTAATTCTGACCCGAAACTATTACGTATTGTTTTCCAAAATTTAGTTTCCAATGCCGTTAAATATACATCTGAAAACAAGAGCCTTTATGTGGAGATTTCTCTTGATAAGAAAAAGAAAAGTATTTATATAAAAGTTCAGGATGAGGGTTATGGAATTCAAAAGAATCAACAAGATAGAATATTCAGTAAGCTTTTCAGAGCTGATAATGTTAAAAAGAAAAACACCGAAGGAACTGGGTTGGGCCTATATATTGTAAAGGCAATAGTTGCCCATGCTGGTGGTAATATTTGGTTTGAGTCAGAAGAGAACAAAGGAACAATCTTCCATCTAATGTTACCTCTTAAAGGTATGAAGGCCAAAAAGGGAGATAGGAGTCTTTCGTAGATAATTTATTATTAAATATAGAAATATGAAAAAAAGCAACGATCCTTTGAAAAAAATATTGGTTGTTGAAGATGACAGGGCGCTATCTGAGGCTATTTCAATGAAACTAAGGAATAATGGTTTTGAAGTACTTCGCTCTTCCAGAGTTTCTGACGCCTTTTTAACATTAATGAAAAATAAAGATGTTAAGTTTATTTGGTTGGATCATTATTTGCTAGGAGAAGAGAGTGGCTTCGATTTTGTGGTAAAAGTAAAAGAAGAGGGATCAGAAGTGAGAGACATCCCCATTTTTGTGGTTTCCAATACTGCTAGTGTCGACAAAATAAAATCTTATATTAAACTTGGTGTTGATAAGTATTATATTAAAGCTGAACATAGTTTAGAGGATTTGATTGAAGAAATGAAAAATTTTGTTTAGTAATGTCGGCATTGATTTGTTTTACCATCTCTTGTGGAAATAAAAGCCGGATTTTATATTAATATAAATTTCGGTTTTTTTAGAAAATAAGAAAAAATTGACTAAAATTCTTTATTTTAGTAGTATTTAGTAGTGTTATTATATTTATTTTTTAAGATTTCAATTAAATTATACTTTTATGTTAGAGAAATACATTTTTTCTGAAAGAGAGGAATGTTGGCGTAAATATTGGGAGGAAAATAAGATTTATGAATTTAATCCTGATAGCGATAAGCCTTTTTATTCAGTTGATACTCCGCCGCCCTATGTTTCCGCCGATCATCTTCATTTTGGCCATATTATGAGTTATTCCCAGGCAGAGTTTATAGTTCGTTACAAAAGGATGGCTGGTTTTGAGGTTTTTTATCCTATGGGTTTCGATGATAATGGTTTGCCGACCGAGAGATTTGTTGAGAAAAAGTATAATATTAACAAAAAACAAATTACTAGACCAGAATTTATTAATAAATGCCTGGAAGAGACGAAGATTGGAGCCGAAACTTATAGAAAGCTTTGGAGTTTGATTGGCATATCAGTCGATTGGTCAAAAACTTATAGTACTATAAATAAACATTGTCAAAAGATTTCTCAGTGGTCATTTTTAGATTTATATAAAAAAGGTAAAATAATTCAAAGAGAAGAGCCTGGCGCTTGGTGTACAACCTGTCAAACAGCTATAGCCCAGGCAGATTTAGAAGACGAAGAAAATGAAAGTCAGATGAATTATATAAATTTTAAGGATGAAGAAGGTAATGATTTGTTGATAGCGACGACTCGCCCAGAGTTAATTCCAGCCTGCGTGGCCTTGTTTGTCAATCCAAATGATAGTAGGTATTCTAGTTTAGTCGGAAAAAAGGCTATTGTGCCAATTTCAAAGCATGAGGTTCCTATTATGACTGACGAAAGCGTTGATTTGGAGTTTGGTAGTGGATTGATGATGGTTTGTACTTGGGGAGATAATGAAGATGCCAAAAAATACAGAATACACAATTTAGAGACCAGGGCTATCTTAGAGGCTGACGGCAAATTGAATGAATTGGCCGGTGAATTTGTTGGTATGACTTTAAAAGATGCTAGAAAGGCGATTTTAGAAAAACTTCAAAATAATGGAGAACTAATAAGGCAAGAAAACATAAGTCATGTTTTAAATGTTCATGAGCGATGTGGTACCCCAGTGGAGCTGATAAAAACAAAACAATTTTTTATAAACATTTTAGATATTAAAGATGAACTTTTGGCACTAGGAGAAAAAATGAATTGGTATCCAGCTCATATGAAGCAGAGATACATTGATTGGGTAAAAGCTTTGCAATGGGATTGGTGTATTTCTCGCCAAAGATACTATGGCGTTCCTTTTCCTGTTTGGTATTGCGAAAAGTGTGGTGAATTAATTTTACCTGAAGAAAAAGATTTGCCCGTTGATCCTATGAATGAATCTCCTAAAATTTCTCAATGTCCAAAGTGTGGGGGAGAAAATTTTTTACCAGAAAATGATGTTATGGACACCTGGATGACATCTTCTCTTTCCCCTTTAATAGTTTCCAAATTATTTGAAAATGAAAATGTGCAAAATAAACTATATCCATCATCACTTCGTCCCCAGGCTTTTGAAATTATTAGAACCTGGTTGTTTTATACCACGGTAAAATCTTTTTATCATTTTGGTGATGTTCCTTTTAAAGATATTATGATTTCTGGCCACGGACACGATGAAAAAGGGCAAAAGATTTCTAAGCGTTTAGGAAACTATGTTCCGCCAGAACAAGTCATTGAAAGGTATGGGGCCGATGCTATGCGTTATTGGTCGACTGGGGCTAATTTGGGGGAGAACCTACGTTATAGTGAAAATGAGATAAAGAATGGATCTCGTTTGGTTAATAAATTATTCAATGCCTCCAAATTCTGTTTGTCTTTTTTGAGTTATGAAAACAAAGAGTTGAGTGAAGATTTGGAAGAAGAAGATAAATGGATTATTAATAGTTTAAATAAAACGGTTTCTTTAGCGACTAAATATATGGAATCTTATCAATATTCTAGAGCTAGAAACGAAATTGATGATTTTTTCTGGTCAAAATTCTGTGATAACTATTTGGAATTCATAAAATCACGTTTATATGGTGACGTTCCTGATGTTAAAGTAAAGAGCGTTTTGTACCAAGTTCTCTTAATAATAATGAAGCTTTATGCTCCATTTTTGCCTTTTATTACAGAAGAAGTTTATCAAGATTTTTATCAAAAAGATATCGGAGAAAAGAGTATCCATTTAAGTTCTTGGCCTAAAAACATAGAAATAGAAATTAATGAAGAGGATATTGCTTCTTTCGAGAAGGCAATTGAGGCTGTCGCAGAGATTAGGGGGCACAAATCGGATAATAAATTATCGTTAGGAAAAGAATTGGATGAGTATCAGTTAAAAATAGAAGTTGATGAAAAACATTTTGATTTTATAAAAAGAGCTATTAAGGTTAAAAATTTGATCCCGAGGAAGTAACAAAAACAATAACAAAAAAAAGAACGAGCATATTTTTGCTCGTTTTTTATTTTTCGGTTTCAAATTTTATAATTTGAAAATGTTTTTTATTTTTTTTATTTTTGCCGGAGTTATTATTTTTTTTTCTCTTTTTCTCATAAAATTTTTTAATCCGTCATTTTTTCCTCTAAATACGATGTGACAATGCAAATGGTTTACCGTTTGGCCTGCTATTTCGCCTTCGTTAATAAAAATGTTTATACCCTCTGGCCTCAGAACAGCTTTGACCTTGTTTTCAATTAAAACAATTGATTGAAAGAAATCATTTAGTTCTTCCGCCGTCAATTCGCTGAGTGACTCAACGTGTCTCTTGGGTATAGCCAATAAACTCATTTTTCCCATCGGAAAACAGTTTATCAGAATGAGGGAATTTTTAGATTCGCTCACGATTAAATCGCCGTTTGTTTCACAGAATACGCACATTTTGGCCTCCTTTTTTAGTTAATTAATTATTTCAAAGATCAACACGGTATGTTATCATGTATACGGCATGAAGTCAACGTCTTGCTTTTTTATTTTAAATATTTTATATTAGATTTGTGTTTTAAAATTTAATTAGGAGAGGTGCCAGAGTGGTTGAATGGAACAGTCTTGAAAACTGTCGTGCCTTAACGGGTACCGAGGGTTCGAATCCCTCCCTCTCCGCGATAATAAAATAGCCTTTAAACAAGGGCTATTTTTTATAGGGAGTTTATTATTTTGAGACACCATGTTATAATTACAATATGAATATAAAAATAATTTTGTCTATAATTGCAACAATTATCGGAGTTGTGGCATTTTTTCCATATCTTAGAGACATTGTTCAATTAAAAACTAAACCGCATGTTTATACCTGGCTTATTTGGGCGGTTACGCAAACAACGGCAGTGGCAGGAATTTTGCACGGTGGTGGTGGTTGGGGGTCATTAAATCTTATAATTGGAACATTTTTTGTTGTTTGTATCTTTTTGTTCTCATTAAAATATGGGTCAAAAAATATAACCAAAGGAGATTCTATTGTTTTAGTGATTGCCCTTTGTGCGGTTTTAGTTTGGTGGCGGTTAGATAGACCCATACTCGCAGTTATAATGGTTTCTATTATAGATGTTCTTGGCTATATTCCAAGTTTTAGAAAGTCTTATCAAGAACCATGGAGCGAAACTTTAATCTCCTGGGTGCTTTTTTCTGTATCTAATATTTTCGCTATTTTAGCATTAAACGAATACAATTTATTGACAGTGACATATTTAGTGGCGATAACATTAGCAAATTTATTTATATTTTTACTATGTTTTTTAAGAAGATCTTTTATCCCTAGGCCCAGTTCATTTTAGTTATAAATATTAGACGAAGTCTAATCGGTGTGTTTGTATTATTATTTGCAGAGATATAAAGTGTAATTATTTTCCATAAAAATCGTTCCAAAACGCCTCGCTCTCTCCGCCAACAATATTTTATTAGATTATTGAGACATATTCTCTCATCAAAAGTTTCTGAAAAAAATTAAAAATAATAAAAAACGACCAAGAGGTAAAAACGAGGCTTTATTTGTTTCAAAGAAAACAACATGATAACTAATAAAAATAAATATTTAGCATATTTTTTTAACAAATTTGATTATTTAATCAGATTTTTATATTCTCAGCTTAGTTTAAATAAATTGTTTTTTTGGAAGTTGTATTCTAGTGATTTCGAGAGATTAGATTCTAGTTTTGAAAAGGTGCATTTTTTTTTAAAAAGTCATAATTTTTCGTTTCAAGATAAAACATGTTTAGAATTGGGTCCTGGAAATTCTTATGTTAACGCATATAATTTTTTGTTTAATGGAAGCAACAAGGTTGTTTTGGTCGATAAATATCCTAGACATATAAAAACAAAAAAACAAAAGGCTTTTTTTCAAAAAGAAAAAGAATTCATAAAAACTAAATATAACAATAAGGAAATAGATTTTGATAAGATAGTTTTTATTTCTAAGGACTTAAGCGAAGTTGAGTTGAACGAAGAAATAGATTTTGTTTATAGTATTAGTGTTTTTGAGCACATAAAAAATGTTGAAGAAAATATAAAAAAATTAAGTTCTATATTAAAAAAAGGTGGATTCTTGTATCATCTAATAGACATGAGAGATCATTACAATTTTGATAATCCTTTTTTGTTTTTGAAGTATTCTAAAAAAACATGGGAAAATTATTTAACTAAAAAGGGTGTTAGTTATACGAATAGAATCAGATATAGTGAATTTAAAGAAATTTTCGAAAAAAATGGCTTTGAAATCATTTCTGAACAGATAACAAGATATCCTATGCCAAATAAAATATACAAGGCATTCAATAAGGATGATAAAAATATAGACATTGGAATATGGAGGGTTTTAATGATGAAGAAGTAAACAAAAACATTGTAGCTAATTATATCGCTTGGGTCTAGTATTTTCTAGGTCTTTTTTGTTATTATCATCCTTTTAATTATATAAATTGAATAATGCTAAAAATTAGCTATAATGTATGCATAATTAATTAGCACTATAAGTATATAGAAGACAATTCTTATAATATTAAGGTTGCTGATTTATTGGTTGTTTTACCGAATACTAAAATTTATTATTTAGATAAGATGAAATTAAATTTGATAACGATTCTAGCTTGGAACTCTAACAAAGTTCCAAAACGCCCCACCCTCTCTGTGGTAGCAAAATAGACCTTAAACAAAGGCTATTTTTTGTAAGGTGTTTATTGCTTAGGAATTATATGGTACAATTTAAACATAAATGTATAAATTATAAGAGTATGAATCAAAAAAAACGAGCATATATAATACATGGTTGGTGTGGTCATCCAAGCGAAGGAATTAAACCTTGGCTGAAAAGTAAGTTGGAAGAAAATAATTATTTAGTGGAATCTAGACAGATGCCCAATGCAGATTTTCCGATAGTGAAAGAATGGGTAGATTTTATGAAGGAAATGATTAATGATCCAGACAAAGATGTAACTCTTATCGGGCATAGCTTGGGATGCCCAGCTATTTTACATTACCTAGAGTCTTTGCCGGAGGGAATTGTAATTGATAAAGTTGTTATGATTGCTGGTGTAGTAAATAAAATTAATAATATATCAGAGGAACAGAATAATTTTATAATGCCATGGCTGCAGAATAATTTAGATGTTAAAAAAATTAAAAAATCTGTAAATAAAATTTTTGCTTTTTTTTCTGACAACGATCCGTTTATACCGTTGGAAACTGAAGAAATAATGAGAGAAAAATTTGGCGCAAAAACTTTTATCGAAAGCAAAAAAGGTCATTTTAATGAAAAAGATGGGATTTACGAAGTCCCTTCGGTTTTAGCTGTCATAATTAAATAAACTTCAAAACGTTCCGCCCTCGCCACGATTATGAAATAGCCCAGTGGGCATGAGGCTCCATAAATCTCCAAAGTTTAGTTATTTTTTTAGTGACGTGAATACAAACAAATTTTAGTAATTATTTAATTTAGTATTACAATAAAAAAACATGAAAATATATTTACTTAAAGTTTTAAAAAGCAAGTATTGTTTAATCTCTTTCGCCTTAGTGTCTATTTTAGCTTATTTTTTAGTACCAAAAAAAATATTTTATGGTTATTATAGTATTATAGCCGTTATTTTTATTATTGTTTTTTCGCTTACTCTCACTTGTATGATTAGAAGTATAAAAGACAAAGCGGAGGTAAGAAAAAGACAAAGAACCGGCTCTATCATTGGTTTTATATTTAGTATTATTGGTTTGTCAGCATTACACATCTGTACCATTGGTGCTCCGGTTTGTGGAGCTTCAATTGGGGCGGCGATTATCTCCGTTTTCTTTCCAGCGCTTGCCCTAGATTTTCTAAATGATTATGCTCTTACGGTGGTAGTTATTTCTATTTTAATTCAGATTTTTGCTTTGTATCAAATGAAATGTTTTAAAAAAGTAATTAATTAAAATAATTCTAAATTATGACTAAAAATCCTTTTCGTTTTATTGTTCAAATTTCGATTTTGTTTGTGGTTGTCTCCTTGGCCTTGATGCACCAAAAATTTGGGATAGAAAGAGCGGCGCCCATTGACGCTTATTGTCCCTTTGGTGCGGTAGAAAGTTTTTTTACTTTGTTGTTTAATGGTGAATTTTTAAAAAAAATATTTGTCAGCTCTTTTATTCTGTTAGGTATTTTTTTAGTTTCAACTATCTTTTTGGGGAGAGTTTTTTGTGGTTATTTTTGTCCACTTGGAACCATTCAGGAGTGGATGAGAGAGCTTGGTAAAAAAATTGGCTTTAAAAAAGATTTAGAGGTTCCAAAAAAAATTGATAAATATTTGAGATATGTTAAATATTTGGTGTTGCTGGCCATTATTTATTTTTCTTTTTATTTAGGCGATTTAGTTTTTAATATTTATGATCCTTATGCTACTCTAATGCACTTTGGGCAAGAGTTTGATGAGAGAATTATTGGGTATTTTATTTTATTTGTGTTATTGATCTCAGCTTTATTTTCTAAAAGTTTATGGTGCCGGTATCTCTGTCCGCTAGGAGCTTTCTTTGCTTTGATTAAAAAGATTAGTTTTTTCAAAATAAAAAGGGACGATAAAACTTGTATAAGCTGTGGAATATGTAATAATGTTTGTCCTGCTAATCTAGAGATAAAAACAGCTAATATTATTGACGACGCTGATTGCGTAGGTTGTGGAAAATGTGTAGGGAATTGTCCAAAAAATAGTTTAAGCTTTAAAATTTTTAACAAAAAAATATCTCAAAAGAGATTTTTTTATTTAGTCGTTCTTTTGGTTATTGTTCCTTTGTTTATTTTTCCGTATGCATCTTTTTGGCAAACAAAACCAGAATCTAACATAATTGACGTTAAGGGTGAGATTAAAGTTGAAGACATAAAAGGAAGCAACACTCTTGATTACGTAATAGAGACAACAAAGGTTCCGTTAGAAGAATTTCAAGATAAATTAAAGCTACCAGAGGGAGTTGATACAAGTTTAAAATTGAAAGAGATAGGCTTGGAATATAATATAAAAAATATTAATGGTGATACGTTGGAAGCTGAAGACTTCAGAATTGTTATTGGAAACTATATCGAAGCTCAATCTAGCGTTGAGGAGCCTGATTGTCCTTTTGGGGAAATTAATTGTGAGTTTCCGGGAGATTGTGTTTTATATATTGACAATAACGGCGACGACGTTTGTGATCATTCCGAATAATAATTTATTTAGTATTGCTTCTTTTTAATTTGTACAATTCCTTGGATTTTCTTGTTATCACTAAGATAGTTAAAACGGCGATGTAAGTGGAAACAATAGCTCCAGGAAGCTCATATGTTTTTCCATATACTATATCCAAGATAAAAAGCACTCCAACAAGAACTGACCAAATAATAACAAATATTTCCCCAGGATGACCATCTTCGTGTTGGTCATACCAACGTTCAAACTCTTTGTTGCTGACATAAATTGCCAAAATACTAATATATATGGTCGCTATTGCGTTTAAAATTTCTTTGAAAGCGTTTGTGTAGATGAAATCTATTATTATAACGGCAAAAAAGAAGAAGGACCAAGCGTTTATTAGCTTGCGCCAGAAATTAAAATCATTTTTATTATTTTTTATATTCATATTTTTAGATTGCATAATTAGATTATAATCATAGAGTACTCAAAAAAAAGTTAACGGTCAACAGCTATTTTGTTTGACATAAAATAAATTTTATGCTAAACTATGTTCATATTTCGAATTGTACAGAGTTATTTAACATAAAAATAGGAAAAAATGGAAGAAATTAAAAAAAGTATTGAACAGAATTCTGTTTTAGAAATAGTAAGAAGTTACGACAGTCGGACGATTGATGCTTTGGATGGCAGTATCGCCATTATCGATTCCGAAGATATTTTTAGAGCTTACATCGACCCTAAATTCAAAGAGCTGGGGCTTGATAAACCAGGACTTTCAACTCCAAAAATCACCGTTGAAGTTTATAAGTTAGTTGACGATAAAAAAATAGGTGATATTTTTGTTAGTTTTGGGGTGAATTTGGACAAGTTGGTAATGTCTCAATCCCAGATTGTATTTTTCTGCAAAAGAAATTATTTAAGAATTTGCGGCAATGAATATGCCTACTTTTTTTTAATTAAGGAAAAAAACAAATACCACGTAGTCAATGTCGATATTTATTCTGATGGTATTGGTGTCGAAATTGTCCATTTTGATCAAAAAAGAATCTTATTATCTGACGATTTTTATCACGTAGTCGTTCCTCAAGTTTTTTGATTTTTTTAAAATCTTTACTCTTGCCCTTGGATTTTTTGAACTTATGTTCTTTGTTTCCAGGGGATTTTTTATTTTAGGGTTTTTTCATGCTATAATATTATAGTTGTAGTTTTTAATATTATGTTTTTATTTTTAGAATATGTTGAATAAAAAACAAAAATTAAACGATTTAAATAATCGCATGGTTCAGGATAAAAATTTGCCTTTGCAAGAATCAAATTTGGTTTTTGGAGAGGGCTCTTCTGAAGCAGAAATATTTTTTATCGGTGAGGCTCCAGGCATTAAGGAAGATCAACTATGTCGACCATTTGTAGGGCGTTCCGGCCAACTTTTGACTAAAACTATTGAGAGCTTAGGTTTAAAGAGGGAAGATGTTTATATTAGTAATATTGTTAAAAGACGACCGCCAGAAAATCGTGATCCTTTATCCGAGGAAATCGAAGCTTATAAGCCGTATTTAAAGGAACAAATCGAAATTATTAAACCAAAAATAATAGTTACTTTGGGGAGGTTTTCTATGAATTATTTTATCGAAAAGGCTAAAATTTCTAAGGATCAGGGTAAAACTTTCAAAGTAGGTGATTATTTGATTGTGCCAATGTTTCACCCCGCCGCCGCTTTAAGGGGGACGACAGTCTTAAATCAATTCCAAGAGAGCTTCAAGAAGTTGCCAGTCGTTTTAAAAAAATATGATGATTTGATGAGCGGAGATGATAAATAGTTGACTATTTCAAAATAAAGTTATACTATCTATATTAGCTTAGATATAGGTCCGGTCTTATTTATTAAAATTCCGAGATTATTTATATCAATTACGCTTTTTTGCGTAATTTTTTGCTTTTATTTTGTATTTATATTCTATTTATATTTTAAATTATTCAATTAATTCTCATATAATTTAGATTTTAAAATTATGGACATAAGAAATATAGCCATTATAGCTCACGTTGATCATGGCAAGACAACCTTAACCGATGCTTTAATGAGCCAGACGGGAATGACTTCTGGCGAGACTAGTATGGATAGTAATGCTTTAGAAAAGGAAAGGGGGATAACCATTTATTCCAAAAATACTTCTGTTTTTTATAAAGACACGAAGATAAATATAGTTGATACACCAGGACACGCTGATTTTAGTTCCGAGGTAGAAAGAATACTCAGGTCTATTGATTGCGTTTTGCTCTTAGTTGATGCTCAGGAGGGTCCGATGCCACAGACCAAGTTTGTTCTAAAGAAGTCTTTGGAATTAGGATTGAAGCCAATAGTTGTTATTAATAAAATAGACAAACCAGCTGCTAGGTCGGAGGAGGTAGTTGAGATGGTTTACGAGTTGTTTCTTGATTTGGGCGCCAACGACGAACAATTAGATTTTTCTGTTATATATGCCGCCGCTAAACAGGGCATTGCAAAGCTTAGCTTGTCTGATGAATCAGACAATTTAAATCCTTTGTTGGATATTATTTTAGAAAAAGTTAAACCAGCATCAAGCGCCAATTCTGAAAATTCAAGTTTAACGGCACAGCCTTTTAATTTGGCTTATGATAATTTTTTAGGACGCTTGGCTATTTGTAGAATATACAGTGGTGTTGTTAAGTCAGCCCAAGATATTATTGTTAAGAATTCTGCTGGAGAAAACAGAACAAGAAGAATAAGCAAATTATTTACATTTGAAGGAACCCAAAGAAAAGAAGTGCAGGAAGCTAGGGCTGGCGACATTGTTATGATTGCTGGTTTACCAGGGATTTATATTGGTGAAACGATTTGTGAAAAGCCAGAGCAAGAACTGCTTCCAGCTATTAAAATTGACGAACCAACTATATCTCTTAATTTTTTAATCAATAATTCTCCTTTTGCCGGAAGGGAAGGAAAGTTTGTTACCAATAGACAGTTGAAAGAAAGACTAGAAAAAGAATTGGAAGTTAATGTTGGCTTGAGAGTAGATTTCTCTGATCTTAATTTTTATAAAGTTTATGGTCGTGGAGAGTTGCACGTGGCCATTTTATTGGAAAATTTAAGAAGAGAGGGATACGAACTTCAAGTTTCTCAGCCTCAAGTTATAGTCAAAACTATAGATGGCGTTGACCATGAGCCTTTTGAAGAGGTTACGGTTGATGTTCCCGAGGCAATGTCTGGGACTGTAATTGAAAAATTATCGAAGAGAAAGGGAAGAATGACTGATATTAAAAATCAGAATGGTCAGTCTAGGTTAATTTTTGAAATGCCGACCAGAGGATTATTAGGTTACCGTAATGAGTTCGTAGTTGATACTAAGGGCGAAGGAATTTTATGTACTCATTTTTTAGATTTTAAACCGCACGTTGGCAATATTGAAAGGAGTGAATTGGGATCAATGATTTCTATGATTTCCGGCAAAGCCCTGGCTTATGCCCTTTGGAATCTACAAGAAAGAGGTGTTTTATATATTGGACCAAATATCGAAGTGTATGAGGGTATGGTTATTGGTAATGTGGCCAAGGGAAATGATATGAGCGTCAACCCCATTAAAGGGAAAAATCTAACCAATGTTCGTGCTTCAGGATCGGATGAAGCTATTAAGTTAACTCCTCCAGTGGAATTAAGTTTAGAGATTGGCCTAAGTATTATGAACGGAGATGAATATTTAGAAGTTACCCCCAAAAGCGTTAGGCTTAGAAAAAAATATTTAACCGAACTCGAAAGATCTAGGGTTAAAAGAAAAGAATAAGATATATTTTGTATTTTTAATAAAAGTTTGTTATAATTTAAGAAAACATAACAAGCTTTATGATTGAATACTCATTGAATTATTATACTCTTATCTACGCAATCTCTACTTTTATAACGGGGTTGTTGTCTTTTATCGCCTGGAAAAGAAGGTCTAATAAAATTGGGCTTTCTTTTTTTTATTTGGTGCTCGTTTTTTGTTTTTGGTCTTTTTTTGGAATGGTAGAATCATCTGTAGTTAATATAAATCTTAAGGTTTTATTGTCAAAGTTTGATTATATAGGTGCCGTTTTAACGCCCGTTGTTTTTTTAATATTTTCACTTTGTTACAACAAATTAGACAAATTTGCTAAAGTTAAAAATATTTTCATTTTGTTGGTAATTCCGGTTATTACTTTGATTTTAGTTTTTACAAATGAATATCATGGTCTAATTTGGTCTTCTTATTATACTTCCGACTTCCGAGTAGGGCTAGTTTATCCGATTATTTATAAATATGGTTTGTGGTTTTGGCTTTTTCATGTCCCTTATTCTTATTTTTTGCTATTATTCGGGTCTTTTCTCTTTTTTAAGAGTTTTTTAAAGTTAAAAAAACCACGTAATTATCAAGTGTGGGTTATTCTGCTTGGAGTGTTGATTCCCCTTATCGCTAATATTATATATATTGCTGGCTTTAGTTATTTTCCTGGCTTAGACATAACCAGAGTGGCCTTTTCTTTGACTGGTATGCTGTTTGTTGTTTCTATTTTTCGTTGGCAATTTTTGAATATTGTCCCGGTGGCTAGAAGTTTGTTGGTGGAAAAAATGTCCGACGGTATTATCGTGGTTGATGATAATAATTCAATTTTGGATATAAATCCATCGGCTATAAGGCTTTGTTTTTTAGATAATTCGCAAGAATTTTTTGGTTGTAAGATAGATGATGTTCTTGAGGGATGCAATGACTTTAAAAAAGCATTATTATTGTCAAAAGATTTTAAAATTAATTTTAAAAGCAATATTAGAATTAAATCGCTTGAAATTGAGTTGTCGGTAGAGCACTTGTTTGATAAAAATAATAATTCTTATGGTCGCCTTTTGGTTCTGAGAGATATTAGTGAGCTTAAAAGAATTGAAAACAATTTAATAAAAGAAAAAGACATGGCACAAAAATACTTGGATATTGCTAAAATTATTTTGTTAGCCTTGGATAAAAATGGAAAAATTATTTTAATTAATAAAAAGGGCTTAGAGGTGATTGGTTATAAAAAAGAAGAATTAATTTCTAAAAATTGGTTTAAACTTTGTTTGCCCAAAGAAATTCAAGAAAAGGTACTTTCTTTTTTTAAAAAGCTTTCTTCTGGCCAAATAAAAAATTTGAACGAGTCTTATGAAAACGAAATTTTAACAAAGAAGGGCGAAAGAAGAATGGTTGCCTGGTACAGTTCTCTTATTAAAAATAAGAGGGGTGAAATTATTGGCACTTTGAGTTCTGGCGAGGATATTACCGATAAAAAAAGGGACGAAGAGATCATTGAAAGCAATAACAAAAAATTAAGCAAGTTACTCCGTCATCTTAAATTGGCGACTGAATCGGCCAAGATTGGTATCTGGAATTTGAATTTAAAAAATAATTTTTTGATTTGGGATAAACAAATGTATGAACTTTATGGTGTTAAAAAAGCTAATTTTAATAGAACTTATAATGATTGGAGAAAGTGCTGTTATCCGGAAGATTTGCCAGAGGTAGAAAAAGAAATAGCTAGAGCCGTAAAGAAAAAAGATAATCTTAATACTAGCTTTAGGATTGTCTGGCCCGATGGCTCTATAAGATATATAAAAGCCTTTGGCAATGTTCTTCGTGACAAGAAAAATGAGCCGATTAAAATAGTTGGAGTAAATATTGATATTACCGATGAAAAAGAAATTGATAAAGCCAAGTCAGAATTTGTTTCATTAGCCTCTCATCAACTCAGAACGCCCCTTACGGCTGTAAATTGGTATACCGAGATGCTTTTGATGGGTGATGGTGGAAAAATAAGTGAAGAACAAAAATCTTATTTAGAAGAGATACATTCTAGCAATAGACACATGGTTGATTTGGTCAATTCTCTTTTGAATGTTTCTAGAATAGAACTGGGTAGTTTAATGATTGATCCGGACAATATTGACTTAGTTGTTCTGACAAACGAAATTATTAAGAGACACAGAATAATTATTGATAGTAAAAAAATAAAATTTTCTTCAAAATTTTCCAAGAAATTACCAAATAAATTTTTGGCAGACAAGAAATTGTTGGGCATTATTTTTCAAAACGTTCTTTCTAATGCTATAAATTATACTCCCGATAAAGGATCGATATTTTTATCTATAGATGTTGATGATAAAATAAAAAACATTGTTTTTAAAGTTTCTGATACTGGTTATGGCATTCCTAAGGGTCAACAGGATAAAATATTTGATAAACTTTTTAGAGCTGATAACGCTAGGAAAATAGATACAAATGGCACTGGGTTGGGTCTTTATATTATTAAATCAATCGTTGATAAATCTGGTGGAAAGATATGGTTTGAGTCAAGCGAGGGAAAGGGAAGTACTTTTTATGTTTCGTTGCCCATCAAGGGAATGAAAAGAATAAGGGGAAGCAAGTCTTTGATTTAATTTTTTTGATTTTTGAGAGCTAATTATTGTTGCAAAATTGATAATTAGCTCTTTTATTTTTGTTTTTTTTGTGCTATAATTAAGGTGTAATATTTATTTATGAAGTATATTTGGCACAATATTGGTAACGAAAAAGTAATAGACATTCTTGAGAAAAATATAAAAAACAAAATGTTGGCGAATTTTTATATTTTTTCAGGAACAAAAGATTTGGGAAAATTTTCACTGGCTAAAGATTTTGCCAGGAATGTCTTTGTAAGTGAAAATCCTGAGTTTGAAAAAATGGACAATCTTTTGGATGTCAATAGTGATTTTTTTGTTATCGAAAAAGTGCCAGATAAAAAAAATATTTCTATAGAACAAATAAGGGATTTGATATCTAGTTTATCTTCTAGCTCTTTTTTGGGATCTTACAGGATAGTAGTAATAAAAAACGCCGAAAACTTAAACCAAAATTCGGCCAATGCCTTACTTAAAGTTCTGGAAGATTTTAAAGATAAACTGTTGGTTATTCTTACGGTGAATAATCTTGAGGCTTTGCCGAAAACAATTGTTTCCCGTGGTCAATTGTTAAACTTACATTCAGTTGATTTAGACTATGTTTACAATTTTTTGATTAATGATTTTAAGGCTTCCCCTTCGGTGGCAAAAAATTTAGCTAGCTTATCTTTGGGAAGGCCAATGTTGGCTATAAAGTTTTTAGAAAATGAAACTTTTTACGAGGAGTACGAGCATATTTTTGAGTCCTTGCTTGATTTTTTTAATTCCGATTTTCTTGAAAGAGCAAGAATTATTGATGATATTTATCATTATGATTTTTCTTCTGGCGGTAGCTTTAACATCTTGGAAATTTGGCAAAGCCTTGTTCGTGACTTAAGTTTTTTGAATCACGATCGAGTTGATTTTATTCAAAATAAGTTTGCTATTGATAAATTAAGAAAAAGAGAAGTAAGTCTAGATTTTTTGTTTAAAATTGATCTAATTTTAAAGAAATCAGGTGAATATTTGAAAAGCAATATAGGCATTAAGGCAATTATGGAATATATTGCGGTAAATATTTAAATTAGCTATAATATTTAGATGTTTTGTTATTATTAACAATAAATAAACTATGAAAAAATTTAAGTTATTGCCAGTCTTATTTCTAACATTTTTCTTAGGTGCTTGTTCTTTGAATTTTAAGACAAGCGGAGTCGGTGTTATGGACGGAGGCGTTTTTGTTACTGGAAATAAGGGAGAGTCTTGGAAGCAGATGTCTTCTATTCCTTCTATCTCTGGTGCCCCAGGAAGTATTGCCAATTCCGATGTAAATAGCTTTACGATTGACCCAAGCGACAGTGCGGCTATTTATTTATCTAGTATTGGCGATGGTCTTTATTATACCTATAATGTGGGCAGGGGCTGGAATAAAGCTTTATCGCTTCCAGGAAATATCACTGTTAATGATGTTGCCGTAGATAACAAAGATAAATGTGTTATTTTTGTGGCCATGGAAAACAAGTTGTATCGAAGTGATGATTGTTCTAGAAATTTTTCTCAAGTTTATTATGACAATAATCAGGGAGTTGGTGTTATGGCCGTGGCCCTGGATCATTACAACCCAAAAATTGTTTACATGGGTACGTCTCGTGGCGATATTTTAAGAAGTTTTGACGGAGGGGATACATGGAGGGCAATTCAGAGATTGAACGATAGTGTTAAAAAAATATTAATAAATCCAAAAGATAGCAGATCCGTTTTTGTTGCTACTACTAAAAATGGTATATATCGTTTTAATTCAGCCGGTGGAGCAAGCTTGGAGCAGCTAGAGGAGTATAAGAATCAATTTGATAATACTAATTGGACAGACTATAACAAGGAATTAAAAGAATTTGCTTTGGGTGTAAATTTTAAGGATTTAGTTTATTCCTATAGTGACAATTCATTGTTTTTAGCCACTGACAAGGTTATAGTTAGATCTTTTGATGAGGGGCAGAGCTGGATTAAAATTAGTCTGCTTACTCCTGAGAGTGATTCTTCTATAAATGCTATCGCCATTAATCCTCAGAATGCCGATGAAATATTTTATGTTACTGATACTAGTTTCTATCGTTCTTATGACGGAGGAAATACTTGGAGTGTTAAAAAACTACCGAGTACTAGGGCTGGCAGTTCATTGTTAATTGATTTTAATAATCCTAGTATTATTTATCTTGGTATTAAGAAAATTAAAAAATAAATAAACTTTATATTTTGATGAATTTTTTCGTCACCTCGACCGAGCGAAGCGAGCGGGGAGGTCTAAAAACATTGGACAATAGATTTCTCCATTCGCCATCCGCAGGATGGCTCAGTCGAGATGACAAGAGCAGAGAGTTGGTAGTATTAAAAAGTATTTATAATTAATTTAAACTATATGAATATTTACATTCAAAACAAAAGGAATGAGCTTGATGGTTCTTTGGATTTTTTTAAGAAAGATTTATTAACTGTCAAGGTCGGAAGGGCTAATCCAGCTATGCTTGAAGGTGTCTTTGTCGAGGCTTATGGAGTTAAAAATCCTCTAAACGCCGTTTGTAATATCGCTGTTAGTGATTCTCGTAGCATGACGCTTACTCCCTGGGACAAAGCGGTAACAAAAAGCATAGAAAAGGGCATTATCGAAGCTAATCTGGGCGTAGGCGTATTAAATGATGGAGATAAAATTAGGATAAACATTCCCCAAATGACAGAAGAGAACCGCAAGGAGGCGGTTAAAAAAGTAAACGAAAAGCAAGAAAAAGCTAGAGTTTCTATTCGTCAAATTAGAGATGAGATAAAATCAAGCATTGAAGAAGCCTTTGACTCTAAAGAAATCGGAGAAGATGATAAATTCCGCTTTATCAAGGATTTAGACGAAGAAGTTGAGAGAATAAATAGTGAAATAAAAGAAATGAGGGACAGAAAAGAAGTTGAGATAATGGAAATTTAATTTTTGATTTTAAAATTTTTTTATGATTATAACTATTTTAATTTTTGTAGCGGTTCTTTCTTTGTTGGTTTTTTTTCATGAAGCTGGTCATTTTTTTGCTGCTCGAAAATTAGGAATAAAAGTTGACGAATTCGGTCTTGGCTTTCCTCCTAGATTTTTTTGTTTTTATAAGAGTGCCCCTAAAAAATGGAAGATTAAATTTGGGAGAAAAAAAATAGAGGACAATATAGATGTTATTTATTCTATAAATTCTATTCCTATCGGTGGCTTTGTAAAGATAAAGGGCGAAAATGGGCAAGATGCTCAAGATAGTGATAGTTTTGCTGCTCAGAAAACTTGGAAGAGAGCTATAGTAATATCGGCCGGTGTTTTCATGAATATTGTCTTGGCCTGGATTTTGATATCGATTGGCTTGATGTTTGGTTCTTATCAATCGTTAACAGATCAAAGTGTTTTATCAAAAAATGTAAAAACATCAGAAGAAAGAGTCAGGGTTTTCCAAATTTCAGAAAATTCTCCCGCCGCCGAAGCTGGTTTGAAGATGTCTGATGCTATATTAAAAGTAAATGGAGTGTCAGTGGCCTCTGAAAGTGATGTGCAGAATTTTATTAATGAATCGGGCGACGAAGCAGTTGTGACCATTGAAAGACTTGGAGAAACAAAAGAATTGGTCATTAAACCAGAGTTTAACGAAGAGCTAAACAGAAAAACGATTGGAATTGCTATTTCCTATACAGCTTTTATTAAATATCCTTGGTATTTGGCTCTTGTAGAAGGAGTTAAGGTGACCGGACAATTTCTTTGGCTAATTATTTATACCTTTTTTGACTTTTTGAAAGGTCTTGTTGTTGGTCAGCCAGTATCTGTTGAAGTCGCTGGGCCAGTTGGCATAGCTAATTTAACTGGGCAAATGGCTAGAATGGGCTTTATTTACTTGATTCAGTTTACGGCTCTTCTGTCTTTGAATTTAGCGGTTATCAATTTTTTACCTTTTCCAGCCTTGGATGGAGGTAGACTAGTTTTTTTATTGATTGAAAAAATAAAAGGTAGCCCAGTTAAGCAAGAAGTTGAAGCTGTTTTTCATAATGTTGGTTTTCTGTTATTAATGCTTTTGATAGTTTGGGTGACATTTAAAGACATAGTTGGTTTGTTTAATTAAAGTATTTTTTTGTTATTTTTGTTTTTTTTGTGGTTTTCAATGCGATAACGGCAAAATAAAATAAATATAAATTTAATAATTAAATTTAAAGAATATGAAAGTCCAAATCAAAACAACAAAAATAGAATTAAGTGGAGAGTTGAAAATGTATACAGAAAAGAAGATGGGTATGCTAGAAAAGTATTTGGGAGATGTGCCCGTTTCTAATTGTGACGTAGAGATTGAGCATGTTCTAAACAAACAAAGTTCCGGAAAAGTTTATAGAGCGGAAACCAATTTGTTTTTACCAGGGGAAATATTAAGAGTTGAGAAAACAGAAGAAACAATAATTAAGGCGATTGATAAAGTTAAAGATCATTTGGTGCTAATGATTAAGAGGTATAAAGAAAAAAAACAAGATAAAAAAAGAAGAAAATAAATTTTAAATTAAAATAATATGGGATTTTGGGATAAAGTATTTGGAGATCCGAATGAAAAGATTGTTAAATCTTTACAGCCGATTGTCGATAAAATAAACTCACTCGAAGATCAGTTTAAAAAGAAAAGCGACGAAGAGCTCAAAAATTTTACATTAGAAGCTAGAAGTCGTTTGGGAGTTTCTTTTGAAGTGAAGGACGGTCCTAGCTTTGAGGAACAACAAAAAAAATTAGATGAAATATTACCAGAAGCTTTTGCTGCTATTAGGGAAGCATCTTCTAGGGTTTTAGGGCAGAGACATTATGATGTTCAATTAATTGGAGGTATTGTTTTACATCGCGGGCAAATAGCCGAAATGAAAACTGGTGAAGGTAAAACCTTAGTTGCTACCTTGCCTTTGTATTTAAACGCCCTTTTAGGAAAGGGCGTGCACTTAGTTACTGTTAACGATTATTTGTCTAGAGTTGGTGCCGGCTGGATGGCCCCAGTTTATCATTTTTTAGGAATTACAACTGGCGTCATTGTTCATGACGCTGCTTTTGTTTACGATCCAACTTTTAATGATGAAAATGAATTTGATCCGAGACTAAAATCATTTAGAAAAGTTAGTCGTCAAGAAGCATATAAGTGTGACGTTACTTATGGAACAAATAATGAATTTGGTTTTGATTATCTAAAAGACAATATGGTCTCCAACTTGGGCCAAATGGTTCAAAGGGATTTTTATTATTCTATAGTTGATGAAGTCGATTCTATCTTGATTGATGAAGCCAGAACTCCGCTTATTATTAGCGCTCCGGCCGAGGAGTCGAATGATAGATATTTTAGATTTGCCGAATTAGTAAAAAGACTTAAAGAGGGTGAGGATTATAATATTGATGAAAAAATGAGGGCGTCTACTTTAACCGAGGAGGGAATAGCCAAAATGGAAAAATTTTTAGGAGTTGAAAATATTTATGTCGCTGGAGGAGTAAAAGATGTTCATAATATCGAGCAAGCATTAAAGGCTCAGGTTCTTTTTAAAAAAGACAAGGACTATGTAATTAAAGACGGTGAAATTTTGATAGTTGATGAATTTACTGGTCGTTTAATGCCGGGACGTCGTTATAGCGAAGGATTACATCAAGCCATTGAAGCTAAAGAGGGCGTGGTTGTTCAAAGAGAGTCCCAAACCTTGGCTACTATTACTTTTCAAAATTACTTTAGAATGTACCCAAAATTAGCCGGTATGACTGGAACAGCGGTAACTGAAGCTGAGGAGTTCTATAAGATTTATAAATTGGAAACAATAATTATTCCAACCAATAGATCAAATATTAGAAAGGACTATCATGATTTAATTTACAGAACAAAGGATGGCAAGTTTATGGCTGTTATCAAAGAGGTAAAAGAAAAAATTCAAACCGGACAACCAGTTCTAATTGGTACTGTATCGATTGAGGATAACGAGCTTTTGGGATCTATGATGGAGAGAGAAGGCCTTACTCCTAATATTTTAAATGCCAAAAACCACTTTAGGGAAGCTGAAATTATATCTCAGGCTGGAAAACTAGGCTCGATAACTATCGCCACCAACATGGCTGGTCGTGGAGTTGATATTATTTTAGGGGGCAATCCGCCCGTTGAAGGAGAGCACAAAAAAGTAAAAGAGTTGGGAGGACTTCATGTTATTGGTACCGAGCGTCATGAGTCTCGTCGTATTGATAATCAGCTTCGTGGTCGCGCAGGTAGACAAGGCGACCCTGGATCAAGCCAATTTTACATCTCGGCCGATGATGACTTGATGAGAATTTTTGGTGGTGACAGATTAAAAGGCGTCATGAATACTTTAAAATTACCAGAAGATATGCCGATTCAAAATAAATTGGTTTCCAATTCAATTGAATCAGCTCAGAAAAGAGTTGAAGGCAATAACTTTGACATGCGTAAACACGTAGTTGAATATGACGATGTTATTAATAAGCATAGAGAAGCAATCTACAAGAGACGTCGTGAAATTTTAAATATTTACGAAAATATAAAGAGCAATAAAGAAGACAAGTCAGATTCTTCGGAAGAAAAAAGTTTATCTAATATTGTTTTGGAAATGGTAGAGGATGAAATTTTCCAAACTATAAATTTCCATACAGCCTCTGACAATGTTAAAGAGTGGAACTTACAAGAAATTTATGAGGTTGTTAATACAATTTTTTCTTTGAGCGGAGAACAAAAAGATAAAATTTTATCTTATAAAAATAGAACGGAAGTCAAAGAAATTCTTCGTCAAGAACTGAATGATTATTTAGTTGAGTTGGCTAGAAAAAATTATCAAGAAATGGCAGAGGGATTCAGTGGTTTGGATATTAATTTTATCGAAATCGAAAAAGGAATTTTACTTCGTTCGGTTGATAACTTATGGATTGAACACCTAGAGACAATTGATTATCTCCGTCGTGGAATAGGACTCCGTGGTTATGGACAAAGAGATCCGTTAGTGGAATATAAAAAAGAGGCCTATCAAATGTATCAAGATCTTTTAGGCTTGATTCAAAAACAGGTGGCCTATTCAATATATAAAACTGGTGATGTTAGCAATTTTATTGCTCCAAGCATTATGGAGAGAGCTAGCAGATTTTCTGCTCCAGCTAAAGAAATGGCCAAAAGAACTGGTTCCGATAATTCTGGCACAATAGACTTAGTTAAGGACAAAACCAAGGATGAAGAAGGGAACAAGGTTGGTCGCAATGATCTTTGCCCCTGTGGTAGTGGGAAAAAGTATAAAAAATGTTGTGGAGCGTAAAAGCGCTACGCGCTCACGTTCCAAGGGTCGTAAATTGAGTCAATATTCAATAATATCTTTATGGAAAATATTGAAAAAATAAAAAAAATTGAAAAAGATCCAACATATTTATCAGAAAGACTAAAGGACATGGGAGTTGATGATTATGTCCTGAATAAGTATAAGGACTTAATAGAGAATATTGAGTTTATCAATATAAACTTAGATTCTCATGCTGGCAAAGTTCATTTAAAAATGGTGGGCGCTCTTTTTAGTAGAATGGAAAATGATAAAACTTTTTTGAAAAATATTATTAAAAATGTTGAATTAGAGGAGGTGGGAAAAATTGATGTTAGTGATTATTCTTCTGGGGAAGATGCTGATAGCGAAGAACTTTTTGCTTTAACTGGCATGGCCGCTGAAAATATAGATTTAGATATTGGAACCAATAGAAGGGTAAATAAGGTAGATTGTTATCTTAAAAGTGGCAATTGCATTTCTTTTACTTTATCAGCCGATCTTCATAGGGTGGGGGATGAGGAGAGTAATTCAAGTCAGGAAAAAAGCGTTTTTGAGTCTGATTTTGGCCAAGAAAACCCAGTTTTACAAAAATATTATGGTTATTTCAAAAAAGATTTTGATGGTCAAGACAGTAGATTTATTGCCAAGGAGTATCTCCCGGGCAAAAATATAAGTCATTATTTAAATGGTCTTTCCAATAACGACGAATCTTTATTGGATATATCCGATCTTTCTTCTGACTTAGCTTATTCGATGGCTTATTTATATAAAAAGGGCAACGGAGAGCTTGTCTCTGATTTGAAATTGGAAAATATTATATATAATTATGAAGATTCGAATGAAGTGGAATATTCTTGTCGAGTCTGTGATAATTCTGGTTTTTATTCTGAAAATCAAAAAAGAAAAAGTGCTTATCAAATTTTAGCTCATTTGCAAAGTTTATTGAGCATCTTCAATAATAAAAAAATGTTATTCTTGAGAGATAACAAGAATGTTGAGATCGAGACCAAGCAAGAGGACGTTATTAATGCTTATTTAGATTCGTTTCTGGAAAATTTAGATGCAGGATCCATGGCCGTGTTTAAAAATAATATAAAGGATATTTTAAACAACCCAAGCGATAAAGATATTTTTGAAATAGATAAAGATATTTTAGAATATGCTAGCGATTATTTAGATTTTTTCAAATAAAAATATAATTAAAGTTATTTTTATGATTTCTAATACAAAAAAAAGAGGTTTTACTCTCATTGAACTCCTGGTGGTAATAGCTATTATCGGAATACTCGCAACGCTTGCCGTAGTAGCCTTGCAACAAGCAAGGCAAAACGCTAGAGATAGCAAAAGGATTGCAGACATGAAGCAGGTTCAAACCGCTTTAGAACTATTCTTTAATGAAAATGGAAGATATCCTACTACTGAAGAATGGAACAGCGGAGCTATTATTTCATCTTCTTCTCAGGAGGTGTTTATGTATAATATTCCTTCCGCCCCTACTCCAGCTGATGGAGACTGTCTATCTGCTTCTAATACTTATACTTATATACCTCAAAACAATGGAGCTAGCTATACCATAGATTTCTGTACCGGCAAACAAGTTTCCGGCCTACCAGGTGGAGCCAAGCAAATGACTCCGGGCGGAATAATCTTCGCTGGTGGTGTCCCCGATGGAGGAGAGGCAGTTTGTGAACCTGCTTGTGGCGATGGTTATGATTGCGTTGACGGTTCTTGCATTTTAGCTGGTAGCGATATTTACCACGTTGCAACGGTTGTTGATAATTCTATACCATATTTAAAGAACTCTTTTAATATTGGTATGAGTGGAAATTATATTTTTGTTACAGATGATCGTAATCATTTTGAAACTTTAAATGCCTCTAATCCAGGAAGTCCAGTCCACAGCAGTTTATTGAGTGGTTTGTATTCTCCTAGAACCATATTTGTTGCTGATAATTTTGCTTATGTTCTCGGCAGTAATGGTTTGATAATTGTTGATATTTCTAACCCAGCTAATCCAGTACAAAGAGGTACAGCTAATTTGGGTAATTTGGGTAATCCTAATGCTAAATTTTATGTTTCTGGTGATTATGTTTATAGTGTTGTTGATCAATATTTTACCATCGCTGACATTTCTGATCCCGATAATCCATCTTTTGTAGCTGAATTCAGCAGATACTATGATTTTAATCCTATACCAGTACTTGCTCAGCCCCAAGGAATAATTGTTAGCGGTAGTTATGCCTATGTTGTAAATAGTGGCTATAATCCAGGGTCTGGTATCTATAACGCCTTAGAGGTTTTTGATGTTTCTAATCCCTTGGACATTTCTCTTGTAACCAGAATTGTTAGCGGTGATGCTGGCGGGGCCGTAGTTGACGTTCCTACTAACTTAAACATTTATGGTAATTATTTATATTTTGTTAATACTAATTATTATGCCACCGGTGATGAAGATTTGTCTTTGGAAATTATTAATATTTCTAATCCAGCATCGCCTGCCCATGTTACAAATTTTGATTTAAATAGTACGGAGTTTCCAGTTGGCATGAAAATAGCGAGCAATAAGGCTTATATAGTCTCGGTTGATTATCTTCCTCAAGATCAACCCGGAACGGTAACTATTGTTGATATAAGCAATGTTAGTAGCCCGGTTAAATTAGATGAAATAAGTAACGGTGAGGATGGCTCTGAAATTTTTCCTACTAGTGGAATAGAAATTTCTGGCAATTACGCTTATATTAGTAATTCTAATTCTTCAATGGAGATTCTTAATATTTCCAACCCCTTACAAATTGAACACCATGGTATTATACGGCACGGACAGAGTGGAACATTATTAGAATATCCAGCTGTGGTTTTTTCTTCTGGTGATGACGTTTATGTTGGTAGCGACAGGGGTCTGCAAATATTTAATACTTCTAATAAAAGTAATCCAATTTCTGTTGGTAATATAGTCGATGGCGCTGCTGGCGCCAAGCTTAATTCCCCCTATGGTATAGATGTTGTTGGTAATTATGCTTATATAGCTTCATATCAAAGTGATGCCTTAGAAATAGTTGATATTACCAATAAAGCCAATCCGGTTCATAAAGGTTATTTGGCTAATTTATCAGGTGGCGCTAAACTTGATGGTCCATATTCTGTAAAAGTAAAAGATAATTATGCCTATCTTGTTAGCTACTATGATAATGCCATGGAGGTGGTTAATGTTTCTGACCCAGCAAATCCAGTACATACATCAAGTATGATCAATAATTACTCAACTATAAATATTTATCGTCCTTATTCTATCTTTGTTTCTGGTGATTATGCATATGTGGCCGGGATTAATGGTTTACAAATAATAGATATATCCAATCCAGCTTCGCCAATCGCTAAAGATAGTTTTTTAGATGGTGATGATGGCATTTCCTTTGAATCTTGGTCTGTTTTTGTCAGGGGTGATTATGCCTATATTGCTAGCTACTGGCCAGGCAAGATGGTTGTTTTTAATATTTCCGATCCAAACAATATTGTTTTTGTTGGCGAGCTGGAACATGGAACGGGGGATACTAATTTAGAGTGTGCTAATAACATCTACGTTTCTAACGACTATGCTTATATAACTAATGACTGTGATTATGCCTTGGAAGTTATTGATATATCTAATCCGTTAATGCCAGTACATGCCGCTAAAATAGACAACTCTACCGGAGCTGAATTTGAAGGACCAATATCTGTTTCGGTTGCCAACGGATACGCTTTTATAGCTAGTAATTATAATAATATTTTTGAAGTGATAAAAGTCCCTAATTAATTTATAAAAATATGGAACAAACAAAAAAACTTTATAGATCTAAAAGTGATCGAATAATATTTGGTGTTTGCGGTGGAATGGCTAAGTATTTTGATATCGATCCAATAATGATTCGCCTTGTTTTTGTGGTGTTAACTATTGGTGCTGGTTCGGGAGTTTTAATTTATTTAATTTGTGCCTTAATAATACCGTCCGAAGATGAGGTGGTGATAGTGGGCGAGAAAAAAGAGGTGGACAGTAAAGCCGAAGAATTTATAAATGAAATTGGTAAAAAAGTTAATAATTTAAGTTCGGAAGTCAAAAAGAACGATTGGCGCTTTTTTATTGGTTTATTATTGGTACTTGTAGGGCTTAGTTCTTTGTTTGCTAGTTTTATTCCCTTCAGGCAGATTTTTATATTTTTTTGGCCGCTTTTGATAATTTTTGTCGGTCTAGTTGTTTTATTTAAGAAAAAATAGTTCTATTAATATTAAATTTGCTATCATTTTTAGATTTTAGCCAGTGAGAGCTTTTTCTAGAATTGATTTTAAAATATGGAAAACAACAAAGAGGAAAAAAAGATTAAAGATGAAAAGAAACCTAGTCATGATGAAACCATTAATGAAATGAACAATTTTGAACATGACAGCAATTGTGATTGTGGCGATGATTGTGATTGTGGCGATGATTGTGATTGTTTCGACAACAAAAATGAGAAAAAAAACAAAAACAAGCGCAGAGATAAGGACGGCGATCATACTAAAATATTTTTTGGTCTGCTAATAGTTCTTTTTGGTCTTTTTCACTTGGGTAAAAACTTAAATCTTTGGGATATAAATTTTGATTGGGTTTTTATTTGGCCAGTTTTGATTGTTGTTGTTGGTTTACTGGTTATGGGAAGCAGACTTATTTTGAAGTGGCTGATTGCTTTAGCGACTATTTTTGTAATAGTGATTTTGGTTTCTACGTTACTTTTTTACGCTAGAGATAATAAAAAAATGGAAAAAGATTTTTCTTATGCTCCTGAAAGAAGTGTCCAGTTTTTCGATTCTTACAAGATGATGTTCAACGATAAACAAAAAGATGTTTATTTCTCTGGTAACTTGAACAGAGCAGAAGTCGAACTTCGTATTAGTGAAATTTTGAATAATATTTATGGTGAAAATTATAGAGATAGAATGAACATTGATGTCAGCATCGGAAACGAAAAATAAAGAAAGAATCGATTAATTATGAATATTTTGATTTTAATAACCAAAAGTGAAATTGGTGGTGCTCAGAAATTTGTAGCCAATTTGGCGCAGGGCTTAAAAGAGAAGGGAAACAAGGTCTCTATAGCTTCTGGTGAAAATAAGGGCTATCTTTTTGACTTTGCCAAAAGTAATAGCATAGATTTTCATTTTATTAGAGGCTTGGAGAGAAATTCTAACCCCTTTGCTAGTTTTGTTTTTTTAATAGATTTTTATTTGTTTTTAAAGAAGAATAAGCCTGACGTGGTTCATTTAAACAGCTCAAACGCCCTATTGGGAGCGATTTCGGCCAAATTGGCTAACATGGGAGTCAAAACTGTTTTTACCGTTCACGGCTTATCTGTTTTGGATAGTAATTACAAGGGGAATTTATTCAAAAGGGCTATTTTTATGGCCTTTTTTAAATTTTGTTTTCTTTTTGTTGACGATCTCGTTTTTGTTAGTCAGAATAACCTAAAACTGTCCATAAAGAATAATATGTCCAAAAGAGGCAGATTGATATATAATGGTGTAGATTTGAGTTTTATTGGCAGAGAGGAGGCTAGGAGGTTTATATTAAACAAGGTTGGCCTAAACGAAGCTAGCGATGTTTTTCTGCTTGGATCGATTGGTAGATTGGCTTACCCTAAAAATTATGAGTTTTTAATAGAAAATTTCCACAAAATAAAAGAAATTAGAAGGAATATTAAGTTAGTTATTATAGGCGATGGCCCAGAAAAAGAGAGATATGCCAGTTTAATAAAGGCCAATGGCCATGAAAAGGATATAATATTACTTGGTAAAATAGATGATGCTAGCAAGTATTTAAAGGCTTTTGATTTGTTCATTTTGCCCTCTATTTTTGAGGGTCTTTCCATAGTCTTGATAGAGTCATTGTTGTCTGGCATAAAAATTGTAGCCAGCAACGTCGGTGGCAACAGTGAGGTAATCGGAATGGATAATTGCTATAAACTTAATGATATTGATGATTTTTTAAGGATTTTTAGAGAAAAAATATCTTCTGTACAAAAAAGTTGTACAGATAAAAATAAAGACAGCATTGAAAGGACTAGCTTTTCATCGGATAAAATGGTTGACAAATATATGGATGTTTACAGGTAATAATTTTATTATTTATTAAAATTTGTATATGAGAATATTAATAACTGGTGGATCTGGATTTATAGGCTCTTTTTTAAGTGAAAAGCTTGTAACTGATGGGCATGAGGTGCTTTGTTTGGACAATCTTTTTACCGGGAACAAGGAGAATGTTGCTCATTTGTTAGATAAAAACAATTTTTCTTTTATAAACCACGATATTATTGATCCCTTTTATTTTGATGGAAAAATAGATCAGATATACAATTTGGCCTGCCCAGCCTCTCCTATTCATTATCAACAAAATCCTGTGAGAACTATTAAAGCTAATACCATTGGTGTTATAAATATGCTCGGTTTAGCTAGAGCCCATGGGGCTAAAATTCTCCAGGCATCAACTAGCGAGGTCTATGGAGACCCAGAAGTTAGCCCTCAGAAGGAGAATTACAGAGGGAGCGTTAACACTATCGGCCCTCGGGCTTGTTACGACGAGGGTAAAAGATGTGCTGAGACTCTCTTTTTTGATTATAAAAGGATGCATGGCATGAATATTAAAGTAATTAGGATTTTTAATACTTATGGACCCAAGATGGCTTTAGACGATGGAAGGGTAATGTCTAATTTTATAATTCAAGCTTTGAAAAATGAGAATATCACTATTTATGGTGATGGTAGTCAGACTAGAAGTTTTTGCTACATCAGTGACTTGGTTGATGGTATGGTTAAAATGATGAATTCTGATTTTAGTGGTCCTATAAATTTGGGAAATCCGAACGAAATGACCATCAAATCTTTGGCCGAAATGATAATTAAGAAATTGAACAGTAAAAGCAAGTTGATATTTATGAATTTACCAGAGGATGATCCAAAACAGAGATGTCCAGATATTTCCTTGGCTAAAAGTAAATTAAATTGGGAGCCGAAAGTTTCTCTGGAAGAAGGTCTAGATTATATATCTGATTTTTTTAAGAAAAAGCTAGAAAATATAGAATAATTTTAAAGAAATGGATAAAAATAAGAGAATCTTAATATTTTCCACTGCTTATTTTCCTTTTGTAGGAGGTGCAGAGGTGGCCGTCAAAGAGATAACCGATCGTTTAGGCTCCAGTTTTTCTTTTGACTTAATTACGGCGAAACTGAAAAGGGGTTTGCCCAGCCTTGAGAGAATTGGCGAAGTTAATGTTTATAGGCTGGGAATCGGTCATCCTTTGTTTGATAAACTTTTCTTGGCATTTTTAGGCTGGATAAAAGCTAAAAAATTAAATAAAAAGAATAAATACATATTTTCCTGGGCGATTATGGCTAGCTATGGAGGTTTATCGGCTTTATTTTTTAAAAAAATATGTAGAACTCCCTTGTTTTTGACCCTACAAGAGGGCGATGACCTTGAATATATTAAGAAAAAAAGCTCTTTTATTAGAAAAAGCTTTTTGGAAATATTCAGTCGGGCTGATTTTATTCAAACTATTAGTAATTTTTTAAAATATTGGGCAATTAAAAATGGGGCCGAGTCAGAAATTCGAGTTATCCCTAATGGGGTTGATTGGCAAAAGTTTAGAAAGCCAGAAGGATTTGATAAACAAAATTTTCGTTTAAACTTGGGCTTTCATGATGATGACAAGTTAATTATAACTACCTCTCGTTTAGTTAAGAAAAATGGCATAAAAGACTTAATTAGAGCTTTGTCTTTTTTAGATGAAGAATTTAAACTTTTAATATTGGGTGAAGGGGAAGAAAAAGATGAATTAGTAAGATTAAGTGGAGATCTAGCCTTAAAAGATAGAATATATTTTCTAGGTACGATAAATCATCAAGAGTTACCAAAATATTTATGGAGTAGCGACGTTTTTTGTCGCCCATCGTTGTCAGAAGGATTGGGCAATTCATTTTTGGAGGCAATGGCCGCTGGGCTTCCAGTGGTGGCTACTGAAGTTGGCGGTATTCCCGATTTTTTATGTGATGAAAAAAATGGTTTATTTTGTCAGGCAGAAAATGCTAAAAGCATTGCTAGCAAGATTAAACAAATATTTGACGATAGCAATCTTAGAAAAAAAATGGTTATAGAAGGTGCAAAAACAATACAAGAATCTTATACCTGGGATTTGGTCGCCGGTAGAATGTTTAAGGCTTTTATTGATCTAAATATTAAAAATAAGAACAGGAAATTAAATATATTAATTGCTACTGGAATTTTTCCACCAGATATTGGTGGCCCGGCGACTTATAGTAAATTATTGCTAGAAGAGTTGCCCAAAAGAAATTTTGCGGTTTCACTTCTAAGTTTTTCAAGTTTTCGAGATAAGTATCCAAAAATTATTAGTCATTTTTTATATTTTTTAAATATTTTAAAAGAGGGTAGGAATGTGGAGGTGATTTACGTTCAAGACCCGGTAAGTGTTGGTTTGCCAGTTTCTTTGGCCAACTTATTTTTACGAAAAAAAATGATATTAAAAATAGTTGGTGATTATGCTTGGGAGCAGGGATGTCAAAGGTTTAAGATCGTAGATTTGCTTGATGATTTTTCCCTTAAGTTTAAGGAGTATAATTTGATGGTCAAAATTTTAAAAAGAATTCAGCTTTTTTCGGCCAGACAAGCCACGATGATAATTGTTCCTAGCAATTATTTGAAAAAGATCGTGTCCAATTGGGGTGTAAGAGGGGATAAGATAAAGGTTATTTATAATGCTTTTAATGGTGCTTTGTGTGATTTAAATAAAGAAAGCGCCAGAAGAAATTTGGGGATAGATTTTGATGACAAAATAATTATTAGTGCTGGAAGGTTGGTGCCCTGGAAAGGTTTTGATAAGTTAATTGAAGCGTTCAAAATTTTTTCCATTGGGGATGATAGAGCTAAATTGTTTATAGCTGGTGGAGGCACTGATGAAGACAAACTATTAGAATTAATTAAAGATTTAAATTTGGAAAATAAAGTTGTTCTGTTGGGGAAACTGGAAAGAAACAAATTAATGCAGTATGTTATAGCCAGTGATGTTTTTGCGCTGAATACGTCTTATGAAGGCTTTTCTCATCAGTTGCTTGAAGTTATGTCTCTGGGTATACCAATAATGACGACTAGAGTTGGCGGCAATGTTGAACTCATTAGTGACAGGGAAAACGGTCTTTTTTTCGACTTCAATGATGTTCAAAAAATGAACGAATTAATGTTTGAATTATTTAATGATTCGGTTTTAAGATATAAAATATCGGAAAAGGCCTTGTTGAGAATAACCGACTTTAATGAAAATAAAATGTTTGAAGAATTAACTAATTTTTTAAGAGAAGTATAATATGATTAATAATAAATATTTGAATGTTTTGTCCATATCTTCTTACGGCGCAGATTTATCTGAAAATAGTGATAATGTTTTTTCCGGAGCCCAATTACGTCAAATAGATTATTCGAAGTTTTTCAATAAATATATAATAATTGTTCCTAGTAAAAAAGTATTTGAGAATAAAAGAATTGAGCTTTCCGATAATTTATTTGTTTATTCCATTTATGCTAATAATAAATTGATTTTTTTAATAAAAGCTTACATAAAATCCTGTAAAATTATAAGAACAGAAAATATAAACCTTATAAGCTCTGATAATCCTTTTGATTCTGGCTTTATTGGTGTTTTATTAAAACTTAGATTCAGAGTTACCTTGCTTGTTCACAGTATGGCTGAAATGATTGATAACCGTTACTATATAAGAGAGAGATTCTTTAATTTTTTCAAGAATTTATTAGCGAAAGTCGTTTGTTTTTTTGCTGATTATGTAAGGGTTTCTACTAACACGGAAATAGAGAGAATGGCGGGAAGGGGTTTTAACAAAAAAAAGTTGTTGAAAGCAGGTTTCTATATTGACGGCGAAAGATTTGAGAATGCCGAATTAGACCAAAATTTAAAAGATACTATTTTGCAGGGTAAGTATGATAAAATAGTTCTTTATTTGGGAAGGATAGCATTACAGAAGGATATAAAAACATTACTTTTTAGCGTTCCGGATGTAATTAAACGCTTCCCTAAAACATTATTTTTGATTATTGGTGATGGTCCAGAAATGAATAATATTAAGAAAACAGTGAAAAAACTAAAGATTAATAATAATGTTGTTTTGTTGGGGAGGGTAAAATATAATGATGTGCCTAAATATTATAAAATAGCTGATATATTTTGTGCTACTTCAATTTATGAAGGGACCTGTATGACTCTTCATGAAGCTGCTGCCAGCAGACTTCCAATAATAGCAACAAAATTTGCCGGCGCGGTTGATTTAATAAAAAATGAGGAAAACGGTTATCTCGTTGAAATAGATGATAGTTTAGATTTGTCTGATAAACTAAAAAATATTTTAAGTGAACCAAATAAAATAAGAGTTATGGGTGAAAATAATTATAAAATTTTTAAAAATTTTCTTGATAAGGAAAAAATTTTGCAAGAGCACAAAGCTTTTTTCGAATATATTAAAAATAATTAAAGTTATATTTACATAAAATCAGATATATATGAAAATGCTTATATTAACTCAAAAGATGGATAGGAATGATAGTATTTTGGGATTTTTTCATCGTTGGGTAGAGGAGTTCGCTAAAAATTGCGAAAAGGTAATAGTTATTTGTCTTTATGAAGGAAAACATAATCTGCCAGAGAATGTACAGGTTTTGTCTTTGGGTAAAGAAAGTGGTGTCTCAAAGTTAAAATATATTTTTAGATTTTATAAGTATATTTGGCAATATAGAAAAGACTATGAAAACGTTTTTGTTCATATGAATCAAATTTATGTTATTTTGAGTTCTTTTTTGTGGAAGTTTTTAGGCAAGAAAATTGGTTTATGGTATGCCCATGGTGGTATTAGTAAGTCTTTGAAGATGGCGGAAAGGAGAACGAATATTGTTTTTACTTCAACCCCTTCCGGCTTTAGATTAAAAAGCGCTAAAATAAGAATAGTCGGGCAGGGAATAGATGCAAATGTTTTCAAGGCAGATAGAAATAAGAGAGACAAAAGCATTTTTAAGATAACAACGGTTGGTAGAATATCTCCCATAAAAGATTATGAAACACTTATTTATTCATTAGAGACAGCAAGAACCAAATTGGGTAATTTAAAGGTAGATATAATCGGCGAAGCCTGTACGGAAGACGACAAAAAATATTTGTTAGATTTGAAAAAAATAATTAGTAGTTATGATTTAGATGGTGTTGTTAATTTCGTTGGTCCGCTTAGCAATGAAGAGGTGGTGCCTTATTTGCAGCGCTCTGATTTGTTTGTTAATATGAGTCATACTGGTAGCCTGGATAAAGCAATCCTGGAGGCGATGGCCTGTGGCCTTTCTGTTTTGACTTGCAATGAAGCGTTGTTAGCTCTAGATTTAAAAAATAAAGATGATTTGATGTTTGTTAAAAATGACGTCAAAGATTTGTCAGATAAAATATTGAAAAACTATTTAATGAGTGCGGAGGACAGAATTAAATTGGAGGAGTATTTGTCAGCTTTCGTATCAAATACTTTTTCTCTAGATCTATTAATTGCTAAAATTATAAAAAATTATGGATAATGTTCAACAAAAACAAGAGGAAGAATATTCAAGGCCTTATCATTATTTTATAAATAGAAACAGTAGAGTCGGTCTTTTTTATTATTCTTATATTCAGCCGGTGATTGACTATATAGAGAAAAAAGAAAATTTTACAATTCTTGACGCTGGCTGTGGAGATGGTTTTGTCGAAAGCATGCTTGGCGACAAAAACAAAATTTATGGGGTTGATTATTCTGAAAGGGCTATTAAATTTGCAAAATTATTTAACGAGGAATCAAAATCGAAAACTTTTTCTTGTCAAAGTATTTCCGATTTAGATTTTTCTGGTGATTATTTTGATTTAATTGTCAACTTGGCCGTTTTTGAACACATTAGGCCGGATGTTTGTGGCGATGTTTTGAAGGAGTTGAACAGGGTTATTAAGGGCGACGGTAAGTTGATTATGGCTGTTCCTACGAAGAATCTACCAAAGCCAGGTAAACATTATAGACATTTTTGTTATGATGAAATAGAGACTTTATTGAAGGATAATGGTTTTTTTATTGATGAATATTCATATGTGTTTAACAAAAACTTTAATTATATTGCAAAGTTTATAGATAATAGCGCTTGGCAAATTAGTTTCTTGTTAAAATTTTTAGGAAAAATTTTCAGAAAATATTTTATTTCTGCTAATAAAAAAAATGGTCTTATGATGTTAATTTTTTGTAAAAAAATTAATAAATAAAATATTATGAGTGTTCAGCTTAAAGAAATAAAAGAATCAAAAACTTTTAATAGAATAGTAAGCAAATATAATTTAGATTCCAAGAAGGTTTTAGATCTTGGTTGCGGAACGGGGCAACATTTACTTAAATTTGGCCCAGATAGTCTTGGGGTTACTATTACTACAAGTGAAATAGAGGACGGTCGAAATAATAAATTAAATATTGTTGGTGGCAATGTTGAATTTATTGACAATATGGGTTTAGATTCTGATTTTCAGATAATTTGGGCTAATAATTTGATTGAGCATCTTTTGTCTCCTCATTCATTTTTAATTAAACTAAAAACAATTTCCAATAAAGACACGCTTTTAATTTTGGGGGTTCCTGTTATTCCCAAAATTCATAGTTTGTTAAAATTAAAAAAATTTAAAGGTTCCTTGGCCATTAATCATGTGAATTTCTTTAATAAAAAAACATTAGAGAAAACAGTTGAAAGAGCCGGTTGGAGGATAATTGATTCAAAATCTTTCGTTTTTGCTAATAATTTTTTAGATAAAATATTTGGTTTAATTTCTCCGCATATTTATATTGTGGCCAGCAATGATACTGGCTTTAAATATTCTATAAAAAAAATTAAAGAATGTGAAAATGATAAACGCTATCAAGATTTGTTAGATATCGTAGAAAAATAAATTTGATTAATAAATTATAACAATTGTTATGTTCTACAAAATTATTGAAAAAATTAAGTTTAATTATAAGGTGTCTTTTAATTTTGGGTTAAACTTTTTTTATAAAATCAAGTTTTTTTTATCATTGTTTTTAATTTCAATTTCAAAAAAAATAGTGCCTAAAATAAATTATTCGATTAAGTTAATTTTAAGAAATGATAAGAGCGTCTTTTCGTTTTATTTGTCAGACATCTCAGATTTAGGTGCTTTTACTGAGATATTCATAAACAAGGAGTATGAAGTGAATTTGTCCAAGGATCCTGGTATTATTTTTGATTTAGGCAGTAATTCTGGTCTTTCGGTTATATATTTTAAACTTAAGTATCCAAATTCGAAAATTTTTGCCTTTGAGCCCAATCCATTTGCATTTGAAAAGTTAAAAAAGAATACGGCTCAGTTTAGTGATGTTTTTTATTATAACGTGGCCATATCGGATCTTGATGGTTCGGATAAATTTTATGTTTGTGATGTAGACAGCTTGTCGTCTTCCTTTGTCAAAAGAAAAACAAAAGGGCACTATTTAGAGGTTAAAACGAGAAGTATTGGCAGTCTAATTAAAGAGCTTGGCTTAGATAGAATTGATTTAATGAAGTTTGATGTTGAGGGTGCTGAATTTAAAATATTTAATAATGATTTTCCTTTTGATTTGTTTGATTCAATGATTGGTGAAGTTCATTTGGACCTAATTGATTTTAATATTGATAAACAAGAATTTTTGAGTAAATTTAAACAGTTTTATAATGTTAATATTTTTGATATTTCAAATAAAAGATTTGTTTTAAAAATTGAAAAATAAAATTTATGCTTTCTATAATAAGAGATCTTGAATACAAAACAATTTCGAACTTAAGTTTGGATGGAAAAATTTTGGATTTGGGTGGTAGCAAGAAGTCCGGGTATCATCAATTAATCGGCGGGAAACATGAAATTTTGACTGTTAACATAGACTCGGATTACGGTTGTGATTTGGTTTTTGATATCGAGAAGTCTTTCCCCCTAGAAGATAATAGCTTTGATTTTATTTTGCTTATGAATGTCTTGGAGCATATTTATAAATTTGAAAATGTTATTTCAGAATCTAGCAGGGTGTTAAAAAAGGAGGGGAAAATATATTTGGCCGTTCCCTTTATGCATCAAATTCACGGATCTCCTAATGATTTTTTTAGATATTCTAAGGCTACGTTGGAAAGATTGTTGTTGGAAAATAATTTTGAAAAGATAGAAATAAAGGAGCTTGGTTTTGGTTTTTTATCTCTTGGATTTCAGACTTTTTTTATTGGTTTTATTCCTTTTTTGTTTTGCAAAAATGTCGTTAAGAGTTTGTTTATTCTTATTGATAAAATTATTTTAAAATTTTCACCACGTTATCGCCGTTGGGCAAAAAACAACCCAATGGGTTATTGGGTTTCGGCTACAAAGAAATAATTTGTTAAATAGTTTGTTATTTGCTTATTTTTTTATTAGATAAGAAGATTAATTCGAAAACGTAGGAAAGTAATATGGCAAATATTATTCCAGTTATGCCAAAATAATTTATAAGAACAAAAAGTAATATAATTCTTATTATCGGTTTGATGATGTTGTACTGATACAAGGTCATTTTTTTTTCTTTAGCCTGGAATGCACTTATCAGCAACATTATGGGCCCTATAAGAACGAGCGATAGTGAAAACAATTGAGAGTAAAATATTGATTCTAAATATTGAGGAAAGAATACTCTATAAGCAAAGGGCGCTATTAAGATATAACAAAACGACATTATTGCTAAAATGAGGGTCATTTTTAGTATCTTTGGTTTTAAATTTGTTTTTAAGTTTTCGGTGCTTGTTGCACTAAATTTTGGCAATGCTAACGCATTTATGTTTTTTATTAACCCTTTCATCTGCTCAACTGGAGCTATCGCTATGGAATATATAGCCAGCTCAGAGGCCCCTAGGTAATGGAATATTAATAGTTTGTCCAAATAAATAGAGAAAATATTCAAGATGGACATTAGGCTTAAATGTTTCCCATAAGAAATAGTATTCGGGTCTTTTTTTTCATTTAATTTGTTTTTTGAAAGAGTTATTTTTAATAAGATTAATCTAAGCAATGTATTACTTAATAAATATGAACTAACTATTAGATATATATTTTTTGTGAAAAAGATGGTCACAACCATTGTTATGGCTGATATTATTCTGATGAAGACAGTGTAGCGACCTAAAGTTTTAAAATTTTTTTTTCCATTTAAATAGGACTCGTATATTAGAATAGAATCCATGAATGGTATAAAAACGGAGACTATTAAAAAGGCGATTGCCAAAGTATCGTTGTTTTGTAGGTAATAGTAGAGGGCAAGACTTAACCCCAACAGACCTCCAAGTAGTCCCCATTTAATTTTTGTTTTAAGGGCCGAGATAAGCGAACCTTCATAACCACGAGCCACGGCCTGTATTATGGCTGTATTCATCCCGGTTAGTGTTGGTATGGCTAACAGAGAAACTATGGACATTATATATTTATAAGTTCCATAAGTTTCTTTGGGTAGTAAGTTGGCGAAGGCTATAGCTAATAAAAAAGCAGAAACACTAGACACGCCCTGTCCCAGTGTTAGCCAAAAGCCTCCTTCGGCCAGATAAACCATGTCAGTTTTTGTCCATTTTTCTGATTTTTTTAGCAATTTATAGATTGCTATTTTTATTTTTTCAATCATTATATTTTATAATATTCTTTATACCATTCAACAAATTTTTTAACCCCTTCTTCTATATTGGTCTTTGGGTCGTAATTCAACATTTTTTTAGCCTTGGAAATATTGGCGAAAGTTTTTTCTACATCTCCCGGCTGAATGGGCTCAAGCTTGATGTTTGCCTTTTTGTTCAAATTTTCTTCTAATAATTTTATCAAATATCCTACTTCTACTGTTTGTGAATTTCCTAAATTGAATATTTCATAGGGATAAGCTTTTTCTAATGACTTGATAATGCCATCAACTATGTCATCAACATAAGTAAAATCCCTTAACATTTTTCCATAATTGAACAATTTAACTTCCTTGTTGTTCATTATTTCGTTGGTGAATAAATACATAGCCATATCTGGCCGGCTGCTAGGACCATAAGCGGTAAAGAATCTTAATCCAGTGCAATTTATGTCAAACAAATGATGATAATTGTGAGCAATAAGTTCGTTGGATTTTTTAGTAGCCGCATATAGAGAGATGGGGCTATCGACATTGTCCTCTTCTTTGAAGCCATCTTCGTTCATTTCATTTTTACCGTAGACAGAGGAGCTGGAAGCGTAAATAAAGTCTTTTATATTAAATTTTTTAGCGCATTCCATGATATTGATAAAACCCTTTAAATTGCTTTGTTGGTATATCAAAGGGTTCTCTATGGAATATCTTACGCCAGGTTGGGCTGCTAGATGACAAATCTTGTCTATATTGTTTTCCTCAAAAACTTTTTCTAATTCTTTTTCTTCACTAATATCCAATTGATAAAATTTATAGCTATTATATTTTTTTAGAATATCATTGCGATGATTTTTAAGATCTTGAGAATAGTAATTGTTGATTGAATCAATGCCGATAACATTGAATCCATCTTCTAATAATTTTTTAGCCGTGTGAAAACCAATGAAGCCGGCAGAACCAGTAACTAGTATGGTTTTTTTATTTTCTGAATTTCTCATATTTTTTTGATTTTATTTTTTTATCCTAAGAATCATAAACATCTGAATTCCAGGAATCTTATTTTATTATCTACCTTCTTGCCCCAGGGCTGTCTTGATTGTTTTTAAAATAATACTTATATCCAAGTAGAACGATCTATTTTTAATATAAAACAAATCATATTGTAATTTCTTGTATGTATCTTCAACCGAGGGCGAATGATATTCACCCGATATTTGATCCCAACCACTTATACCAGGTTTAACCAAGCTTCTAACACTGTAAAAGGGAATGTTGTTTGCTAGTTCTTTTATTATTTCTGGCCTTTCTGGTCGTGGGCCAACAAAGCTCATGTCTCCTCTTAGAACGTTTAAGAGCTGTGGTATTTCGTCTATTCTACTTTTTCGAAGAAATTTACCCAGTACGGTTATCCTGGGGTCGTTTTCTTCGGTGGGAGCGTGATTATTTTTTTCTACTCTCATTGTTCTGAATTTATAAAGATTAAAGTCCTTATTATTCTTACCACTCCTTGTCTGTTTAAACATGACTGGTCCATGGCTCGTTATTTTTATTAAGATAGCGATTATAATAGATAGTGGGAAAGCAAAAATTAAAAAGAAAAAAGATAGAAATAGATCAAAAATTCTCTTGATTCCCTCAAACGTTCTTTTTTCTGCCAGGTTTAAATTTTCCAAAAACCAAGCCTTGTTTAAAATTTCAAGAGGTATTTGTCCGCTGATCTCTTCGTAAAAATTTATCAGATTGTAGTAGTTTATGCCGCTTGGCAATAAATTAAACAAGGTTTTTTGGAGATCTTTCATTTCGCCAAGGTCTTTCTCCAGAATCAAGCTGTCTATTTTATAGTCTTTTATCGCTCGAGATAGTTGATTGGCGTCTTCTACTATTTTAAGATCATAAATATCTGCTATATCTACTAAAACATTGTTTTTTTCGCTCAGTAGAAATTTAACATTGTATCCTAGTTGAGGGTTCTTTTTTATAGCCTGGATTGTTTTTCTTATTATTTCATTATAACCAATCATGGCAATATTTGATCCCGGTAGATATTTTTTATTGATTGATAAAAATAGCAACCGCCAAAGAGTGAACAAGACGAAAGAAAAGGAGGCAAATATAAGTAAATTAGTTTTGGGGGTTATCTGGGCATATGGGACTAGATAAAACAAAATCATGGAAAGAAAAAATGAAATAAGGGCACTTTTTATGCTTCTTTCTATGAGCTTATTTTGATTGATAATTTTTTTAAAATCATATAAGCTATTAATATAGAAAATCATTAGCCATAGAAGAAAGACTGGAATAAAAATTTGAAAATGCTTTTCTTCTATTTCTGGCGATAGTTCGTCGGCGTATCTAAGAATCAGTGTGATTTTTAGAGAAATAAATAAAATGCTTAGATCTACCAGAAACAAAATTGTCTGTTTTATTTTTTTATTGTTCATATTTTAGTTTTAGTTGTTTCTATTATAGCAGTAATTATTATAATAAATCAAATTTAATAAATTTAAAATTTATGTCTGAAAAAAATTATTTATGGATCTTAAAAATTGGAGTTTTTGCTTCTTTGCTGACTTTGTTTTTTGTTTTTTCTGATTTGCTTTTTCCATTCGTTACATCTAAGCAATTAAGCTTTAATATTCTGATTGAGATTTTACTTGTTTTTTATTTTGTTTTTATAATTAAATATCCAAAATATCGCCCTACAAAATCGCTAGTGACCTTTGGTCTTTTAGCTTATTTTGTGGCCATAATTCTTTCTTTGTTCGTGAGCGTTGATTTTAATTTGAGTTTTTGGGGTGACTTAGAGAGAATGCTCGGTTTATTTCACCTACTTCATTTCTTGGCGCTTTATTTTATAGTTGTTAGTGTTTTTAGGACTAAAAAAGATTACTTCTGGCTTTTTAATGTCATGATTTTGGTATGCTTTGTGGTTGCGCTAATGATGATTGGTTCACATTCAGAAAAATATTCCCAAAGCATATTGGGCAATCGTGCTTATCTAGCGGCTTTCATGATTTTTGGTATTTTTTTAAGTTTTTTAATGACGGTTAAAAACAAAGAATGGTGGGCAAAGGCGATTTATCTTTTTTCTTTACCGTTTTTTGTTTATTCCCTTATTAAGGCTAATGTTTCTGGCTCTCATGCTGGCTTAATGGTTGGTTTGTTTTTTTCTTTATTAATTTTTTCTATTTTTTCAAAAAGTAGAAAAATAAAAATTGGGGGAATATCAATTTTGTTATTTTTTGTTATTTCTCTGACCTCTTTGTTTCTTTTTCGTTCTAATACTGTTTTTGATGGAACATATTTAGGGCAAGCTTTAAGAGATTTTTCCAGTGAAAACATTACTTTGAGAACTCGTCTTATTTCTTGGAATGCAGCTGGTCATTATTTACTTGATCATCCTGTTAATTTAATTTTTGGTGTTGGACATGGTAATTATGCTTTAGTTTTTGATAGTTATTTTGACGCTAGTTTTTACGATTACGATCGTCATGCTACTTATTTTGACAGGGCTCATAATAATTTAATTGATATTTTGGCTACAACCGGATTAATCGGTTTGCTCACATATTTATCTTTAATTTTTTTCTTATTTTATTTTTTAAACAAGACTTATCAACAAAACAAAGGAAATTATGATATTAATAATATAAAGGGTTTGAATATTTGGGAATATTCAATTTTGTCAGGTTTACTTGTGGCCTATTTTGTTCAAAATTTGGCCGTTTTTGATTCCTTCTCGACTTATATGTACCTAATGTTTTTTATGGCCTTTGTTAATTTTTTAGAAATTTCTAATAAAAAAATAGATAATAATATAGTTGAAACAAAAGGTAGAAAAGAGGGTGTCAGGGAGGAAATTTTGTTTTTATTTTTTGGTGCCGCCTCCTTAATGCTAATATTTAATGTAAATATTTTAGCGATTAAAACATCCAGAAAAACAATTGAGGCTTATACGTCTTTGGGCAGGGGTGATGTTTTGGGTTTTTATCAAAAATCAGGCGAAGCTTTCACTCTCAACTCTGTGATGGCCAGAGACAGTAAGGAGTCTTATATTAATCTAGTGACTAGTAATTTTGATTCCATGTTAGAAAAATCATCCTTGGATGATTTGGAGAAAATAGTTTTGTTAGCTATTCAGGCAACTGATTCTAATTTGAATTATAATGTTAATGATAGTTTAATGTTGTTTAGATCAGCTAAGGTTTATGAAATGGCTGGACGTCTTTATTCTAAAAAAGGCGATAATAATCAGGCTGTAAAATATAATGATATAGCATTAAAGTTGATAGATATGGCTATTATATCTAGTCCTCAAAGAGTTCCTTTGTATTCCTTTAAGTCAAGCATTTTGCTTAATGTTGGTAGGGAAGATGAAGCTCTAGAAAGTTTAAATTATGCTAAAAATATAAACAAAAAAATGCCCGATGCCTTTTGTCAGTTGGCGAATTTGAATTTTGTTTTTGAAAATATTGAAGAGTTTCATAAAGATTTTCCGATTTGTATTGAGGACGGGGGACTGGAATTGATGAGTTTTGATTCTTTTATTTCTGGTTTTGAAGAATATTTTTTTGCCAAAGAAGATTTTGAGTCTCTTAGAAAGATTTACGGAGTTATTTTAGAAAAGTATCCCGAAGATATAGATTGGTTATCCAGATCGGCCTTGGTTTATTATCAAATCGGAGATTTTGACCAAGCAGAAAGGAATGCTTTTAAAATTTTAGAGTTAGACAGTTCTTATAAGGAAGATATTGACTTATTTTTGGAACAATTGAAGTCTGCAAGAGCGGAGGCTAACGTAGATTAGAGAATAATTAAGAATTGTCTTCCTTCGTTCTTTGTGCTATAATTCCAATAATAAATATTTGTTTTAGCTTCTATAATTCTTTTTGAATATTTCTAGATGATTAAATAAAAAATATAAAATAAATAATTAATTCTAAAGTTTATGTTTAACCAAAAGAAAAAGGCTTTTACCTTAATTGAATTGTTGGTAGTAATAGCTATTATTGGAATACTGGCTACTTTGGCTGTAGTAGCTCTCCAGCAAGCTAGATCTAGGGCTAGGGACAGTAAAAGAGTGGCTGATATGAAACAGGTATCTACTGCTTTAGAATTATTTTTTAATGAAAATGGTAGATATCCAACGACAGAAGAGTGGGAAAGCGGTTCTATAACTTCTTCTACTACTGGGGAAGTATTTATGTATAATATTCCTTCCGCTCCAACTCCGGCTGACGGGTCTTGTTTAGAGGCTTCCAACACCTATGTTTATACTCCCGTTGACAATGGTGCTAGTTATGCTATTGATTTTTGCATCGGGACACAACTCTCAAACTTAAATTCAGGCGGTAAACAACTTATTCCTGGTGGTATAATTGATTTCGGTGAGTCAGCAGGAGAAGAAGAAAGCGGAGGAGAGACGGAAACGGTCTGCTTGACCTCGCCCACCTCTTGTTCCTGGGAAATGTTAGGCAGTTCTGGTTTTTCTGGACCCTGGATTGATAATTTAATTCTTGATATTGACCAAGGAGTTCCTTATATAGGGAACACCGGTGGTTCTTATGAGTTTTTTGTCATGAAATATAATGGTACTTCTTGGGAGGATATTGGCGGTGATGTAGCGGGATATGCAGTTTCTAATGGTGTAGATTTTGACGTTTATAATGACGTTCCCTATGTATCTTTTCAAGACCCAAACGACCTTAATCGACTTACAGTTATGAAGTATAATGGATCTTCTTGGGTATTTGTGGGCAACTCTACTATTTCGTCTGGGCAAGCCAATGCTTCTTCTATTTACCTTTATAATACTGTTCCTTATATAGCCTATAGTAATCAAGTTTCATATACAATTCCAGAAGCTACCGTTTCTACTTACAATGGTAGTTCTTGGCAAAATGTTGGTACTCCTGGTTTTTCTACGGATGGAATTTCTCAAACATCGCTCATTGTTTATAATGGAACGCCATATGTTGCTTTTCAAGATTTCGCCAGTTCTTATGAGGCCACAGTTATGAAGTATAATGGCTCTTCGTGGGAATATGTTGGTGACCCCGGTTTTTCTTCTGGGCAAATTGATGGGATGACCTTTGATATTTATAATGGAGTTCCTTATGTTGCATTTAGAGATGCTTCTAATTCTTACAAGGCAACGGTTATGAAATATAATGGCTCTGATTGGGAGGTGGTTGGGTCTGCTGGTTTTTCTGCCGGTATGGCGATGGAGAAGGTTGTTATAGATGTTTACAATGGGGTTCCGTATGTTGCTTATAGTGAAACTTCAAATGGTGGTAAAGCGACTATTATGAAATACAATGGTACTTCATGGGAAAACTTTGGTGCTCCTGGGTTTTCCTCTGGCGTGGCTTATAAAATCAGCTTTATTATTGATGATGGGATCCCTTATGTTTCTTATCAACAAGACCACGAAGCTGTTGTTACAAAATTTACTCCAATTCAGGAATAAATAAAAAAACAAGAAGGTGTTGACTTTAATTCAAAAATGTGATATACTGGTTAGTTAGTTCTTTAATGTTGTTAAAAAAATAGACCATGAAAAGTAAAATTAAGAATTTTTTTGGACGTATTTCCGTTTTTTTTCAGTTTAAGACTAAGGAGAGGATTAAATTGGAAAAACTTTTTGATTGGCAAATGGAGCAGCTCAAAGAAATTGGGATATCAAAGGATATTATTTCTAGGTTTAGAGAGAAGAAAGACGAGGTCTTAAATCACTTTCTTTATTTTTGCTCTTTGCCCGGATATTACGAAATGACCGCTTTTTTGCCCGTGATTCCTTTAGAGATTTTAAAGAGATCTTTTCCTTTTCCTTTGTCAACGATAAACAAGCAGGAATTGTCTAGCGGTTCGTCCAGAAACTTGGCTGAGTCTATAGACACGGAAGAGGTGTACGACTTAAGAAGTGACACGGAAATACCAACGCCTTATTTTATATTTGGTTTGGAAAATGGGATGAATGAGAACTCTATCTCGAGTGTCTCTCCTTCGATTGCTCAGGATTTATTTGCACGAACAAGACTATCTCCATTAAATTTGAGTGAAGCGCTTTCCATGCTGATAATCTTTCCTGGTTTTTACAATGGGAATGGTGAAAAAATTTCCATTATGGGCTCCAGGTATAGGAACGAAAAAGTAATTCCGGAGTTTTTTCGAAATGGAAAAGGCTTTCAATTATCTTGGGCCTATGATAGTAATCTCGGAGTTGAAAAAGTTTATCCTGTTTGTTGGGAGAGAAAGTTTTTTTAAGATATTTTTTCGTATTTAACGGCTATTTACTTAGCCGTTTTTTTATATTTCTTTTAAAATTTTTTCAGCGTAGTTTTTCTCTCCGATTTGAGGTAGGGGATTTTTGAAATAACGTTTATAATTAAGACAAAAATAGTTTATTTTATTTACTAGATCATGTGAATTTTTAGCTTCAAATAGTATTCCTTTATATTTTTTTATTAATTCACTTATTCCACCTAGGTCGGAAGCAATTATTGGCATATCGAAGGCCGACGCTTCATAAATAACTGTTGGTGAATTTTCGTAGCAAAGAGAGGGAACTATTAAGCAATCATTTTCTATTAGTTCTTTCTCTATTTCGTTTCCTGTATATTTTCCTAAAAATGTGATATTTTTATTATTTTTAGCCATTTCTTTTGCCTTTTCCATTTGGCTTCCATCTCCAATAATTTTTAACTTTATGTTGTCATTTTTTATTTTTCTGAAACTTCTTATTAGAAATAAGACACCCTTATGCTCTTCTATTTGTCCAATAAATAAGAAATTAAAAATATTTTTTTCTGTTACTTCTTGTTTTCTGTTGATATCTTTTTTTGTAAAAGCCAGTGGATTATCTAGTACTATTTTTTTACTTTTTCCAAAAAAACCACGTTTTTTATGTTTGTTTAGCAACCATTGGGAAGGAGAAATTATTAAATCAGGAGAAGATGCTAAATATTTATTTATTTTTTGATAAATTTTAGCGGGAAAAGTATTTGTTATTTCTTCTTTTTTGTAAAACATTAAACCAGATGGGTGAAGAAGTTGAATGTCGTGTAATATATGTGCGTGTTTTATTCCTAATCTTTTTATAATCTTAAAGCTTAAATAAGAAAGACCCATTAAGTTATTGCTTATAACCAAATCTGGTTTTTCTGTTTTTAATATTTTTTTTAATTTCAGAGCTTGGTTTAAATTAAAAATATTTAATATTTGCCAAAATAGCCTGTAAACAACGCTGTGTTTTCCTAGGTTATAATAGTTTGAATTTAGATAGTATGTTTTTGTTTCTTCGTTTACATTTTTTGCATTTCTTGGCTTGGTAGTAACAATAAAAACACAATGTCCTAGTGTTTTTAATTCTTGAACTGTTTTATCGGCTATTTTTTCGGCCCCGCCTTTTTGGTATGGTTTGTATAAATTATTAATCACGGCTATTCTCATATTTTTTTATATTTTATATATTCAGAGTTCCGAATATTTTTTCACTAACTATTTTTTGTTCGTATTTTTTTAATACCAGTTCATAAGCTTCTTCACCCATATTTTCTCTCGATTTATTATCTGCCATTATATTTTCTAATTTATTCTTTAAATCTTCTATGTTTTTTGCTTCAATTAATAACCCAGATTTATTATTTTCAAAGACACTTCTTACTCCAGGCAGATTTGAGGCAATTACTGGGGTGCCACAGGCCATAGCCTCTATTAGAACAATACCAAAAGCTTCATTACTGTTTATGGATGGCAGAACTAAGACATCAGCTTTCTGATAGTTATTTATTAATTCTTCCGAATTTAATTTTCCAATAAATTTAACCTTATTTTCTAGTTTTAAATCTTTGACTAATTTTTGGTATTCTTTTTTTAATTCTCCCTCGCCCGAAATTAGCAGTTCCGTATTTTCTAAATTGGCCTGAGAAAAGGCTTGAATTAAAATATCAACTCCCTTGAAATAATGAGCCTTATCTAATCCGCCAATAAACAATATATCTTTATTTTTTTTATTCGCTTTTTTGTTTATATCTGGATGAAATTTTATAGTATCTACAAAAAATGGAATTTCAACAAATTTTTCTGGCCATACTAAGTAATATTTTTTAATTTGACTGTTTTTTATATAATCCAATGATGAGCAAACTATTTTTTCAGCTTTTTCAAATAGCGATCTCTTTATTAGTTCTTCGGGAAGGCTTAACAGTTTGTATAAAAAGTTCTTTTGTTTAACATCCATGTGGTATTGAATAATTAACCTTTTGTTAGGATTAATTATTTTAAATAGCCAAATTATAAAAGATGTTCCAAAAAAAGGAAAATGAAAATATATTAGATCAAATTTTTTTAGTTTCCATAAAAGTTGCCACAAAATAGAGCCGTGTCCGAGCTTTAAAAAGCTTTTTATTCTTATTATTTCAGCTTCATTTTTCTCGTTGTCTGTTTTTTGTTTACTAGTAAAGACGAAGGATTCGCATCTTTCTCCTATTATTTCTTGTAATTTGTAAGCCGATGCTCCTATGCCTCCAGCGTAGGGAGGATAGACACAGACAACTTGGGCAATTTTCATAATGTTATTTTTTTGTTATATTGTTTATATGGAAATACTGAAATGTTTAAAAAAGAATATCTTGCTCTTATTCATTTTACTTTTGTCACTGATTGTTAATGTCGGTGCTATTTTTTATTATATTTATGAGTTAAATTGGCTTTCTTGGTTTTTTATTCTTTTTTTTAGTATTTTCGGTGTTTCTATTTTCTTTTATTTTATCACTTATAAAAATTATCAGCAAGAATTTAAGAGCGGGGAAAAGCATAAAATTAAGATTGTCGATGTTATTTTATTCTCTCTAAGTCTTATTTCGTTTTTATTTTTACTTTATGTTTTATATATAAGCTCAAGTAGTTTGGCCATTATTTCGCCTTGGCATTTTTTGCCGGCCTATTTCTTCCTTGTTTTTTCGGTGTTTTTGACCTTGGTTCTTTCTGGCTTTTATTTGAAAAGTTATTTTTCTAAAGTTCTTCTTATTTTTGTTTATTTTTTATTTTTTTCCGTTTCTTTTTTTATATATAAATTTGCCTTTGGCTACGATCAGCTTCTTCATCAAAGAGCTTTGTCCGAAATTTTACAGTTTGGGGTAATTAATCCCAAAACTTTTTATTATATCGGCCAATATTCTTTGGAGTTTTTTTTGATAAAGTCGCTACCATTTAGCTTGGAAACTATTAGCAGGGGATTAGTGCCATTTTTATCGGCTGTATTAGTTCCTTTATCTTTTTTGTTTAACTTTAAGGATAGAAATAAAAATATTTATTTTGTTTTACTTTTGCTTTTGTTTTTACCTTTTTCAATCTTTACTTATACCGTTCCGCAAAATTTAGCTTTTTTGTTTCTGACTTTAATAATAATTTTTTCTTTTAATAGTGACTTTATTGAAAAAAGGGGTGGCTTTTTGTTTTTATTTTCTTTGGCGCTATCTTCTTTTTTTATCCATCCTTTGGCAGGTATCCCGGCCTTAGTGTTTGTTTTTATCCTTTTTTTGTCTTTTCGACTTTCTTCTGTCATTTTGACCGAGTTCTCAGCGAGAGGGCGAGCGGGGAAATCTATCTCCGCTTGTCATCTCGACCGAGAAAGTTGTGGAGCAACTTGCGAGCGGGGAGATCTGCTTCCTTTTGTTTTAGACCTCTCCACTCATTCGTCGCTTTGCTCCTTATTCGGTCGAGGTGACAAAAAAGAGACATCACTTTGTTCTTCGCTCGGTCGAGGTGACAAAAAAGAGACATCACTTTGTTCTTCGTTCGGTCGAGGTGACAAAAAAGAGACATCACTTTGTTCTTCGTTCGGTCGAGGTGACAAAGATAAATGTTTTCCTTTATTATTTCGGCAAAGTGAGTGGTTCAGATGTAGACGAGGGCTTATTCAGAGAATATTGATAGTTTTCTCTTACGCTTCGCAAGTCTTAATTTTGCCGATTCTTCTTCTATTTGTGGGTGGAAAATTTTCTTGGCCAAAATTAAGTTTTGATTTCTTAATTCCTAGTATATTGGGACAAGAAAATGTTTTTTTAAACTTTGTTTATTTCTTCTTTTTCAATAAATTCTATATTTTCTTCATTTTAATTATCTTTTCTGTTTATTTCTTTATTAAAAAATATAAATTTACCAATATTTTTGTGCTTAATTTTCTTGCTTTGTTTTTTTCTTATTTATTAAGTTTGTTTATTTCTTTTCCGTTTCTAAGCAATATTGATAAAAGCAGTTATTCTAATAGAATATTGATAATTTCTTTACTGTTTTTAATTCCTGTTTTTTACAATTTCTTTTCTGGCCTGCTTGATAAAATAAAAGTTAAAGATTTTTATTTCCGTCTTTATGTAGCTATATTTTTTGTTCTATTTTTAATTTCATCTCTGTATCTAAACTATCCGCGCAAAGATAATTATTTCAATTCTCGTGGTTATTCGGTGTCTTCTTTTGACTTTGAGGCTGTTAAATTAATCGAAGAGAAAAAAATAAATGACAATTATATAGTACTCGCCAACCAACAGGTGGGAGCAGCTGCAGTTAAAGAGTTTGGCTTTAAGAGATATTATGATGGCTGGTTTTATTATTCAGTTCAAACGGGTGGGCTTTTGTATGATTATTATTTAAAAATGCTTGAAAATCCAGAGGGGGAACTGATAGAAGGATTACTCTTGCAGGTAAAGGCTGATAATGCTTATGTAGTTGTAAATGATTATTGGTGGGCATTTGATAGAATCGTTAATGAATTAAAGGTTGAGGCTGACAGTTATTACGAGGTTGGTGATGGTAAGATATTTATTTTTCATTTTGTAAAATAGATTTTATTTTTTCATCATTTATCTTTACTTTCTTCATTTTTTGGTATATATTTAAAGAAAGATTTATAAATTTAGTAGAGCGTTTTTAAAATAAATAAATATATGGAAAATAATATAAAAATAGATAAAGAGAAAATAAAGATTATAGACGAGCTACTAGAAAGAAGTGTGGCTGAAATTTTGCCGACGAAAGAAGCTTTTAAAGAGCTGCTCCTTTCTGGCAAAAAAATTAGATTTTATATCGGAACAGATGCTACTGGTTCTTCTTTACATTTGGGCCATGCTACTAATTATATTGTCTTTGAAAAGCTAAGGAAATTGGGTCATGAAGCTATACTTTTGATAGGTGATTTTACGGCTAGAATAGGTGATCCATCTGATAAAACATCGGCCAGACAACAATTAAGCAGGGAGGATGTAAAGGAAAATATCAAGACCTGGATGAAACAGTTAGAGCCTTTAATTGATTTTAATGATAAAATCAATCCTCCACTTGTTAAATATAATCATGATTGGCTCGCTAAACTAAACTTTGAAGACTTAATAGGTATTGCTTCTAATTTTACTGTTCAGAGAATGCTAGAAAGAGATATGTTTGAAAAAAGACTAAAAGAAGAAAAGCCAATTTATGTTCATGAATTTTTTTATCCCTTAATGCAAGGATATGATAGTGTTGCCATGGATGTGGACATGGAGCTTTGTGGGAATGACCAGAAATTTAATGCTTTGGCTGGAAGAACACTACAGAAAAAATATAATAATAAAGAAAAATTTGTTTTTATAACTACTCTTTTGGTAAATCCAGTAACAGGAGAAAAAATGATGTCTAAAAGTTTGGGTACTGGAATTTTTTTAGATAGCTCTGTTAATGATATGTTTGGAAAGGTGATGACTCAAGCTGATGAAAATATAGCTCAACTTTTTGTTGATTGCACATTCGTGCCCATGGATGAAATTAAAGATATTAAGAAAAAATTAAAAAATAATGAAGTAAATCCACGTGATCTAAAAATGGACCTAGCTTATGAAATAGTAAAAATTTATCATGGCGAACAAAAAGCCAAGGAAGCCAAAAATTATTTTGTTTCTACTTTTTCCAAAAAAGAAGTTCCGACAGAAATGACAGAGTTAAAACCAAGCGCTTATGATTTGGTTTCTATTCTTGTAGAAGCTAAATTTGTCAGCTCTAAAACTGATGCTAGAAGGGTAATAGAGCAGGGAGGAGTAAAAGTTGATTCCCAGGTGATTAAAGATACAAATTTTACTGTATTGGCAGGATCGGTTGTGCAGAAAGGCAAAATTAATTTTTTGAAGGTAAAGTAACCTAGTGGTGGTTTTGTAGAAGCTTTTTATAATATAGAATTATAATTATTTTAATATGGAAAAAATAGAAAGTCATAAACAAAATTGGGAAAAATTAGGGGAAATGGATCCTTTATGGGCTGTTTTGTCTGATAACAGCAAGAGATTTAACAATTGGAACTTAGAAGAATTCCTGCAAACAGGAGAAGTTGAAGTCGAAAACGTTTATTCTGTTATGCGAGAGTTAAATGTTGGTTTGAATAAAGGGGAGGTATTGGATTTTGGTTGCGGAGTAGGAAGGCTAGCTAGACATTTCTTAAAACATTTTGATAAGTATAATGGCTGTGACATCTCAAAGAATATGTTGGAAAGAGCTAAAAAGATAAATCAAGATTTATCTGCTGAATTTTTTGAGAATGGGGAAGACTTAAAGATATTCAAAGATCAAAAATTTGATTTTATTTATTCCGGGATAGTTTTGCAACATTTGCCAGACAAGGAAATGGTCAAGAAATACATTTTGGAATTTTATAGAGTTTTAAAAAATGATGGACTCTTAGTTTTTCAACTTCCAAGCAAAATTCCTTGGCGCTTTAGACTCCAACCAGTCAGAAAGGTTTATTTATTTTTAAAACTTCTTGGTTTAAGTGATAAGTTTTTGTATAAACAATTAGGTCTTTATCCAATCAAGATGAGCGCCATCGAAGAAGAGGATATGAAAAATTTCTTAATCAAAGTTGGCTTTAAGGTTTTGACAATTAAAGATGATTCATATTGCGGGCCAAGCGTAGAAAGTAGAACTTATTATTGTCAAAAATAATTTGGTATAAATGGAAAATTTGATTAAAAAATTAAACGATCTCAGAGAAAAGGTCTTGCAAGCCAAAGAGGTCTTAAATATAGAAAGAAAAAAAGTTAGATTAGCTGACTTAAATTTTTTAATATCACAAGATGATTTTTGGGGCGACAATGAAAGAGCTATAAAAATCAGTCAGGAAGCAGAAGATTTGAGAACCGAAATAAACAGGTTCGAAGAATTAGAGAGCGAGATTAGGGAGATGGAGGAATTAGCTTCTTTGTCCGGTGAATATCAGGATGATTCAGTTTATGATGAAATTAATAACAAATTCAAAGAACTGGAAATTAAGTTTAGAAAATTAGAATTTTTTCTTTTGTTTTCTGCTGAACATGATAACAGTAATGTTATAATTTCTATTCATGCCGGTACTGGCGGGGTAGATGCTCAAGATTGGGCGCAGATGTTGGAAAGGATGTATTTAAGGTTTGCTGAAAAAAAAGATTTTAAGGTTGAAGTTTTAGATAGAGTGACAGCCAATGAGGCCGGAATAAAAAATTCAACTTTAAAAATTAGTGGTTTGTATGCTTATGGTTATTTAAAAAGTGAGAATGGTGTTCATCGTTTAGTTAGAATTTCTCCTTTTGATGCTGAAAAAATGCGTCACACTTCTTTCGCGGGAGTAGAAGTTATACCGGAGGTAAAAGATGACGGTTTAGTAAAAATAGAAGACAACGATTTGAGAATTGATGTTTTTCGCTCCTCTGGTCCAGGCGGCCAAAGCGTCAATACTACCGACTCTGCTGTTCGTATAGTTCATATTCCAACTAACATTTCTGTTAGTTGTCAGAGCGAAAGGTCGCAACATCAAAACAAAGAAAGGGCTATGGGAATTTTAAGAGCTAAGCTTTACAAACTTCAAGAAGATGAAAAAGATAAGATTAACAAAGAAATAAAGGGTAGCGCTGGACAAGGTACTTGGGGTAAGCAGATTAGGTCTTACGTTTTTCAGCCTTATCAGATGGTAAAAGATCATCGAAGCAATTTTTCAACCAGTGACATAGAGAGTGTTATGGATGGTGAATTGGATCAGTTCATGGAAGCATATCTAAGTTTTATTTTAAGAAATAAGAATAAATAATTTTATTAGTTTTTATAATTAATTTTTCATATTTTGATTTTGTCTTTTATATAATATCGATACAATTTATCGATATTTTTTTATGCTTAAAAAATACTTATGGGTATTTTTAACAATTTCATTTTCTTTAGGAATAATTTTGGCTAATTATTTTTTAAATAAGATAATAGACTTCAAATTTTATTTCTTTTTTATTTTTTTAGTAGTATTGTTTTTGGTGTTTGTTATTTCTAAAAATGACAGCGAAAACAAAAAAGATAAATTAATTTTATTTCTTTTGTTTGTCAGTTTTTTCTTTTTGGCTCTTTGGCGTTACTCAATTTCTTGTCCAGAAAATAAGGTTAGTAATATAGTTCATTATCAGGGAAGGGAATTCAAAATAATCGGACAAGTTTATAACGACCCAGTTTTTAAAGATAAGATCCAAAGAGTAAGTATAAAAGTTTTATTTATAGAAAATGACGAAGGGGAGAGAATTAAAATATCAGGCAAAGTTTTGGCTATTGTCGATAAATATCCCTTGTATAATTATGGTGACATAGTAGAGGTCTATGGTCAGTGGCTTTTAGGAGAAAAGAAGGACAATTTTGATTACGCTTTGTACTTAAGAAGATACAATATTTCTCTTGTTAGTTATTACCCAAGGCTTGTTATTAATATTGATATTATAAAAAGGAAAAATTTTTTTAAAAATTTTGTTTATAAATTCAAAAGACAAGTGTCAGATGTTTTTGACGGCAATCTTTCAGTATCATCTTCTGCCATGGCCAAGGCCATGCTTTTGGGTGATAAGAGCGGACTAAGTTATGAGGATCGCCAAAATTTTTCAAAAACTGGCCTTAGTCATATCGTGGCCATTTCTGGTTTGCATATTAGCTTACTCAGTTCTATTTTATTAAATTTTTTGTTAGCCGTTGGATTGTCCAGAAAGAAATCTTTTTATTTTATACTTGGTTTTTTGATATCTTATTTAATTTTAATTGGAGTGCCAGCTTCGGCTTTTAGAGCGGTGCTTATGGGAACCTTATCTCTTTTATCTGTTTATCTTGGTAGAAAAAGTGATATTTCTAGTTTATTGTTTTTTTCGGCTTTGGTTTTGCTTTTGATTAACCCTTTTTTGTTGTTGGCAGATATCGGTTTTCAGTTATCATTTTTAGCTGTTTTAGGAATTGTTTATATTCAGCCAAGAGTAAAAGAATTTTTTTTAAAAAAACGTTTTTTGAGAAAAAGCAGAAAAAGAATTAAGAGCATGATAGAGGTTATAAGCGTGACTACTTCGGCTCAAATCGCTACCGCCCCTATTTTGATTTTTAAGTTTGGGCAATTTTCTTTTATAGCTCCAATTAGTAATTTGTTTGTTTTGTGGGCGCTTCCTTTCGCGATTATTTTTTTGATTGTGGCTTTGATTTTTTCTTTTTTCCTGCCATTTTTATCACCTTTATTATTTTTGCCAGCCGAGATAGTTTTCTCTTATATATATTTTATTTCTAACATTTTTTTATTGATACCAGGTGCGTTTGTTAATTTTTAATTATATAAACAAAAGACGAGATTAAGTCTCGTCTTTTGTTTGATTTGCGTTTTATTTAGATGCTATTTTTATTTTTTTGTAGTTTTTGTTTTTGCTACTTTCTTTGTGGCCTTTGTGGTTTTTGCAACTTTTGTAGTTTTTGCAACTTTTGTAGTTTTTGTTGTTTTTCTTTTTTCTGCAATCTTTGCTTCGTTTGCAATTTTTGCCGCTGCTTCCTTTCTGTCGTTTTTCTTCATTGTTCTAAGACAATTAGTACAGACCTTAGCCTTTATGCCCATTATATTTCTTGGCTGTAGATTGATATTTTGTCTTTTTAAAGTTTTGATATTAGAATGTGATCGACTGGCGCCCTTAGTTGAGCTTCGTCCACAAACATCGCATTTCTTTCCCATATAGTTTATTAAAATTTATAAATTTAATTCATTTTTGAAATTATAAAACAATTTTAACACAATTTTTAAAATAAGCAAGAGGGCAGGTCCAAGATGTTATTTTTTGGTTTTTTAAAGTTAGTAATTGTTACGATTATTGTTGATTTACTGTATTGTAATTGAGGTGATAATTACAGGTCATTTTTAAGGAGTGTTAAAGTTTTTAAAATTTTGAAAGAATATTGAAGAGATCGGTAATAATTGCCTTATATTTAGTCATTTGGTATAATCAATCAAGAATTAATTAAATAAATCTGTATATGCCAATTATTATTTTGTCAATTGCGATTTTAATATTTTCTATAATTGTTCATGAAGTCGGTCATGCTTGGATGGCTAATAAGCTAGGGGATCCAACTGCTAAAAATTTGGGGCGTTTAACTTTGAATCCAATTCCTCATATTGATCTTTTTGGATCCATATTACTTCCATTATTTTTTGTTTTGTCTGGCTCAAACTTTTTAATAGCCTGGGCTAAGCCAGTTCCTTATAATCCGTATTTAATTAGAGATAAAAAATATGGAGATTTAAAAGTGGCTCTTTCTGGGCCAGCATCAAATATAATTTTGGCTTTATTTTTTGGATTGTTAGCTCGTTTTTTGCCTATAAGTTTGGCAACAAAGAGCTCTTTGGTCATTTCTTATTTTTCCTCTAGTTTTGAAACCATTTTAAGTATTATGGCTGGAAATTTTTTGGCAGTAATTTTTGTAATGTCAATTATCTTTTGTTTTTTAAATTTGCTTTTAGCTTTTTTTAATTTAGTTCCGATACCCCCCTTGGATGGCTCTAAAATAATTTCTAATTTTTTATCGGAAAAACTAAAAATGAAATTTTTTGCTTTTGAAAGATATGGCATGTTTATTTTATTATTTTTTTTGATGTTTGGATTGTTTAGACTTTTATTTTATCCTATAATTTATTGTTTTTCTTTTATTATTGGAGTTTGAAAAATATTCTTTAAGATAAACCGGAATCAATTGTAAGGATTTTTTATGAATTTTTTTTTCAAAACAAAAAAAGCTTTTACCCTCATAGAGTTATTAGTAGTAATAGCTATTATTGGAATACTGGCAACTCTTGCTACAATTGCTTTACAGCAAGCCAGGTCTAGAGCTAGAGATGAGGAGTGGGCCTCTGGTTCTATTTCAGGTGACTTTGAAAGTTTTATGAATATAATTCCTACGGCGCCCACTCCGGCTGATGGGGCTTGTGAATCTTTTTTAAATGAATATACTTATGTTCCTGAGCCAGATTTGTCAAGCTATGCATTGTCTTTTTGTGTCGGCAAGGAAATTGCCAGTTTGCCAAAAGGGCAGCTGTGCATGACTCCTGGTGGAATAGTTTCTTGTGATGAGAACATGGTTGTTGGCGCTGAAAAAGAAGATTGCTCAATGGCCAGCGTTGGAGATTTTTGCGGTGGAGGAATTGTTTTTTATAATCAAAATGACTTAGTCTTGATATCTGCAACAGAGGATCAGGGCTTGTCTCAATGGGGATGTCAGGGCCCTTTAATTGGGGCATGGTCTTCGCTTGTTGGTGCTGGTAAAGTTAATACAGATATAATAAGTTTTTTTCACAATGGTTGGAGTGAGCCCTGGGGTGTTGGGCCTAATAATGAGACCTGCAACGAAGCTTACAACGACGGAACTGTTGCTGCAAAAATTTGTAGTGATTATCAGGTTGTAACTGGAGGTGCTATTTATAATGATTGGTTTTTACCGAGCCAAAATGAAATGAGTTTAGTCGCCGCCAACAAAAGTATTATCGGTGGTTTTCCCGAGCCCAGCATTGAAGAACCTCAACCAACATATTGGACTTCTAGTGAGAGAGACGCGGTGACTGGTCGATATACAAGATTAATAAACAGTTATATTTCAAGTTACAATAAGTCTTCTAATTATAGGGTGCGCTGTGTCAGAGGTGACTATAGTCGTGACTTGCCGTTGCCAAGCATTTCCACTAAAGTTGCTTCTAGTGTTTCATATATCAGCGCTGTTTCTGGTGGAGACATAGTCTCTGGTGATGGAGTTAATATTTATGCCAGAGGGATTGTTTGGAGTGAAAATAATAACCCTATTATTGGGGGTGATGATTATTTTATTAATAATGTTAGTTCTAGTGACTTGTCTTTTACGGCTGACATATCCAATTTATTGCCAGGAAAAAAATATTATGTTAGATCTTATCTTTATTATCAAGGAGGATTAATTTATGGCGACCTATTATCTTTTACTACTCTAGATCCTTGTGGTGGACAAAATGTTTTGTTTTATGAAGGTCAAGATTACAACATTGCTAGTTTTAAAACTCAATGCTGGTTTACTCAGAATTTAAACGTTGGAGATTTTGTTACAGCTTCTGTTGGGCAAACTAATAATAGTATTATTGAAAAATTTTGTTATCAAAATAACGAACAGAATTGTGATATCTGGGGGGCTTATTATATGTACGAAGAGGCTCGAGAATATGTTCTTTATACTGAGTCGGGGATGCAGGGAATCTGTCCTAGTGGGTGGCATATACCAACAGAGGCCGATTGGCTTGTCCTGAAGAATGCCTATGATAGCAGCGGATTAAAAATGAAAGCAGATTCAAGTAACACCCCTCCTTGGGACGGGAATAATATTAGTGGGTTTTCAGTTTTACCCACTGGTCTTTGCCAAAGTGCTGGTACTTTTTCTTATCTTAATGATAATTCTTATATTTGGACATCAACTGGCGGTTCATATTATGTAAAAGGTTTTTCTTTTTATTCAAATTCTGATGCATTTCAGCTGACCACCAACCTAAGAATGCCAACTAATTGTGCTGTAGTTCGCTGTCTTAAGAACTAGAACTTTTTTAATGATTTATTTAAAATAATTATTAGATTAAAAGTAAATTATGAATTTTTTTTTCAAAACAAAAAAAGCCTTTACCCTCATAGAGTTATTAGTAGTAATAGCTATTATTGGAATACTGGCAACTCTTGCTACAATTGCTTTACAGCAAGCCAGGTCTAGAGCTAGAGAT